>NZ_JBFTME010000010.1:0-250875 GCF_056396805.1 Rhizobium sp. 05N49
GCCCGGTAGCTCGTCAGGCTCATAACCTGAAGGCCGCAGGTTCAAATCCTGCCCCCGCAACCAAACATATAGCCCGCATCCAAGCGGGCTTTTTTTTGTTTGATAACACGGCGAGGTTCAACGCCTCGAAAGCCGCATAAGCTCCCAAAAGCGGCCATAAGCCGACGCAGCGAAACAGAAAACTGCAAAGCCCGAGCACTCGGCCGACCTTCCCCTCTCTCGCTTGCGAAACACATCGCAGGGTGACTATCGCCGGCGCGGAAAACAACTGCGCCGCTGGCGAGGGTGACTCGCCGTCCTGCGGACCATAACCTCAAGGCCAAGTGAAGCGGATGCCGCAAACACCGCAACCAAAACAAACAGTCCCTCCTAAAGGATCAAAACAAAAGCCCTCCATCTCGGAGGGCTTTTGTGTGTCTGCAGCGGGGCTTGCCTTGCCCGAACGCTGATTGTCGGTGCGGCTTGCAAATTACCGAATATGGCTAGTCGTGACGCAAGTGCGAGCCTGGAAACATTTAACGGGACCCGCTTTGCAACAGCTTGAGGAACCGCGTTCGCCTATTCATCGCGTCGCAGGTTGCGAATTCGGTCGAAAAGAACGGCGAGCACAATTGCCCCGCCGATAAAGCTGCCTTGCCAGAAGGCGTTGATTCCGAGCAGGCCCAGGCTGTTGCGGATAACCTCGATGAGCGCGGCGCCGATCAACGCCCCGAAGGCAGTGCCGACGCCGCCAGCCAGATTGGCGCCGCCGATGACCGCGGCGGCAATGACCTGGAGTTCCATGCCCGCACCGATATTTGTGGTGACTGCTCCGAGCCAGCCGGTTTGAATGATGCCGGCGACCCCCGCCGAGAGGGCGGAGATCATATATACGACGACCTTGATCATCTGTACGGGAACGCCTGTCAGTGTCGCGGCGTGCTCATTGCCGCCGATGGCAAAAACGTAGCGGCCGAACTTGGTCCAGCGCAGCACAAAGCCGGTAAGGAGCGCCAGCACGATCATGTAGAGCACCGGATTGGCGATGCCGAAAAGCCAGGCGCCGCCACCCAGCGCCAGCAGCTTGTCGTGATCGGGCCCGAATTGGAAAACGACGGTGTTGTTGGATGCGACCATCGCCAGGCTGCGCGCAATCGACAGCATTCCAAGCGTGACGACGAAGGGTGGGAAGCCGAGATAGGCAATCAATAGGCCGTTGAACGCTCCAACCACAAGAGCAGTCCCGATCGACGCGGCGATGCCGATCTCAATGCTGTATCCCGCATGCATGACGACCGCCAGCACCATGCTGCACAGGCAGAGTACGGAGCCAACGGACAAATCGATGCCGCCAGTGATAATGACCAGCGTCATGCCCAGCGCGATAATTGCGACGAACGTGACGTTGCGGGTGATGTTGTAGATGTTCTTCGACGTTGCAAATGAATCTGTCGCCATCGACAGGAAGATGCAGGCGAGAATGACGGCAATCAGAACCCAGAATGTCTGGCCGCCCAAGATCGACGCAAGCCAGCTCCGTTGCTTCTGCCCGATCGTCTGGTCAAGTGTAATCGCCATCGTCGACCTTCTTCTTTCTCGCTGCGGCGGATAGCATCGATCACACCTGTTCGATGGCGCCGGTGATAAGCCCCGTCACTTCCTCAGGCGAACTTGCCGCAATTGGCTTGTCGGCTACTTTTCTACCGCGCCGCATCACGATCACACGGTCTGCGACCGAAAAGACGTCGGGCATGCGGTGGCTGATCAGGACGACGACAATGCCCCGGTCACGCAATTCGCGGATCAGATTGAGAACCTCGGCGACCTGGCGCACGGAAATGGCGGCCGTCGGCTCGTCCATCAGCACGATTTTCGCTTCCGACAGCATCGTCCGGCCAATCGCGACGGCTTGCCGCTGGCCACCTGACATCTGCTTGACGAGATCGCGTGGCCGCGTCTCCGATTTGAGCTCGCGGAAGATCTCGCCGGCGCGCTTGTACATGGCTTTGTAGTCGAGAATGCGAATGGGCCATATGCCGCGTCGCAATTCTCGTCCGAGGAACACGTTTGCCGCCGCCGTAAGGTTGTTGCAGAGCGCCAGATCCTGATGAACGATTTCGATGCCATGCAGCCGCGCCTCCTTCGGCTTATGCAGCACGATCTCGGTTCCATCGAGACTCATGGTTCCGTGGCTCGGTCGAAAGTTGCCGGCGATCATCTTGACCAGCGTGGACTTGCCCGCGCCGTTGTCGCCCATGAGGCCGACGACTTGTCCCGCTTCGAGCGAAAACGAAACGTCGTTGACGGCCTGGATGGCACCGAAATGTTTGGAAATATTGGTGAGCTCGAGAACCGCCACCAGCCTTCTGGCCTCCCAAAACTGTCGCTATCCGTTCGCTCCAAGCCCAGCCTGTTTTTGATGCGAGGCTCGGGCGAATTCGCTTCTCCAATATCCTCCCAGGAAAAGCGAATATGAGCATTTACGCAAAACCCTGCGACAGCGTCAACTCATTGTCCGAGATGCTGAGCCTATTGTAACAAAAATCTGTTTTGTCAGACAAATATCAATTGACGGAAGTGGTGCGCGAATATTAGCTATCACTGGGAGAGAGAGCATGCTGATCCTTGTTACCGGTGCGACGGGCAAGGTCGGGCAGCGCTTCATTGCTGGGCTGCTTGACGATCCGAGATTTTCCAAAGCCCGTGTTCGCGCGCTTTGTCACAACCGTTTGTGCGAGGCGACCGATCGCGTCGAAGTCATCCGCGGCTCGATCGCCGATCGCGATATCGTGGCAGCAGCGCTGAACGATGTTACCCATGTCGTGCATCTCGCCACGTGTAAGGAAACCCCTGAAGACGTCATGGACGTTACGGTTAAGGGTCTCTTCTGGCTTCTCGAAGAGTTCCGCGGAAGCGTCACGGCACGTCAGTTCATCCTGATCGGCGGCGACGCGGGCATTGGGCATTTCCACTATCGCCATTCCGGTCCGATCACCGAGAGCGCCCCCCATTGCGCCTACCCCGGAAGCTATGCGCTCTCCAAGGTTCTGGAGGAGGTCATGCTGGAGCAGTTCGGCATTCAGTATGGCCTTAACGGGTGTTGCCTCCGGGCGCCGTGGATCATGGAGAAGGACGATTTCAAGTATTCGTTGTCCTTTGGGGATGACGTCTTTGGCGGCCCGGACTGGAAGACGCTCGTTCCGGAAGAAGCGGCGCGACGCTATGCGGCCATGGGCACGGTGCCGCTGCTGCTCGATGCTGACGGTCGTCCGCTGAAACGCAACTTCGTGCATGTCGACGACCTCGTATCGGCAATTTTGGCAGCGATCGACAACCCCAGGGCGGAGAGGCAACTCTTCAATATCTGCATGGACCGGCCCGTCGACTATGCTGAAGTCGCCGCCTACCTGTCCCGCATGCGAAATCTCGACTCGGTCGAGATACCAAGCCGCTTCCATTCCAACTGGATGGACAACAGCAAGGCGAAATACCTGCTGAATTGGCGGCCAGACTACGATCTCGAAATGCTTATCAACTCGGCGTGGCAATACGAGCGTTCGAAGGAGGAGCCTCGTATCGTGTGGTATCCGGGTTGATTTCGCGTGGCGGGCATGTCGTGCCCGTCTGTTTCAAGGGAGGAAACCATGAGGAAGGCATTACTACTTACAGCCGCAGTTTTAGCATTGACCGCAGGGCAGGCCTTGGCGAAGAAGCAGCTCGTCATCGTCGTGAAGGGTCTCGACAATCCGTTCTTCGAAGCAATCAATCAGGGTTGCCAGAAGTGGAACAAGGAGAACCCTTCCGCGGAATATGAGTGCTTCTACACCGGTCCGGCATCAACATCCGATGAAGCCGGCGAAGCGCAAATCGTACAGGATATGTTGGGTAAGGCAGACACTGCCGCAATCGCGATTTCGCCGTCAAACGCAAAGCTCATCGCCCAGACGCTGAAGACCGCCAATCCGAGCGTTCCGGTGATGACGCTTGATGCCGATCTTGCAGCCGAGGACGCAGCCTTGCGCAAGACCTATCTCGGCACCGACAACTATCTGATGGGCGCACGTATCGGTGAGTACATCAAGAAGGCCAAGCCGAAGGGTGGCGAGATCTGCACGATCGAAGGCAATCCGGGAGCAGACAATATTTTGCGTCGCGCGCAGGGTATGCGTGACACGCTCACCGGCCAGAAGGGCCTTACGGAATTGAAAGGCGAGGGTGGCTGGACGGAAGTCGCCGGCTGCCCGGTCTTTACCAATGACGACGGTGCCAAGGGCGTGCAGGCAATGACCGATATCCTCGCGGCCAATCCCGACCTCGATGCATTCGGCATCATGGGTGGCTGGCCCTTGTTCGGCGCACCGCAACCCTATCGCGACCTGTTCAAGCCGATGGCTGAGAAGATTGGCAGCAATGAATTCGTCATCGGTGCGGCCGACACGATCGGCGACGAGATTGCCATTGCGAAGGAAGGCCTGGTGACTGCACTCGTCGGTCAACGGCCGTTCGAGATGGGCTACAAGGCACCGACGGTGATGATGGATCTGATTGCGGGCAAGGCAGTCGACGATCCGGTCTTCACCGGCCTCGATGAGTGCACGAAGGACACGGTTGATACCTGCATTCAAAAGTAGGCTCATGGCTCGGCGCACCAGGTCAGGGTGCGCCGGCTGCCTTCATGTGACGGATCGAAAGATCTGCAGGGCTTGACGCGCCCTGAATTCCGCGCGCTGCGCCGGATCCAATCGCAGGCGACTTCCTCGTTATTACAATTGTTTTGATGGTCCGTGCGGACAGTCGAAAGAATGCTGAGGCAGTAGAAATAAATGCCTGACAAGAAATCGGGAAAGCCGACGACCCCGGTCGAGGTGGCGACGGCTGACAGCTCAGCTACCACAAGGCGCCCAAATGCCGCCCGCATGACCGGAGCGAGTGTTCATCTGTCTTTGGCAGGCGAGATCGGCCTCAGGATTGTGCGTGGTGATTATCCGCCCGGCACGATCCTGCCAAACGAGGCAAAATGGTCACAAGTCTTTGACGTCAGCCGGTCGGCGGTGCGCGAGGCGATCAAGATGCTGATGGCAAAGGGCCTGCTTTCCTCGCGCCCGAAAATCGGCAGTTGGGTCGAACCCAAGGAGCGGTGGAACCTGCTGGATCGGGATGTTTTGGGCTGGTATGTGGCCTCTCCCGATCGTGAATCGTTTTTACGGGCGGTGCAAGAACTCAGGCACATGATCGAGCCGGAAGCGACAGCGCTTGCTGCTGCGCGCCGAAGCGAGGCGCAAATGGAGGCGATCAGTCAAGCCCTGCGAGACATGGATCAGGCGACGTCACTCCAGCAGCGAACAGAAGCCGATGCGCGATTTCACATCGCGATCTTGCATGCCTCGGGAAATGATCTGCTGGTGCCGCTCGGCGTATTGATCGAATCGGCGCTGAACCACCTTTTCGCCCATGTCACGCGAGAGGAAGACGACTTGCAATACGTTATCAAGCTTCATGAAAACATTGAGAAAAGCGTCCGATTGCAACGACCGAACATGGCGCGCAACGCCGTCCGCAAGCTGCTGGCGAATACAGACCATATTATAGCACGGTGGTCGCGATAGACGTTGGTATCCAATCGCGCCGAGGATGGGCCGGACGGCCTCTATCGCGTATGCCGGCGGAAAAGCACGGCTGCCGGCGGCTCTTGCGGCCAGGCACTGAATTAGGCCTCCATTGCTCAGGAGGCGGGCACTGCCGCCCGGCGTGGAGACCTCGCCATCAGCCGTGCATAAGCGATGGCCGACAACATGTTGACGTGGTTGGCGCGGCCGGTTCCGGCGATGTCGAAGGCGGTGCCGTGGTCGACGGAGACGCGGTCGATCGGCAGGCCGAGGGAGACGTTCACGGCGGTATCAAAAGCGACCAGCTTGATCGGGATGTGACCCTGGTCGTGATATTGCGCGATCACCAGATCGAAGGCACCGTTATAAGCGCGGGCAAAGACCGTGTCGGCGGAGATGGGGCCGACCACGTCGATACCCTTGGCCTGTGCGAGTTCGACGGCAGGTGCCAGGAATTCCGTGTCTTCGGTTCCGAAGAGGCCGTTTTCGCCGCAATGCGGGTTGAGACCGGCAACGGCGATGCGAGCCTTCTTGCCGAGGCGCATGAAGTGATTGTGGCCGGCTTCGATCGTTGCCAGCACGCGTTCGGTCTTCGCCCGCTCGATCGCACCCTTCAGCGAGACATGGGTGGAGACGTGAATGGTATTCAGCCGCTCGGAGGCGAGCAGCATGAAGGAGCTCTTGGAACCGGTCAGGTGTGCCAGCAGTCCGGTATGGCCATCGAAATGATGGCCGGCGAGGTTCATCGCTTCCTTGTTGATCGGCGCGGTAACGATGACGTCGGCTTCTTTCGACATTGCCAGATCGACGGCACGGGCGATGTAGCGAACCGACGCATCGCCCGCGACAGGGCTGACCTTGCCAATCTCGGGGAGGGGGGCATCGAGCGGCACTTCATCGACGGCGATGGTATTTCCATCGTCGGAGGCTGAGGGGCCGAAGCTCAGGCTGACATCGGCCGCGTGCACAGCTCGCTCCAGCGCTTCTGTGTTGCCGACGATGACGAAATCGCGCCGTTCGGCTGCCGGCAGGGCGATCAGTGCCTTGACAATCACTTCGGGGCCAACGCCGGCGGGGTCACCAAGGGTCACCGCGACTTTTGCATTTCTGTCCATCAATCAAATTCCTCTTGAAAGCCCCGCCTCAATAGGCCGCTTCATAGATCGAGCGTATGTCAGTACGCGTCAAGTCGCGCGGATTGTTGTCGAGCAGCCTGCGGATGGCGAACGCGTCGTCAGCCATGGCGTCGAGATCGTTCTTCGGCACGCCGAGGCCCGACAAGGTCATTTCGATGCCGAGGTTGGCACAAAAGGCATAGGCTGCATCGAAGACCGATTGGACGGTATCGGACGTGTCATAGCCGAGGGCTTCCATTACCGCCTTTGTCTTCTCCGGTACGGCCGGTGTGTTGAAGGCAAGCACATGCGGGAAGATCAGCGCATTGGCGGCGCCGTGAGCGACGTGCCAGCGGGTGCCGAGCGGATAGGCAAGCGCATGGCCGCCCGCCGTGTTGACCGGGCCGAGGCAGAAGCCGCCATAGAGCGAGGCCAGCGAAAGGCCGGCACGAGCTTCGGCATCCGAGCCGTCGCGGACGGCGCGCGCAAGATATTTGCCGACAAGCCGCGTTCCTTCGATCGCATACATGTCGATCATCGGATGCGCCTTGCGATTGGTGAAGGCCTCGACGCAATGGGCCATGGCATCGACACCGGTTGCCGCCGTGGTGCGGGCCGGAACGGAGAAGGTCAGCGACGGATCGATGACGGCAATGTCGGCGAGCATGTGAAGGCTCTCGACCGCGAGTTTGGCCTTGGTCTCGGGATCTGTTACCAGAGCGCGGATGCCGGCCTCGCTGCCCGTGCCCGATGTCGTCGGAACCTGCGCGAGCGCTACCTTTCGCGGACCCTGCACCTTGTTGGGGCCGACAACCTCGCGAAGCGTCTGCCGAGAGCCGGCAAGTACGGCAGCGAGCTTGGCCAGGTCCATGGCGCTGCCCCCGCCGAAGCCGACGATGAGCTCAGCCTGTGTCGCTTCGGCCGCAGCAAGCACCTTGTCGAGATTGGCAATATCCGGCTCGGGCGTAACATCCGAGAAGACCGAAACTTCGCCGTTCAACTGCAACATATCGATGCGTGCGGCATTGAAGGCGTCCGAGATAATCAGCGTTCGGAGATAACCCTTGCTGGCCGCCCAGGCGCCCAATTTCCCCGAGGTTCCGACGCCGAACTCGATCAGGTGTGGCCGAACAACGGTAACAGGTGAATCCAAACTGACCATAAACGGTCCTCCCGATGCGCGACGGACTTGACCGTCTATCATGTAAAGTTGTTATCCTGTCCGATGGTTTTTGGCAAGAATGAATGCGGATTTTTATCGCATGTTGATTGGTTTCGGTGATCGCAAAGGGGTTTCTTGAGCCTCGAATTCAGCGCAACATGTTGATATATATAAATATATGTATTCCGAGACGGCGCTTCGTCTCACTGGCTCAGCTTGTCAATCGCGTCTGGTTCATTTGTAAAATGACTGCGAGTATTGGCGGGCCGAATTGCTTCAAACATTCGGCCCCACGTGAAGTGCGCCATCCGGCCCCTGCGTGATGGAGGGGTAGGAGAACTCGCGATTGAGCCTATCCTTCGAATTGTTGCTCAGGCAGTAGCCGTCGCCGGTATCGAGATCGAGTTTACGTTCGAAATGACCGCCTGCATCGGCAGAAACCGCAAGGCTGAGCGGCGCGCGCGGAACTCCCCAGATGGCCTTTCTGGCCGGGATATTCGACATTTCTGCGACAGGCGCCTTGTCGCTTTCAATCTCGTCATAGAGGGACTGACGTCTGGCGTCGGAGGAGGCGGCGTTGCTGTGGTTGTAAACCATCGCGATTCTCCGGTCCGTCAGCCTTGTGGCCTGGATCGAGGAATTGTTGTTGGGCAGATTGGTCGGCTCCGGCGCACTCCAGGTCTCGCCTTGGTCTGATGACAGCGAAGCGCGAATGTTTTCCGAATACCGGTCGCGGAAGAAAGCGATCATCCTGTCGGCACCGACCGGCACGATATTCATGTGCACGGCACCCAGACTGTTTTCTATCTCCTTCATCCGCCAGCTTTTTCCGCGATCGCGGGAGATCAGAACGCCTGCTGTGTCGGCGTCGCCGCTCCATCTCTGGCCGGGTAAGCTGATGCAGCGGAAGACGGGGAGCAGCCAGTCGCCATTGCCATTCACGATAATTTGCTGGCGCACGAAGGTGCCGGGCAGGTCGCAGAGGATGGTCGGTGCGGCAAAACTCTTGCCGCCGTCTGAGGAGATCCGGCATTTGACAACTGCGCCGTCCTGGTCGCCAGACGTTTGCGAAGTATAGAGCAGCCAGACACGACCATCCGGTGCGTTGAAAATCAAGGGATTCTGCTCGGATCTCGCCGGATCATCAGACATTTTCTCAGGTTCGGACCAGCGATCCGCGCCGGGAGCGAGCCGCGACATGTAAATCGAGATGTCACCCATGCCCTCCATCGTGCCGCCGAACCAGACGCAGGTCAGCGTGCCATCGGCCAGAAAGGCGAGATTGGCGGCATGGTTCTGAATGCAGGGAGAGGGCAGATAGGCATCAAAACGGCCAGTCTGGGCGGTATTTGTCCTGAGGACACCGTCCATCAAAGCCGGCACGTCCTCGGGCTTCAAACCTGTCGGTTGCATGGCATTCCTCCTTTACGGCAGCTTGGCATAGCCTTCGGCGAGTGCCGCGTATTCGGCATCATTGAGCGGCACCAGCGGCGGGCGCGTGCGTCTCCAATCTGCATTGCCGGTCTTCAGGCCGACCATGGCCTTGATCGTGGGGATCTGGACATAGGAGTTTGACAGCGTGCGGAAGGCATTGATGCGCGCCTGTGCGGCCTCGACCGCTGCACCCTTCGTTTCGTCGTGAACGTGGTCGTAAACCGTGCGCAGCGAGTTTGCGACGAGGTTCGACGTGGCGGTGATGCAGCCGGCGCCGCCAGCCTTCAGGAGTGGTAACAGCAGCGGGTCGGCGCCACAGAGTACCGAGAAGCCAGGGCAGGTTGCGATGATTTCCTGCATGTTATTGAAATCACCGGCAGATTCCTTAATGCCGACGACCGTCTCCGGGAAGGCTTCGACAAGGCGGCTAATCAGCGGAATGGAGAGCGGAACGCCTGAGACCTGCGGGATATGATAGAGGATCACCTGCAGCCTGGTATCGCCGATCTTCTCCAGAATCTGCGCATAGGCCGTGAACAGCCCTTCGTCGGAGACGCCCTTGTAATAGAAGGGGGGCAGCATGACCGCCTTGGTAACGCCGAGCGAGAGCGCATGTTTCGTCAACTCGACTGTCTCGGGAATGGCGACAACGCCAGTGCCCGGCAGGAGCTTGTCCGAGGGAATGCCAGCCTTCAGTGCGGCTTCAAGGATCACACGGCGCTCAGCGGAAGAGAAGGAGTTGGCTTCGCCCGTCGTTCCGAGCAGTGCCACGCCGTGACAACCTTCTTCGATCAGTCGCTGGCAATGTTCGGTGAACAGGCCGAGATCCGGGCTGCCATCGGCGTTGAGAGGGGTGGTAGCGGCGCTATAAACGCCTGTAATCTTGTGATTGCTCAAAGTTGTCCTCCTCGTCAGATCGGGCCCTCCAGGCACGTTCTTACGCTGTCGTATTCATCCCAATGTGACGGAGTTGTCAATCTTACAAATCTGAAAACTTCGAACGCCAATCTTTATGGTATTGATTTTTCTAGACAAATAATTGGCGTTATCGTATTTAATCTTTCATTCGTTATTTTCCATTGACAGATTTACATTATCGCGCAAATGTCAGGGCCATATCGCGCAGCTTCGGGGAGGTCTTTCGAAAGGCGCGCTATTTGCCACGGAGGAGCAAATGACAATTGGTAACGACCAAAACTTTTCGCAGATTTCCCGTCGTAACGCGCTGAAGCTCGGGCTTGCGGCCGGCGTCGGCTTCTCGCTCTTTGGCGCGAGCGCCCGCATCGTCATGGCGCAGGACGGCCAGGTCTTGAAGGCCATCAATCCGGCCTTCGACCAGGATTGGTCGCCGCTGCGCGGCGGCGGCAGAACCTTCCGCTGGAACTCCTTCTGGTGGGCTTCGCCGATGTATTTCGACACGGAAGGCAAGATCCAGCCTTACGTCTTCACGAGCTGGGACTCGCCGGACAAAAAGGTCTGGACTTTCAAGATCGACCCGAAGGCCGTCTTCTCCGACGGCAGCAAGATTACCTCGGCCGATGTCAAGGGCTCGTGGCAGGTTTCCGCCATGCCCAATACGAAGAACCAGCGCGTCGATCAGGTTCTGAGCAAGGTCGCCGGTTATAAGGAAATGTCTGACGGCTCCGCCAATGAGCTGACAGGCGTTGCAACGCCTGACGAATCGACCGTTGTCTGCACGCTGACGGAAGCCGATCCGATCTTCTTCATGCGTCTCGCCAACCATATCGTTCCGATCACCAAGGCTGAGCAGTCGCGCGGTAGCGATGGCGAGGAAGTAGCTGATTGGTACAAGCCAGACAGCAAGGCCGTCTATTCCGGCCCATTCAAACTGACGGCAATCGATATCGATGCCGGCACACTCACCTTCGAGCCGAACGAGAAGTTCTTCGGCCCGAAGCCGAAGCTCGCCCGCATCGAGATCAGCTCGATCGAAGACAATGTCACCGCGACGTCGCTGATCAAATCAGGCGAATATAATGCTCATACCGAGCTCGTCACATCGACGATCATCCAGGATCTCGGCCCGGAATTTTCCGCAGGCCCGCTGATCCCGACCAGCCAGCATTTCTGGTTCAACACGTCGCGCGCGCCAATGGATGACCCCAAGGTTCGCCAGGCGCTGATCATGGCGGTCGATCGCGATGGTCTGTTCAAGGCGTCCTATCCGGATGGTCCGCACAAGAAGGCCGACCAGATCCTGAACTCGGTTCCGGGAGCGGACAATTCCGGCTTCGAACCCTATCCGTATGATCCGGCAGCGGCCAAGAAGCTGCTGGCTGAATCGAGCTATGGTGGTCCGGAGCGTCTTCCCAAGCTGTTGTTCGTCGGCATTTCCGGCCCGGCGATCCAGGCGGCCGCCCAGTTCATCGCCGAGCAGTGGCGCCAGAACCTCGGCATCACCGCAGTCGATATGAAGCCGCAGCAGGACTCCTATGCCGGTCCGGACCAGAACGCGGTGCAGATCTTCCGTGATGACGTCGGCACACGTGTTCCCGATGCCGTCTCCTATCTTGCAGGCTCCATCGCGTCCTCGTCTTCGAATGCCCAGAACAAGCTCGGCGGATACAAGAACGCCAAGGTGGATAGCCTGCTTGCCGAAGCGGCGACCAAGGCTGCCGACGACCCGGATCGCGTGAAGCTGGCACAGGAAGCCCAGAAGGTGTTCCGCGACGACTGGGCCTTCCTTCCATGGTATTCTCAGGCGATGTCGCGCTGGGCAACCAAGGAAGTCAAGGCGATGGAAAAGAACCTCGACTGGCAGGTCGTGGCTCCCTGGGACGTTTCCATCGGCTGAAGCCGATAGCAGGGCCGCATGATGCGGCCAAAGCAGCGGCGCGAAGGCCGAAAGGTCTTCGCGCCACGTTTCAAGAAGAACCGGCGGCTGCGGCCTCCCGCGGGAATGCGCCGGGCAAGAATGGGAGGTGGCCTTGCTACGCTACGTGCTCACGCGATTTGCCATCTGGATTCCGTCCGTCCTGGTCGTGATGATGGCCGTCTACGCGATGGCCTTCTATGGTGCGGGCGATCCGATCAAGCTGATCTTCCTTCGCGCACCTGGCGACGTCGCCTATAACCCGCAGCGCATCGAGGCGATCCGCGAAAGTGCAGGTCTCAACAAACCTTTCATCGAGCAGTTCGGTCTTTACATCTGGAACCTCCTGCACGGCCAGTTCGGCAATTCGCTGAGCTCGGGTCGTTCGGTCTGGGCCATGGTCTCTGCCGCCGCGCCCGTCTCTTTCCAGCTCGCTCTCTGTTCCATCATCCTGACGGCGGTCGTTGCGATCCCGCTCGGGATGATCGCCGCTCTGAACCAGAACAACCGTGTCGACTACACAATCCTCGGTACGGCGCTTTTCCTCTGGGCGATCCCGGCCTATGTCGCCGGTCCGCTTTTGATGGTGGCGCTTATCGTGCTTCTACCGATGATCAAGGTGCCCTATGGCTGGGGTGGCATCTTCGATGTGCGCATCTTCCTGCCGCTCATCGTTTTGTCCTTCCAGCCGGTCGCGCTCATCGTGCGCCAGACGCGCGCCGCCGTCATTGAAGTGCTGTCCGAAGATTTCGTTCGCACGGCTCGCGCGAAGGGCGTGCCGGAAATCGTCGTCGCGCTGAAGCATATCCTGCGTCCGGTGCTGACACCTGTCGTGACACAGCTCGGTCTCATCATGATCACGATCGTCAATGGGGCCATCTTCGTAGAGCTCGTCTTCGGCCTGCCGGGTCTCGGCCGGTTGACCGTGCAGGCGCTCACCAACTCCGATTATCCCGTCATTCTCGCGATTACCCTGATCGGATCCTTCCTCGTCATGGCGTCGAACCTGCTGGTCGATGTGCTCTACCCGCTGCTCGATCCGCGCGCCAATGATTCCAGAAGGAGCCGCTGACCATGTCCGCCATTCCTCTTTCAACGATCGACACGGCCGAGGAACCGCCCGTCAATCTGTGGCGTGATGCCTGGCATCGCCTGAAGCGCAACAAGCTTGCGATCTTCGGCCTGATCGTGATCGTAATCCTTGCCTTCGCGGCGATCTTCGGTCCGTCTCTGACGCCCTATGACTATCTCAGCCAGGATCTCGCTTCGCGCAACGCGCCGCCGTCACTGGCGCATTTCTTCGGCACCGACGATCTCGGCCGCGACGTCTTCAGCCGTATCGTCTTCGGCACGCGCACGGCCTTCCTCGTTGCCGTCATCGTCACCTTTATCGCTGTCGTGATCGGGCTTCTGCTTGGCGCCATCGCTGGCTTCTTCGGCAATCCCTTCGACCGGGTCATCATGTGGCTGACAGATGTGACGATGTCGGTGCCGAACCTGCTTCTCGTCGTCGTCATCAATGCATCGCTGAAGACGCCGATCACCCGGTGGATGGAGACGCAGTATCTTGCGACCCTCAATCCTTTCTATCGCCAGACGGTCTGGGTGGATTTCATCCTGGTCTTCGGCTCGATGGCACTCATTTCCTGGCCGCCTTATGCGCGCCTCGTGCGCGCCCAGGTTCTGTCGATCCGCAATCGTCCCTACGTCATGGCGGCACAGGCGCTTGGCCTTTCCAACTGGATCGTCATCCTGCGTTATATCGTGCCGAATGCGCTCGGTCCGCTCATCGTTTCCGTTAGCGCGGGCCTCGGCACAGCCATGGTGCTGGAAAGCGCCTTCAGCTTCCTCGGTGTTGGCGTCAATCCGCCGACCCCCAGCTGGGGCAACATGATTTCGGACGGCCTGCGCGTCTGGCAGCATTATCCGCATCTCCTCGCCGCTCCGGCGGCCGTGCTCGGTCTTGCCTCGGTGGCCTTCAGCTTCCTCGGCGACGGCCTCAACGATGCACTCAATCCGCGGGGCAGTAAATGATGAATGCAACAAGCAACGAACGCCTGCTGGACGTGAAGGATCTCACCATCGAGATCGATACGCGCCGTGGCCCGGCCGTCGTGGTTGACGGCATCGACCTCTACGTCAACAAGGGCGAAACGCTCGGCGTCGTCGGTGAATCCGGCTGCGGCAAGAGCCTGACGATGCTGAGCCTGATGCGGCTCCTGCCCAACAAGATCAAAGTGACGAAGGGAACGGCGACGTTCGACGGGCGCGACCTGCAGAAGATGTCGAACAGCGAGTTGCGCAAGGTGCGCGGCGGCGATGTCGGCTTCGTCTTCCAGGATCCGATGACTTCGCTCAATCCCGTCATGCGCATCGGCGACCAGATCTGCGAGCCGCTGATCTATCATCGCAAGATGTCGAAGAAAGAGGCGCAGGCTCGCGCCGTCGAGCTTCTGCGCCTCGTCGGCATTCCCGGCCCGGAAGAACGACTGATGGCCTATCCGCACGAGCTTTCGGGCGGCATGCGTCAGCGCGTGATGATCGCGATCGGTCTTGCCTGCAATCCGAAGCTTCTGATCGCCGACGAGCCGACCACCGCGCTCGACGTGACGATCCAGGCCCAGATCGTCGATCTGGTGAAGGATCTGCGCGCCAAGCTCGGCATGTCCGTCGTCTGGATCACCCATGACCTCGCGCTGATCGCGGGCCTCGTCGATCGCGTCGCCGTGCTCTATGCCGGCACGGTCGTGGAAGATGCGCCGGTGGACGAGCTCTATGCTCGTCCGAGCCACCCTTATACGCGTGGCCTCCTGTCCTCGATCCCGAAGCTTTCGGATGCGCCGGCAAGCCGCCTGTCGTCGATCGGCGGCACGCCGCCGGAGCCTGGCCGTCGTCCGAAGGGTTGCCCCTTTGCGCCGCGCTGCCCGCTGGCCGAAGCCGTCTGTCATGAACGCGTGCCGCGTCTTGAGCCGATTGCCGGCAATAAAGCGCATCGCGCCGCCTGTTTCGTCGTCCAGAGAATGCAGGAGGCTGCGTGATGGGTGCCCAACCGCTCTTGAAGGTCGAAAACCTCGTCAAGCATTTCCACGTCAAGCTCGGTGCTTTCGGAGAACGCTCGGCGACCGTCTATGCGCTCGACAATGTCAATCTCGAGATCATGGAAGGCGAGACGCTGAGCCTCGTCGGCGAATCCGGCTGCGGCAAATCGACGACCGGCTTCACCATCCTCAATCTCTACAAGGCGACGAGCGGCAAGGTGGTCTACAAGGGCCAGGATATCGCCACGCTCGATGAAAAGCAGATGCGGCCCTTCCGCCGGGACCTGCAGATCGTCTTCCAGGATCCCTATTCGACGCTCAATCCGCGCATGACGGTCGGCGAGGCGATCGGCGAGCCGATCCTGTTTCACAAGCTTGCCACCAAGGCGGAGCTGAAGGACAAGGTCGCAGCCCTTCTGACCGATGTCGGCCTGCCGACGCGTTTTGCCCAGCGTTACCCGCACGAGCTCTCGGGCGGCCAGCGCCAGCGTGTCGTCATTGCGCGTGCGCTTGCCTGCCAGCCGAAATTCATCGTCTGCGACGAGGCGATCTCGGCGCTCGACGTGTCGATCCAGGCGCAGATCATCAACCTGCTGCTTGATCTGCAGGAAAAGTATGGCCTGACCTATCTCTTCATTGCCCATGACCTGGCCGTCGTGCGCCACATCAGCACGCGCGTCGGCGTCATGTATCTCGGTCGGCTGGCCGAGCTCGCAACGCGCGAAGAACTCTTCGACAATCCGCTGCATCCCTATACGAAGGCGCTGCTTTCGGCCGTGCCGGAAACCGATCCTGAGCTGGAGCGCAGTCGCAAGCGCCAGATCCTGCAGGGCGATGTGCCGAGCCCGCTGAACCCGCCGACCGGCTGCCGTTTCCACACGCGCTGCCCGATCGCGATGGAGGTTTGCAGCAAGGTCATTCCGGAATGGAAGGAAGCAAAGCCTGGCCATCTCGTCGCCTGCCATGCCGTCAATCCGGGGCAGACTTCATGACGTTGAAAGTCGCCATCATTGCCGACGACCTGACCGGCTCGCTCGATACCGGGACGCCCTTCGTGGAGGCTGGGCTGTCGGTTGCCGTGGCCATCGATGTCGAAGCTGTCGGCAAGGCACTTGAAACCGGCGCCGAAGTCGTTGTCGTCAATACCGCTTCGCGCGGATTGCCGGAAACTGAAGCGGCCGCGCGCGTACGAGCCGTTGCCGAGACCCTGCGCGCTGCCGGATCGGCCGTCTTCATGAAGAAGATCGATTCGCGGCTGAAGGGCAATGTAGCGGTCGAAAGCATCGCGCTCGCCGATGTGCTTGGTCTCGAGACAATCCTCATGGCGCCCGCCATTCCCGATCAGGAGCGGATCACCTACCGTGGCTGCGTAGTCGGGCGCGGTGTGGACCATCCATTGCCGATAGCCGCGCTCTTTGCCGGATCTGGCCGTGACGTCATGGTTGCCGATGCCGAAGACGATGCGGATCTCGACATTGTAGTCGCAGAGAATGACTGGCGTTCCACCCTTGCCGTCGGGGCCCGTGGTCTGGGTTCGGCGCTCGCGCGCCGGCTCGGCGGACCTGCACGGCTGACGCCGGAATTTCTCGCGGCGCGAAAGACGCTCTTCGCCTTCGGGTCCCGCGATCCGATCACAGCTGCGCAGATGGATCGTCTCGAAGCGTCTGGCGCACTGCGCGTCGTCGTCGATGCGCCGATGGGCGTGGTCGAAAGCGGCGAGGGTCTGGCGCTGCCGGCGCTGATGCGCTGCACGGGCGAAATGAAGAGCGAGACCGCGCTCGTTGCCGCTCGCTTTGCGCAGGGCGTGAAATCGGTCATAGATGATACAAATCCGAACATGATTATGGTGGGCGGCGGCGATACCGCGCTTGCCGTTTTCCGCGAACTGGGCGTTTCGGTTCTGTTGCCGAAGGGTGAGATCGAGGCCGGCATTCCGTGGTTCGATGTGGCCGGCGCCGACGGGCGGCAATTTCGTTGCGCGGTCAAGTCGGGGGGCTTCGGCAATTCCGATAGTTTGCTAAGACTGATCGTTCGGAATCAGGCGGCTTGAGCGAATGCCAGTAGGGAGAATGAGAGTGGATGAAGCGAATGGCGGATCGGTGAATCCGGAAGCGGCGCCTGCAGCCCGGCCGGGCAGGGCCGTGAAGCTGGTCGACCGTGTCTTCGATCAGCTGATGGAGCGGATCCGCGCCGGCAACTATCCGCCGGATTCACGCCTTCCGGGCGAACATGAGCTGGCCTCGCTGCTTGGCGTCTCACGCCCTATCGTGCGCGATGCACTGGCGCGTCTGCGGGAGCAAGGGATCGTCTATGCACGGCAGGGGGCCGGCACTTTCGTCAGTGCACATGGTTCGCCAACCGCGCAGCTTGCCTATTCACCGGTCAAGACGATTGCCGATATCCAGCGCTGCTATGAATTCCGCCTGACGATCGAACCGGCTGCCGCCTATTTTGCCGCCAAGCGCCGCGACGATGCCGCGATCCAGAAGATCGCCGCAGCCCTTGCCGATCTGCGTGAAGCGACGAGCCATCAGTTGCACCGGGTGGATGCGGATTTCGTCTTTCACCGCGCTGTCACCGAGGCAGCTAACAATCACTATTACACTGCCTCCATGGATGCGCTGAAAGCGCATATCGCCGTTGGGATGCATCTGCACGGACTTTCGTTGCTCGGCCCGCGGCCGGGCCTTGAGCAGGTGTATCAGGAGCACAACGAAATCTACAAAGCGATCGCCGAGGGCAGGGCAGAGAATGCCCGTGACCTGATGCGCGCTCACCTAGAGGGTTCACGCGACCGTCTGTTTGAAGGACGCGTGCTCGACCTGTCCTTCTGAGGAAGGCGGCTTGGGGAGGTGGACTCGAGGCCTCATTCCTCGAATAAAACCCGTTCCGTCGCGAATATCTTGGTGATGAATTCGGCAACGGTCCGGATCGGCAGGTCCTTGCGCTGCTGGCGTCGGGTGAGTAACCAGGCCTCCCGCGGCGGCGGGACGAGCTCAAGCGAGCAGACATAGAGGCTTTTTTCGCTGCGACCGATGTAATGCGGCAGGAGTGCCAGACCTGCGCCTGACCTGGCAGCCATCGCCTGGGAAACCTGATTGTTGGCGCGGAAAGACACGCGCGCATGTGGGAACTGGCGGGCCAGCCAGATCGCCTCGGGCACATAGCCGTTCACCTCGTCAAATCCGACGAAGACAGGTTCCGCGCCGTTTTCGACCTGCCGGCAAACTTCCTGCGTTCCGTAAAATCCGTATCCGATCGTCGCGAGCTGCTTGGCAATGAGATCGCCGTCCTGCGGTTTTGTCAGGCGTATGGCGATGTCGGCCTCGTGGCGTTCAAGGCTTATGGTGCGCAGATCAGTCGCAAGGTCGATGTCGAGGCCTGGATATTGTTTGGTGATTTCCGCCAGACGGGGAATCAGGAAGCCCTGTGACAATGCGGGCGAAGCGTTGATGCGCACCAGGCCTTTCGGCGTGTCATCCTTCCAGCCCCGTCCAAGCGTCTGGACAGAGGCTTCCATATCGCTTGCTGCTGTCAGTGCGCGGGTTCCTGCGGGTGTGAGCACATAGCCGTCCGGGCGCCGTTCGACCAGTTTTTCGCCGAGCGTTTCCTCCAGAGAATGCAGCCGTCGGGCAATCGTTGCGTGGTTGACGCGCAAGGTGCGGGCGGCGGCTGACAGGCTGCCGTGCCGCCCCAGCGCCAGAAAAACCCGGATGTCCTGCCAGTCTGGCTCTGTGCGTTTTTTATCAGCCATTGGCAAAGAATAGCGAATTATTCGCAGAAGGGAATGGGACTAAATAGAGGCGACCTCGAAACAGAAAGGTTGCCGACATGACCTCCTCCAGTCTCACACTTACGCTGATCGGCGGGCCGACCGTCCTAGTAGAATACGGTAACCTTCGGCTTCTCACCGATCCAACCTTCGACCCGCCGGGCCTCTACAAGGAAGCGCCTGTCCGCTTCGAAAAGACGTCTGGCCCGGCCTTGTCAATCGAAGAGATCGGCAGGCTCGACGCTGTTCTTTTGAGCCACGATCAGCATTTCGACAATCTCGACGATGCCGGCCGGGCAATGCTTCCTGGCGTTGGCACCAGCTTCACGACGAAGGCTGGAGCAGAGCGGCTCGGTGGCAATGCGCTCGGGCTCGATCCCTTCGAAACCGTCACGCTGGAAGGCGCCGGTGGTGAGAAGCTGCTGGTTACGGCAACGCCCGCTCGACACGGCCCCGTCGGTATCGAGCCAATTTCCGGCGATGTCGTGGGCTTCGCACTCGGCCGCGAAAAGCCGGGCGACCTCCTCTACGTGACCGGTGATACGGTCTGGTATGAGGGCACCGCCGAGGTCGCGCGGCTCTTTTCTCCCAAAGTCGTGCTGCTGTTTACGGGGGCTGCCGAGCCACGCGGCCGCTTCCACGTGACGATGGGCAGCGAGGATGCTCTGGAGGCAGCGCACGCCTTCCCGAACGCTCTCCTCTTATCCGCGCATAACGAAGGCTGGGTGCACTTTCGCGAAACTCAGGACCAGCTCGCGCACACTTTCTCGGTCTTCAAACTCAAAGATCGCCTGCAGCTCTTCGAAAAAGGCAAGCCGCTGGCCGTCGACCTGACGGCCTGATCACCTCTCAAACATGGCGCAAAGCGTCATCTTCCAAGGAGACATACCATGAGCAATGAACAGAAAGTCGCAATCGTCACCGGTGCCTCGCAGGGTATCGGCGCAGGCATCGTCGAAGCCTATCGCCAGGAAGGCTATGTCGTCGTTGCCAACTCCCGCAATATCCAGCCGTCGTCGGATGCAGGCGTCATCGCAGTACCCGGCAGCATCGGCGAGCGTGGTGTCGCCGAACAGGTCGTGAAGACGGCCGTCGAGCGTTTTGGTCGCGTCGATACGCTGATCAACAATGCCGGCATCTTCATCGGTAAGCCGTTTACCGATTATACCGTCGAAGATTTCAACAATGTCATCAACGTCAACGTTGCCGGCTTCTTCCATGTCACGCAATTTGCCATTGCCGAGATGCTGAAGCGAGGCCATGGTCACATCGTTCAGATCACGACAGCCCTTGTGGATCAGCCGATTGCCGATGTTCCGACGGGCCTTGCGACGCTGACCAAGGGGGGGCTTGACGCTGTCACGCGCGGGCTTGCCATCGAATATGCCAAGAACGGCATTCGCGTGAATGCAGTGGCGCCCGGCATCATCAGGACGCCGATGCATGCGCCGGAAACGCATGCTTTCCTCAGCGCCCTGCATCCTGTGGGCCGCCTGGGTGAGGTGAGCGAAGTCGTCGATGCCGTGCTCTATCTGGAGCGTGCCGGCTTCGTCACCGGCGAAACGCTGAATGTCGATGGCGGCCAGCACGCTGGTCGCTGGTAAACCGAGAGAGTAGCCAACGGACGGGGCGCTCATCGCCCCGTCCTTCAAGGAGAACGACAATGCCCTATGTGAATATCAAAGTGACGCGTGAAGGCACGGCTCCGGGTGCAAACAGCACGACGCCGGAGCAGAAGGCTGCCTTGATCAAGGGTGTCAGCGATCTGCTCTTCGATATCATGGGCAAGCCGCATGACAGCACCTTCGTCGTCATCGATGAAGTGGAGATGGAAAGCTGGGGTGTGGGTGGGCTGCCCGTACCTGAATATCGCAAGCAGCTTGCGGAAAAAGCAGCAAAGCAGAAATAGTGTCGTGGCGGCCCGCAAGGCCGCCGCTCGCTTTATTATCAAGTGCAATGCATGGAGCATCGTGTCATGGGCAACTGGCAGGACAATCGTATCATCGACCTCTTCGGGATCGAGCTTCCCATTATTCAGGCGCCGATGGCAGGGGCCACCACACCCGAAATGGTGATTGCGGCCAGTGAGGCCGGCGGTCTCGGATCCCTCCCTGCTGCGCTACTGACGATCGAACAGACGAAAGCGGCGCTCGACCAGATACGCTCGGCGACATCAAAGCCGATCAACGTGAATTTCTTCGCACATGCCAATCCGGCAACAGATCCCGTTGCCCAGATGAAATGGCGCAGTGTGCTTGCTCCCTATTATGTCGAGCTGGGGCTCGATCCTGCTGCGCCGGTTCCGGCAGCAGGGCGGGCGCCGTTCGACAACGACTATTGCGCGCTTGTCGAAAGCTATCGGCCCGAGGTCGTCAGCTTCCATTTCGGCCTGCCGGGGGCGGACCTGCTCGAACGTGTGCGGCGCACGGGTGCGAAGATCATCGCTTCAGCGACGACAGTCGCGGAGGCGCGCTGGCTGGTGGAGCGAGGTGTCGATGCGGTCATCGCCATGGGATTGGAAGCCGGCGGGCACCGTGGCAATTTTCTTGACGACGACATGATAAGCCAAGTGGGCACGATGGCGCTCGTGCCGCAGATCGTCGATGCTGTTTCCGTGCCTGTCATCGCAGCGGGTGGCATCAGCGACCGCCGGGGTGTTCGTGCCGCTTTTGCACTTGGTGCATCTGCCATTCAGGTGGGGACTGCCTATCTCTTGACGCCGGAAGCAAAGGTCACGGCCTTTCACCGCGATGCGCTGAAATCGGCGCGAGATGACAATACTGCCTTGACCAATATCTTTACCGGTCGTCCCGCACGCGGCATCGTCAATCGCATCATGCGAGAGATCGGACCGCTGTCCGAGACTGCGCCAGCATTTCCGACCCCTGGCGGTGCGCTTGCGCCGCTGAGGGCAGTGACCGAGATGGAAGGTAGGTCGGATTTCAGCAATATGTGGGCTGGTCAGGCCGCAAGCCTTGCACGCGAAATGTCGAGCGCCAAGCTGACGCGGTATCTGATGGAAGCCGACTAGGTCGGGCCGGCGACGGGAACAGCAGCCGTCCATCGGACGAGTATTCTGCCACGAAGCCTCAGCCCTCCGCGCCCGCGGCTTTCGCCTGCTGCTGGGCAGTCCGTAAGGTCGTTGCGGCGGCGGCAGCGCCATTCTTGTCCTCGCCGCCAACCTGCACCATCGGCTGGGCGAATTCGATGCCGTTGTTCTGGAAGGCCTCACGGATCATCGCATAGGCCTTGCGCCGGATATAAGTCTGCATGCCAGGCACCGTCGTCATCGCGAAGCTGAGGACGATGCCATAATCGCCGAATTCCTCGACGCCCTTCATCTTGAGCGGCTCGATGAAGAGCGGCCCCACCTCGGCATCTTCTTTCAGCTCGGCGCCGATCGCCTTGGTAATTTTCCGGGCCTTGTTGATGTCGGTGTTATAGGCGACTGAGATACGGAATTTGTCGATCACCCAGTCGCGGCTCATGTTTTCCACGGCACCAAGCTCCCCGAAGGGCACCGTGAAGACGGGGCCTCGGTGATGGCGCAGCCGTACCGAGCGCAGGCTGAAGCCTTCCACTGTTCCCTTGTAGTTTTTCGCCTGAATATATTCGCCGACGCGGAAGGCATCATCGAACATATAGAAGACGCCGCTGATGATATCCTTGACGAGGGTCTGCGATCCGAAGCCGATGGCAACGCCGAAAATGCCGGCGCCGGCTATGAGCGGCCCGATCTCCACGCCGAGCTGGGAGAGTACGATAAGGGCGGCCATGACGACGACCATGACGGCGAGCGCATTTCGGAAGATCGGCAGCAGCGTGCGGAACCGCGCGCGTTTGGCGGCGTCGGCAGGCGCGAGACCGGTGGAATCTCCCGAGGTCTTGATGGTGCGGTCAATCCAGCCTTTGGCAAGCTGCCAGAGAAGATCGGCGATCAGGAGCACGATGACACCTTTCAGCAATCCGGAGAGAATGGCTGATACCGTCGGGTTCTGCTGTGCGATGGAACTGGGGTTGAAGCGCCAGACGAGCGCCAGCCAGCCCACGGCGAGCGCGGTGACAATTGCGCGGCTGCCGCGCACAAGCAATATGCTCCTGGGGCTTTCTGGCGGCGCCGTCGTCAGCGTTGCCGCGGCCCGGCCTGTGGCCCGCAACAGATCCGGCAGAACAAGGGCGTAGACGCCGATCCAGAAAAGGCCCTGCAGCGCCAGGCACCAGAGCCCCCACAGGAGGCCCAGGAAAACGGTCAAGCCGGCCTTTATGACGAGGGGGTGGCTTAATGCCGACCAGACAGTTTCAATCGCGAGTACCAGCAAAAGGATGGAGAAGCAGTAGGCGATCGCCTCGGTGACAGCGGGATCGATACCAAGCGGTCCTCCAAGTGTTGCAGTTGCCGCGGCGAATAAGGCGATGCCGAGAAAAATCTTCGCACGGATGGCGAGCGCGGGGCGGTCGCTTTCCACGAGACCGATCAGCACTGCACCGACGCGATAGACGATGAAGGCAACCAGGTAGGCAAGCAGCACGAGCCGGGCGAGCGGCGGCCATTCAACGGCGAAGAATATGATTGCCACGACCACGGTGAAAACCGCCACCGGGACAAGCCGGGCGATCGGGCCGATCGATGCAGGCCGGACGCGCCTGTAGAGCCATTCGGCTGCCCCGCCGATGGCGACCAAACCGGCAAAGATCAGGAAGATCGGTGCATAGCCGTGCGAGATGGCGTCGTGGCGCGCACGGGCAGCGCCCTGATACATTTCAGAGGGGATGCGCGGAACTGCAGCAAGGATGCCGTCGATGCGCGCGCGGGCCTGTGCCTCCCAAGTCGCAAAACCCGATGGCTGAGCGGCTGCGGCTGTCGCGTCCTGTTCCTTCTTGCGATTTTCCAGCCAGGCCTGGATTTCGGGATCCTGCAGCAAACCTATCAACTGGTCGATCTTCTGCTGGGGCGGCGGTGGCGTGGTCTGCGCCGCTACCGAAGTCCCGATGAGGAAAGCCAGAAAAAATACCGCCAGCCTGATCATTTGCCATGTCTCCCGGCGGAGCCGACGGCCGCAGAAAAGCTCGTTACCGATCTGTTCATGCACGGCTCCTTCCATACTGGAAGAATGCGCACAGCCGACGCGTTTATGGGAGTACTTTACTGTAAACTCTGGCGTAAAGGCGGGGAAAAGGCGTAAATGGCGGCGGATTTACGGTAACGTACTTCCATCTTGCACCTGTCACTTCATAGTCGGGCTGGGTGAGCAGGAGGCACGGATCTCCAATGGACAAGGAAGGAGGCATCAAGCGGAACGCTACGGAAACCGCACAGCGCGGGCTGTGGCGGCTTATGCTGAAATTACCCGCGATGCGGGGTCGGTTGCAGCTTCTCGCATCGAAATCCCGCTCGCTCAACGATCTCTTCGAGGCTTATGAGGAAGCGAGCCTCACGTTGGAACGCCTCATGCGGCAGCAGGGAGAGGAACACTGTCCGATGGTGGTCGAGTACGAGACCATCTGTGCCGAAATCGAATCCGACATCATCCAATACGTGCTGGAACACCGCCCAAATGTGCCGGATTGAGGTGTAAACTCCCGTTAAAATCGATCGCCTGCTGGTTTTGTTAGCATTTTCGGTTGCAACCGGCCACCGTCTCGGCGATAAACATCTCTGTTCTACTTTAGCCTAATCAGCGCATACGGGGCGGTCATGGGTGCTGAAGTACACTACGCAAGGGCATCCGAAGTATCGTTGTCAGAGGCCAGGGCGGAACTCGAACGAATTCTGTCCGACCCTAGATTCCATGCTACGGAACGGCAACGGGCCATTCTCAGATATCTTGCGGAAAGGCGTTTTGCCGGCTGCGAGGAGGGCGTGAAGGCCTATTCCATCGCTCTGGATGTTCTCGGGCGAGCGAGCAATTTCGATGCTTCGAACGATCCAATCGTGCGCATTGAGGTCAGCCGGCTGCGCTCGTCGGTCGAGAACTATTACGAAGCCTTCGGTGCCGAGCGGGATGTGACAATCCATATCCCCAAGGGGACGTATGTGACGCTTTTCCCCCGGTCACACCTGTCTTACGAACATGAAGAGGATGAGCTGGCGCTGGAAGGCGATTTGCCTGAGATGCCGGATGATGTTCCGGTTCCCGAAGTTGCCGAGAGCATAGTTTCCGCTCCACCCTCAGGGCGACCATTGGCGATGCATGCGGGTGTAGCGCTGCTGCTCTGCGCCGCGATTGCCGCAGGCGTTGCCGTCTACGCATCGAAGCCGCCTCTCACGGTTCGTCCGTCGGTCACTCTTTCCATGGATGCCGTCGACACCAGGTTGCAGGGCGAAGCCAGCCAGACGCGCGACATGCTGTTGACGGCGCTGACGCAATTCCAGACGCTGACGGTTGCGAAGTCCGGTTATGCGGATGTGCGTACCCAAAAAGTGGTCGGAATGACCTATGAAATCGACATGAAATATTATGGCGACGGCGATATCAGGAGCGTCTGGTGGCAGATCGTTGACCGTCGCTCTGGTGACCTCCTGAAATCGGGGCTCGAAACGATCGCCATCGACGGCAAGAGCCCTGCCGCTGCCCGCCAGGAGATTGTCGATGTTCTTGCTCGCAGCTTTGCAGCGACACGGGGGGCGATCAACAATATCGAAACGCATGCCAGCAGCGCGGAGTCCATCGGAAACGCTTGTGTTCTGCGCGCTGAATACCAACTCGATGACGGCAGCTCGAGCGATATGGCGGCGGTGCGCTCCTGCCTGGAACGGACGCTTGCGGCCGATCCGAGCAATTCCGATGCAAATGCGCTTCTTGCTCGCGTTCTCATCGCGCCGGAGGGCGCTGCCGGAGATGCCATGGTGCGCGCGCGCGCTCTTGGTCTGGCAAACCGTGCGGTTTCAATCGCTCCCATGTCGGATCGCGCCCACGTGGCGCTGATGATGGCGCAATTCGCCGATGGGCGCATCGATGCCGCATTGCAGGCAGGAAACCGGGCGATTTCGCTCAATCCGAGCAATCCCGATGCGGTGGCGAAGTTTGCCTCCGTGCTGTTTTCGGTCGGCTACTTCGATGCCGGCGTCTCCATGGCGCAGGATGCGGCACGGGCTGTCGATATCGTGCCGCGCGATGCCATGCTCGTTCTTGCGTTGGATGCCTATCGCCGAGGGGATTGGTCGGAGGCTTCACTGCTTGCCGAACAAGTGAACTGCACTGATTTTGTCGTGCGCGCTTTGCGCGCCGCAGCACTCGGCCAGCTCGGTTCGGATCAGGCGAAAGAACGGCTTGCCGATGTTAGGGGCAGCGATCCTGATTTCGAACGAACCCTGCGGCGGAAGCTGGAGGCGAGACGCTTCCAGCCGCTGCTTTCGGCCGAGATTGAGGAAGGGCTCGCCAAGGCTGGAGCAGTGTTTGCGCTCAATGACGTTACCGGAGCCGTGAGCCGATAGATGGGACCAGATGCTCGCGTCCGCTGTCTGCAAAGCTCATCTGAAAGCCAGTCCGCCGGCGCTATGGGAAAACTGCAAGCGCCTCTCCTGTCGGCTTCCATGACAAGGGCGACACAAGATTCCAAAGACGATAGGCCTGTTTACGGCGGCGTTTACGGTGCGGTTTACCGTAACGTACTTACGCCGGAAGCTGGAGATGTATCCTATCGGCACAGGGGCAAAGTTCATTTCGTGGGTCAGCAGAGGGATATTGGATGCGAACCACCGTACTATTGCTTTCCGCGGCCATTCTGGCTGCACCCGTAGTCGTGCAGGCTGCGGATATTGCTCCTGTTCTGGCACCCCAGCCGCAGCCTGCCGAGCCGGATAAATGGACTTTTTCAGTATCGCCCTATTTCTGGGTAGCCGGCATTACCGGCGATACCGCCGTCTTCGGCCTTCCGGAAGTTCATACCAACGAAAGTTTCAGCGACATTCTGTCGGATCTCGATTTTGCTTTTATGGCCGCCGGCGAAGCGCGCTACGATCGTTTCAGCGTCGTTACCGATATCGCCTATGTCCGCGTGACCACGGATTCCGCCACACCGCGCGGTATATTGGCCGATGAGGTCGACCTGAAGGAGGAAACGTTCACGGCGATGATCGGTGCAGGCTATGCGGTGATTGACGATCCCCGTGGTCGCCTCGATGTCATCGGCGGCGTGAAGATCTGGTACACTGAAACGACAATTTCCTTTTCCGGCGGGCCGCTGGATGGCGTGTCGGGCACCGATGAGGCCACTTGGGTCGATGCCATGGCAGGATTGCGCGGCGTCTATTCGATTACGCCTTCAGTCTATCTGACAGGGTGGGGTTTGATCGGTGCCGGTGGCGCCGATCTGGACTGGGATGTGATGGCGGGTATCGGCTACAAATGGAATGACTCCATTTCCGCAATGGCCGGCTATCGCGCTCTTGGCGTGAACTACAGTGACGACACCCTGACCAGCGACATCGTCGAGCACGGCCCGATCCTTGGCGTCGTCTTCCATTTCTGAGATCGGATGAAGGCACTCGCGGCGCTGTCGCGAGTGCTTTTTCACTGTTCGAAGGCGAAAATCTTCTTCCAGTCTTTCTTCATGTCGACCACCAGCCAATTGCGGCCCTCCGCCTCGTCGAGCGCCTTGTCCAGTTTTCCAAAGGCTGATTCACGGTCATAGGCATATTCGCGGGCTGCGTCGGTGTGGTGGACCAGCAGGCCAAAGCTCGAGCCTTTACCTGACGTCGCCCAGCGCAGCATTTCGTAATCTCCATCCGAGTTGCCGGCCGCGAATATCGGCTTGAGGCCGATGAACTTGTTTATGCCGACGGGCTTGCCCGGGCCGTCGTCGACGAAGTCGATCTTCGGCAAGCGTTTGAGAACCGGTACATCGCCGACGAGTTCGTATTCGGTCGCGATCGTGCTGCCGACGACCTGCTCGGGCGGGATGCCGTAGAGCTGTTGCGTGACGGGACGCATGAACTCGATGCCGCCGCCGGAGACGATATAGGTGCGAAAGCCGTTGGCACGCAGATAGTCCAGCAGTTCGCGCATCGGCAGGTAGGTCATCTCGGTAAAAGGCTTGCCTGTCTTGGGATGTTTTGACGTGGCGAACCAGTCCGTGGCGATCTTGGTGAACTCGTCTGTTGTCATGCCGGCATGCGTTGCCATCATGAGTTCCACCATGCCCATTTCACCAGCCTTGGCTATGCCTTTCAGATCGCCATCGAGAACGCTCTTGAAGGGCTCCTTGGTCTTCCATTCCGGATGCTGGGGTGCCAGCGCCTTGACGCGATCGAGTACGAAACCAAGCTGGATATAATAGGGCTGCTCGGACCAGAGCGTGCCATCATTGTCGAAGACGGCGATGCGGTTCTCCGGCGCCACATAAGCCTCTCCGCCTTCCGTCGTGGTTGCCCTAACGAAATCCGTGATGCGTGTTTTGGCGGATGTGTCGTTCCAGGAGGGCAATACGTCTTGCGCGGACACTGGGCTGCATGTGGCCGTGATCAGAAGAGTGACTGCGATGGCAAGGCAAGCAAGGCAGGCATCAAAGGCTCGAACGGATCGTCTCATCGACATCCTCCGGTGAAGCTGAAATTCTCTTAATGCAACGGAAACCGAGATGGCTGGTCGAGGTATCCTCCGGCTCGGCATGGCGCGCGGCGGGGCGATAGCGGCGGCAGTAGTTCGGTGCGCAGAGATGCGAGCCGCCCTTCAAGACCCGTCGCGGAATGCGGATGCTCGGTTGGCGCGGGTCGTAACTGGCTTCCACGCCGCCGCCGCGCGGATTGGCAGGAATGCAGCAGGCTTTTGCGGCGGGCTCGGGATGGCTGTCGGACCAGTAGTCCGTGGTCCATTCCCAGACATTGCCGATCATGTCGTAAAGCCCGTAACCATTCGGCGGGAAGCTGCGAACGGGGGAGGTCCGTTCATGGCCCTTCGGTTTCGCCGACATCACGGGGAAGGTTCCCTGCCAGGTGTTGGCCATGGGAATGCCGTCGGGCATCAGTTCGTCGCCCCACGCAAATTCCACATCGTCGAGACCGCCGCGGGCTGCGAGTTCCCATTCTGCTTCGGTCGGCAGGTCGAGGCCGGCCCAATCGGCATAGGCCTTTGCGTCGCACCAGGCGATGTGCACGACAGGATGGTCGAGCTTGCCGCGCAGATCGCTCAGGCCGCCGAGCGGCCGGCGCCAGTTCGCGCCGAATTTGAAGGTCCACCATTGAGTGATATCGGGGCCCTCAACTTTTTTCGGCTGAAAGAAGACAAGCGATCCGGCGCGCAGCATCTCTGGCCTGGCGCCGGGATAGTCCTTTGCCTCAGGTGCCTTCTCGGCTGACGTCACGTAACCGGTCGCCCTGACGAATTCAGTGAACCTGCGGTTCGTGACGGGGATTTCGTCGATCCAGAAGCCATCGACCTTTACAGGATGGGCGGGAGCCTCTTCGGGATAGTGGTCATTGGAGCCGATCATGAAGGTCCGGCCTGGAATCCAGACCATGCCTTCGGGCGTCGCACCGGGCCTCTGCTGATCGTCGAATGCCAATGCCATCACCGCCTCCGGAATATGCGCCGGAAGCTTCGCGCGTATGTAGAAGGGAAGGAAGTACGTTACGGTAAACACGCCCGCGGATGGTGTAACGGCAGGCGTAAATTTACGGCACCAGCCTGCTCCGGCTGGCTACGCCCCTTCCTGCATTCTTAAGCAGGGACCGCGGCGCATTATCTGGCGAGGTCTCTTCCGTTGATGGCGATCGGATTGAGCGGCGGCAGCGCTGGCGGTTTTCTATCTCTGATCGTTGCGTCTCTCCGGGCGACGGCCCTGATGATCGCCGCCCTGTCGATGTCAGGTCCGACCTGTGCTCCAAAAAGCTTGCGTTCCAAAAGCTCAATCTGCTGCCTGAGGACGGGGGAACTTTCCCTTGCGAGCCAGTCGGCGATGGTCCGGTATCCGCATTGGAAGGCCCAGGCCTGCAGGGCCGCATAGACCGCGGTTTCGTTGCCGCTCCTGATGGTCTGCTTCATCCGGTGAAGCCGGTATGAGCGGGAATTTTGCCTGAGATCCCGGTGTTTCGTGCGCCATGCTGCGAAGCGGGGAATGAGCTGCCGGAGAAGGAAGGCGACAGCTGCCAGGACAACGGCTAACGCGGCAATGAGCCAGATGCTGATCTGCTGCGATCGACGGTCTTCTTGCTGTTCAAGCTGCGGTGCGATCGCCTCTTTGGCCGCTGCGGCGCCGACCGTGACCTTGATGTCGGGAAGTGTCGCGGTTTTCTCGGCTTTGCTGTCCACATCGAACCAGGGGTAGGAAACCGCTGGTATGTCGAATGTGCCAGCGGCGGGGGCTGTGTAGACGATCGTTTCGGTGTGCCGGCTGGCTGTTTCCCGGTTCATTTCTATGCCGTCTTCGATCTTCGGCGGCTTCACATATTGCTGCAGGCCGGCTGCGCTGCCGAGTTCCACCGGCGGCATCATCATCGCCTGCGTGTCCAGGGCCGTGATGGTGATGGTGCGCGAAAACGCATCGCCGGCCTTCAACTTGGATGGATCGCGATCGAAGGATTGCTCGATCGTCAGGCCGTGTGCGACAAAACCCGGCTGGCTTGGCAGGGCGTTGCCGCCAACGGTGAAGGAAATGCCGGGCATGGTCACCGTCGCCTTCGTCGGCTTTCCGTCTACGCCATATCCGAGTTCAATCGGAATATCCGGCAGGCTGTAGGGGCCGGATGCTTCCGGTACGATCGCATAGCTGCGGCGGATGCCGGAATATTGCACACCGTCGATGGTCTGTGTCAGGTTCACGCTGCGCTCCTCCGGCAGGGTGACCATGGCATTGGGAACGTCGAACAGAGGAAACTGCGGCGGTGAAGTGAAGAAATTGGGCACGAAGACATCCACCGTCAGGCGTACCTGCTGTCCCGGCACGATCTCGCCGCTGCCTTCGATCGCGGCACGAGCAAAAGGTTCGGCGGCGAGCGCATTTCCCGACAGGAGCAACCAAAGCGACAGGATAAAGCGCATCATGGCTTTTGTCCCTGTGCTTCAAGGGCGAACTTGCGCGCCATGAGGTCCGCCGGGCTCGCCTGGATGTTCTTCATCCACATTTCCGACGTCTGTTCGGCGATGCTCACCTGGCCTTCCTTGCCCTGCTTTCCCTTGTCGTCGAACTGAACGCTGTCAGGCTTCAGATTCGGGTCCTGTTGCTGTTGTTCCTGCTCCTTGTCCTGCTGCTCTTTCAGCAATCGCTCTGCGATAATGAGATCGGCTTGAGCCTCCGGCCAGTCCTTCCGTTTTTCAATCGCCTTCTGATAGGCCGTGACGGCCTCCTCGAATTTGCCGAGATGCAGAAGCGTGTTTGCCTGATTGTACCAGCTCTCGGCAGTATCGACGGCGGCAAAGGCATCGAGTGCATCCTGAAAGCGGCCAGCCCTGTAAAGTGCCGCGCCCTTCCACATCGGGTTTCGGAAATGGTCGGCTGCCCCCTCAAAATCCCCCTGTTCAAAAGCCAGTCGGCCCTGCTGGTCCGGCGTCAGCCATAGATCGACGAAACCAGCCGCTTCCGCCGGAGATGGCATCAGCAGCCGGAAAGCGAGAAGCACGGCGCCGACCCTGACCACCCAACCACGCCGGAAGGAAAAAGCAAGCAGCAGGGCAATCGGGGCGACCAGCCACCAGCCGGCATCGCGCCAGCGATTGCCCTCGGACGCCCGCGCATCGGAAAAGTTCTTGCTGACGCGCTGGATGATCCAGCGCACATCGGTATCGTCGTCACTGATGGTGGCGACGTCAGCCCCCGTTGCCGATTGCAGCTGTTTCAGGGCCCCCATATCGAGCTTGGGTAGCAGGCGCCCGCCACCGGCGTTGGTCAGGAAGTTTCCGTCGGCCGTCCTGACCGGTCCGCCCTCGGCGGTGCCGATACCTAGAATGATGATGCCGTTGGCATTTGCCGCCTTGAGCGCATCGACCCCGGCCGGTTCGATGCCGTCGGTCAGGAAGACGATCGTGCCGGTCGTATTCTCCGACTTGAACAGGCTGTTCGACAGCGAAAGTGCGTCGGGCGTGCTCTTGCCGGGCTTGGGCATAATGCGTGTCGCCAGCGCATCCGAATAGCTCTCGATCAGGGAGGCATCCTCCGTCAGTGGAACGACGAGATGGGCGGTGCCGGCATAAGCGACGATCGCGGTCTTTGCTCCTGGCCGCGCAGCGAGAATATCGTGGATCTTCAGCTTGGCGCGTTCGATGCGGCTGGGGCTGATGTCGATCGCATCCATGGTCGAGGAAAGATCAACGGCAATGACGAGGGGCGCGGTATCCTCGACAAAGGGCGGGGCTTCGCGCCGCCATGTCGGACCTGCCGCGGCGATCGTGCCCAAAGCCATCAAGCCGGCCAGAAGCCATGAGGGATTGATGCGGCTATGGCGGTTTGCCTCGACAATCAGTTTGTCGAGCAGGTGCGGCGCGATCATGCCCTTCCAGCGGTCGCGAATATCATCCGACCGGGCTGCAAGCCAGAGGATGAGGGGCGGAACGAGCAAGACGAGCAGCCACCACGGGCGCAGAAAATGAAGATCGGTGATCACGCCGCTGCCCTCCGGCGGATCAGGCCCCGAGAGCCTGCGAAGAGATGATAGAGAGCGAGAATGGCGATCGCAGCGCCCAACGGCCAATGGAAAAGTTCGATACGCGGCCGCCAGGACACCACCTTCTGTTCGTCAGGCGTAATCTGATCCAGAACGTCGTATATTGCCGCGAGCTGGTTCTGGTCGCCGCCGAAGAAATAGCGTCCGCCGGTATCGGTGGCGATCTTCTGCAATGTGGCCGTATCCAGCTTGTCCTCGCCTGTCGCGGCGGGATCACCGATGCCGATTGCATGAATGATGATGTCATTTCTTCCGGCGATCTCTGCCGCCTTCAGCGGCGGCATCTTGCTTGCCGTATCATTGCCATCGGTCAGCAGGATCAGGACTTTTTCGCGTGCCGTGGTTTTTTCGAACATTCTGAGTGCAAGGCCGATCGAATCCCCGAGCGATGTGCGTGGGCCGGCGATCCCTGGCAGCAACCCATTGATCATCAGCCGGACGAGTTCATGATCCATGGTGAAAGGCGCGAGCGGGTAGGGCGCATCGCCGAAGGCGATCAGGCCCAGGCGGTCGTGAGGCCGTTTCGTGACGAAATCGGAGACCACGGACCGCACCGCATCGACGCGTGCTCCAAGGCTGCCATCAGGCACCGGAAAATCACGCGTCTCCATCGATTGCGAGAGATCGAGCGCGAGCAGGATATCGCGCTGCGGCTCCGTCTTTTCCAGGGGTGGTTCGACGAATTGCGGCCGGGCAAGCGCCAGCACAACGAGGCACCAGGCAAGCCCCTCGGCGATCGTCTGCAGCCAGGTCCGTTTCGGCACGACCGAACCTTCTGTCGGCTGAACCCCGGCGGCACGTGTGACCTGATCGAAGAACGGCAGGCGGATTGATGCCGATGTTTCTCGATGAGGCGGCAGCAGCCACCAGATCAGCAAGGGGAGCGGAAGCAGCAGAAGCAGCCACGGATACTCAAGCTGATACATGGTGCCCCCTGATCCATCGCCTTGACTTGAGGACGAGTTCATCGGTGCTATCAGGAGGAAGAGCGGCAATGGCCGCGCTGTCGTGATATTCGAGATCATCAAGCAGGCGCGCCAGTGCGCCGGCCCCTCCGCTCTGGTTCAGACGCTCAATCCATGCCCGACCGGTCACCGACGCAACATCGCTCCTCGGCCATGCCGCGAGCGCTGTCCGCTTGAGCAGTTCCGTGAGTTCGTGGATGCCCTTGTCGCGGCGTGCCGGGTTGCGGATGTCGGTTTCGATAGCGGCAAGCATCCGGAGCGCCTCCCGCCGGTAGGCATTGCGGCGATATCGCCTGAGCCAGACAAGGATGGCCGATAGCAGCGCGATGACGAGCAATGCACCCAATGCCGCCCAACCCCAGGTTTGGGGTAACCAGGAGACCGGCGGCGGAATTGCGATGTCATGCAAAGAGCGGAGCGCCGTCTGGGTCATTGGATCGAGTTGGATTGTCTGCTCCATCAGCGCCTCCGCTGCCGCCAGGCGGATTGTTCGAGCAGGCGGCGCAGCTGTGGGGCAGTCTCCTCCGCCGTCGAGACAGGCAGCATGGGGAGGCCGAGTTCACGCTGCCAGGCCATCAGTTCGCGACCGCGATTGCGAGCGAAAGTGTCGATGGATTTCCGCACGCCGGCCTGGCTCAGTGACAGTTCCGCCTGCAATCCGCCGCCGCTGATGACGATATCGGCGGATTTGGGAAGCTCCAGAAGGAATGGGTCGTAGATCAAAAGACAGATCACGTCGTTGCGGGCGGTGAGCGCCAGAAGCAGGTCGCGGGTCGCTTCGCCGTGTCCGCTGAAATCGCTGATGATGACGACGAGATGATCGTGATGGGCGATGCCTGTGACGCGCCGCAGCACGTCATCGAGTGAACCCGGCGAGGGCGTGCCGGCAAAGGCGGCTTTCAGCGCCGCATTCCTGGTGGCGATCTTGTCGGCAAGAGCGATGACGGCATTGCGGCTACGATGCGGCTTTACTTCCTCGATGTCGCCATCCCCAAAGATAAAACCGCCCACCCGATCGCCTGATCCCAGGATGCGCCAGGCACAGAGCATGGCCGCTTCGGCGGCAGTGACGGATTTCATGGCGCGGCGGCTGCCGAAAAACATATTGATCCGCTGGTCGACGACGAGGATTGCCGGCCGCTCCTTCTCCTCGCCGTAGATGCGGACGACCGGCGTGCCGGTGCGCGCCGTCACGCGCCAGTCGATGGAGCGGATATCGTCGCCCGGCAGATAATCCCGCAATTCCTCGAAGATCAGGCCGCGGCCGCGCAGGGCTGACTGCATCCGGCCGGCGAGCTGCTGATGGCTTTTTGCTTTCTGGACGAAAGTCAGATTGCGGGCACGACCCTCGAGAGCGACGAGCTGTTCCGTCGTGACATAGACGCCGTCGCTTCTGAGGGCGCCCGTGCTCATGAGACCGCAACCAGTTCGGTGATGCGATCGATGACCTGATCGGCGCTCGTATTGGCGGCATGGGCCTCGTAAGACAGGATGACGCGATGGCGAAAGACATCGTTGACGATCGCCTTCACATCGTCGGGGGTTACATAGTCGCGACCCTTCAGCCAGGCATATGCGCGGGAGACCTTGTCGAGACTGATGGCGCCACGCGGGCTGACGCCAACCTGCAGGAGGCTCGCCAGATCCTTGTCGTAGCGATCCGGGTAACGCGTGGCGAAGACGAGAGCGACGATATATTTCTCGACCGGTTCGGAGACCGTCACCGCGCCGATTTCCTTGCGGGCATCGAAGACCGCCTGTGGGTTCAGTCGCTCGGTGGCCGGAGCGGCGCCTTTGCTGTGGGCACTGTTCTCCTCGTCTCGGTTGAGACGCATGATCGCGGCTTCCGATTGCTCATCGGGATAGGTAACCTCGACATGCATGAGGAAGCGGTCGAGTTGCGCCTCGGGCAGGGGATAGGTGCCCTCCTGCTCGATCGGGTTTTGCGTCGCCATGACCATGAAAAGATCAGGCAGCGGATAACTCTTGCCGCCGACAGTGACCTGCCGTTCCTCCATCGCCTCCAGAAGGGCCGACTGTACCTTGGCGGGGGCACGGTTGATTTCGTCGGCAAGAATGAGATTGGCGAAGATCGGTCCCTGCTGAAACTTGAACTCGCCCTTGCCGCCGTCCGAGAAATAGATCTCCGATCCGGTGATATCGGCAGGCAGCAGGTCCGGGGTGAATTGGACGCGCGAAAGCTCTGAATCGAGGTTTTTTGCGAGACTCTTGATTGCCCTCGTCTTCGCTAGTCCAGGCAGCCCTTCGACGAGCAGGTGGCCGTTGGCGAGCAGCCCGAGCAGCAGCCGTTCGACCATCGTCTCCTGTCCGATAATCGATTGGCCGATACGCTTGCCGAGATCGAGGATGTCGTCACGTGCCGTCATGGGAGCCTCGCCAATTGCATTGGGGCGCGGCGAAATCGCCGCGCCGGTCTTGGTCGGGAGAAAGAGCTACCGGCTTCCTCCCGGATTCTGGTCGAGCGAACTCATCAGGGCCGCGATCATCTGGTCGACGCTGAAGCTTGCAGGCCGTTGGCTCGGTGGGTATTCGCGGAAGGTCTGGAGGAAGGGTGCGACCTTGTAGACGCCATATTGGACGATATAGGCATTCTTCATCACCCAGTCATAATATTGATCCGACACGACATCCGCGCGCTCGTAGGGATCCATCCGCAGGTTGAACACTTTCGGCACCCGCAGGCAGGTGAAGGGGTTCGCCCATACCACGAAGCCTCCCGGTTGCCGCTGTTCGCAGAAGACGATCTTCCAGTTGCCGTAGCGATAGRCGACGAGTTCACCGTCGTCGTTGAAGTAGAAGAACTCGTCACGCGCCGACTTCGGCTGTTGTCCCGTCAGGTAGGGGAGCTGGTTGTAGCCGTCGAGGTGAACCTTGAACTGATTGCCGCTGATCGAGGTGCCTTTCGCAAGCCTATCCTTGATATCGCCGTCGCCGGCGGCGGCGAGCAGGGTCGGGAACCAGTCGAGCCCGGACATCATATCGTTCGAGACTTCGCCGGCCTTGATCTTGCCGGGCCAGCGGATGATCGCGGGAACACGGAACGCGCCTTCCCAGTTCGTATCCTTCTCACTGCGGAATGCGGTCGTTGCCGCGTCGGGCCACGAGAACTGGTTGGGGCCGTTATCGGTTGTGTAGACGACGATCGTGTTGTCCGCGACATTCAGGTCGTCGAGCGCTTTCAACAGCTTGCCGACATCGCCGTCATGCTCGACCATGCCGTCGGCATAGTCGTTGCCCGGCATGCCGCTTTGCCCCTTCATCGATTCCCGCACGTGGGTGAAGACATGCATGCGGGTCGTGTTCATCCAGGTGAAGAAGGGCTTGCCGGCCTTCACCTGTCTGTCCATGAAGTCGATCGCGGCTGCGGTCGTCTCGTCGTCGATCGTTTCCATGCGCTTTGTGTTGAGCGCGCCGGTATCCTCGATCTTGCCGTCGGCAGACGCCTTCAGGACGCCGCGTGGCGAATTGGTGCGCACGAATTCCGCGTCGTCCTTCGGATAATAGGGACGTTCGGGCTCTTCCTCGGCGTTCAGGTGGTAGAGATTGCCGTAGAATTCGTCGAAGCCGTGATTGGTCGGGAGGAATTCGTCGCGGTCGCCGAGATGGTTCTTGCCGAACTGGCCCGTCGCATAACCGAGCGGCTTCAGGGCCTGGGCGATGGTGATGTCCCGCGGCTGCAGGCCGACGGTGGCGCCGGGAATGCCGACCTTGCAGAGGCCGGTGCGTAGGCAGACCTGGCCGGTGATGAAGGTGGAGCGCCCGGCCGTGCAGCTGTTTTCGGCGTAATAATCGGTGAACATCAGGCCTTCCTTGGCCAGACGGTCGATATTCGGGGTCCTGTAGCCCATCACGCCGAAGGAATAGGCGCTGATATTGGTCTGGCCGATATCGTCACCGAAGATGACGAGAATGTTCGGCTTGTCGGGTGTCGGTGCAGGGGCTGGCGCGGCCGGGGCGGCTGGGGACGCTTCCTGGGCATAGGCCGATGAAATGAAAGGTGCTGCGGCAAGGCYCATTGCCACTGCTGCCGTCGCCGAAAGAAGTCTGCCGGAGAGTGTCGTGGCCATCACGTTCTCCCCGCCGCAAGGTCGTTCAACATTACGCTCTCCCTGGTGTCGGGCAGGCCGGAGCCCGCCGGAACTGGATCGTCGCCATTCGACCGGGAGAGACTTCTACTTTGAGGCCATCTGCGGAAGTACGTTACCGTAAATGCCGATGTTGCTGGACGTAACCGCCCACGTAAATCGCGTTCGTTACTGCGTCAGCGGCTGCGATTGCGGATCGGCGCGAAGAGTATCTTCGACTTCTACTGGTTTTGCGGCGGTTGGCAGAGGCTGTCCGACGATCGTCAGCGGCGCGGCTACCGCCGTGCCGGCGACCTTGCCCACAGTCTGCACCGTACCGCCTACGACGGCGGCAACGCCTTCGCCGAGGGTGATGTTGGAATCCGTCAGGGTCTGGCCCGTCATCAGCCGCTGGCCGATGAGCTGGACGATTTCGGGGCTTTCGGCAAACTTGCCGTGATTGAGCTTGTCGCCGGTGTCGACCTTGGTCAGATCGATCGCGGTAATGCCGGCTTCTTCCAGCCGGCTGCGATAGGGCTCCTTGGATGGATCGATGGCACCGAGCCGGGATACTTTTCCGGTGATGAAGCTCGAAACTGCCAGAGCCCGATCATCCTGCGAGACGAAGATCGTGAATTTCGGACGGGGTGTGCCCATTTCCACGAACTGCTTGGCAAAGACCTGTATGTCGATATCGGGGGAGGCAAGAATGACATCGCGGATCTTGGTGTTCACATGCCCGTCACGGATGCCCATCTGGCGCAGGGATTCCATGGCAAGCCAGGTTCCCATCGAATGGGCAAGAATGGTGATATCCTTGACGCTTGGATCCTGGGCAAGGATTCGCAGCGCCTGTTCGAGTGCCGTGCGCGAATAGTTCGTGCTTTCCTTGTCGTATTCATAGGCCGTCAGCTTTGCACGCGAAGGCCAGGTGAAAAGGACCGGCGTCGCCTTCATGCCGCTGTCGTGGACGATCTGCGCAAGGCGGAAGACGGAATCCTCATAGGTATTGTTGAAGCCGTGTATGAAAACGAGTGCGTGGCCGTCGACCAGATGCTGTTGGAACCAGGCACGCCCTTCCGCCCGCGTCTCGAGCTTCTCGACCCGCGTGACCGCGAAATCTGTCGCCGGGTTTGGCGGCAGTTTTTCGGGCCACTGTACGGTGCCGGCCGCACGCTTCGGCGGAATGGAAATTGCAATATCCGTCAGGTAGGGTTTCGGACTGCGCTCTCCATTGAAAAGCGTCGCAGGATTTGCGGAAGGCTGACGGGTGGTCGCCACCAGCATTTCGACCTGTGAGGTTTTCGGAGTATTGGCCGTGAGGACGACAGGGGTCATCACCCCGGTCGGATGGCCGCAGCCTGCCAGCACGGAAAGTGCGGCGAGGAGAATGCGTCGCAGCATGATCACTTCCTGGTTCAACAGTCCGGCACTCTAGGCCGCGGCAAATCGCGGATGGAAGTAAGTTACCGTAAATGCGGGTGTTAATACGAGTCTTTATAGCAGCCTCGACAGCGACGAGGTGAAGGGGCGCGAATTCAACGGGAGGCCTGCGCTTCACCCACAATGACTGCGCCTCCCTGCGCCGGGGTGGCTGCTTTTTCCTGTGAGAGCAAGGTCTGCTGCTGCACCTCGCTATCGGAGGCGCTGCGCCAGAATTGCCAGCCTTCGCCCTGTATAAGACCGCTGTCGGTGAGATCCTTCCAGTGGCTGAAGGTGCCAGTACCCGTATAGACGAAATTGCGGGCGTCTTCGGGGGAGGAATACATCGTGTATTCGGCAGTATGCTCCGAGCGGTTGGCGGGATCGGCGACCTTGTTGAGGAAGCTCGACAGAAACTTGAAGTGCAGGAGGGCGCTGGTGATACCAACGGTGCCGCGCATTTCACCAAGGTTCAGTGCGAGCGGCCAGACCTGGTGCGAGGATTTGAGATAGAGGCGCTCGCCGGATACGTAGATCAGCGGGATCTTGTTGAGCGCAGGGCCATCCCAGATGCGGCCCCGAAAATAGACGCGACCTCGGACCCCGCCCTTGATCCAGATGGTGCGACTATTCCTGTCGAAATGCGATTCATAGCCTGAGCGGTCGAAGAGGCTGCAGACTTCGAGCGGATTGCGGCCGGGCTCGCAGACGTTTTCGCTGACGGGATTGCGGCTGTACATGTCAATCATGACCGAGCGCAGCGAGCGGGCGCCAACGGATTCCATATAGGCGGTCAACTGGCTGATCGAACGCGTATCGCAATGCGGATAGACGAGAAATTCGTCGGCATCCACATAGAGAACCCATTTCTGCTGGCAATGACGGTTCATGACGGCGTTTATCCAATCATTGCCAAAGCGCGCAGCCTTGTAGGAACCGGTGGCTGACAGCAGCGAAACATCCTCCATGCCGGAGAGCAGCTCGACCGTGCCGTCGCTTGAGCCGTTGTCGATGCAGATGAAATGCTCGACACCGAGATCGCGATAATATTGCAGGAAGAACTCCATCCGGTGTCCTTCGTCGCGAATCACGCAGATCAGCACGTGGCGTGCCTGCTTCAGGCTGTCGCGAAGGCCGGCATAGCCGATCTGGCCGGCCTTCAGCGAACGGCGCAGACGGGCCTTGGCGTAGTGTGAGATGCTGGTCGTCAAAGCACTCATTTCTGCTCCTGAACACTCGCGCTGGCTTTGATATCCAGCTCTGCCTGCAGGGATCGGGCCAATTTTTCGTCAGACGACATAGTCGCCGGCGAGCAGCGTCTGCACGCGTGGATTGGGCATCTCATTCTGCAGGGCATGTCTCACGCGCTCGCGCATCGAACGATATTTGTAGACCATCTTCCGATCGAAGCTGATGCCCCGGTAGAGCGCGTTGTAGGCCGGGTGTGTTTTGCGCAGGTCGATGTAGACTTGGCTTTCGGTGTCGCTCCACGGGAAGAAGGTGCCGTGCCAGGGTTTCGGGTGCGCCATGTAGTGGACGATGGCAAGCGAGGACATGTCCACCAGATGCAGGAATTGCTTGGGGAAGTTCCAGCGGTTCGACACCAGGATGAGCGAGGAGCCGCAGACATAGTTCAGCGCGCCCTGATCATGCTTGCCATCGCAAGCCTCCGGGTTCGTGGCAAAGAGCTGCAGTGCTTCCGGTCCGATCCAGCCGTCGCGGTGGAATTTCAAAACGCCGGCATTGAAATAATTGCTGTCCTTGCCGTTTTGCAACAGGCCATGAATCGACGTGTAATCGCGGGCTGCGAAGAATTTTCCGGGAGGAGCGAACGCATTTTCGAGATCAGCAAGGCTGCTGACGATCTGCGTGTCGCCGTCCAGATAGATGATCTGAGTATAGTTGTCAGGCAGGATCTGTGCGAGCACGAGCTTGGCCATGGTGCTGACGCTGATACGGCCCATGAAATGCGAACCGTCGAGCTTGCCGAGAGATTCGTGCAGCGCTTCCGTCGCGTCCATCAACGTGACGCCGCTGAGCGCCAGCAGGCTTTTCAGCTCCTCGAAATTGTCGAGGTGTTCCGACATGAGAACACAGACATCTGTCTCGGGATTTGCAAACTTCCGCGCCTGCAGTGCCGAAAGAATAGTGGGGAAAGAATATTCGACATCCGTAACGTAGGCCACGCACTGATTACTCATGATACAATCCTTCTCGCAGTTCTTCGTCTCGAAGTGCCTTTATTCAAATCCGTCAAAAATTTACCGTTGTTGAGGTGCTGTCTCCCACTTGTCGCAAGCGGGAAATTTTTCATCCGCTCGGGAGCCAATCGTGCCTCTTCGGCGGTTTGATCACGACGGATTGTGGGAAAATTAACCATTGCTATCGCTCCACTACCAAAAGCTGGGTGTTGTGGATCTGGTCCTGTAATGTGAAACCCGGCGCAGGGCTCGGTGGGACGATAGAAAGGAATAAGGCATCGCAATGCTGAACGGCACAATCATTGTGATACTGATTTCGCTCGCAGCCGGAGCAGCCATTCGCGCCTGGGCCTTCGCGATTTTCGCGATTATTGTAGCTCTTGGTTTCGGCATCGTAGCCCATCAAAACACGTCGCTGTTTGAAGCCGCGCTTTATGGTCTCGGTATCCTCCTGCTCATGCAGGTCTGCTATGTGACGGGGGTCTTTGCGACCGGCTTCTGGCGCCGCAGCCGCAAGTCGTCCAAGGAAAGCGCGATTACCGATCAGGCGCCTGTGCCGAGCGAGCGGCAAGGCTGACGTAACCGACATTTTTTCCGCCCCGCGCATCATCGCGACGAAAATACCGGCGTACTCATCAGAGATGCCGGTGTCCTCTGCAGGCGGGCCATACGGTTTGTCAGCGGGTAGGGTGCGGTCAGGCAGCCGCTTGCAAGTCCAGCCGTGATGCTGAAAAGCAGGCCGAGATCGGTGCTGCTTCCGGAAATCGTCGCCGAGGCGATCTGTGCGACGGAGGCGAAAACCGCCGCCATACCGATAGCCCGGTTTTCACGGTTCACCAGCTTGCTGCGACCCGCAGCCTTCAGCAGGCTATAGAGGAAGAGCAGGAAGAGAGCAGTGCCGGTAAGGCCGACATTCGACAGAAGGGCTGCGGCGAAGCTCGACGCCCGCACCGTACCAAGCCCGGCTCCGAAGGTCGCCGTTTCGATGAAGGAGATCAGCGCGAGCGTGTTCCAGGCGGTTCGTTCTTCGCCGGATTGGGATTCGAGCTTATTGGCAACTGTTGCATTCGCCAGGTCGCCAATGGCGTTCCAGGCACTCGGGATCAGCGCCACGGCCATGATCAAACAGGGCACCATAAGCAGCATGATCAAAAGGAAGGTTGCATAGGGACGAGTCGCCTGGCCGCTCAGAAGGCGCCTCAGGCTGAACAATACTGCAACGACGATCATGAAGAGACCGGCGGCATAGGCGGTCGTCGAGGTGCAGAGGATCACGGTGAGGCCGACCGATATCGTCGCAAAGCCGGTGAAACGGCTCGGAAAGCGCTCAAGCCACAGGATGAGCGTGAAAGAGAAGAAGACCAAGGCGGCTGCACCGTAGGCGCTAGCCTCCGGAAAGGAGCCGACGATGCGCTTGAAGCCGCCGATCACCTCGGCCGTATGCATCGTGTAGTTGGCGTTTCGAATGAAATCGAGCAGGTCGGGCTGGCCGATCGTGAAGGTCGCAATATCGACGAGGGCGAAACCCAGGCAGATGAGCGCCGTAACGATGAGCTGGCGGGCAATGAAGCGTCCGTGTCCAAGCCGGGCAAAACCACAGACAATGGCGAAGCATATGAGATCGCCGAGCAGGTAGACGGACTGCGTGAGATTGGAGGAACCCGGCGCCAGCGGCGATGCCATGATCGACATCAAGCCGGAACTGCTGCGTGCGGATGAATACACCAATGTCGCGCCGGCGAAAATACGCGGCAGGAAGAAGGCCGATACCGCAGAAAACAGGACATAGGCAGCAAACCAGAAGCCGGGGCCGGGATAGGCGAGACTTGTCAGCGCCGCCTGTTTCTGGCGCGGACGCAGCAGCACACCGATCGTCACGAACAGCAGCAGGAGATGGCTCGGCTGAATGCTGCTGCCGCCGAGTGCGGGAAGCTGGAAGGCTGCGGCCGCGCCGAGCAGCGTGGAGATGCAGAGCGCCGTGATCGCAAAGCGGAATCCATAATAGACGAGCGCCAGGCCAAGCAGGAAGACGAGGAAGCCGATCGGTTCAATTGTCATGCAGAAACCTCCGAGCCGGGTCGAAGACTTTCCATAGATGCGGACATGAACTCAATTCCGACGCTAACAGGCATATTCCTACCGTGGTCTCCTAGTTCGATCCCGTCTGCGGTACCCATTCCGGACGGGGCGCATCGCTTCGGGCTACATTGGGAACGAGGGCGCCGGCCGGCTGCCGAGGCTGCGACGCCGCAGAGGAGGCATCCGCGGCTGCCTCGACGCCGATCTCGATGATGTCGTGCGGCAACAGGGCCGTGTTCTCGTCTGCGACGATATTGCTGTAACTACCATCCTCGTTGCGACGGACGATCTTGAAGTTCTTCTTCGTCGTTCCGAGCAAGGTCGATTCCGCGCCCATGCGGGCGAGTTCCGCACTGTATCCGGCCTGGTCGCCGAGCAATTGCGCCACCTGCATGTCGATCCCTGCCTTGTTGATGGCGAGGCTGATCGTGTTCAGCTCCTGCTGGTTTTCGGCATTGCGCTTGTTGATGACATCAGCCTTTTCTCGCTGGCTCTCGTTCAGGCCCTGACGGGATTTGGTGAGTGCGATCTCCAGATCCAGCAGTTCGCTCTGAGTTTCTGCCAGGCTCCGATCGACGGAAAATTGGCGGGTATTGCTGGTCAAGCCCTTGCTGACGAGGCTGTTGACGTTGTTTAGCTCCTGCTGTGCGAGATCGATCTGCCGCTTCTGGGAGACAACCTTGGCTTCGAGAGACTGGATTTCCTGGGTGTAGAGACGGCTCAGATCATCAGCCGCCTCGACCTTGCTGTTGGTCTCGACAGCTCTCAGGCGCATCAGGTTCAGTTCCTCTGCCTTGAGCTTGCCGATGTCGGGCACACCGCCGATCTCCGAGGGAATGTCGAAATCGGGCTGACCGGCAATCTCGGCCCGCAGGCGCGCAGCGCGCATCAGGAGATCGCGGCGGTTCAAGACGGCTGTGCGATAGTCGCCGGCTGCCTGAATGCGGTCCCTGTCATAGTAGCTGCTCTCGTCACGCGCCCGCATATAGCCGCCAGCAATGCTGACGGCTTTCATGACAGTCATGTTGGCCTCGAAGGGATAGCGTCCCGGCCGCTCGATGCTGCCGTTGACGAAGATCGGCGCATGCTGGTCGATCTCGACAGCGATGAAAGGTCTTCCGGGAAGGTCGGCTTTTTCAGCCAACGCGTCTGAAATGGTCTCCGACAATTGCTCGGTCGTCTGCCCGGAGGCCCTGATCTGACCGGCAATCGGGATCGACAGATTGCCGGCATCATCGACGTTGTAGGTTCCGTCGAGAGCTTCCCAGCTCGCATATTTGGAGTCGGTGGAACGCCATTCCACAACACGCAGCTTTATCTTGTCCTCGGGAACGAGCGTGTAGTTGTCGGCATGGGCGGCAGTCCATCCCAGCAGGCAGGTGAAGACGGCGGCAAGGCCAGCGAGCGTAAGACGATCAGGGAAAGACATAAGCCTCATGGCGTCTGTTACCTCCGTTTTGCCGCGATGGATGGCGAAGACATCTCGCGATTTGAGGACTGGCTGAGTTCGAGGATGCGCATGGGTGATGCGCGTCCCATCAGAAGGTCGGACAAAGCCAGGAAATTGCCGTTCAGTCGGCCACGACGGTCAACTGCGCGATCATTGAGAAGGGTGCCGCGGGCGTTGGCCAGGATATTGCGGCCGATCTGCGCCAGAGCACGGGTCAGGGACATCGTGCCCTTACGCAGCAGATGCACGGGATTTGCGACTTGCGAATAGCCGAGCCTCTTGCCGGGCTGGCGTCCGGACTTGACGCCGAGATGTACACCGCAAGCGCCCGAAATACGCACCGACCGTCCGTAGCGCGCTATAGACCGGCTGAAGTCGACATCCTCCAGCCAGCCATAGAGCGGCAATTCTTCATCGAAAGCGAGCCCGTGACTTAGAATTGGCGCCAGCCGAACCGCCATGTTGCATCCGTAGGCGTTATAGACTTCCGTCACCTGCTCGTCTCTTTCGCTTGCGGTCTTGATGACATGCATGGCTTCGGACTGGGTCAGCCCCTTGCCGAGAATCCCGTCAGCCAGGACGTCGCCGGTCGCAATGACCACATCCGGGTTGTCGGCGAAGACCGCCGCCATGCGTGGAATGTAGCCAGGAGCCGGAATGAAGTCGTCGTCGAGGAAGATCAGCACATCCATGTCCGCACCGGCGGCTTCGATAATCCGGTTGCGCTGGCAGGTCAGGCCACGGGGGCCGGCCATCAATTCCACGCCCTTTCGATTGGCAAGTCCGGCAGCGTCATCCAGGTTGGGGACGCAGACGATGATGCGCTCCGGGTGAGGCTGAAGACCCTCAATATAGGTTACCGTCTCCAGAAGCGTCGCAGGCCGGCCGGCCGAGGCAATGCCGACGGCGACCTTCAGCTTTGCTGCTTGTGGGGTCGGAGCCATCATATCTGAACACTCGATGGTGTGTTGTTGACGATCGCACCGAGGATTTCGGCGCCGACATTGCGCATGCTGTCGATGACGCGAACCGTCTCGTCAATCGACGTGCGGCCGTAAGAGGTTACAACGAGAACACCGTCTAACTCCGGAGCGAGCGCGTTTGCGTCCGGCGACGAGGTGAAGGCGGAGATATCGACAAAAATGGCGTCGAATTCCTTTTTCAGATCGTTGAAGTTGAGCTGGGTGCGACGCGAGCTCAGACGGACGGCGGGCGTCACGGCACGGACCTTGCCGAGAGGCAGGAATTTCAATGTCGGCGTCAGCGACAGGGTGGCGGTGCGGATCGCCTCGACATTGTCGAGCACGTCGATCAGGCCAGCCGAACTGTTCGGCGCAATGGACTTGCTCAGGGAAGACTTTGTCGCCGCGGCATCGATCAGCAGGGTGCGCGAACCGGATATTGCCGAGAGCACGGCGAGCTCGCAGGCGATGGTGGATGCGCCGCCGCCCGGATTGACGGCCACGATACCGATTACCACGCGCCGTCTGCGGCGGAAGCCGGTGACAGTCGCCCCAAGCTCGGCCATTCCTGGGATCATCGGATAGGCGACGGTGCCGCTGTCGTTGGACGTAGACAGCGCCGCCGCGCGGCTCGTCCTCTTTGCGCGTCCGAGAGGTGTAACGAAAGAGAGGCCCGTCGCATGCGAGAGCTGCTGGGTGCGCATGATGCGCCGGTCGCTGACATGGCGGATCATGGCGAGGCCGAGGCCGGAACCGGCGCCAACCACCAGCGCGAAGGCAAGGATCAGCGAATTGTTCGGCTGCGCCTTGGAGAGTGGCGAGGTCGCCCGCGAAACGATGGTCGCGTCGGAAACCGGATAGGAGATGCGCTGCTTGGCCTCGGTATACTGCGTCAGGGTGTTTTCGAAGAGGGTGCGCCGGGCGTCGGTGGCGCTCTGCAATTCAGCGAGCTTGAACTGGTCGCGCGGATTGGCCTTGAAGGTTGCCAGCGCGCTCGCGGCATCGGCGAGCCCACGCTGCTGCTCGTTGACGAACTGCTCCAACCATTCGCTGTATTGCTGGGCTGCGGCGGCCTTCATCTGCACATTCTTGCGGATATATTGCTGGGCAACCGCATCGGCGATCTCGACCGCTTTTTGCGGGCTGGATGCGGATGCGGATATTTCGAGGATCGTCGACTGACCGATGCGGCGCATGGCAACTATGTTGCGCAGACGAGCGATCGCCCGGTCGATTCCCGCCTCTTCCTGGTTTGCACTGGCAGGCTGGGCATTGCCCGAGGTCGCATCTCCTTGTGCAGTCCGGGGCTGAGCGGCGTCGAGATTGCCGGTCAGCCAGTCCTTGACCTTATCCTGCAGGGAAAGGGTCTGATTGGAGAAGGCCGGATCGTTGGCAAGGTTCAGCGCGCTGGCGGCCCCGCCAAGGACATCGCTCGACTTTGCTATTTCAAGCTGTGCATCGATGAAGGCGTCTTCGGCGAAGGCTCTTTGGGCGTCCGAACCGTTCACCTGCGGGAAGACCATCAGCTGGGTACTGGCCACATAGGTCGGTTTGGCGATGAAGAGATAGGCGGCGGCGAGGGCAAGGAAGACCACGGTGGTAAATACAATCCACGGCCAACGCATCCTGACGAAAAAGGACATGTCCCGCAGTGTCAACGACGAACTACTGCTGGCGGTGGCCGGCAAGGATATCGGGGCGACGCTACTGAAGACGTGATTTGAGTTCATAGTGTCCTGATCCAAAGGGCAAGAGTATCTTCTTCATTGGTATCCAGCTGGTGCGCATGACCCTGTCGGGCCACACGGCGTCCGGGCTGGATCAGTAGCAGCCGCGCTGTGAGAACAGGGCGGGAACGGTCTTTGCGATGATGATGAAATCGCGCGCGAGCGACCAATGACGGACATATTGGACATCGAGCGCGACACGGTGTTCATAGCTCACATCGTTGCGGCCGCTGGTCTGCCATTGTCCCGTCAGGCCAGGTCTAGCGGCCATATAGCTCGTGACATGCTCGCCGTAGCGGGCGAGTTCTTCTGCCGTCACCGGCCGCGGGCCCACGATACTCATTTCGCCCCGCAAGATATTGATGAGCTGCGGAAGCTCATCAATGCTGGACTTCCTGAGGATTTCGCCGACAGCGGTGATGCGCGGATCGTTCTTCAGCTTCCGTGTCGTTTCCCACTCGGCCCGCGCTGACGGGTTGGCGCGCAGCAGCTCGGCGAGCCTTTCGGCGGCGTCGGTCTTCATGGTGCGGAACTTGAGACAGCCAAAGGCGGCGCCCCCATATCCGATACGCGTATGCGAATAGAAGACTGGCCCCTGGTCACTCAACTTTACGATGAGTGCCGCGATGAGCATCAGAGGCGACAGCAAAACCAGAGCAGCGGCTGCCAATACGATATCAACTGCCCGCTTGGATGCTTTGCCGACCACATGAGGCCGCGATACTCTGCGAGGATTGTTATTCGGCCCGGACTGGTCAACGTTCGGCCAGGATTCACGAACTTCAATACTCTGTGCTTCCCAAGTCATCGACCGACTCCAAAAGTTTAGAACCTCGTGAAGTTTGGTGCAGCGCAATGTGCTTGTCTGTGACCGCGGTCATAATGATTAGCAAATTATTTATGCTAATACTGTAATGCTACAGAGTTCTCTACGAATTCGGCGGCAGGGGATTTCTACACCCTAATTTATTCGAAAATTTAACTTATATGACGTCTTGCGCGCACGGCTTGAATAGATGAAGCCGGGCGTTGTAGCTATTTTTGGGCAATTTTAATCCCAATAGCCCCAAAAATGGGCAGGTTGGCGTAGTACTCCCCCTGAATTCGACGGATACTAGAAAAAATATAATCTACATAACTGGTGGTATTGTCACTATTATTTGAGATGCTCTTGTCATCTTCGATTGTTATTTGACTCTCAAGTTAGGACAATATAAATGATGCAGTGCAGCATCAGCTACGACCAATCTGTTTTGTTGGGGAGTTATGCGCATGGACGGAGCTACACAAACGAGAGACTATAGAGTCGCTATGGGCAAAGCGGCTATTAGCGTTGTTCCGGATACATCTCTGAACAATCGCATCTCAAGTGACGACGACTTCCCGTTCTGCCGCGCGACTGTACGCAACTTCCGTCGCGGCGAACTTATTGCTGGCGCTGGAGTCTTTGTGGACATGTTCGCTCGCGTGCAGCGCGGGCTGGTCAGTGCCAGTACGATGCTGCCGGATGGCAGGGAGTTCATCGTCGAGATCATTCCGAGGGGAGGTCTGATCGGCGAACTCGAAGTATTACGCAAGCAAATGCTGAATTTGGAGTATAGAGCCAGTTCGGATTGCGAGCTATACTTCTTCGAAGGTCGGTTGCTGCGCGAAAGGTACGCCACCGATCCGCAGTTTCAGGAGAAGGTTTTCTCGAGAACGCTTGCGCGTGTTTCCGAGCTTGAGCGCCGCATCATTTCGAACGCCGGATCCAGCCTGCAGTCGCGGCTGGCGGCGATGTTGCTGCGGTTATCTTCGGTCTACGGAAAGGATACGCCAGCCAACCGGGACGTGCTGATAATTTCGCAGAACGATCTGGCGGCGACGCTTCCGGCTTCTCGTGAAAAAGTCAACCAGTGCTTGCGGCGCCTGCGTGAATGCAAGGTGATCGACGGAGCCCAGGGCAGGATCCGTATCCTCAACCGCAAGGCGCTGGAAGCCTATGCCGACGGTGCAGCGTTGRCCAAATGATGCACTTCGTCACGATCCAGCTGCCGTCCGCAGCCGGATCGCGACCACTTCACCCCTCATAGACGGCCTAGGGGCCTAGCCGTCAAAAGCATCCATTGTGTCTGTCGTCGGAGAGCTTCTATGAACGACATGGGCCAACTGCGTCCTGATGAGAATGGGCCTGCCGTTTCGACCTTGCGGTGGCCGGCTTCCGGACGCTACGCGAAAATATGGAGAGACGGCATCGCCGCCCGCCCGGCGCTCGACCGCGTGGTCGTCATCGACGACTATTCGACGGCGAGGGGTGGGGCGACTGCGCTTGCGGTACTCTCAGCGAAGCTGTTCCGCGGACTGGGCCTTGCTGTCACCTACATCTGCGGTGATGACGGCGCCAGTGAAGAGCTTGCGTCTCTCGACGTTTCTATCGTCAAGCTCAATAGTCGCGACCTCTTGAGCGCCAATCGAGTGAAGGCCTTCGCGACCGGCATTCACAATCCTGCCGCAGCCAGCATGATTTCCGCCTGGGTGCGTGCCAATGATACGCCGAGGACGGCCTATCATGTCCACGGCTGGCATCAGATCCTATCGCCGGCCGTCTTCGACGCGCTTGCGCCCGTTGCCGGCCGATGCGTCGTTCACGCACATGACTTTTTCACCGGTTGCCCGAACGGGGCGTTTTTTGATTATCAGGCGCAAGAGATCTGCCAGCGGCGTCCGCTTGGAGCGAGTTGTATTGCCACATCCTGCGACAAGCGCAGCTATGCGCAGAAACTGTGGCGGACGGCCCGCGGTGCCAATCTCTTCCGTGCCCTGAGAAGCCGTCCCGCCTTCGGCAGAATCATCCTGCTCCATGAAAAGATGGCCGAGTTCCTTGAGGGCTCCGGTTACCAGCCGGAACGGCTCATCACCATCCGCAATCCGATCGCGCCGCTGACGGCAGAGCGTGTTGCAGCCGAGGACAATGACGAGTTCGTCTTCATCGGCCGGCTGGATGAGGAAAAGGGTATCGAAGACGCGCTTGCCGCTGCGCGCAGAGCCGGAGCAAGGCTTTGTGTGATCGGCGATGGGCCACTGATGCCTGATGTCGTGGCGGCCGGCGATCATGTCCGGGCCATGGGCTGGCAGTCGCATGCCGAGATCGGTCGTATCATCCGCACGGCAAGTGCGCTCGTGATGCCGTCCCGCTATCCGGAGCCGTTCGGCCTCGTGGCAATCGAGGCGGCACGCAGCGGCCTTCCCGTCATCATGACCAAGGGCGCCTTCCTTGCCGAGGAGATGGAGAGGGCCGGAATGGCGATCTCCTGCAATACGATGGATGAGGAGGCCTTTGCCGCAACGCTTGCGGCCTTCCGGCACATGCCGAAGGAGGATGTTCGCCTCATGAGCGAGCGCGCCTTCCGGCTGTCGCCCAATCTGGCAACAACGCACGAAGAATGGCGCGATGCCCTTCTCGCACAATACCGCAGTCTGATTCCGACACATGTAGTGCCCGAGCCGAAGGGCGAGGCAATTGTACAAGGAGCGTTCAGGTGACTGTCAAAGCAGCAAGCTCTCTCCCCGAAACAATGGCATTCCGTGGCGATGCGCCCGTCGTGGCAAGAAGCCGGCCCGTCGAAGCCGGCGGCAGGGCCGATGCGAAACCGCTTCGCGTCGCGATCGTCCACTATTGGCTGGTATCGATGCGCGGCGGAGAGAAGGTGGTCGAAGAACTGTGCCGCATGTTCCCGCAGGCCGACATATTCACGCTGGTGTACAATCCCGAACGCACCAGTGATTTCCTGAACAGCCGCAACATCCATACGTCCTTCCTGCAGAAGATTCCGCGTTCGACGCGTCATTACACGAAGATGCTGCCGCTCATGCCGTTTGCGCTCGAGCACTTCGACCTTCAGGACTATGATCTTGTCATTTCAAGCGAATCCGGTCCCGCCAAGGGTATCATCACGCGGGCGGATGCGCTTCACATCTGCTACTGCCATTCGCCGATGCGCTATATCTGGGACCAGTTTCACCTGTACCGGCGCGGCGTTTCCTGGATTGGCAAGGCAATGATGTCGCTCACGGCTCCGGTGCTGCGTGCCTGGGATGTGACGACCGCCGCGCGCGTCGATACGTTTGTTGCGAATTCGAGCTATGTCGCGGGCCGTATCCGCCGCTTCTACGACCGCGATGCCGTCGTCATCTATCCGCCGGTTGCGACCGACGAATTCGTCATCGGGCAGGGCAAGGGCGAGTTCTATCTCTATGCGGGCCAGCTCACTGCCTACAAGCGGCCGGATATTGCCGTGAAGGCCTGCACCGAAATGGGCCGCAACCTGATCGTGATCGGGGAGGGCGAGCAGGAAGCCTATCTGAGATCGATCGCTGGACCGACGGTGCAGTTTCTTGGCCATCAGCCATTCTCGGCTCTGCGTGATCATTTGTCGCGCTGCCGTGCACTGCTTTTTCCCGGCATCGAAGACTTCGGCATACTGCCGGTGGAAGCAATGGCGTCCGGCCGGCCGGTTCTGGCCTTTGACGCCGGCGGCGCACGTGAGACCGTCTGCGCGCCGCATGTCGGCTTCCGCTTTGCCGAGCAAAGCGTGGAAGCGCTGATGGAAACGATAGCAGCGTTCGAAGCGGTCGAGGATGCGCTCGATCCGGCGGCGATCCATAACCACGCCCTGAAATTCTCCGCAGCGGTTTTCCGCGACCGCCTCGGCTCGCTCATCGACGAGCAACTCGTTAAGCACGGCTATCAGGCCGCAAGTCCCGTCAGGAAGAAAGTAAGCTGACACGCACAACTGGCCAAAGGGCCGGCAAAACCCCGGAGCGGCGGTACTACGGCGCTCCCAGAAGAGGTTCGTTGTAGATGGCCAAGGAATAAATCGTGTCAAGCGTATCGCATAGAACGGCGACAGCAAGCATATGGACAATAAGCGGAAAATTCCTGGCACGACTGCTCGACTTCGTGAGCCTGCTCGTGCTTGCGAGACTTCTGAGCCCGGCGGATTTCGGGATCGTCGCCATCGCTACGTCGGTGCTCGTCATCGTCGAGGCGATTCTCGATCTTCCGCTCACCCAGGCGCTGGTACGCATTCCCTCGCCATCCGAGCGGATGTTTGCAACAGCCTTTACGTTGAGCCTCATGAGAGGAACGGCGATCAGCCTGTTGATGATCGTCGTCGCCTGGCCGATGGCTCTCTTCTACAATGATCCGCGGCTTTTACCGCTGGTCGCCGTGATTTCGATAGCGCCGGCGATGCGCAGCGTGATCAGCCCGCGCATGGTGCTCTTCATGCAGCGCTTCGACTTCCGGCGTGAATTCGCCCTCGACCTCCTTGCCAAGGGGGCGACGCTGATCTTCAGCGTCGGTGTCGTGCTTGCGACCGACAGTTACTGGGGGCTGGCGATTGGCGCCGTTGCCGGGCCGACGACGTCTACCATCGTCTCCTATATTTTCGCGCCGATGCGACCGAGGCTCAGCCTTTCGGAATGGAAGCATTTCCAGGACATGGTTGGCTGGAATACGGTTTCTCAGGTTCTCAACTCGCTCAACTGGCAGATGGACCGATTGATGCTGCCGCGCTTTACGAGCCTTTCCACCTATGGCGCCTTCAGCGTTGCCGACAACCTTGCCGGTATCCCCTATCAGACGTTCGTCGGCCCGCTAATGCGTCCGCTGATGGCTGCCTTTTCCAATGTCAGCGACCGGGGTCAGCAGATCACCGCCTATTTGAAGGCCACAAATGCGATCATGGTCGTGGCGGCGCCTATCCTGCTCGTGATCATTCTTCTGGCCGAGCCGATCGTGCGTATCGTCGTTGGCGAGAAATGGATCGTTGCAGCGCCGATCCTGCAGTGGCTTTGCATCGTCAGCCTGATTGGCCTGCCGACCACTATCATGCCTTCGCTCGTCATGGTTCTCGACAAGACCCGCTATGTGGCGCTGCGGATGTTTGCCGAATTCGCAGTGAGAGCGCCGGTTACGGTGGTCGGTGTCGTGATGTTCGGGCTTGAAGGCGCCCTGGCGGCACGCGTCATCGCCGCCGTCGTCGCCTATCTCGTCTGCCTTGTCATCATGCAGCGGCTGATCGGCGTCTCGATCGGCGCGCAGCTTTACGCGTTCGTCCGTCCGCTTGTCGCCTGCCTGCCGATGGTCGGCTTCCTGCTTTTGGTCCAGCCAGTTCTCGTAGCCATACCGCTCGGCTTGGAACTCGTCGTCGTCGTCGGTTTCTGCAGCATTGGCGCACTGGCGCTCTTCTGGGTTTTCTCGCTGCTCCTGTGGCAGGCCGTCGGAAGGCCAGCTGGGCTCGAAGCTATTATCGTCAGAAAGATCGTACCCTGGCGAAACGGAGTCGTCGTTTCATGATCGGCTCGCAAAACCCGCAGCGGGCTCAACATCTCCGGGAGGGAGAACAATGCGTCACTCGAAATTTGCCGGAAGATTTGCACTTCTGATCATCATCGGCCTTTTCGGTCCGCCGGGCCCCCGGCCCAGCGAAGCGGAAGAACCGCTCAATCTCGACGATTTCCAGCTAACCTTCGCCGAAGACTTCAACACGCTTGACGTTTCGGCCTGGGGCGAGAAGGGATCGCGGTGGATTGCCCACACCCCATGGAATGGTGATTTCGGCGATGCACAGTTTACCGACCCGATGGACGGTTTCCCTTTTACGGTCAATGACGGCATCCTGCGCATCGAGGCCCGGAAGGATGCGGAAGGCAAGTGGCGTTCCGGCCTGCTAGCCTCGACCAATCCGAAGGGTGAGGGCTTTTCGCAGACGTTCGGTTATTTTGAAGCACGCATGAAGCTACCGCCCGGCAAGGGCGTCTGGCCGGCTTTCTGGCTGATCGGCCTCGACCGGTCCAAATTTACCTCTGAAATCGACGTGATCGAATATTATGGTCGCGCGCCCGGCGAGTTCAGCATGGGTTATCATGTCTGGCGCCCAAGCAACCAGCACACGACGGACGGTCATCTGACAAATGTGCCTGAAGGCTCGCTGAGCAGCGACTACCATACGTTTGGCGTCGATATTGGTCCGCAGAAATCGACCTTCTATCTGGATCGTCAACCGTTGTGGAGCTTCGATACGCCGCCGGAATTCCATATGCCGTTCTATCCGCTGGTCAATCTTGCGCTCGGATCGGGCTGGCCGATCGATGAAACGCCGAACCCATCCTATCTGTTGGTCGACTATATCCATGTCTATCAGCGCAAGAACCTGATTTCGGCCAAAAACGATTAGGGCCCGATGGCGGTCTGCGAGCGTTTGAGCGCGTCGAGTACGATGCCCGTCAGCCGACGCGACGGGGAACTGCGCGGCCAGAGCATTCCGACCTCTCGCGGTGGAAAGGGTACGGGCAGTTCGAGGACGGCGAGGTTGAGGCCTTCCGGCCAGGGCCTTGCCCAGTCCGGCACCAGCGAGACGCCGAGCCCGTTGGCGACCATGACTGAGATTGCTTCGAGGGAATCGAGTTCCAGACGTTCAGCCGGCTTCAGACCCTGTCTTTGAAGATATTCGTCGGCAAGGCGGCCGCCCCAGTTGTTCCGGTCGTAGCGGATGAAGGGGCGGGTCTTCAGGAGTTCGTGCGGGTTCTTGCCCTGGCAATCGGCGGGGGCCACGAGAACCAGACGTTCGGCCCGCAGTAGCTCCCATTCCAATGTTTTCGGTATCGAAAAAGGTGGTTTTACAATGATTGCCGCGTCGATATCCCGATCTATCAGCCGCTGGTAGAGATCGGTCGACGGGCCTGGCAGTAGGAAGACCTCGACAAGCGGCATGCTGGCGAAGACGTCGTGCAGGGCTGATGGCAGCAGTCCGGTCAGCGCGGTGGTGATGGCGCCGAGGCGAAGCTCGCCGGAGGGCAGGTCGGCATTGGCGAGGCTGCGCAGATCTCGGACCTCGGCAAGGATCCTGCGGCTCTTTTCGATAATGGCGTGGCCGGTATCGGTCGGGCGGACACGGCGGCCGACGCGGGTCAGCAGCGGCACGCCGACGTCGTCTTCCAGTGCCTGCATGCGTTGGGCCACCGCGGCAGGCGTAATGCCGAGGCGGCGGGAGGCCTCGGCCAGTGACCCAAGCTCGGCAACCAGTAGAAATGTATCGAGAAATCGCGTCTCCATAAGGATAGATTTTCTATCTTCTGAAACCAGAAAAAGCGAGATTTTTCTTCTTTTCCCGATCGCCATAATGCGGGCGAAACGGGAGTATTTGCCTTGGATATGCAATTGAACGGAAAGACTGCGTTGGTGTTCGGCGCGGGCGGCGGACTGGGTGGGGCGATTGCCCGCTCGTTGGCTTCAGAGGGGGTTCGCGTTGCCGTCGCCGATATTGACGAAGGTGCCGCAACGAAGACGGCGGAAGGCATTGTTTCTGCGGGAGGAAAGGCGCTGGCGATCGGCTGGGATATTGCCGATCTCTCCGTCATCGAGGCGAGGCTGGCTGTGATCGCCGATACGTTAGGAAGCATCGATATCCTCGTCAACAATACGGGTGGGCCGCCACCGACACCGGCTTCCGGTCAATCGGCGGAAACCTGGTCGAAATATTTCGACATGATGGTGCGCTCGGTGATTGCCGTGACGGATGCCGTGCTGCCCGGCATGAAAGAGCGCGGCTGGGGCCGCGTCATTACCTCCACCTCGTCCGGCGTCGTGGCGCCGATTCCCAATCTCGGTATTTCCAACAGCTTGCGCCTGGCGCTGGTCGGATGGTCGAAGACGCTTGCACGCGAAATCGGACGTGACGGCGTCACCGCCAATATCGTGCTGCCGGGACGTATCGCGACCGGCCGTATCACCTTCCTCGATGAGCAGAAGGCCAAGCGGGAGAACCGGCCGGTGGAAGAGGTGACGGCGGAAAGCACGGCCGCTATCCCTGTCGGACGCTATGGGCGGCCAGAGGAATATGGCGACACGGTTGCTTTTCTGGCAAGCCCGCGCGCATCCTACATTACCGGCTCCGTCATCCGCATCGACGGCGGCCTCATCCAGAGCATATGAGGTGCTGACAATGTCTCTCGATCCGGCTGCCATAGAAACTCTGAAGGGCATCTCCACGGCGACGCTGACAACCGTGCTTCTGAAAAAGGGGCTCAGAAACGTCTGGATGCGCGGCACCAAGCCGCTACGGCTCGGCCAGGAGCGGGTCGTCGGTCCGGCCTTCACGCTGCGTTTCGTACCGGCGCGTGAGGATCTGGCGACGCCTGAAAGCTGGGCTTCACCGATTTCTACAAGAGCGGCAATCGAAGACATGCCCGAGGGATGCATTGCCGTGGTCGATGCCATGGGCGTGCAGGATGCCGGCATTTTCGGCGATATCCTTTGCGCCCGGATGATGAAGCGCAAGGTCGCGGCCCTGGTGACCGATGGCGTCGTGCGCGATCTCGAAGGCGTACTTGCGAGCGGATTGCCGGTCTGGTGCGACGGCATGGCGGCACCGCCTTCCGTCGCCGGGCTGACCTTCGTCGGCTGGCAGCAGCCGATCGCTTGCGGCGGTGTTGCGGTTTTCCCCGGCGATATCGTCGTTACAGACAAGGACGGCGCCGTGCTTATCCCGGCAGCTCTGCTGGATGCGGTGCTTGCCGAAGCGCCGGAGCAGGAGCGTATGGAAGGCTGGATCATGACCGAAATCGACCGGGGCGTACCGCTGCCCGGTCTCTATCCCATGAATACTGAAACGAAGGCACGCTATCAGGCGTGGAAGGATGCACAATGAGCTTCGGGACTGACGCCAAGGGCGTCTACGCTATCGCAACCACGCCATTCCTGCCGGATGGGAGTCTCGATACGCCGTCGATCGACCGGCTGACCGATTTTTATCAGGACAGCGGCGTTACAGGCATGACTATCCTCGGGATCATGGGTGAAGCGCCGAAACTGGAGCCCGCCGAATCGCGGGCAATCATCCGTCAGGTCGTCGGCCGTTCCAGGGTGCCGGTCATTGTCGGTGTTTCCGCAGCCGGTTTTGCGGCGATGCGTTCGCTCGCCCGCGATGCGATGGACATGGGTGCTGCGGGTGTCATGATCGCGCCGACCCCGGCGCTCCGCACCGACGAGCAGATCATCCAGTATTTCGCGCAAGCCGTCGAAGCCGTCGGCACGGACGTTCCGTGGGTGCTGCAAGACTATCCGCTGACGCTGACGGTCGTCATGTCCTCGGGCGTCGTTGCCAAGATCATATCCGACCATCCGTCCTGCCTCATGCTCAAACACGAGGACTGGCCGGGCCTGGAAAAAATCTCGAAACTGCGTGCCATGCAGAAGGCCGGCGATCTCCGTCCCTTCTCGATCCTCTGCGGCAATGGCGGCATGTTCCTCGATTTCGAACCGGAACGCGGTGCGGATGGTGCCATGACCGGCTATGGCTTCCCCGACATGCTGGTGGAACTCGTCAATCTGTTTGCCGCCGGCAAACGTGATGAGGCGCATGATCTATTCGACGCTCACTTGCCGCTGATCCGCTACGAGCAGCAGCTCGGCGTCGGCCTTGCCGTTCGCAAGCATGTCCTGATGCGTCGAGGTGTCATCACCTCCGATGCGCAGCGCAAGCCCGGGAGTGCGCTCAGCACCACCGCGCGGGCCGAGGTCGACTATCTGCTGCGCCGACTTGCGCGGCATGATCCCCGCGCGCCCGTTTGACGAAAACTCCCCGCTGCAAAGCGGGGAGCCCCCTCAATGTTGTGCATTGAGGACACGCGATGGCTTTCCGTCGATCCAGCCTGCGATATCCTCCACCGCGTCCCCGTAGAAAATGCGATAGGTTTCTTCCGTCACATAGCCGAGATGCGGGGTTGCCACGACATTGGCGAGCCGCCGAAAGGCGTGATTTGCGGGCAGCGGCTCCGCGTCGAAAACATCGAGGCCGGCGCCGCCGAGATGGCCGCTTTCCAGTGCTGCTATCAGTGATTGCTCGTCGACAAGCGGCCCTCGGGATGTGTTGAGGAGGATGGCGCCCGGCTTCATCAGGCTGAGCTCGCGCTTGCCGATGATGCCTGTCGTTTCCGCATTCAGGGTCAGATGCAACGAGGCGATATCGGCGGCGCGCAGCAATTCGTCGAGGGTAGCGGCATAGCCGATGCCCAGTTCGGCACTGTTCTCCGGCGTGTTGGAGCGCGACCAGCCGATAACGTTCATGCCGAAAGCGCGGCCGTAAGCAGCAACCTGCCGGCCGAGCTTGCCAAGACCGGCGACGCCGAGCGTCAGGCCCCTGAGGTCGCGCCCGACCGACAGTTGCCATGGGTCCTTTGCTGCGCGGAAATTGGCGACTTCCGAGGGGATATGGCGAACCATCGCCATCAGCAGCGCCCAAGTGAGTTCGGCGGCCGAACCGACAAAGCCGCCTGTGCCAGCAACGGTAATGCCGAGACGGGCGGCAGCGGCCATGTCGATCGAGGCATTTGCCATCCCGGTCGTGATCAGCAGTTTGAGCTTCGGCAGGCGGCCAAGGCGTTCGGCATCGAAGACGGTGCGCTCCCGCATGGCGACGATGATCTCGTAGTCCGCGAGCCGGGCAATGAGGGCGTCTGTGTCTGCGACACCGTCGTTGAAACAGTCGATCTCGACCTTCGCCTCGATGCTGCTCCAGTTGGCCATGGACAGGGCGACGCGCTGATAATCATCGAGAATGGCGCAGCGTAAAAGCATTCGAAGAACTCCATGAAACATCGTTACTGGCTGTCCCGGCCAGAGAACCATTACCGCATATTCCGAGAACATGGGGGCCGCTCGCGCAATCGTGAAAGACGTTTGGGCTAGATGAGTTCTGCCGAATGTTTTCTGAGCAGAGAAAGAAATTCCGCCTGGAGAGCGGTCGGCAGCCAATGGCGGCGTAACGTGACGCCGACGGGACGGCGGGAACCGGACAGCGGATGGTCCACCGTCGCGAGGAAGCCTGCCTCCAACTCATAACGGATCTGGTGGCGTGAGAGCAGGGCGAGGTGATCGGATTTCAGGAGCACGCCCCTGATGGCATTGAGCGAGCCGGTCTCGACGCTCTGGCGGGCGGGTTTGTCCTTCGGGAAGGTTGCTGCCATTGCGTTGAATGTTTCGCGCGAAGGCGTATCGCGGCGGGCGACGACCCAGGGGTAGTCAGCGAGATCGTCAGGGGTGATCCCGCGATGCCGCGTCAGCGGATGGTCGGCGCGCCCGACGATGCTGAGTTCGAAATCGAAGAGCGGTTCCTGATGCAGGGTTTTCGAGACGAGGTTTTTGCGCAGCGCACCGACAAGGATATCGACGCGACCTCGCTCGAGATCGTCTATCAGCACCGCGTAGCTGCCCTCCACGATTTCGAAGCGTGCGAGCGGATGGCGGTTGGCAAGATACGCGATTACGTCAGGCACCAGGAAGGTTCGGGTCAGCGGCAGGGTACCGATCGAAATACGGCCAGCATAGCGATTGCGGGCCTCCTGGAGTTCGTCGCGCAGGCTTTCGAATTCGGCAAGCGCCAGGCTGAACCAGCGAGCGGCGGAAAGTCCTGCAACCGTCAAGCGGACGTTGCGACCGAAATTTTCGAAGAGGGCAATGCCGATAACGGCTTCGGCCTCGCGCGCCGCGCGCTGCACGGCCGGCTCCGATTGTTCCAGCATGCGCGCTGCGGCGCTGAAGCTGCCGTGCTCGGCAAAGGAAGTGATGGCGTGCAGGTGCGGCCATGTCAGACGCGCCTCGGTGATGTCGATTGCCGCTTTCGCGGTCGATATGCATGCCTGGCGGATAAGGTCGCAGAGGCGGCGGAACCGCGGCAGGACGATCTTTCCTTCCGCCGTCAGTGCCATGGTATCGCGTTCGATCAGGGTCGCGTCCAGAAGCTCTTCCAACCGCCGCAGGGCCTGAGACGCCGCCGGCTGGGTGATGCCAAGGGCGCTCGCGGCCGATGTCAGCGAGCTGGTCTCTGCGCAAGCAGTGAAGAGCCTGATGTGGCGGAGGTTCGGATGGATCGGCTTCGACATGGCTCTTCCTGAAAGCCCGCAGCCCGGGCCGCGTCAGGGTAGCGCGATAGGAGTTTCGGCGGAACGGTGTTTGTTCATCCAGTCAGCCGCCACCTGGATGCCGCCGAGTGGGAAGATGTGCAGTTGACTGATAAGGCTTTCAGGCCTTCTTGCCTTGTAATCGGCAAAGGCGGCGACAAGATCGGTCGGTTCATAGGGGAGCAGCAACTTGCTCATGTCCATGGCGCGCTTCTGCAGCACCTTCATGGAGGGGCCGATGCCGCAGGAGATGGCGTATTTGATCAGCGTCTGCAGCCTGGCAGGACCGGCAATGCCGACATGGATGGGCATGGTGACGCCGGCTGCCTGGATGCGTTCGGCCCAGTCGATGACAGGCTGAGGATCGAAGGTGAATTGAGTGGTGATAGCAAGCCTGGCGTCGGTTCGGGAAGCGAGATCCTGCTTCCAGCGCAGTGCCCGATCGGCCATGGCAGTTGATCCGTTCGGATCGACATCGCGGCTGCCTTCCGGATGACCGGCAAAATGCAGATGGGTGAAGCCGTGATGGTCGAAAAGCCCGGTCTCGACCAATTGCATGGAACTGTGAAAATCGCCGACAGGCGTGGCCCTGCCGCCACCGAGCAGGAGAGCCTGGCGAACATCGGCTTCGCTGCGATATCGTTCCAGCCAGTCCGCCAATGTGCTGACATCACGAATGCTGCGCGCCGGCAGATGCGGCATGACCGGAAAGCCCTGTCGGTTCAGCCGTCTTGCTGTGGCCACCATATCCTCGATCGGGGTGCCGTCGAGGTGAGCGATATAGACGCGAGTCCCGGCCGGCAGGAGTTCGCGAAAATCGTCAACCTTGGCGGCCGTGCGTGGCATGACCTCGATCGACCAACCCGCGATCATGTCTGCGAATTCCGGCTCCGGAGTAAGCTCCCTGGATTTGCCGGTAAAATTCAACAAAGCCATTCCATCGCTCCCTTTCGGCGTCCTCCACGCCTTTCAAAATGTATACATAATGAATTCTATTTCAATCACTGTGAGTCGATTTGATATGAAAACACGATAAATTCGTCACGACCTCAGTCAGAAAGTATGCATTCTCTGGAATGGAATCGCTCCTGTCAGATTAGCTCCGTATCGATCTGTAACCTCAGCTTATGACCCGTCAGCAGAACGAAATTGCCCGCCGCTGCCAAGCTTCCTAGTGTCTTCAACGACAGGTGAGCGTGGAGGCATCCGCCTGCGAGGAGGATTGTCATGAGATTTTTGAAAGCCGACGAAGCCGTCGCTTGGGGTTTTGGCCCATGACCGAGCCTTGCTTCGATGTCGCTCATCTCGGGCATGTTGAGCTCTACAGCGACCGCTTCGACGAAAGCTTCGATTTCTTCACGCGGGTCTACGGGTTGACGCCGAGCCTGATCGAAGACGGCGTCGCCTATCTGCGCGCTTTCGACGATTACGAATTCCATACGCTGAAGCTCGTGCGCCATCACACAACGGGTGTCGGTCATGTCGGCTATCGCGCCTCGTCTCCGGAAGCCCTGGAGCGGCGAGTGAAAGTGATCGAGGAGATGGGCTGCGGCATCGGCTGGGTGGAGGGCGATGCCGGACATGGCCGCGCCTATCGCTTCACCGATCCGGACGGTCATGTTTTCGAGCTCTACTACGACACGCATGTCTACGAGGCCCCTGAAGGGGAGCGTCCGGCGCTGAAGAATATTGCCCAGCGCTATCATGGGCGTGGCGCCAGCCCACGCCGACTGGACCATCTGAACCTGCTTGCAAGCGATGTCAGGGCGATCCGTGATTTCATGACCAGGGCGCTCGGCAGCCGTGTGACGGAGCAGATCCAGCTCGACAATGGACGGCTTGGCGGCTGCTGGTTCACTGTCAACAACAAGACCTATGATATCGCCTATTCCGAGGACCATACCGGGGCGAGGGGGCGGTTTCACCACGTTACCTACGCCGTCGATCAGCGCGAGGACATTCTGCGCGCGGCAGATATCTTCCTCGAAAACGGCGTCCACATTGAAACCGGCCCGCACAAGCATGCAATCCAGGGCACCTTCTTCCTCTATGTCTGGGAGCCGGCGGGCAATCGCGTCGAGCTCGCCAATGCCGGGGCGCGACTGATCCTGAGGCCCGACTGGCCGACCGTCACCTGGACGGAGACCGAGCGCAAGAAGGGCCAGGCCTGGGGCCTGAAGACGATCGAGACATTTCACACGCATGGCACGCCCCCCGTGGCGAGGAAGGACTAGTTCATGGCGAAGACGGCCTTGGTCATCAGCGCGCATTCGGCGGATTTCGTCTGGCGATGCGGCGGTGCTATCGCGCTGCATCAGGAAAAGGGCTACGAGGTCACCGTTCTCTGCCTGTCCTATGGCGAACGCGGCGAGAGCGCCAAGCTCTGGAAGCATGCCGGGATGACGCTGGAGAAGGTGAAGGCGGCTCGGCGTGTCGAGGCCGAGAATGCCGCCAAGGCGCTCGGCGTGCACGACATCCAGTTCTTCGATCTCGGCGACTATCCGCTGGTCGTCGATCAGGAGGCAAAGTTCCGGCTGGTCGATGTTATCCGTGCCGTGCAGCCGGAATTCATGCTCAGCCATTCCAAGTGGGATCCCTACAATACCGACCATATGTACGCGACGCAGGTGGCGCTCGAGGCGCGCATGATCGCGCAGGCCTGGGGCCATAATCCCGGCGAGAAGGTCCTCGGCGCCCCGCAGCTCTATCTCTTCGAGCCACATCAGACCGAGCAGATGGAATGGAAACCCGACGTCTTCCTCGATATTTCGCCGGTCTGGGAGAAGAAATGGGCGGCGATCCAGTGCATGGAGGGGCAGGAGCACCTCTGGCACTATTACAAGAATGTCGCCGAAAACCGCGGCAACCATTTCATGCGCAATTCCGGCGGCCAGTCGGGCGGTCGCAAGGCGACGCACGCGGAAGGCTTCCAGTCTGTCTTTCCGCGAACGGTGGACGAGCTCTGATGGGTGTCGTCGTTCAGAACATTCAGCGGGCGGAACAATCCGTCATCGATCGCCTCGCTGCCTGCGGCGTGGCGACGGTTCACGAGGTGCAGGGCCGCAGGGGCCTGCTCGCAAGCTACATGCGACCGATCTATCCGGGCGCGAGGATTGCCGCGAGCGCGGTGACCATTTCCGCTCCACCGGGCGACAACTGGATGCTGCATGTTGCGATCGAGCAGATCAGAGCGGGCGATCTCCTGCTACTTGCGCCGACCAGCCCCTGCGAGGACGGCTATTTCGGCGATCTCCTGGCGACCTCGGCCATGGCGCGAGGCTGCCGCGGGCTCATCATCGACGCCGGGGTGCGTGACGTCGCGGATCTCAAGGCAATGAATTTTCCGGTCTGGTCGAAGGCGATCTTTGCGCAGGGCACCGTCAAGGAGACGCTGGGCTCCGTCAATGTGCCCGTCGTCTGTGCCGGAGCGCTCGTCAATCCGGGCGATGTGATCGTCGCCGACGATGACGGCGTCTGCGTGGTGCGGCGGGAGGAGGCGGCCGACATTGCCGACAAGGCGGAACAGCGGCTCGCGGCGGAAGAGGGGAAGCGCCGGCGGCTGGCCGCAGGCGAACTCGGGCTCGATATCTACAGGATGCGCGAACGGCTGGCGGAGAAGGGGCTGAAATATGTCTAGGCCCAGCGCTGGGGAAGGCGTGCGCTGCATGTGGATGCGCGGCGGAACCTCCAAGGGCGGCTATTTCCTGGCGGAAGATCTGCCTGAGGATCGTGACGGATTTCTGCTGCGGGTCATGGGCTCGCCCGATCCGCGGCAGATCGACGGCATGGGCGGAGCGGATCCGCTGACCTCAAAGATCGCGGTCGTCAAGCGATCCGAGCGGCCCGGCGTCGATATCGACTATCTCTTCCTGCAGGTCTTTGTTGATGAGCCTATCGTCACCGATGCGCAGAACTGCGGCAACATCCTTGCCGGTGTCGGCCCCTTTGCCATCGAGCGCGGTCTGATCGAGGCCGAAGACGGGCAGACCGAAGTGCGTATCTTCATGGAAAACACCGGACAGATCGCCACCGCGAAGATTGTCACGCCGGATCGGCGGGTGACCTATGCGGGGGATGCGCGCATCGATGGCGTGCCAGGCACGGCCGTGGCGGTGCCGATCACCTTTGCGGATACGGCGGGTTCGAGCTGCGGAGCCCTGTTGCCCACCGGCCGTGTCGTTGACGTTATCGAGGGCATCGAATGCACGTTGATCGACAACGGCATGCCCTGTGTCGTCATGCTGGCCAGTGATCTCGGTATCGACGGGACAGAAACGCCTGGCGTGCTCGAAGCCAATGGAGACCTCAAATCGAAGCTGGAGGCGATCCGGCTACGGGCGGGGCCGATGATGAACCTCGGTGATGTCGCGAAGAAATCGGTGCCGAAGATGACGATGGTTTCACCCGCAAGGGCCGGGGGCGCGATCTCGACGCGCACCTTCATTCCGCATCGCTGCCATGATGCGATCGGCGTGCTCGGTGCCGTCAGCGTTGCGACAGCCTGCCTTCTTCCGGAAGGGCCGGCGGCGCAACTGGCTGTCGTGCCTGACGGCGACGAAAAACTGATCTCGGTCGAGCATCCGACCGGAGAAATGAGCGTGATCGCGACGGTCAGGAGCGGCGCCGTGAGCAATGCCGCGGTGTTGCGCACCGCCCGCAAGCTCTTCGACGGATTTGTCTTTGCGTGATTGCGGCAGCGTCTCGTCGCGGCGTCGTCCTTCGCAATATAGGAGACTGAGATGAGGATCGGGTTTCTGGGCTATGGCGAAGCGGCAAGAGCGCTTCATGAGGGGTTGAGCCGGCCGGGTCTGAGTTTCATCGCTTATGATATCCTGCTCGCGTCAGGGGGCGAAGCTATACGCGAGGCGATGCGCGCTCGTGGCGCCGAGATTTCCGAGGGCATCGCGGGACTTTCGGAAGCGGATTGGGTGTTCAGCGCTGTGACCGCCGACCAGAGCCTGCTTGCCGTCGAACCGCTCCTGCCACATCTGCGGCAGGGGCAGGTGATGATCGACATCAATTCCGTTTCGCCGGGCCGAAAGCGGGAGACGGCAGCCGCCGTGGAAGCCGCAGGCGGCGATTATCTCGACATGGCTGTCATGGCGCCGGTCCATCCGCGCAAACACCAGACGCCCGTTTTGCTTGCCGGTGCTCCTGCTGAGAGGTTGCTGCCGGAGCTTTTGGCCCTTGGGTTTTCTGCCGAGATTGCTGGCCCGACAGCTGGTGCTGCGACAGCAATCAAGATGGTGCGCTCGCTATTCGTCAAGGGATTGGAGGCGATCACAGTCGAGGCCTTGCTCGCGGCGAAAGCGTCCGGTTGCTACGAAGAAATCCTTTCATCCCTTTCCGGTTCGTTCCCTGGCCTCAACTGGCCGCAATTTGCCGAATATCAGATGGAGCGCACGACGCGACATGGGCGGCGGCGGGCGGCGGAGATGCGCGAAAGCGCCGCGACGCTCGATGCGCTTGGGCTTCGTGGCGAGTTGGCGATGGAGATTGCCGAGGTGCAGGAACGCATGGGAGCGTGCGGTCTCGGGCAGACTGGCGGGCTGGAAGAAACTGTCGGACGTGTGCTGGAATTGCGGCGGAAGCCCCAGAAGGGGTGAGCAATCGGTTCGGGACCGCATAGCGCGGATGAGGGGGCCTTAGCGCACAAGCGACCGTCACTCTCGTTTCGATCGTTCCCTACCTTGCTTTGCCAGCCCCCTCATCTGCCCCTCTCCGGGGCACCCCCTCCCGCTGGTGCGGAACTCGAATTCTATGTCCTTGGTGTCATCGGATCGCTGATGCGCCCGGCCTGGAATGTCGCCGGCAATGGCGTAAGTTCGATCTTTGCCACAATGCCTGCCTTGTTGAAAGGGTCGCCTTCAGCAAAGGCTTTTGCTTCGGCAAGGCCTGCCGTCTCCAGTATGCCGAAATTGCCGATAGAAGCTCCATTGTCATCGTGCAAGGCAGAGCCGATCAGCACCACCGCGAGGCCTTCGCCACCCGATTGGACCCAGGCGCGATGGGCCGCGCGCTGCAGGTCGCGGGCGGTATCCTGCGCTTGATGATGCAGGCAGCGCATGAGGAAAAAGACCGGCATCAGGCGGCGTTTTCCAGCACGACCATGCCGGCGCCGGTCATGGAGGCCGGCGCGTGATAGTGCTTGTGGATGAGATTGACCTGCTCGTTCATGGCGGCGCGCATGACCAGCCACATGATGAGTTCGGCGCCTTCGGAACCGAATTGCTCGACGTAATCCTCGCGGCTCATGGCGCGGTAAGGTTCCGGGTTGGCGGCGATACCGTCAAGCCAGGCGCGGTCGGCCGCCTGGTTTATGAAGCCGGCACGCGCGCCCTGCAGCTGATGCGACAGGCCGCCGGTGCCGAGGATGACAACACGCTCATCGCCGGGCCAGCTTTCGATTGCCTCGCGCAGCACCTTGCCCATCTCCCAGCAGCGCTGCGGTGTGGGGATCGGATACTGGATGGTGTTCACCCAGATCGGCAGAACCTTGACCGGCCAGCGCTCCGGCCGGCCGAAGAACAGTTCCATGGGCACCTGCAGGCCGTGATCGACCTCGATCTCGCGGCAGACCAGCGGATCGAAATGGCGCTCGACCAGCCTGTCGACAAAATGCCAGGAGAAATCGGCAGCACCGTCGAAGGCGGGAATGGGGCGTGGCCCCCAGCCTTCGTCGACCGGCTGATAGGTTTCCGCTACGCCCACTGCGAAAGTCGGCACGCGGTCGAGGAAGAAGCTGTTGCCGTGGTCGTTGAAGATCACGACGGCGATATCAGGCTTTGCCTCACGCATCCATTGCTTGCCGGCTTCGTAGCCATCGAAGAAGGGCTTCCAGTCCGGCGTGTCGCGCAGACCCTTGTCCAGCGCGGCGCCGATCGATGGGACGTGGCTCGTCCCAAGGCCACCGATGATCCTAGCCATGTCTTTTCTTTCCCAGCCTTTCGTAGAGAAAATCCTCATGCGACATGCCGGCCTGGGCGGCGCCGATCTGAGTGATCGGCGTCGGGTCGACAGCGGCGATCTTCAGGATGAAGAACAGGTTACCGCCAAGGCGGACCATCTCGTGCCAGTCTCGGCTTTTGACGGCGGCCTTTTCCTCGTTGTTCAGGCCGAAGCGGGTGAGATAGGCATCCTCATCCGCCTTGAACGCGTCGCGGTTTTCCGCCTGGCCGAGCGCCATCGCCATCTTGTTGAGCCGGTAGCCGCGGATCGAGCTGGCGCGGTCGAAAAGCGGCGTATCGGGAATGGTCCCGCTATTCTCAGGCATGAATTCCTCCAAATCTGCGCGTCAGCCAATCGATGATCGCGGACGTCACCTCGACCGGGCGCTCCACGGGGCCGAAATGGCCAGCATCTTCGATGATGACGAGTTCTGCATCGGGTGCTGCTTCGGCGATTTCCTGATGCTGGGTAATCGGACTCCAGCCATCCTGACGCGCAGCAATGAGCAGGATGGGACAGCCGAGTTCGGCCATATAGGTGCTGGCGTTCGGCCGATTGATAAGTGCTCGAATCTGTCGCTCATGGACATCAGCGCCGGCCCGTAGCACCATGGTGCGTAGATGGCCGATCAAGCCGGCATCTGACACTCGGCCAGGGTGGAGCATGGGCGGCAGCCATTGATCCGCCAGTTGATCCATGCTGCGATGGCCAAGATCGATCATTTGTTGGCGTTTGGCTTCCTCGCCATCGCGTTTCGGATGGTGGCCGGTATTGGCAAGGACCAGTCCGCGAATGCGATCCGGTGCGATACGAGCCATTTCCATGGCGACGCGTCCGCCCATGGAATGGCCGACCGCAATCAAATCGCCTTCAGTGGCGGCCAGAACGTTTTCTGCCATGCCCGATATCGAGGAAGCACGCGAAACATCAGCCGCGTGCACGGGCATGCGGTGCCCGACGGCATCGGCAAGCGGCGCCCAGACAATGCTGTCGGACACGAGCCCCGGAATGAGCGCGAGCGTTGCCATCGATTTTCCTCCCGCAAATCAGACATCATAAATGTATACATTGTGTCAAGGGATGGGAGTGGATCGACTTTCATAAACGCCAATTTGGCGAAGGGACTTTGGCATGATGCATACAATTATGTGTTAGGATGCCGGCTCAGGGTGGGGTTTTGTATGCGTTCCGGCTGCTATATACATTTAACCGGGATTGGAGGCGCCGATGAAGCAGAGTGAAGCCGCAACACATGGCCGTCGCGCCGTTATCGAGTTGCGGGAAAAGATTTTGAGCGGCGAGTTGCAGGGCGGCACGCGCCTCTTCGAAGTGCCGCTGGCGGAGGCGCTCGATATTTCACGCACTCCCGTGCGGGAGGCCATGTCCCGGCTGACGGAGGAGGGGCTGCTCGATCGCCTGCCAAATGGTGGCTTTGTCGTCCGCCGTTTCGGTTTTGCCGATGTGGTCGATTCGATAGAAGTGCGCGGTGTCATGGAAGGCATGGCGGCAAGGCTCGCTGCGGAACGCGGCGCCGCACCCGATGCGCTCGAAGATATCAGGCAGACGGTGCTGAAGCTCGACGCCTGTTTCGGCGAGCAGCTCGACGATGTCGATTTCGATGCCTATTCCGACCTGAACGAAAAATTCCACCATCAGCTTGCAGCGCTTGCCGGCAGCGAGATCATCAGGCGTGAGGTGGAGCGGGCAAGTTCGCTGCCCTTTGCCTCGCCCTCGGCGTTCCTGCCGGACAAGGCTGATATCACCGCCTTCCGTCGTTCGCTGCGCTCCGCGCAGGACCAGCACAGGGCGCTCGTCAGCGCGATCGAAGCGCGCGAAGGCAGCCGCGCGGAAGCGATCGCCAGGGAGCATGCCCGCACGGCGCGGCGCAATCTTGAATACATTCTGGCGGAAGACCCAACACTGATCGAACAGATCAGGGGACTCGCGCTGATTCATCGGTAATTTCAGATAATTCCCGGTTCTGAAGGGCGGCCTGTGGCCGCCTTTTTTCATTTTCGGAGCATTGGCCTGGGCGTTGTCGGGACAAAATAGGCTTGCAATCTGATCGCATTGGGCATTTCATGTATACATTATCGCATGCCAATGGGAGGACATCAGGTGGCGAGATCGAACCTATCCGAAGTTTTGAAGTCGGCTGGCAATACGGTGGAGTTGCTGCGCAATTCCAAGGTCGGCATGTATGTATACCCGGTCGTTGCGGCCGAGTTCTCCAACTGGCGTTCGGAGCAGGCCGCATGGCGCAACTCCGCCGTCCTCTTCGATCAGTCGCACCATATGGACGAATTGACCGTCGAAGGCCCTGACGCGGAGAAGTTCCTCGCCTATCACGGCGTCAACTCCTTCTCGAATTTCGATACGAACCGCGCCAAGCATTTCGTACCGGTCACGCCGGCCGGTCATGTGATCGGCGACCAGATCATCTTCCGCGAACGCGATGATAAGTTCATCCTCGTCGGCCGCTCGCCGACCTCCAACTGGCTGATGTTCTGCGCTGCTTACGGCAAGTGGAACGTGCGGCTCAAATACGATCCGCGCTCGCCCTCGCGCCCGGAAGGCGAACGGGTGTTGCGCACGCATTATCGCTACCAGATCCAGGGACCGGATGCCCCAAAGATCTTCGAGAAGATGAATGGCGGACCGATCCCCGACATCAAGTTCTTCCATGTCGACAAGATCAAGGTCGGCTCGAAGACCGTGAATGCGCTGCGTCACGGCATGTCCGGCGCGCCGGGCCTGGAAATCTGGGGTCCCTACGAGGACAAGGCCTATATCCACTCGGTCATCCTGGAATCGGCAAAGGCGGCGGGTGTTGATCTCGTACGCTGCGGCAGCCGCGCCTATTCCACCAATACGCTGGAATCCGGCTGGATCCCGTCGCCACTGCCCGGCATCTATACGGGTGACGGCATGCTGGCTGCCTATCGCGACTGGCTCGGCGCCGACAGCTACGAGGCAACTGGCGCCATCGGCGGAAGCTTCGTTACCAGCAATATCGAGGACTATTACGTCAATCCGTTCGAACTCGGCTACGACTTCTACATCGGCTGGAAGAAGGACGATTTCATCGGCAAGTCGGCACTGGAGAAAATGAAGGGCCAGACGAGCCGCAAGAAGGTGACCTTCGAGTGGAATGCCGAAGATGTCGTCAACGTCATCGCCTCGGCCTTCCGTCCGGGTGAGGATCATTTCAAGTGGATCGATTTCCCGCAGCCGAATTATGCCTCGACCAGCGCCGACAAGATCATGCGCGACGGCAAGATGGTCGGCATGTCGATGTTCAATGGCTATAGCTACAATGAGCGCTGCATGCTCTCGCTCGGCATTGTCGATGCCGATGTTGAGGTTGGCGATGTGCTGACCCTCGTGTGGGGCGAACCCGACGGTGGATCAGGCAAGACCTCGGTCGAACCGCACAAGCAGGCGGAAATCCGCGTGCGTGTTTCGCCCACGCCCTATTCCCGTGAAGCTCGCGAGAATTACGCCGACAGCTGGCGTAGCAAGAAGAGCTGAACTCCGACACCACCATCCACGGTGTTAGCGACGGCGCTCGGGAGGGCGCCGTTTTTCATGGATTCGTCCTCGCGCATTGCCTCTAGCCGACCACGCATGGCAGCTGTTAGAACAGCCACTCTTCCCGATCGGCGATCACTCCGATGTCACAAAGACAACGCAGATATGCCTCCTGAAAATCGAATCGAACAAGGATGACAGCAGTGGCACAGGCCCAGCCGCATGAGCGAATTCAGTACATCGTCGAGGGCGGCCATCGCCTTGCCGGCGAGATCCAGCCGAGCGGCAACAAGAATGCCGCCTTGCCGATCATTGCCGCTTCGCTGCTGACCGACAAGCTCGTGTATCTGACCAACGTGCCGCGTATCCGCGACGTCGAAGCGCTGGTCGAGCTGATCCAGTCCGTCGGCGCCAAGGCGCGCTGGCTCGGCCGCAACGAACTTGAGATCGAGGCGAGCGATCTCAAGCCGGCCGATCTCGATCCGGCGTTGTGCGCCCGTATTCGCGCGTCCATCCTGCTTGCCGGCCCGATGCTGGCTCGTTGCGGCGAGATCACGTTGCCGCCGCCGGGTGGCGATGTCATCGGCCGCCGCCGCGTCGACACACATTTCCTGGCACTTGAACAGCTAGGCGCCGAGATCAGCGTCAACGGTTCCTATAGTTTTCGTGCCAGGCACCTGCGCGGTGCGGACGTCTTCCTTGACGAACCGTCAGTCACTGCCACGGAAAATGCGCTCTGTGCGGCTGTGGCGGCTGAAGGCAAGACGATCCTGCGCAATTGCGCCTCCGAGCCGCATGTCCAGGATCTCGCCCATTTCCTCATTGCCATGGGTGCCAAGATCGAAGGTATCGGCACCAATACGATGATCATTCATGGCGGCCAGCCTCTCGGCGGCGCCTCACACCGCATCGGCCCTGACCATAACGAGATTGGCTCGCTCATCGGCCTTGCTGCCGTCACCGGTTCCGAGATCGTCATCCGACGCGCGGGTGTTGAGCATCTGCGCTCGACGCTGATGACCTTCGAGAGGCTTGGCATCCGCTGCCGCATCGAGGGCGACGATCTTGTCGTGCCAGCGGGTCAGGAGATGAAGATCCAGCCGGATTTCGGCGGGCATATTCCGAAGATCGAGGATCAGCCCTGGCCGGCTTTCCCGGCCGATACGATGTCGATTGCCATCGTCACCGCCTCGCAGTGCGATGGCGTGGTGCTGATGTTCGAGAAGATGTTCGAAAGCCGGATGTTCTTCGTCGACAAGCTGATTACCATGGGTGCGCGCATCGTGCTTTGCGATCCGCACCGCGCGATCGTCGCCGGCCCGTCCAAGCTGCGTGCTGCGCAGGTGGAGAGCCCCGACATTCGCGCCGGCATGGCGATGCTGATTGCTGCCATGTGCGCCGAAGGAACGAGCGTCATCAACAATGCCCAGCAGATCGAGCGGGGATATGAGCGGATCGAGGAGCGGCTCAACGCGCTCGGCGCGCGCATTACCCGCGTGCCGCCGCGCGAGGCATAAATCTAGACGCTGAGATGTGCTTCGAGGATTTCCGGTGAGGCGAGAAGTGCTTCGGATGTGTCGCGGTAAGTCACCGCGCCACGTTCGAGCACGATGACCTCGTCCGTCAGCGGCAATACTTTACGGGCCTTCTGCTCGACGATGATTGCCGACATGCCTTCGCCGGTGACGATGCGGCGCAGCGCTGCCAGCAGTTCATCGACGATGATCGGCGCGAGGCCCTCCAGCGGCTCATCGAGTAGCAGCACCTTCGGATTGAGCATCAGGGCGCGGGCGATGGCGAGCATTTGCTGCTCGCCGCCTGACAATTGGTTGCCGAGGTTGCGGCGACGTTCCTGCAGCCGCGGGAACATCTGGTAGATGCGGGCGACATTCCAGGCGCCGGGCCGCGCGCTCGCCGTCAGGTTTTCCTCTACCGTCAGCGAACGGAAGATATTGCGCTCCTGCGGCACCCAGCCGATGCCGAGGGGAGCACGCTTTTCCGCGCGCAGCCGGGTGATGTCGCGCTGCTGCAGGTGGATGAAACCGGCGTGGTGGGTGGTGACGCCGATAATGGTGTTGAGCAGGGTCGTCTTGCCCGCGCCGTTGCGGCCGAGCAAGGCCAGAGAGCGGCCTTCCTCCAGCGTAAAATCGACCTTGGCAAGCACATGGGCTTCACCATAACCGGCGATGAGGCGTTCGACCCGAAGCAATTCGGCCATCAGGCATCCTCCCCGAGATAGATGGCTTTGACCTGCGGGTCTTTGGAGATTTCGGCGACGGTGCCTTCGGCAAAGAGAGCACCGGCAGCGAGCACCGAAATACGGTCCGCGAAAGAAAAGACGAGATCCATGTCGTGTTCGATTAGCACGACCGTAACATTGGCGGGCAGTTCGCGGACGATGCCGAGAACCTCATGGCGCTCTTCTTCGGGAACACCGGCGGCCGGCTCGTCGAGCAGCAGCACTTTCGGCTGCATCGCAATCGCAAGGGCGATCTCCAGGAGGCGCTGCTTGCCGTAGGGCAGCAGCGTCGTCGGCATGCCCATGACATCGACAAGGCGGAAGCGCTCAAGCAAGGCGGCTGCTTCATCGGCAACTTCGCGGTCTGCCGAAAGCGGCCGCCAGGCGAAGCGACCATGGCCCTTGCGCTCGCTGATCGCCAGCATGACGGAATCGAGCGGCGTGAAATCACCGAAGAGCTGGTTGATCTGGAAGGTGCGGGACAGGCCCTTGCCGACGCGGCGATAGGAGGAAACGCCGGTGATATCCTCGCCGGCAAGCAGGATCTCGCCGGTGTTCGGCGTCAGAACGCCAGTCAGTAGGTTGATGATCGTGGTCTTGCCAGCGCCGTTCGGGCCTATCAGGGCGTGGCGTGCGCCATGGCGGATTTGCAGCGAGACATCATTGGTGGCGACGAAGCCGCCGAAGCGTTTGACGAGATGGCGTGTTTCGAGGGCAATGGTCATTTGCTCTCCTCCGCAATGGTATGCTGCATGTTTGCCTGTTGTCGGTGGCGCGCAGCACCGGGCAACAAGGTCTGCCAGCGGGTCAGACGCTCGCGGCCAACCAGAACGATGATGATCAGGACGAGACCGATCCAGAACATCCAATATTGCGGCGTGATGACCGACAGCCAGTTGCGCAGGATGGAGAAGCTGACGGCTCCGAAGACGCCGCCATAGAGATATCCGACGCCGCCGATGACAAGCACCAGCAACACCTCTGCAGAACGGTGGAAAGCGAGCACGTCGGGCGAGACGAAGCTGGTCGTCTGCGTCAGCAGCGCGCCCGCGATGCCGGCATAGGCAGCCGAGATCGTATAGACCGCGACGATGCGGCGGGTGGGCGAGATGCCGAGCATGGAGGCTCGGCGCTGGTTGCGCTTGATCGCTTTGAGAGACAGGCCGAAGGGCGAGTTGACGATACGCCGCGCAATGTAGGTCAGAACGACAAGCACAATCAGGCAGTAGATATATCCGGTGCGGCCCCAGAGATCGAATTCGAAATAGCCCAGGATCGGGTTCAGCATCACGCCGCTCAGGCCGTCGGCGCCGCCGGTGAGCCAGGCGGCCTGGTTGACGAGTTCGGCGAGTAGCATGGCAACGCCGAAAGTTGTCATGAGGCGGGTAAGGTCGGAGCCGCGCAGCACGAGGAAGCTCGTCAGCAAGCCGAAGAGGCCGCTGACGAGGGCGGCGGCCACCAGGCCGATGAGGGGCTCGCCTGAGACATAAATTGCAAACAGACCGGCGGCATAAGCGCCGAGGCCGAAGAAGGCGGTATGGCCGAGCGAGACGATGCCGGCATAACCGAGGATGAGATCCAGAGAGACGGCGAAGAGCGCAAGAATAGCGATCTCCGTCAGGATCAGCATCTGCGACGGCAGTGTGAAGATCGCGGCGATGGCGACCAGCCAGAGAGCGAATTCCCAGATCTGCCAGCGGCCGGCGCGCTTCAGGAGTTCCATGGCCTTGCTGGAGGCGTTGCTGTGTTCGCCGCTCATCGGCCGCCCTCCCGGGAGAAGAGGCCATGGGGCCTGACGATCAGCACGAGGATCATCACGGCGTAGATGATGAAGGCGCCGAGCTGCGGCACGTAATATTTACCGGCGACATCGGCAATGCCGAGCAGCAACGCGGCAATGAAGGGGCCCGTTATCGACGAGGTGCCGCCGACAGTGACAACGATCATGAAATAGATCAGGTACTTCAGCGGAAAGTTCGGGTCGAGACCAAGCAGTTCGGTGCCGAGCGCGCCGCCGAGGCCGGCAAGGCCGGAGCCGAGTGCGAAGGTCAGCGCGAAGATGACGGAGACATTGATGCCCATGCCGCGTGCGACACGTCCGTCATCGACAGCGGCGCGAAGCTGGCTGCCGAAGCGGGTGCGGGTGAGCGCCAATTGCAGTGCGACGGTGAGAACCGCGCAGATGATGATGATGAAGAGCCGGTAACGGCCGATATCGATGCCCAGAAAGCCGAAGCGGCCGCTGAGTTCGGGTGGCAGGTTGATCAGTTGCTGCTGGCCGCCCATAAAATAATCGATGGCCGATATCGCCATGAAGACGAGGCCGATCGAAAACAGCACCTGATCAAGATGGGAAGCCGAATAGAGGCGCCGGTACAGCAACCGTTCCAGCACGACGCCAACGAGTGCGGTGACGATGAAGGCGGCAGGCAGGCACCAATAGAAGGAAATGCCATAGCGGTTCATCATGATGACGGTGACGTAACCACCAGCCATGGCAAAGGCGCCGTGCGCCAGATTGACGAAATTCATCAGGCCTAGCGTGACCGACAATCCGCAGGCGAGAACAAAGAGAAGCATGCCATAGGCGATGCCGTCGAACAGGATTGTCAGCATGAGACCTCACTGCATGCAGGCGGCGGAATTGCTTCCGCCGCCCGTTCCCTGGGCTTACTTGGCAGCCGCGTTCGGATCGTGGATCTTCGGATAGGTCGCGAACTCGACATTGTAGAGTTCGCCGTTCTTCTCCTTGACCTCGCGCATGTAGATATCCTGCACGATGTCGCGTGTATCAGGATCGATGGTGATGGGCCCGCGCGGGCTGACGAATTCCATGCCCTTCATGGCGTCGACGAGTTTGGTGCCATCCGTGTCGCCGCCGGTCTTTTCGAGTGCGGCATAAGCGACATGCATGGCATCATAGCCGCCGACCGACATGAAGTTCGGGCGCATGTTCTTGTTGGCCTTGCGTACTTCGGCGACGAAAGCCTTGTTTTCCGGGCTGTCGTGATCGGTCGAATAGAAATGACCGGTGATGACGCCCTTGGCGGCCGGTCCCATGCCATTCAGGAGATCRTCGTCGGTGACGTCGCCGGTGGCGATCAGCTTGATGCCGGCATCGGCAAGACCGCGATCGACGAACTGCTTCATGAAGATTGCGCCGACACCTGATGGCACGAAGACGAAGAGGGCATCGGGCTTAGCGTCGCGTACACGCTGAAGGAAGGGTGCAAAATCGGGGTTCTGCAGGGGAACGCGGAGTGCTTCGACAACCGTGCCGCCTTCTTTCTTGAACTGGTCGGTAAAGCCCTTCTCGATGTCGATGCCCGGCCCATAGTCTGTCACCAGGGTGACGACCCGCTTGAGGTTGTTCTGGACTGCCCAGGTGGCGACCGGAACGACGGATTGCGGACCGCCCATCGAGGTGCGCACGAAATAGGGCGACTGTTTCATGATGGCCGAGGTCGTGGCCGAGGTGATGATCGCCGGAACCTTTGCCTGGTTGAGAACCGGGGCGACACCCATGGCAAGCGGCGTCAGGCCGAAGCCGACGAGCATCTTGACGCCATCATTGACGACGAGTTCCTGGGCGATGCGGCGGGTCTGGTCGGCCGTGCCCGCGTCGTCACGCAGCACGAGCTCGATCTTCTTGCCTGCAACCGTGTCGCCATTGATTGCCATGTATGCGCGCGCGCCGGCCTCGACCTGACGGCCGGTTGAGGCAAAAGGACCTGTCATCGGCAGGATCACGCCGATCTTCACCGTTTCCTGCGCAAATGCAGGCACCCCAGCAAGCGTGGCGAGCGCCGCGCCTGCTATCAATAGTCTTCTTGAAAACGAAATCATGTATACTCCTCCCATTGTTGCGCATCATATCTCTCTCCCGGAGATATGCCGCGACCTGAACGTTTTTCTTCTCTCCTCCAGAGGAAAACGCCATTGTCGCGAAAATTGCTCAGCGACGTCAATGTATACATAAAACTTGACATGGTACAAGCTGCCGCTACCTGTCAGACCTGCAAACCATGCCTGGCAGACTGATCACGAAAGGCTCGGCGGACGGTCTCTTGCGCTTGCCAGTTTTGCGTTTTGTCAAAGCAAATTTTCGATCGTCGCAACTCTGTCATATAGCTATGGCGAGAACGTGCTTTATCGAGCGAATTGAACAGGGAGCGTGCCATGATCGAAAACACTCAGCTCGACCGTATCAAGAACGAAATCGCCGACAGCTTCGACGAGGAGCTGGAAATGCAGATGGAGGAGGACCGGCTCGACGAGCTGGTCGCCGAGGGCATGTCCGGCGAGGCGGAACAGACGCTCGAGCGCAAACTCTATTTCCGCGAGCTCTTCCGTCTGCAGCATGAGCTGGTTCGCCTTCAGGACTGGGTCCACTACAAGAAGTTGAAGGTGGTCGTGCTTTTCGAGGGCCGCGATTCCGCCGGCAAGGGTGGTGCAATCAAGCGCGTGACCCAACGCCTCAATCCGCGCGTCTGCCGCGTCGTGGCGCTGCCGGCGCCGACCGAACGCGAGCGGAACCAGTGGTATTTTCAGCGCTACACGCCGCATCTGCCGTCGGCGGGCGAGATGGTGCTCTTCGACCGCAGTTGGTACAACCGTGCCGGCGTCGAGCGGGTCATGGGCTTCTGCACGAAGGACGAGCTGGAAGAGTTCTTCCGCTCCGTGCCGGAATTCGAGCGCATGCTGGTCCGCTCCGGCATCATCCTCATCAAGTACTGGTTCTCGATCACCGATGAGGAGCAGGAGTTCCGCTTCAATATGCGCATCCACGATCCGCTGAAGCAGTGGAAGCTCTCGCCGATGGACCTGCAGAGCCGCGTCCATTGGGAGGAATATACCAAGGCCAAGGAAGAAATGCTCGCCCGCACCCATATTGAGGAAGCGCCGTGGTGGGTTGTTCAGGCCGTCGACAAGAAACGCGCGCGCCTCAATTGCATTGCCCATCTGCTCGGCCAGATCCCGTATGAGGACGTTCCGAAGGAAGGGATCGTGCTGCCGGATCGCGTGCGTCACGATGACTACCACCGCACCCCGGTTCCGCCGGAAATGTATGTTCCCGAAGTCTACTGATTGAAGTGGCTGCGGCCGGTTTCCGGCAGCAGCGCCTTTTCAGCATGTCGCGCAAAACTGATTCACGCGTTGCGCGACATGCCTCAATGCGCCGATTGCTGCTTGGCGCGGGCGACGATCTGGGTCGGATTGACGAATTGCAGCGCGATGATGAGCCAGAAGAGCGTCGTCACCATATAGATCACCGCCATCGCATCGATTGATTGGCTGGCTCGTACGCCGGATGCGAAGACCGCATAATAGAGAGAGACGACAAGCGTCTGGGTCTGCGGTCCGGCGATGAGGAAGGTCAGCTCGAACATCGCGAGCGTGCGCACCAGCACGAGCAGAAGTGCTGCCAGCATGCCGGGCAGCAGGAGCGGCAGCAGAATGCGGATAAAGAGGCTGGTGGTGCCGGCACCGAAGACACGGGCGGCGGCCTCAATGCGTGGATCGATCTGCTCGATGAACGGGATCATGACGAGCACGACGAAGGGGAAAGACGGCACGAGGTTGATCAGCACGACGCCCCAGAAGGTGCCGCCGAGCCCGAGCTGGTAGAGCACTGTTGCCAGCGGAATGCCGTAGGTCAGCGGTGGGATCAGCAGCGGCAGCAGGAAGAGCAGAATGATGGCGCGCTTGCCCGGGAAATCGCGCCGCGCCAGAGCATAGGCTGTCAATACGCCCAGAATGCCCGAGATGATGACGACGACAAAGGCCATCTCGAAGGTAACGATGACGACGCTGGATAGCTGGAATTCGCTCCAGGCGCTGAAATACCAACGATCCGTCCAGCCGCGCGGCAGCCATGTGCCGAGCCAGCGTGTGGCGAAAGAGTTGACGATCACGGCCGCGATGACCGCAAGCAGGTTGAGGACAAAGAGGGTCGCGAGCGCCCAGACGGCGATGCGCCAGATCTTCGAGGTAAGGCCCTGGTCACGGATCATGGCTTAGCCTTTCGTGCCGCCGGCCGGGCCGCGGTAGAAGAAGGAACGCGCACCGAGGACGGCGACGACAACAATGAGCTCGACGCCACCCATGATAATGGCGATCGCCGTGCCGTAGGAATGATCATATTGCTCGAAGGCGGCTTGATAGGCTGCAATCGAGATGACGCGCGTCGGACCAGCCGGCGCGCCGAGCAGGACGGCGGACGGGAAGACGGCAAAAGCCTGCACGAAGGAAAGGCAGAAAGTCACGGCGAGACCGGGCACCAGGAGCGGCAGGAACACGCGCGTAAAGCGCTGCCGTGCATTGGCGCCGAGCGTGGCGGCAGCCTGCTCGATCGCCGGGTCGATGCCGGTGATATAGGACAACGTCAGCAGGAAGGCGAAGGGGAAGCCGGTAATCAGCAGCGAGGCGAAAACACCCCAGTAATTGTTGGTGAGCTTGACCGGTGAATCCAGGATGCCGAACAGGATGAGCGTCTCGTTGAACCAGCCGCGCGGGCCGAGAAAAGTCAGCAGACCATCGGCGACGAAGACAGTACCGAGCGTAATCGGCAGTACGAGGATCGTCGTCAGTAGCCGCTGTCGCCGCATCAGTCGGACGCGAAACGCAACCGGGACTGCGAAGGCCAGGTTGACGATCGTGACCGGCAAGGCAAGCCACATCGTATTGGCGATCGTGCCGTACTGGAACTGGTCCGAGAAGAATTTCGCGTAATTTTCGTACCAAACGCCGCCATCCTTCGGCATCAGTGAATCCGCAACGCCGTAGACGAAGGGGTAGATGAAGAGGGCGATCATGAAGATCAGGCCTGGCAGCACCAGCAATGTCGTGCCGTCAAGGCCCTGAGCGGCAAGCCGGGTTTTCAGTGAGGGACCGCCATTCATGCTGGCGCCCCTTTGAAGACCAGCGAGCGCCCCGCGACGGGCTGCAGAGTGGTGGCAGAGCCGCGCGGCAACGCATCATCGGAGCGGAAATACAGCTCCGATCCGTCCGCCGAACGGGCCATACCGAAGAAGGCACGCCCGCGATATTCGGTGTTCGCGACAATGACGGGAATGCCGCTGTCGTCGGTGGTCGCAACGAGATCTTCGGGACGCACGGAGAGCACTGCGGCATCGCCGACCTTCAATGTGTCGCGCATCGTGCCGGTCAGTCGCGCACCCGCGGCCTCGATTTCGGCCTCGGTGCCGGAGATGGAGACGACGCGCCCGGGAATGCGGGTGCGGAAGCCCATGAAATCGGCGACGTTGAGATTGACCGGGCGCTGGTAGAGATCCTGAGGCGTGCCGATCTGCTGGATATGACCCTGGCTCATGACAACGATGCGGTCGGCAAGCGACAGGGCTTCGTCCTGGTCATGCGTGACATAGATGGTCGTCGAGCCGATCTGGTCGTGGATACCGCGGATTTCGGCGCGCATTTCCAGGCGCAGCTTGGCGTCGAGGTTGGAGAGCGGCTCGTCCATCAACACGATCGGCGGGCGGATGACGATTGCGCGGGCAATGGCGACACGCTGCTGCTGGCCGCCGGAGAGCTGGCCGGGCAGCTTGTCCGCCTGACTTTCAAGACGCACGAGCGCCAGCGCATCGATGATGCGCTTGTCGGCTTCCGTGCCGCTGATGCCCTGCATGGCAAGGCCGAAACCGACATTCTTGCGAACGCTCATGTGCGGGAAGAGGGCGTAACTTTGAAAGACCATGCCGAAGCCGCGCTTTTCCGGCTCCAGCTGGTCGATGCGATTGCCGCCGAGGCGGATTTCGCCGCCGGACAGGCCAAGCAGGCCGGCAATGCAGTTCAGCGCGGTGGATTTTCCGCAGCCGGAGGGGCCGAGAAGTGCGATGAATTCGCCGGGTTCGATCGTGAGGTCGATGCCATCAAGGGCGTTATAAGCGCCGAAAGATCGCCTGATGCCATCGAGCTCAAGGCGCGCATTCTTCCGCGATGACGCTGTTGCTGCGTTCTGAACCGGCAAAGTCAATGCAATCTCCATTTATCGGCAACCATGGCCGTTAGAAATCCGGCGCCGAGATACCCGGCGCCGGCTCATTTCAATCACCGATAATCAGCCCTTCTTGGCGCCGATCTTCTCGTCCCAGATGCGGAAAGCCTGGACGAGCTGCTTGGGCTCGAGCGGCACTTCCAGCGGGCTGCCGGCGATCCAGTCGGCATATTCCGGCCGGCCGAATTCCTTGATGGTTTCCTGGCTTTCTGCAGGCGCCATCTCGAGCGTGACATCCTTTACCGCCGGGCCTGGATAGAAGTAGCCGGCATCATAGGCGATTGCTTGCTGTTGCGGCTGATAGATGAAGTTCAGGACGTCGAGCAGAACGCCAACCTTCTCGTCGGAAACGCCTTTCGGGATCGCCGCATAGTGAGCGTCGGTGACCCAATGGAAGCCTTCGAGCTTGCCGACCTTGGCTTCCTCGGGAACGATGCCGAGCGCGCGTGGGTTGATGTCCCAGCCGGTGGTGGTTGCGACGATGTCACGCGTGCCTTCGCCGAGTTCCTTGAAGACCACTGCGGTGCCGGTCGGGTAATATTCGATGTTTTCGCCGAGAGCGGCGAGATATTCCCAGGTCTTGGCCCAGCCGTTGACCGGATCGCGCGGATTGCTGTCGCCGAGAAGATAGGGCAGGCCCATCAGCAGCGTGCGGCCTGGGCCGGAATTGGCGGGGCGCGCATAGAGGAACTTGTTCTTGTTCTGCTTTGTCCAGTCGAGCAGCTCCTGCGCCGTCTTCGGCGGGGTCGCCACCTTGTCCGGCATATATTCGATCAGCGGGCCGGACGGGTAGTAGGTGATGACGACGCCCTGGTCCTTGGCGAGTGCCTGCATCTTGAAAGCCTGCGGCAGCAGGATGCTTTCAAGATTGGGAAGGGCGGATTTCTTGGCGGAGAGGTCGACCCAGAGACCCTGGTCGACACCGGCCGAAAGCGCGTCCGTGCCCGTCAGCACGAGGTCGATATCGACCTTGCCGGCAGCCTGCTGGGCCTGGATTTTAGCCGGCAGTTCCGGAGCGGGGGCCTTGGTGAAGGAAAAGCTGGCGACGAATTCAGGCTTGGCCTTGGCGTAGTTCTCGAACATGCCCTGCGTCAGCGCCAGGTTGCCCGCGACGTCGACGATGGTGATGGTGACCGGCTTTGCCGGCGCCTTGGCCTGTGCGAAGGCGCGAAGCGGCAACATTCCGGCCGCGGCGACGCCGGCAGCTCCGCCGACGAAGGTTCTGCGTGTAATCTTCATTCTATCCTCCTCCTTTGCGGCGGTGCCGGCCTTTGCCCCGAGCCCGCCCGTTTGCATCGCAATGCACGTCCAATGCTTCGATGCGCCGGCTTTCCGGCAGCATCAAATGCTCGCAGCTCGAAGCTTTTCCTCCGGGTGCAATGCCATGTCGCCGTTCTCCTCCGCGGCATATCTTGGCAACAGGGTTCAATTGATATACTAGTATGCACGAAAGTGTCAACGTCCCGAGACCATGCATGCGGCAAGCTTCCGACCCTGAAATCCTTGCCTTCCCGGCGCCCCACGACGCGGGCGGAAAGATCCGCCGCGTGACGACGGCCGTCGCAATCCACGAGCGGTTGCATGCCGATATCGTCTCTCTGAGGATCCCGCCCGGTACCGTGCTGCAGGAAAAGCGGATCGCAGAGGATTTCGGTGTGAGCCGAACGCCGGTGCGCGAGGCGCTGCTGAGACTGTCCGAGGGTGGACTCGTCGATATCTATCCGCAATCGGGCACGGTGGTTTCGCGAGTGCCGGTCTCGGCCATTCCGGAAGCGGTCGTCGTGCGCAAGGCGCTTGAGGGGACGACGGTCGAGATAGCCGCTGGCATTGCGACGGGGGCCGATATTGCGCGGCTGGATGCGATCATCGCCCGCCAGAAGACGCATGCCGCACTCGGCAACGCTTCGAGCTTTCACGAAGAAGACGAGGCCTTCCACGAGGCGATCGCACAGATTGCCGGCTATCCCGGCATCTGGACCATTCTGAAGACGGTGAAGGTGCAGATCGACCGGGCACGACGGCTGACGCTGCCGGTGCTCGGGCGCATGGACAATGTCGTGCGCGAGCATATGGTGATCCGCGACGCCATTGCTGCCCATGATATCGGGGCGGCGCGAGAAGCCATGATTCATCACCTAAGCGCCGTTATACCTGACGTCGCGGAGCTGYGCTCGCAGTTCCCCGACTATTTCTGCTGACGGCGGAACGACAAAACGCAGATACAAAAGGAGAGAAAGACGAGATGCGGCAAGGTTGGAGATGGTTCGGGCCGGAGGCGCCGGTCACGCTGGACGAGGTGCGCCAGACGGGTGCGACGAACATCGTTTCGTCGCTGCATCAGGTGCCGATCGGCCGTGCCTGGACAGAGGCGGAAGTACGCGAGCGCCAGGCGCTAATCGAAACCACGCCGGCCGGACGTTCGCAGCTGACCTGGAGCGTCGTCGAAAGCATTCCGATCCCCGATGCGGTCAAGCGCAAGGGTGGTCAGGCAAAGGCGGAAATCGAGGCCTGGATCGCCAGCCTCGAGGCGGTGGCCGCCTGCGGCATCCCGATCGTCTGCTACAATTTCATGCCTGTCGTTGACTGGACGCGCACCGACCTCGATTACGTGACGCCGACCGGCGCCACCGCCATGCGCTTCGATCATGAGCGTTTTGCCGCCTTCGAGCTTTTCGTGCTGGAGCGTCCCGGTGCTGCCGAAGAATATTCTGAAGAAGACAAGACACGAGCCAAGGCTGTCTATGAAAGCATGACGGAAGCGGAGATTGCCGAAGTCACCCGCATCATCACCTCGGCTCTGCCCGGTTCGACAACCGAACCGCTGACCATTCCGGCCTTCCGCGAGAAGCTTGTTGCCTATCAGGGCATCGACGCGAAGAAGCTTCGCCAGCATCTCATCGAATTCCTCGAGGCCGTGGTGCCGGTTGCGGAAGCGCGCGGCGTCAAGCTGACGCTGCATCCCGACGACCCGCCGCGCTCGCTCTTTGGTCTGCCGCGCATTGCTTCGACGGCAGAGGACTATGCGGCGCTTTTCGATGCCGTCCCGGCGGCCGCCAACGGCATGTGCTATTGCACCGGCAGCCTCGGCGTGCGTGCCGGCAACGACCTGCCGGCGATTGCTCGCCGTTTCGCCTCGCGTATCTATTTCGCGCATCTTCGGGCCACGACCCGCGAGGGCGATGGTCGCACCTTCCATGAAAGCGCGCATCTTGAAGGCGACGTGAACATGGTTTCCGTGCTGAAGGAACTGGTGGCTGAGGACCGCCGCCGCAGCGCCGACCAGTCGATCGTCTTCCGTTCGGATCACGGCCACCGCATGCTTGACGACTTGCAGAAGAATGTCACACCCGGCTACCCGGCAATCGGCCGTCTTCGCGGCCTTGCAGAGTTGCGCGGCATTCTGCACGCACTCGACGCACCGCCGACCTGATTTTCTGTTTGCAAGCAGTTCCAGCTAAACCGATTTTGCTGGAATTGCTTAGCTCCGGCTCGCCGCCGAAAGCCGCCTCAGCGCTTCGACGGCCCGATCGGCGTCGCCGGCCGGCACGAAAATGTGGTCGTGGTAATAGCCCGCGACCACGTTGGCGCTGATGCCGACCTCCTTCAAGGCCTGGGAGAAGGCGGCTGTCAGGCCTACGGCTTCAAGTGAGGAATGCACTTTCAGCGTGATCTGCCGCAGCGGCGCGCTTGCCTGCAGGCCGGCCTCGGTCGCCCTATCCTGCGGCAGGATGAGTGTCAGGCCTTCCTTTTCATGAAACAGGGCAAGCGGGCGAAGATGGAGATAGTCTTCCAGCCGCGAGGCCGGCACGGCACAATAGACGAATTCGCCTGCCACCAATTCCGGCTCCATCGTCGCGAGAAGGACTGAGAGGTCGGTAATGCCTGTCATGCCGTTTTCCCTGATATCCCTTACTGTGAAAAGATGTTCTCAAGCACCGAAAGACCGGTCACATGGTTGGATCGGATGAGCGCAGCTGCGAGTATCGGATCGCGATCCTCATAGGCACGGCACAGGCGTTCGTGGTCCTCGTAGGATTTCTGCAGGCGGCCGGGCTGGGATAGACTGATACGGCGCAAGCGAAGTGTTCTCAAAAGCAGGGAATCGACGATCTTCTTGACCGTGCGATTACCTGCGAGTTCGGTATTGCGTTCGTGAAAGTCGATATTTGCCCAGAAATAGGCGTTCACGTCGCCGGCCTTGCTCGCGGTTTCCATGAGTTGCATGATCGGCTGCAGGGTGCGGATATCGTCCAGCGACACATCACGCGCAATATCGCCGGCGATCAGTTCCAGGAGATTGGCACGGACGCGGTAGATATCGCGAATTTCCTTGATCGAAAGACTGGCAACGCGCGGGCGACGGCGCGGCGGGATTTCGACGAGCCCTTCCTTTTCCAGAAGCATCAGTGCTTCGCGGATCGGCGTCCGGCTCGTCTTGTAGCGCCGTGCAAGCTCGACGGAGTTCAGGTCATCGCCCGGCTTGCGAATGTCCTCGATGATTTCGGCTGCTACTTCGCGGGCGATAGTGGAAACGAGTGATGGCCTGTCATGCTGTTCAGTGACAAGACGCGCGGCAACCGCTTCGGCGCGTTGACGCGAGTCTGTATACCGCGGATCGCCCGCGGCGTGGACTATATCGGTTGACGTGTGTTCGGCGGACAAGAGAACTCCCAGGAAATGTCCCTCCCACCAGGAGCTTAGCATGCTCTGTCGACAACGAAAACTATAAGGCAAGTATTTGCCTTGCATGCGCAGGTTGAGGCGGTTCACGCCCGGTTTGGCGGAATCTGGCCCCTTTCCTTGATGCCGATCTCCGCTGATATGTGGCGGCAGATATCTCGTCGGCGGTCGCGCAGTGTTGCTTGAGGCGGCCTCAATCCGGGGAGCGTCTTAGAGCCCGGAGGCCTTCAGATGAGACGGAAACGATAGGCTCTCACGACGGCCTGCATGCGGTTGACGGCATCGAGCTTGCGCATCGCCGTTTTCAGGTAACCGTTCACCGTATGGGCGGAAATATGCAGGATGATGGCGATCTCCTCGCTGCTCTTGCCGGAGGCTGACCAGCGCAGGCATTCGATCTCGCGAACGGTCAGGCGCTCGTAATCGGCGAGCGGCGGCTCGGTCGCCAGGCTGAAGCTGTCCAGCGACTTCAATACGGCAAAGACCATGCGCGCGCATTCCTGCTCGTCGGGCGGGCTGCGCAGGCCAGAGAACATGATGACGTAGTGCCTGAGAATGGCGTCATGCAGTGTAAAGCTGATGGTGTTGTGAAGGCCGAGATCCTCGAAATTGCGGGCGAGTTTTTCCGAGTTGCTTGCGTTGCCGGGCTGGGCGAACATGCCCGTGCCGGAATAGATCGGCATGATGGTCTTCTTCAGGTCCTCGATCAGCTGGCTGCGCCAAAAGAGATCGGAAGCGTCGTAGCGGTCGATCAGCTCCTGTGGCCAGTTGCCGGCAATGATATTGGTACGAAAGCCGAGCTTGTCAGCCTGCGGAAAGCTGGCAGCCAGAAAGAAGCGGAAGCCATGTGCCTGCATGACATGTTGGAGGGCAGCGGAGAAACTTCTCGTGGGATCGGCATGGACTGTGGCGCTGGCTGCGTCCCCTGGTAAGGAGAACTTTGCCCTATTCTTGAGGATCATGGATCGTCTGCCGGCAAATGCACTGACCGGCCGGGAGGGAGCCGGTCAGCGCCAGGAGGAGGGGGATCAGAAAGGCGTCCGGTTGATTTCTTCCGGGCGACGGTACGCGGCAATGCGGACTGGCTGGTATTCGTAGATCGGGTTTTCCGGTTCCAGACGCAGAAGCGCACAGTGGAACTTGTAATTCACACCGGTCACGATGTTCGAAAAGATCACATCCATGAGGATATTCTTTCCGACGCTGATAAATATTGGGCGCTTGAGCTTTATCATGGCGTTCACCTCGTTTCTTCTGTCCGCCTTACCGGATCCAACGAGGTTAACTATAGTCTTTATTGCTTCCATCCTGAATTATACATAGGTGTATAATTTGATTTGATCTTTTGGCGGAAACAATACTCCCCTGCTGAGCCTTACGGCTTCAAAGCCATTTCAAGATAGTTGATGAGAGAATCGAATTCGACCGGCTTGCCCAGAAAGGCCAGCGCACCGCCTTCCATGGCGGCTGTGCGGGTTCTTTCGTCGCGATAGGATGTCATGAAGATCATCGGCGGTTTTTCAGGTTCGCCGTTGAGGATTGCCTGCAGTTCGATCCCGCTCAGTCCGGGCATCTTGACGTCGACCAGCATGCAGTCGATGGCCGCCCTGTCATTAAAGGCCAGAAACTCTTCCGCCGAGCAGAAAAGCTTGCTCTGGTAGCCGCAAGACTGGATCAGATCGTCAAGCGCCTCCCGGATAGCCTGGTCGTCATCGACGACAGCGATTGTGGATGTATGTGACACGAGATTGCTAGCCTTGCTTATTCTTACATTACGTTAGGCTATATTAAGAGATCGAGGCCATGTCGCGGTACCATACAAGGGTCTAGGTTCCGCTATCTGCCTTCCAGCATTTCGGCCTTGCGCACCAGATCGGCCACCGATCGAACCTGCATCTTGCGCATGACGTTGCCGCGATGGAGCTTCACTGTAATCTCGCTGATGCCGAGATCGTAGGCGATCTGCTTGTTCATCAGACCCTTGACGACGGCGGCCATGACTTCCCGCTCGCGGGGTGTCAGCGTATCGACAAGTGAGGCGACCGCATCGCTTGCCGCCATTTCCCGCCGGCGGCCCATATCCTTCTCGATCGCGATGCCGACCGCATCGAGAATATCCTGGTCTCGGAAGGGCTTGGTGAGGAAGTCGACAGCACCGGCCTTCATGGCGCGCACACTCATCGGAATATCGCCGAAGCCGGTCATGAAGACGATCGGCATCCTGCTGCCGATCCGCTCCAGATGAAGCTGGAAATCCAGTCCGCTGAGACCTGGCAGGCGTATGTCGAGGAGAATGCAGCCCGGCCGGCGCAGGTCGGCGGTATCGAGGAAGGCGGTCGTTGTCGCGAAGGAGACGGCGTCCATCTGGATCGACCGGAAGAGGTCGACAAGCGACTCGCGAATGGATTCGTCATCATCGACGACATAGACAATCGGCGATGCCGATTGAGAGGTTGCCTTCGATGCGGCGCTAGTGTTGGTCATGGTCGTCCTCAATCGGTATGATCATTTCGAAGATGGCGCCCCCCTCAGGATGATTGCCGGCAATCAACTGGCCGCCTCTTGCTTCCAGCGTACTGCGGCAGATGGAGAGCCCCATGCCCATTCCAGAGGGCTTGGTCGTGAAGAAGGGTGTGAAGAGCTTCGCCATGGCCTCCTCGCTGATGCCGGGGCCGAAATCCCTGACGGAGAGGCTGACGAATATATCATCCTTCCTGCCGAGCGAGACCAGAATCTTGCGCCGGTCGATTGCCGTTTCTCGCATGGCCTGGACTGCATTGGTGACGAGGTTGATGAGGACCTGTTGCAGTTCGATGCGGATCGCCTTCACCGTGAGCGGCGCTTCGGCTGGGCTGACATCGAACTCGACCATGTCGCGCTGGAAGTCGTGCTCCATCAGGGCGCGTGTTTCCTCGATCAGCGTCTCGAGATCGACCTGTTCGGGTGTGCGATCGCCCTGCGTCAGCATGGAGCGGGTATTGTGGATGATTTCGCTCGCGCGCTGACTGTCGCGAATGATGCGCTCGGCCGAACGGCGCACGGCGGCGAGATCCGGCGGCTCGCGGTTCAGCCATCTGAGCAGCGTCTGGGCGTTGACGACGATGGCGCCAAGCGGCTGATTGAGTTCGTGAGCGAGCGAGGCGGACAGTGTGCCGACGGTCGCGGCGCGTGAAGCTCGGGCAAGCTCATCCTGAGCCTCGCGAAGGGCCTTCTGCATCATTTCCCGCTGGGTGATATCCACCATGCCCACCACCACGCGATTGAAGGCGGAGGGATCTTCCGGAAAACTCATGCTCATGATGACAAGCCTGCTTTCGCCATTCTCCGTGATCAGATTGCCCTTGCCCTCGAAATGACGTTCGCCACAGAAGATCGCATCCATCAGGTCCAAAAAGGTGTCGTCATCGGGCGCGATGTAGCGGCGCATCGTGCGCGAGTGCAGGCCGTCGGTCATATGGCCCAGCAGCTCCATTGCAGCGTCGTTTGCGGCGATGGTGCGAATAAGGCCTGTGCAGGCAACGATGACGCCTGGATTTGTTCGATAATAGTCTTTGAGATCGCTCACACCTTCCGCCTTCAAAGACATCAAGAAGGATCGCACTGCAGAATAATCGCGCTCCCAGAGTGCAATACGGCTGTGCTCGAAGATGTAGCGATAGCGGGTTTCGCTGTCACGAAGATGCAAGTTGGCTTCGATGAGGCCGACGCGCGCGGTTTCGTTTCTGAGGATTAGGGCACAGGTGATTGTAATGGCGGCGAGGGAAACAGCCAACCGTAGTTGGGCGGGGACATTCTCCTCAAAGCCATGCGAATAGAAATAGGCGAAAAGCGTAAGGATGATGGAGACAATTGCAAGGAGGGTGGTGCCGATCCTCGTCAGAATTTCGGCTGCTAGCAGCAGCACGATAACATAGAGAACGGCGATGGCGCTTTCGATCTCGGTGAAGGCATCGACATAGAACACGGCGACAGCCAGCGCCAGTGCGATCAGGCCGAGCGCGATCTCATGCGAGACTGTTCCCCGCCGGTTGATCAGTTTCAATGTAATTGATGATACCATACCCGCTCGCCGTTGGTTTCGGTCTACTATCCATACAGTCTAGTGCGCGGTTACCTTAATGACGTGTTTATCGGCGCAAAACTATACCAAAGTGTTGGAAGCATGGGCCAAATTGTCTGCGCGTGTCAAAAAGAAAGACCGTCCCGGGCGGCGGGACGGTCTATGGCGGATGGGAGTATCCGCGGGGCTTCGGCGGAGGGGGACGCCTGCCCTGGAGGTGGCAAGGGGCGGTGCCACCGGGTTAGCTTGAAACCGTGAATGGTCAGGTCGGTTCCGAGCTACGAGTAGAAGGTAGATCCAAGAGCCCTGAGACATAACTATACTTAGGTTTTGGTCCGGCCATACAAAGCGGCAGGTCGGTTTGCTCGGGCGAACGGTTTTGAAACCTTTCCGGACGACTTCCGCAATCGCAATAGGTGGCAAGTGGAGCCGATGAAGTTCCCCGGACGCGATCAAGACTTCATGGCATGCGGAGGCGCCGCTGCGTGCTTGTCATATTGCCAGCGGAATAATCCTGAGACACAGTCAGCCGGAACACTCCATCTGAACGAGGGTACCGATGAAGGCAGCAGGAATGGTTCGGGCAGTCGTGGGGATTATAGCCCTTGTCGTTCTTGGTGTTCTCTTGTGGTTTGCGACGCGACCGCCGCCGCTGGTGGTACAGGGCGAGGTATCCGCCAACCGCGTCGATATCAGCCCACGGGTTGCCGGCCGCATTCTCAAGCTCAATGCCGATGTCGGCGACAATGTCGAAAAGGGCACCGTTATCGCCGAGCTGGAAAGCCCGCAATTAACGGCGACGCTGCATTTGGCCGAAGCGGCAGTCGGCGTTTCAGAGGCTGATCTCACCCGCGTCAACAGCACGCGCCCCGAAACGATCGATGCGGCCAATGCCGAGCTTGCAGCGGCAAGTGCCGATGTCACGCTTTATCAGGAAGAGTCTGCTCGTCAGGCCCGGTTGATCACGACGGGCGCCTCCTCACAGGCGCAGGTTGAGCAGACTGCCCGCAATCTGGAAGCCGCGATCCGCAAGCAGGAATCTGCAGCCGCCAATGCACGGCTTGCGATAGCCGGTTCCAGCAAGGAAGAGAAAGCGCTTGCCGCCGCTCAGGTGGAGCAAGCGCGCGCGTCCCTCAATCAGCGGCAGGTCGATGTTTCGGAACTGGTCATCCATGCGCCGATATCAGGCCAGGTGACGACGCGCGTCGCCGAGCTTGGCGAAAATTTCAGTGCCGGTTCGCCCCTGTTTTCGATCATCGACCTGCAGAACCCCTGGTTCACATTCAATCTTCGCGAGGACCTGCTGAAGGGCCTCAAGGTGGGGGATGGCTTCGATGTCACCGTTCCGGCGCTCGGCGGTGGCTCGATTCCGGTCAAGGTAACGATGATCAACGCGCAGGGGCAATATGCGACGTGGCGTGCGACACGCGCGACCGGGGATTTCGACCTGCGCACCTTCGAGGTGCGCGCCGTTCCGGCCAATCCCCTCGAAGGGCTGCGGCCGGGCATGAGCGTCATCGCTTCCTGGCCGCCGGCGGGGCGTTGAGATGAAGCCGCCCGGCGGGCTTCGCCCCGGCTTCCTCCTGGTGTTCCGGCGGGAGTTCTACTGGTTCTATCGCCGGCCGTTTCTGCTTTTCCTGACGACGCTGCTCCCGTTGCTGCTGATGGGCGTGCTTGCCATCGTTTTCAGCGCGGGGCTGGCGACACGGCTGCCGATCGCCGTGCTCGACCTCGACGGCAGCGATCTTTCGAGAACGATCATCCGGGCTGTCGACGCGACGCCTGATACCGCTGTCGCCGTCAATGTCAGCGATCTCACGGAAGGCCGTGCGCTCATCCTGTCCGGCAGGGTTCACGGACTGCTGATGCTGCCACTCAATCTGGAGCGCGATGTTTTTGCCGGTCGGCGTCCAGAGGTGGTGTTCTTTTACAATACGCAGACGCTGACAACCGGTAATCTTACGCTCAGGGGCGTCAGTGCCGCCGTGCCGACCGTGGCCGCGGGCATCCGCCTGGCGCTGCGCACGGCACAGGGCCAGCCGGTCGAGATTGCGCAAGCCGATCTTTCTCCGATCCCCGTGCAGGTCAATCCGCTCTTCAATCCGACGCTCAACTACGCGCATTTTCTGCTGGCAGCGTTGATGCCCGCCTTGCTGCAGGTGGTGATCGTTACCACCATGGCCTACACGGTCGGCATGGATGCGGAAACAATGCACCGCCTTGTCATCCTGCGGCGGCTCGGCGGCGGTCTCTGGCCGGCGATGGCCGGCAAGATACTGCCCTACACGCTGATCTTCCTCGTGGTTCTCGGCCTGTCCGACGCCATTCTCTTCGGCCTGCTCGACATGCCGCTCCGGGGCGAGCGCTGGATCCTCGTCGTTGCCGGGCTGCTCTTCATCCTCGCAAACCAGTTCATCGGCGTGCTGCTCGCGCTTTTCCTGCGGCCGGTCGCAAGCGCCATCAGCGTCGGCACGCTGATCTTCGCACCGTCCTTCGGCTATATGGGCATCGGCTTTCCACGTCTGGCAATGAACGGCTTTTCCTACTGGTGGGGCGAACTCATTCCCGGCACCTGGTATCTGATGGCGAGGATCGATCAGACGATCCGTGGCACGCCCGTCGACTTGTCGCTGAGGCCGCTGATGGTGCTCGGCATATTCGTCCTGACGCTGGCAATCGTGACGGCGCTGCGGCTTGAAGTGTTCCGCATCCGCCGGCAGCGACGGGCGGCGCGGAGATTGAGGGAGGTCACGCCATGAGGGCCTTGCTGGCGATCTTCCGTATCGAGCTGATCCGCATCCTGACCCTGCGCCCGGCGCTCGCGGTACTGGTCTTTGGGCCGCTGATCTATGCCCTCTACTATCCGCAGCCCTATGCCAATGAGGCGCTACGCGACGTGCCGATCGCCGTCGTCGATCTCGACGATACGACGAGCAGCCGTGAACTGGTGCGCCGTATCGATGCGTCGAGCGATGTCGCGGTGGCTGCAACGCTGCCGGATCAGGTCAGTGCGGAGCGGGCGGTGCAAGGACGCCAGCTCTACGGCATTCTGGTCATCCCTCAATATTTCGAACGTGATCTCTTGCATGGACGACAGTCGCCAGTGGCACTTTATGGCGATGCCAGCTATTTCCTGATCTATCAGCGCATTGCCGGCGCGGTCGTTGCCGTTGCGAGGACCATGGGTGCCGAAATCGAGACGGCGCGGCTGATTGCGGCCAATATCGACCCGGTGCTGGCGGCAGCTGCCCCCGATCCCATGCCGTTGACGGCGGTCGCGCTCTTCAATCCGCAGGGCGGCTATGCCACCTATATCCTGCCCGCGGCCTTTGTTCTGATCCTGCAGCAGACACTGCTGATCGGCGTTGGCCTACTTGGGACGATCGGCAATGATGCCGCGGTGCGCAACCCGGCTGCTTCGGCGGCTGGCCCGCTTGCCCGTGTCGGCGGCAGGTTGCTTGCCTATCTCGTCATCGAGGCGATCGTGCTGCCCTTCTATCTGATCGTGCTGCCTTACCTATACGGCATTCCCCGCCTGGGCGGGTTGCTGACGATCTTTGCTTTCTGCCTGCCCTTCGTCCTGGCAGTCGCCGCGCTCGGCATGGTGATTGCGACCTTGTTCCGCAGGCCGCTCGCGGTTCAGCTCGTATGTGCCACGCTAGGGCTGCCTTTCATGTTCCTTGCCGGTTTTTCATGGCCGAGCGAAGCCATACCCGAGCCGCTGCGAACGCTGACCGTTCTTCTGCCGAGCACCAGCGCTATCAATGGCATCGTCGAGGTGTCGCAGCTTGGCGCTCCGCTTCAGGCAGTCCGGGGGCCTTTCCTTACGCTGTGGATACTTGCTGCAGTTTACGGGCTTCTTGCGGTGCTGCTGGACATCAGATCCGCCAGGGGAAAGCCTGCGGCACAAGCTCCTGCGGCCGGTTGATGGCACCGTATCTCATTTTGAGATAGCCGCATCGAATAAACCTATTTGTCACAATAGTGTCGCCACTGCATAGTCTTAGAAGGGAGAAACACTTTTAGGACATTGCTGTGGAATATGTGCGCTTTGGCCAGACCGGCCTGAAGGTTTCGTCGCTTTGCCTTGGTACCATGGGTATCGGGACATCCAAGTGGAAGGGTTGGGTGCTCGACGAGGAGAAGTCCGTACCGATCCTGAAGAAGGCGCTCGATGTCGGCATCAATTTCTTCGACATGGCGGACTGGTATTCGATCGGTGTCAACGAACAGGTCGTTGCCCGCACGCTGCTGTCGCTGACGGATCGCGAAAAGCTGGTGCTCGCCACCAAGGCCTTCTACCCGATGAGCGACGATCCGAACGACAAGGGCCTGTCGCGCAAGCATCTGATGGCGTCGATCGACAAGTCGCTGAAGCAGATGGGTACCGACTATGTCGACCTCTATGTCATCCACGCCTTCGATCCGGAAACGCCGATCGAAGAGACGATGTGTGCGCTTCATGACATCGTGAAGTCGGGCAAGGCACGCTATATCGGCGCTTCCACCATGTATTCCTGGCAGTTCGCCAAGATGAACCATGTGGCCGACAAGAACGGCTGGACACGGTTCGTCAACATGCAGTGCCAATATTCGCTGCTCTATCGCGAAGAAGAGCGTGAAATGATGCCTTACTGCCAGGACGAGGGCATTGCGGTCACGACCTTCTCGCCGCTCGCCCGCGGTTATCTCGCCGGCGGCGGTTCGGCCCCGCGCATCGCCCATGACCTCTATCTCGACTGGTTCGGCGACGAGATCGACCAGGAGATTGCCAAGCGCGTCAACGAGATTGCCGCCAAGCGCGGCAAGACGGCGAGCCAGATCGCCCAGGCCTGGGTCATTGGCTCCGGCAACAGCACGGTTCCGATCGTCGGCACGGAAAGCCCGGAGCACGTCACTGCCGCCATCGAGGCTGCGGCGATCGAGCTGACGGCCGAAGAACGCGCCTTCCTGGAAGAGCCCTACCGCCCGCGCGACATGATCAACGACTATAACCCGGTCCGTCGTCCCCGCGCGCTTTCAAAGGTGTGATGGGCGTAGGCATAATGGGTTCGACTCGCATCGCTATTGGAGATTTCAATGCTTTACATCGGTGAAGGCTTCGAGGGTTCAGGCCCGAATGCTGCTCATATCAATCTCTATCTCGGCCCGAAGAACGGTCCGATTTCCGGCGCGCTCGCTGGTGCGGCAGCAAGCCCCGGTCCCGGCCATCTGCCGTTCCAGGCGGTCTTGAAACCAAACCTGCCGGCAAAGCCAGTGACGCTTTTCATCGCCAAGGCAGTGATGGAGTCAGGCTCTTCGCATGAATTGATGACGTGGGGGCCGGCCCAGGCCGGTGTCGCCGCCGGTATTACTGCAGCGCTGCTGGACGGCTCGCTGCCGGCAGAAGCCGAGGACGACTGGGTCGCGATTGCAGCCGTATGGGTCAATCCGTCGGCAAACGACGCAGAAGAGGTATATCATAACAACAAGGCTGCGACACATCTTGCCGCCAAGCGCGCACTGATGAAAGGTTGGCCGTCGCGTGCCGAGCTTGCCGAAGGCGTAGCAACGGTCGGCAATCCGTTCTTTACGCCTAAGGTCGCCTGACATGAAACTCATCGAAGACAATGCGCTGATCGGCGGAGGCTGGGGAGGTGCTGTTGATAGCAAGCGCTTCGTCGTGCTCAATCCTGCCGACGGCAGCGAGCTTGCGACGGTGCCGGATTGCGGCGCTGCGGAAGCCCAGCAGGCGGTCGATGCTGCCGCCAGGGCTTTCAAGACCTGGCGCAAGACGCTAGCCTCGGAGCGCTCCGCCGTGCTGCGCCGCTGGGCAGAGCTGATGCTGGCCAATCAGGAAGACCTCGCGCGGCTCCTGACGGCCGAGCAGGGCAAGCCGCTGGCTGAAGCGCGCGGCGAAGTCGCCTATGCTGCCGGGTTCCTCACCTGGTTTGCCGAGGAAGGCCGCCGCTCGCATGGCGGCGTCGTGCCCTCGCACAAGGCCGATGCGCGCATTGTCGTGATGAAGGAGCCGGTTGGCGTCGTGGCTGCGGTCACGCCGTGGAATTTCCCGTTGGCGATGATCACCCGCAAGGTCGGTCCGGCGCTCGCTGCCGGCTGCACCATCATCATCAAGCCGGCCGAGGATACGCCGCTTTCGGCGCTGGCGCTTGCACGTCTCGGCGAAAAGGCCGGCGTTCCCGCCGGCGTCGTCAGCGTGGTAACGACGAAGTCGCCGGTCGATGTCGTCGGCGTCTGGATGAAGAGCCCGGTCGTGCGCAAGTTCTCGTTCACGGGATCGACTGCAACCGGCAAGCTGCTCATGAGACAGAGTGCCGATACGGTGAAGCGCATCAGCCTCGAACTTGGTGGCAACGCGCCGCTGATCGTGTTCGACGATGCCGATATCGATCAGGCCRTGCGCGGCACGATCGCCTCGAAATTCCGCAATACCGGACAGACCTGCGTCTGCGCCAACCGCATCCTCGTCGAGGACGGTATCTATGACCGCTATGCCGAGGCGCTTGCCAAGGCGGTTGCGGCGATGAAGGTAGCGCCCGGCGTCGAGGATGGCGCTTTGCAGGGGCCGCTCATCAATGCGCCGGCGCTGACAAAGGTCGAGCGGCATGTCAGTGATGCCGTCGAAAAGGGCGCCAAGGTGCTGACCGGCGGCAAGCGGCACGAGCGCGGCGGCCTGTTCTATGCACCGACGGTGTTGACCGGCATGACGACCGAGATGGCGCTTGCGACCGAAGAGACCTTCGGTCCCGTCGCCGGCCTCTTCCGCTTCAAGGGCGAAGAAGAGGCGATCGCGCTTGCCAACGATACCGAGACCGGCCTTTCGGCCTATTTCTTCACGCAGAATCTCGGCCGCGCCTGGCGTGTTGCTGAAGCGCTGGAAGCGGGCATGGTTGGCATCAACGAAGGCGTGATCTCGACGGAAGTCGCGCCATTCGGTGGCGTCAAACAATCCGGCCTCGGTCGCGAAGGTGCTGCCGAAGGGCTCGATGAATATCTGGAAAGCAAATACGTCTTGTTCGGCGGGCTTGCGGGATAATGACGGAGGATCGCTCTCCACAGATGAAGAAGGATCCGGCGGTCGATCGCCGCCGGTTGCCGTTGAATGCGCTCAGGGCCTTCGAGGCTGTGGCGCATCATGGCAGCTTCACGGCGGCAGCCGCTGCGCTCAACATTTCGCAAAGCGCGCTTTCGCGGCATGTCATCGGTCTGGAAGAGAGCATCGGGCGCAAGCTTTTCGAACGAGGGCACAAGGCGACGACGCTGACGGATGCCGGGCGCTCGCTTGCCGCCGGCATCGGCAAGGGCTTCGACCGTATCGAACAGGCACTGAAGGAGGTCTGTGCGCCGGATGAGCAGCGCCAGCGCAAGCTGCGCATCAACCTGCCGCCGAGCTTTGCGATGAAGCTCACCGTGCCGCTGCTGACGGATTTCCGACGCAGCTTTCCTGAGGTGCTTCTGGAGGTTTCAACACCTTACGGGGTGCCGGACAGCGAATTCGATGTGGCGGTCGTCTATGCACGTCCGGCCGTCGATGAATGGATCACCGACCTGCTCTGGGAGGAGCGGCCGACGATCCTGTGCCATCCCGATCTGGTGCGGGGAGGGATTTCGGATCTGGCAAGTTTCATCGCCGCAAACGAGATCATCCATGTCAAGATCGTCGACATGGAGCCCTACCTTACCTGGCAGCGCTTCCTCGTGCAGAACGGTCTTGCCGGGGTTGCCGTGGCGCGGGGCGTGACATTCGACAGCGCCAGTCTCGGGGTCCAGTACGCATTGTCGGGGCAGGGACTGGTGCTCGCTGATCCGGCGCTGTTTCGGGAGGAAATAGAAAGCGGCCGCTTGGTTGCGCCGGTTACCGCACACTATTACGAAGGCTTCGGCTATTACCTGAAGACCGATGCGGAAGGGCTGGTGGATCCTCTGATTGCAGGATTTCGATCCTGGATCATCAGCCGCTTCAGCAATCGTATGGTGAACGACGGTGAAAAGCCCGCCCTGCGCATCGTGTCTGGCACAGAGGGTGTCTGATAGCGACCATACTGCCAATCAAGGAGGAGGCAGATCATGACTGAATTGAAAACCAACAGCGGCAAGCCGCTGCATCCCTCGGTGCCGGAACTGTGTGAACAGGTTCGCGCCGGCAAGATCGACCGCCGCGGCTTCCTGCGTGCCGTCGCCTGGCTCGGTGTGACGGCGGCCTCCGCCAGCGCCTTCCTTGGTGACAGCAAGCCGGCACTCGCCGAGGAAACGCCGACGGATGGCGGCACGCTGCGTTTCGGCTGCCAGATCCAGGAGCTGACCGATCCGATGATGACGAGCTGGATCGAGGCCTCGAACCTCTATCGCAACAGCCTGGAATTCCTCACTTTCGTCGATGCCGATAATGTCACGCATCCCTATCTGGCCAAGAGCTGGACGCCGTCTGCCGATCTCAAGACCTGGGATTTCGAGCTCGACGAGCGCGCCAAATGGTCGAACGGCGATGCCTTCACGCCTGAGGACGTAATCTTCAACATTCAGCGCTGGATCGCGCCTGATTCGCAGTCTTCCAACAAGACCGCCTTCTCGGCCGTCGAGAAGGTCGAAAAGACCGGCGATCATGCGGTCCGCATCACACTGTCGCGCGCGGTCTCCTCGCTGCCCGAACAGCTCTATTCCTACACCTGCCCGATGCTGCATCGCGACTTCGTCAAGGGCGGCGCCAACTGGCCGGCCAATCCAATTGGTACCGGCCCCTTCAAGCTGGACGCTTACGAAGTCGGCCGTCAGGCTGTCTTTTCCAAGCGTGCCGATTACTGGGGCACGCCGGCTCATCTTGACGGCATCCAGTACATCGACCTCGGCACCGATATCACCACGCATCTCGCAGCCCTTTCGAGCGGCCAGATCGATATCATCTACCGCGCGACGATCGCCGAATACGATCTCATGAAGTCGCTGCCGAACATCCAGATCCTGACGGGCAAGGCAGCGCATACGCTCGTCATGCGTATGCAGTCCGACCAGAAGCCGTTCGACGATGTTCGCGTCCGCAAGGCCGTGCAGCTTGCCGCCGACAACAAGCAGATGCTCGACGTCGCCTATCGCGGCGAAGGCGAAGTCGGCGCCAATTTCCACGTCTCGCCGGTTCAGCCTGATTACTTCGCGCTGCCGGCGGTCGCCCGCGATGTCGAGAAGGCCAAGGCCCTGCTTGCAGAAGCCGGCCACAAGGATGGCCTGGATATCGAGCTGACGCTTGGTAACACGCAGGGTACCTGGGAACAGGATACCGCGCAGGTGCTGCAGCAGAACCTGGCAGAGGCCGGCATCCGGCTGAAGCTCAACGTCCTGCCGGCCTCGCAATACTGGCCGATCTGGGACAAGGTTCCCTTCGGTCTCACCTACTGGGCGCACCGTCCGCTTGGCGCGATGACGCTCGATCTGGCCTACCGCTCGGGCGGCGCCTGGAACGAGAGCCATTTCGCCAGCAAGGAATTCGACGCTGCGCTCGACAAGGCTCTTGCCGTCGTTGATCCGGCCAAGCGCCCCGAAGCCATGAAGGATGTCCAGCAGATCCTGCAGGATTCCGGCGTCATCGTTCAGCCCTACTGGCCGAACCGCTTCAGCGCCGCAGCCACCACCGTCCGCGGCTACGTGCTCCATCCGGCGGATTACTTCCGCATGGATGGCGTCTGGCTCGCCAAGGCTTGATCTTCGGCGGGGCCGCCATCAGGGCGGCCCCGAACCGGCAAAGAGGTGGTTCGTGTCCGTTTTACTTTTCATTCTCCGTAAACTGGCAAGCGCTCTCGCGGTGATGTTCACCGTATCGCTGCTCGTTTACCTGGCGCTGGAGGTCAATGTCGGCGACGTCGCCGTCAAGGTCCTCGGCCAGTTCTCGACACCGGCCCAGCGCGCGCAGTGGCTGACGGCCAATGGTTACGACGATCCCTTCATCATCCGTTACGGCCGCTGGCTCTGGTCCTTCGTGACCGGCGACTGGGGCATGTCCACCTATTATCGTGCGCCGGTTTCCCAACTGATCCCCGACCGCCTTGCAGCTTCGGGCATCCTTGCGGGCGGAGCGCTGCTCATCATCGTTCCGGTCGGCCTGTTCGCGGGCATCATCGCCGGCATGCGTCCGGGTTCGGTTCTCGACCGCGTCATTTCGTTTATCTCGATCGCCACGACCTCGATCCCGGATTTCGCATCCGCCGTCTTCTTCTCGGCCGTCTTCGTGTTCTGGCTGCACTGGCTGCCCGGCGCCAGCACCATGCTGACCGGTTTTTCGCTACAGCAGATCATCCTGCCGGTTCTGGTGCTCGGCTTCTATTCCACCGGCTATCTGGCGCGTGTCACTCGCGCCTCGATGATCGAAGTCATGGGCACGCATTATGTTCGTACGGCGCGGCTGAAGGGTGCGAGCACCGCGCGCATTGTCTGGCGTCATGCACTGCGCAATGCGCTGATCACGCCTGTTACAGTGATCATGCTGCAGTTTCCCTGGCTCTTGTCCGGCGTCATCGTTGTGGAGGTCTTCTATGCCTACAAGGGCTTTGGCACGCTGCTCTATGACGCCGCGCTCAACAGCGACATCCGCCTCGTCGAGGCCTGCGCGATGGTGAGCGTCGTGGTCGTCGTTGCCACACAGATCCTCTCGGACCTCGCTTATGGCTGGCTCAATCCACGGGTCTCGCTGCTTGATGCGGCCAAGGGACGGAAGTGAGGGCGCCATGCGGAAAGCTGTAAAACCCTATCTTTCCAACCCGGTCGTCGTGATCGGCGGTTTCCTGACGATCGGCTGGCTGCTGGTGGCGATCTTCGCGCCGTTGCTTGCGCCCTACGATCCGATCCGCACGCTGCTGCCACTCGCAAAGCCTGGTATGGCCGATAAATCCGGTAACATCTTCTGGCTCGGTACAGACAAGCTCGGCCGCGATATTCTCTCACGTCTGATCTATGGCGCGCGCACGGTGGTGATCTTCTCGACACTTGCGACGCTGACGGCCTACGTGGTCGGTGTAGCACTCGGGCTTGTCGCCGGGTACTGGCGCGGCTGGGGCGATGCGGTTTTGTCCTACATCGCCAATGTGGTGCTCTCTTTCCCGGTGCTGGTTCTCTATATCGTCATCATCGTCGTGGTCGGTTCTTCGCCCTTCAACATCGTGCTCGCCGTTACCTTCGGCAGTGCACCGGCGATCTTCCGCATCGTGCGTGGCATCACCATCGATGTCGCAAGCCGCGATTACGTGGCTGCGGCGGTGACGCAGGGCGAAAGCACCTGGCGCATCATGGTCTTCGATATTCTGCCCAATGCCAGCGGGCCGCTCGCAGTCGATTTCTGCCTGCGCCTTGGCTACACGGCGATCACCATCGGCACGCTCGGCTTCCTCGGCCTCGGCCTGCCGCCACCGACACCGGATTGGGGCACGATGGTGAATGAAGGCCGCGCCATGGCGATCGCTTTCCCGCATCTCGTGATTTTTCCATGCCTTGCGATTTCGTCGCTGATGCTGGGCTTGAGCCTGCTGGCGGACGGATTGCGGGAAGTCTCGGAAGCGCAGGGGAGGCGCGCATGAGCAGCAACGAAAACCAGCAGATCCTTCGGGTCGAAAATCTGAGCGTGGCCCTGCCGAAGGGCGCCGACCGGCCCTACGCCGTGAAAGCTGCGAGCTTCGATCTGAAGCCGCGGGAAATCCTCTGTATCGTCGGCGAGTCCGGTTCGGGCAAGTCGGTCCTGTCGAGCGCTCTGATGGGCGCAGTCGCGGAAGGGCTGAAGGTTGCCGGCGGTAAGGTCATGCTTGGGGATACCGATCTCGTCGGTCTCTCCGAAAGGGCCTTCCGCGCTATCCGAGGCAGCGATATCGCCATGATCTTCCAGGAGCCGATTGCTTCGCTCAATCCGGCGATGACGGTCTCGGCGCAGATCGAAGAGGTCTTCGAACTGCATTCGGATTTCGATGCCGCCGAGCGCAGGAGACGTGCCCGGGCGCTGGTCGAATCCATGCATCTGCCGAACCCTGACCGTATCCTGCAGGCCTATCCGCACGAACTTTCCGGCGGCCAGTGCCAGCGTGTCGTCATCGCCATGGCGCTTGCCATGAACCCCCGCGTGCTGATCGCGGACGAGCCGACGACGGCGCTCGACGTGACGACGCAGGCGCAGGTGCTGAAGCTGGTGCGCGAACTGCGCGACCTGCATGACCACGGCATCGTCTTCATCACCCATGATTTCGGTGTGGTGGCCGATATTGCCGATCGCGTGGCGGTGATGCGCCATGGCGAGATCGTCGAGATCGGTGAGGCGAAGCAAGTGCTGACGGCCCCGAACCATCCCTACACCAAGGAGCTTATCGCAGCGGTTCCGAGCCTGACGCCACATGATCGTCCCGCCGCGCCGACAACCCCGGAGCCGGTGCTTGCAGTTCGTGATCTGCAGCATTCCTACGGCAGCGTTCAGGTTCTGAAGCACGTGGAGCTGACATTGCCGCCGGGCCGGGTTCTCTCCATCGTCGGTGAATCCGGTTGCGGCAAGTCCACGCTTGCCAAGGCCATGATCCGTCTGATCGAACCGAAAAGCGGCCGGGTAGAAGTGGCGGGTGCCGATCTTCTCGGTCTTTCGCCGGCGCCGCTGCGGGCTCGCCGCCGGTCGATCCAGATGATTTTCCAGGATCCGTTCGGCTCGCTCAATCCGCGCCGGCGCGTCGGGCCGATGATCGCCCGTTCGGCCATGCTTGCCGGTGTCGAGGCGGGCGAGGCACGACGGCGCGCGGAGGAGTTGCTCGATCTCGTTGGCCTGCAGAAGAGCGCCTATTGGCGCAAGCCATCTGCATTTTCCGGCGGTCAGCGGCAACGTATCGGCATTGCCCGGGCGCTTGCCATGCGGCCGGATGTGTTGATCGCCGACGAGAGCGTTTCGGCGCTCGACGTGTCGGTACAGGCGCAGGTTCTGAAATTGCTTCGCGAACTGCAGGAGAAGCTGCAGCTCGCAATCGTCTTCATCACCCACGACCTGCGCGTCGCTGCCCAGATCAGCGATGAGATCGTGGTGATGCAGAAGGGTGAAATCGTCGAGCGCGGCAGTGCGGCCCAAGTGCTGCAGGCGCCGACGCACCCCTATACGAGAACGCTTCTCGACGCGGCGCCGGGCCGCAGCACGTTCTAGCCGCCGCTTCCGGGCGTCGGCACCCTGTTTCGTTTCAACGCATGGCCGGCAGAGACCGGCATGCGCGTGGTCAGCTATTGTCCTGAGGATGCCGTCATGACGGAATATCGCAATTTCATCGCCGGAGAGTTCCGGTCTTCTGGCACGCTAGTGCCGGTGCTCAATCCGGCAACTGAAGCCCAGTTCGCCAAGGTGCCGTCGGCGACTGCTGCCGAGGCCATCGAGGCTGTGGAAGCCGCGGCAAAGGCGCAGAAGGAATGGCGTGCGCTGCCGGCGATTGCACGTGGCGACGCGTTGCGCAAGCTCGCCGCCGTCATCGAGCAGCGAGCTGAAAAGATCGGTGCCGCCCTGGCACTGGAGTCCGGTAAGAGCCTTGCCGATGCGACGGGCGAGGCGATCTATGGCGCCGAGCTGATGCGATACCACGCCGAATGGGCCCGCCGCATCGAAGGCGAAATCATTCCGAGCGACAATGCCAATGAGACGCTGCTTCTGAAGCGCGAGGCGATCGGCGTCGTCGCCTGCCTGATCCCCTTCAATTTCCCGATCTATACACTAGTGCGCAAGATCGCCCCGGCGCTGATCGCCGGAAATGCCGTCGTCGTGCGCCCGAGCAATTCGACGCCGACATCAGCTTTCGAGATTGCCGAAGCGGTGGCCGAAGCAGGTTTGCCGGCTGGGCTCGTCAACATTCTCACCATGTCGCACGAGGTTGCGGCGACGCTCTGCACCCATCCCAAGGTCGGCATGATCACGCTGACCGGCAGCCTGCAGGCGGGCCGTGTCGTGCTCGATTATTGCAAGGCGAATATCGCCAAGCCGTCGCTGGAACTGGGTGGCAAGACGCCTGTCATCATCGAGCCGGATGCCGATCTCGATGCGGTGGCCGCACAGCTCGTTGCCGCCAAGACCAATCATTGCGGCCAGCTCTGCACCGCGCCGGAGCGCGTCTATGTGCATCGCTCCATTCATGATGCGCTGCTTGCCAAGCTGAAGGCCGGCTTTGCCGCACGCTCCTTCGGCGACCGCTCGGTTGATGCGTCGCGCGTCGGGCCGCTTGCGACGAAATCAGCGCAGACGAATGTGCACAAGGCTGTCCTGAAGGCGGTCGAGCAGGGCGCGCATATCGAGGCCGGTGGTCTCCTGCCGGAAGGTGCGGGCTTCTTCTATCCACCGACGCTGCTCTCCAATTGCCGCCAGGACATGGAGATCATCGCCGAGGAAATCTTCGGGCCTGTTCTGCCCGTCGTTGCCTACGATACGACCGAGGAGGCGCTGGCGCTTGCCAATGACCACCAGTTCGGTCTGAGCTCGGTGCTCTTCACCAACAATCACCGCACGATCATGCGCTTTTCCGACGCAATCGAGGCCGGCGAATTCTACGTCAATCGCTTCCCGGCCGATCCCTATCAGGGTTACCACGCCGGCTGGAAACGCTCCGGCCTCGGCGGTGACGACGGCAAACACGGCATGCTCGAATTCACCCAGACGCGCCTCGTCATACTCAAGCATTGAGGATCACGGCCATGCAGATCGCATCGCTTTCCACCCATGTCGTCGCCGTCCCGCCGCCGCATATCGGCGGCATGTACTGGATTTTCGTGCGGCTGACGACGGCAGACGGTATTGAGGGTGTCGGGGAGATCTATTCGACCGCCTTCCATCCGCAGGCGCTCGTGCCGCTGATCGAGGATGTCTTCCAGCGCTACCTGCTCGGCCATGATCCGCATGATGTCGAGCGCTTCTGGCGGCTTGCCTATTCGAGCGGCTTCACGCAGCGGCCTGATCCGACGATGATGGGTATCGTCTCTGGCCTGGAGATCGCCTGCTGGGACATTATCGGCAAGGCGGCCGGCAAGCCGGTGCACAAGCTGATCGGCGGGCGCGTGCATGAGAAGCTGCGCGCCTATACCTATCTCTACCCGAAGAACGCGGCCGGCGAATACGACTATAACGATCCGGACCTTGCCGCCGAATGCGCGGTGAAGATGGTCGAGATGGGCTTTACCGCCGTAAAGTTCGACCCGGCCGGCCCCTATACAGCCTATTCCGGCCATCAGGTCTCGCTCGGCGTCATGGACCGTTGCGAGGAATTCTGCGCCAGAATTCGCGAGGCTGTCGGCAGCAGTGCTGATCTGCTCTTCGGCACGCATGGTCAGATGGTGTCGTCTTCGGCGATCCGGCTGGCGCAGCGGCTGGAGAAATATGACCCGCTCTGGTTCGAGGAGCCGGTACCTCCGGGGCAGGAAGAGGCGATGGCGGAAGTTGCCCGCAAGACCTCGATCCCGATTTCGACCGGCGAGCGGCTGACGACCAAATACGAGTTCCAGCGGGTGCTGGAAACCGGTGCTGCCTCGATCCTGCAGATGAACGTGGCGCGTGCCGGCGGCATTCTGGAATCCAAGAAGATCGCGAGCATGGCGGAGGCGCATTACGCGCAGATCGCGCCGCATCTCTACAACGGCCCTGTTGGTGCTGCGGCGAGCATCCAGCTTGCCGCGTCCTCGCCGAATTTCCTGATCCATGAGGCGATCGTCAATTTCTCGGGCTTCTACGCGGAGATCCTGAAGACGCCGCTGCACTTCGAGGATGGCTACCTGATCCCGTCAGACGAACCGGGGCTGGGCGTGGAACTCAATCTCGATGTCGTCGCCAAACACTCGCCTTACGAAGGGCAGCGACTGCATCTGCAAATGGATGACAAGCCCGCCGACGTGAAGGCTTTTGCCCCGGCCCGCGGCTGAGAACGAAGATGACGACATACGATTACATCATCGTCGGCGCCGGCTCGGCCGGCTGCATTCTGGCCGCGCGCCTCAGCGAGAGCGGCAGGCACAATGTGCTGCTGATCGAAGCCGGCGGCAACGATAGTTCGCCGTGGTTTCGCATTCCCGTCGGCTATGCGCGCTCCTATTACGATCCGAAGGTCAACTGGATGTACTGGAGCGAACCGGAAGCGGCGCTGAACGGCCGGCGCATTTATGCGCCGCGCGGCAAGGTGCAGGGCGGTTCGGGCTCGATCAATGCGATGATCTTCGTGCGCGGTGCCGCGGATGATTTCGACGATTGGAAGGCCGCGGGCAATCTCGGCTGGGGCTATGAGGACGTGCTGCCTTTCTTCCGCAAGCTGGAGACCCATGCGGGCGGCGAGAGCAAATATCATGGCGGCGGCGGGCCGATCCATGTGACGCCGATGCGCGGCCAGTCGCATGCGATCACAGACCGTTTCCTGGAGGCGTGCTCCGAATTGCAAATGCCGCTGAATGCGGATTTCAACGGCGAGAGCATCGAGGGCGCAGGCATCTACGACATCAATACACGCAACGGCATGCGCTCTTCCTCGTCGCTCGCCTATCTGCGGCCGGCGCTCGGGCGGCCCAATCTCGCGATCCTGCGCAACAGCCGGGTGCGCCGGGTGATCGTCGATGCGGAGGCGCGTGCCACCGGCGTCGAGGTGATCGGGCCGGGTGGCATTACCAGCTATTCGGCGCGGCAGGAGGTCATCCTCTCGGCCGGTGCCGTCGATACGCCGAAGCTGCTGCAGCTTTCCGGCATCGGTGACGGCGCGCATCTGCAATCCCTTGGTATTCCGTTCGTCCGGCATCTGCCGGCGGTCGGCAAGAACCTGCAGGATCATCTCTGCGCCAGCTTCTACTATCGTTCCACCGTGCCGACGCTGAATGACGAACTCGGCACGATCTTCGGACAGGCGCGGCAGGCCTTGCGTTACATTCTGACGCGACGGGGACCGCTGGCGCTCAGCGTCAATCAGGCTGGCGCCTTCCTGCGCGGCAGCCCTGAGGAAGAGCGGCCGAATATCCAGCTCTATTTCAATCCGCTCTCCTATCGCATTCCGACCGATCCGAAGGCGGGATTGAAGCCTGAGCCCTATTCGGGCTTTCTGCTGGCCTTCAACTCGTGCCGGCCGACGAGCCGCGGTTCGATCAACATCGTCTCCCCAGAGCTGACGGACGCGCCGCAGATCCGGCCGAATTATCTCGGAACCGTCCATGACGAGGAAGAGGTGATCCAGGGCAGCCGGCTGGTGCGGCGTATCATGGAGGCGCCGGCGCTGCGGGCGATTACCGAAATGGAGATGCCGCCTTCGGTAGAGGCGCGCACGGACGAGGAATTGCTCACCTATTTCCGCGGCAATTCCGGCTCGATCTACCATCTCTGCGGATCGGCAGCGATGGGGCCGGACGCCTCGTCGTCCGTGGTCGATGCATCGCTCAAGGTACACGGCATCAATGGGCTCAGGATCGTCGATGCTTCGGTCTTCCCGAATATCACGGCTGGCAATATCAACGCGCCTACGATGATGGTGGCGGAGAGGGGCGCGGCGATGATCCTCGCCGCTGCCTGAAAACTGGTCTCAGTGTCTGTGGATCGGATCGATCCACGGCACGTTTTCCGGCTTTTCGACCGGCTCGATATCGAGATTGACCACGACGGGTTCCTGGCCTGAGCGCACGAGCACGCATTCCAGCGTCTCGTCGCGGCTGGCATTGATTTCCTGATGCGGCACGAAGGGCGGCACATAGATGAAATCGCCAGGGCCAGCTTCGGCGGTAAATTCGAGGTTCTCGCCCCAGCGCATGCGGGCCTTGCCCTTCACCACATAGATGATGCTTTCGAGATCGCCGTGATGATGGGCGCCGGTCTTGGCATTGGCATGGATCGTCACCGTGCCGGCCCAGATCTTCTCGGCGCCGGCGCGTGCATTGTTGATGGCGGTTGCGCGGTTCATGCCGGGCGTCTGGGCGGTGTTCGGATCGAGCGCATTGCCGGGAATGACCTTCACGCCATGTTCGCGCCAGTCGATATGCTTGTGGTCGTGATCGTCGCTCATGCCGCTCCTCCTGCTTTCAGATCAATCTAGGCAAGGCAGGACCGGCGGCCAAGGGCTGCCGGTCCTTTATCCATCATTCGCGGATCAGCACGTGATCGGCTTTCAACCAGAAGGGCGGCAGATAAAGCGGCGTATCCGAAAGCGGCAGGATGGTTTCTTTAAGGGCAACGCCCAGCTTGTCGGCCATGAAGGCGCGGCGCGCGGCGATGCGGGCATGCATTTCCGGATAGCGGCTGCGGATGGCGTCACGCAGATCCGCATTGGCAAAGGCAATCGCATCTTCCGAGTTCAGCGCCCAGCCGGCCGGCATGGGCACGGGGATGACATCGACCTGGAAGGGCATGCCGGAGCGCAGGCGCTCGGTGGAGCCGGGGCGAACCGGCGAATGCAGCCACTCCTCGTGGCTGCCGAGGTGGCCAGGATTGAGAGCGGAGTTCAGGCCGGCGGATTTCAGCTTTTCGGTGACGGCAGTGAAGAGTTCGCCGCCGGTCGTGCCGATATCGGCGGTTTCGTACCAGGTGATCAGCGCCTCGAAATAGGCCTTGGCGGGCTTGAGGAAGGCCTCATCATGATCGGTCAGCAAGCCGGCGCGCGAGGAGAGGGCGCCCCAGTAGCCGAGCGCAGTTGTGACGCCATCGCCCTTCTTCATGCGCCGCGCCGTCGGGCTGCGCAGGCCGACGATGTTTTCGCCCTTGCTGACGGAGGCGAACATGGTGTGGACGTTGAGTGGATCGCCTTCATAACCAAGCCGTCCGAGCGCTTCGAACTCGCTGTCGCCTTCACGAACGCCCGAGACGACGCGCCAGAGCGCGCGCGAGCAGCGAGCCGAGGCCCATTCAAAAGCGGCGAGCTGATCGACATCGACGACAGAGCGCAGGCCGTTTTCCGGATGCATCAGGACGGTGGTCGCGTCGGTGACGCTGCCGGCGAGACGGCGCAGCACTGAGACGATGAAGTCGGGAACGAAAAAGCAGTTTGCGTGGTCTTCGTCCTCTTCCACCGAAAGGTATTTCCAGCCGACGAGCCCGATGCTCTGGCCCTTGCCAATACCGGCGTCTTTCAGGCGATCGACAAGGCGCGGGTTCCGGCTGCGGTCCTGGCCCATCAGACTGAAGCTTTGCGCCCGCAGTACTTCGACGCCGGGCAGCCCGGCGAGAACCGTATAGCTTTCGGATTCATTGCCGGTGATGACGACACGCTTGCCCTTGGGGCCGAGCAGCAGAAGCGCTTCCTCGAAGCGTGGTTCGAAACCGGAGAGGAACATGATGTTGCCGAAGTGCTCGCGGTCTGCGTAGACGACGAGCCAGTCGGTGCCGGCGGCTTTCAGCGCGGCATCGGCACGGGCGGCATAGGTCTCGGCCGGGATCCGTGGCTGATCGGCGGTTACAGGTCCGAAATCTGGCAGGGTGACGGGTGCGAGGTTGATTGCCATGCGGTTCCTCCATTCAGGCTGGCATCGACGAAAAAGGGCTGTGGCACCGGTTTCAGTGCCATGAAAGTGGATGATTGCAAGTTTCCGATAGCGAAGATGCACGACTGTGCGCTATCACGCCATGACAGGTTGGAAAGTGCTCGAATATGACACAGAACAATGGCCGCGATGCCGCTCCGACGATTGCCGATGTTGCAAAGCTGGCCGGGGTGTCGCGAGCGGTTGCCAGCCGGGCGCTCTCCAACGAGCCGCGACCGGTTTCGGCGGACAAGCGTGAGAGAGTGGTCGAGGCGGCCGCCCGGCTCGGTTACAAACCGAACCTCCTGGCGCAGAGCCTGACGACCAAGACGGTCAACCTCATCGCGGTCGTCGTCAACCACATCCATGATCTTTCGGACCTCGATCTCTTCGACCGGCTGCTCGACCAGATCCAGTCGATCGGCAAGCAGGTCATCATGATCCGCATCGGCTCGGTCGCCCGCGTCGAGGAGTTCCTGCGCAACGGCGTTGCCTATCATGTCGATGCGGCACTGGTCTTTTCGGATTTTGCAGACGCTCCGACTGTCAGGCGCATGTTCCGCTCCGATCTCGTTGTCATGCTGAACGGTCTGCATGACGATCTCTCGCCCGTCGTCATGCCCGACGAGGGCAGCGGCATTGCCGAAGCCGTCGCCGATGCGGCGAAGAAGGGCGTGAAGCGGGCGGGTCTCGTCACCGGCCGTTCGTCCTCGCCGATGGAACAGGCGCGCATAGGCTTCTACAAGCGGGCCTTCGCGGAGAGCGGCATAGAACTGGTGCGCACGGTGCAAGGCGACTATTCCTATGAGAGCGGGCATGCGGCGGCAGAGGAACTGGCTGGCGCTGATTGTCCGGATGCGATCTTCTGCACGTCAGATGCGATGGCCATGGGCATTCTCGATGTCTGCCGCGCCGATTTTCCCCGCAACCGGCCGACACGTTTCCGGCTCTATGGTTTCGACAATCTCTCGCTCACCGATTTCGACGCCTATCCGATTTCCTCGATCGGTTACGACAAGAGTGTCTATGTCGAGCACATCGTGGATTTCATCGCAAATCCTGGCGATTTTCACCCCGGCCAGCCACCGGTCATCGTGCCGACGACCTATTTTCCGCGCCTGACCGCCTGATAGAAATGACCTCCTGACAGCAAACAGGCCGCCCGAAGGCGGCCTGTGAGGATCATCCTACCACTGCGGGTTCAGAGCCGGCGGGTTGGCTTCTGCGCCCCACCACTTCTTGTAATTGGCTTCATAAGCGCCCGACTGGATGTAGTCGGAAACGAACATGTCGAGCCAGCGGACGAATTCCGGATCGCCCTTGGCGACAGCCATGCCGATCGGGTCGTTGGAATAGAGGCCGGCGAGCGTAACCAGCGTCGGGTTCTTGGTGGCGAGATAGTCCAGCAGCGAGGAATCTTCGATCGCAGCATCGACGCGCTTCTGCTGGAGCTGCAGTACGCCATCGGGAGCGAACTGGTCGACATAGACGAGCTGCGCATCCGGAACGGCGGACTTGAGGAATGTCTCGCCCGTCGTACCACGGCCGACGACAACCTTCTTGCCCGAGAGATCCTTCAGTTCCTTGATGCCGGCGTCCTTCTGGACGATAACGCGCAGGCCGGCGCGGTTATAGGGGATCGAGAAGTCGACGACCTTGGCGCGCTCGAGCGTGGCAGAGGTATTGGCGATCGCCACGTCGATCTGGCCGGAAACCAGCATGGAGATGCGCGCATCGCCCGAGACGTCGGTGAATTCGACCGGTACGCCGAGCTTTTCGGCCAGACGGTTGGCGACATCGACGTCGTAACCGACGGGGTTGTTCTGCGCGTCGCGGAAACCGATCGGCTCGCCGCCAAGCGATACGCCGATGCGCACGACGCCGCGTGAGCGGATGTCGTCGAGCATGCCGGCAAAGGACGGAAGCGCAGAGCCGGCAACGACGGCCAGCGCGGCAATGGCTGTGAGAATGCGTTTCATGGTTCCATTTCCCTCTTCTTGATTATGCCTGTTTCGCGGCCCGAAGTTCCGGTTCGGGCATCGAGTCCTCCCAGAGCCAGTAGCGGATTTCGCCCTCGCATCTGAAATTCACGACCTCATGGTTGCCCTTGGCATCGACAGCATGGATGACCACGCCGGCCAGGAAACCGGAGGACAGTTCATTGAGCTCCTCGACCGCCAGCTTGACGGCGTCGGAAAGCGAATAGCCGAATTTGAGCGCCAGCACGACGGTGCGCGCAGTCGAGCAGCGCATGGTCATCTCACCGGTATGGGTGCAGGCAGCCGCGCCATAACGGCTGTCGGCATAGAAGCCGGCGCCGGGGATCGGACTGTCGCCAAGGCGGCCGGGATATTTCCAGGCCCAGCCGGACGTGGAGGTCGCGGCGTGGATGCCGCGTGTGGGGTCCGCGGACAGGAAGACGGTCGTGTCGCGTACACGCTCCGGGTCGGTGATGGTGCGGCTGAGCGGCGCCAACGGGATATCGGGAAATTTCGCCAATTCCTCCGGTGACAGTTCCTTTTCCAGGCGCTCCCACCAGACGCGCTTGCTGTCTTCGAAGAGCACGTCATCTTCGGAGAAACCGATTTCACTGGCAAAGCGGCGAGCGCCATCGCCGGTCAACATCACGTGCGGCAGGCGCTTCATGACTTCGTGGGCGAGGCGGGCGACCGGCAGCGTATTCGGCACGGCGCCGACAGTGCCGACATCACGGGTGTTGCCATCCATGACGGCGCCGTCGAGTTCCATATTGCCGAGCATGTTCGGCCAGCCGCCGTAACCGACGCTGCGAACCCGGACTTCGCTTTCCACCTTGCTGATGCCGGCGACCATGGCGTCGAGGCTGATAGCGCCTTCGCGCAGCATCTGCACCGTCGTCGGGAAACCGGGCCAGGCTTCTTTATTGGCCAAGAGCAGCATGAATACCTCTAATCTTTACGCATTTTGGACAGGAACTGGGCGATACGCGGGTTGGTCATGCCGCCCTCGGCGGCGAAAAAATCCGCAGTCGGCAGATCGACGAGCAGCTTGCCCTTGTCGAGGAAGACGATGCGGTTGGAAATCTGTCGCGCGAATTCGATCTCGTGGGTGACGAAGAGCATGGTTGTGCCTTCGGCTGCTAGCTTGGCGAGGATAGCCAGCACTTCGGCCGTCATTTCCGGGTCGAGCGCGCTGGTGACTTCATCAAGCAGCAGGTAACGCGGCTGCATGGCAAGCGCCCGGCAAATGCCGACGCGCTGACGCTGGCCGCCGGAAAGCTGGGCCGGATAGGCATCGGCGCGGTCTCCGAGGCCGACGGATTGCAGCAGCGCACGGGCGGTGGCTTCGGCTTCGGCACGCGGCTTTTTCAGCACTTCGACTGGAGCCAGCGTCACGTTTCCGAGCACGGTCATGTGCGGATAGAGATTGAAGAGCTGGAAAACGGTAGCCGAGCGCTTGCGGGCTTCGGCCAATTCCTTCGGCTTGCCGACGTCGAAATCATCGACGGTGATACTGCCGCCGTTCAACTTTTCCAGGCCGTTGATGCAACGGATCAGCGTCGATTTGCCGGAGCCGGAGGAGCCGAGGATGGACACGACCTCGCCGGGATTGATGGTAAGGTTGACGCCATCGAGAACGGTCGTAGGACCAAAGGCCTTTTTGACGTTTTCTACTTTGAGCATATTAAAGCCCTCTCCAGGCGGCATGCGCCCTGAGGCGGTTTTCGAAGCGGGCGCCGAGCCATGCGAGCAGCTTGGCGCAGAGGTAATAGAGCAGGCCGACCACCGTCCAGACGATGAAGGGTTTCAGCGTGCGCAGGTTCAGGATGTTGCCGATCTTGGTGAGATCGACGACGCCGATGACCGAGATCAGCGAGGTGACCTGCAGCTGGTTGACGAGAAGGGCGGTCAGCGGGCCGATGGCGAAGGCCATGGCCTGCGGTGCCACGACATGGCGCAGAACCTGCCAGCGGGTAAGGCCGAAGACGCGGGCGGCCTCGATCTGGTCGCGGCCGATGGATTCGATGGCCGAGACCGCGATGACGTAGACGAAGGCGGCCGAATTCGCAGACAGCGTGATCATCGCTGCCGTCGTCGGCGTGATGCGGATATGCAGGAGACCAGGCAGGCCGAAGAAGACGAGGAAGAGTTGCACCAGAACGGGCGAGTTCTTCAGGAGTTCTGCAATGAAAGTGATGACCGGGGTCAGCACCGGCGCGCGGTAGAAGCGGCAGATCGCCCATGATGTGCCGATCAGGAGACCGATGAGGGACGTCGAGAGAAACAGACCGAGGCTGACGCCGAGGCCCTGCAGGAGCAGCCAGATATCGAAGGGGGTGAAATCGGAAAAACGCATCAGGCTACAGCCTCCATCATGTCGCGGTTCAGGCGGCGGTGGAGGAGGGCGATTCCGAGCGAGACGAGATAGGTCAGCACGGCATAGACGACGAGCAGCACGACATACACCTCGAAGGGCCTGTAAGTCTGCGAGACGACGATCTGAGCCGAGCCGGTCAGCTCGTTCAGCGTGATCGTCGAGAGGATCGACGATGTCAGGATCATGTTGATCAGCACGGAGCCGAGCGGGCGAACGGAGGTTCTGAGCGCGATCGGCAGCACGATCTTGGTGAAGGTTACCCGGCGCGAAAGGCCGCTGACTTCAGCGGCTTCGATAATGCCGGGATCGATTGCCAGGATGCCGGCGCGGATCACGTCGGACGCATAGGCGCCGCCGGCAATCGACAGTGCCACGACACCCGTGGTGAAGGCATCGATATAGATGCCGATCTCGGGCAGGCCGTAATAGAAGAAGAACAGCTGCACGATGAAGGGCACGTTGCGGAAGATATCGACGTAGACGAAGGAGATCCTGCGCAGAAGAGCGGAGGAAGACGTGCGCGCAATGGCGACGAAAGCGCCCATGATGACGCTGCCGATCAGCGCCAGAGCACAGGCTTCGGCCGTCAGTAGCGCGCCTTGCGCGAGAAAGCCCAGATGGGGCAAGAGGATCGAAAGGTCGAACCGCACGATCAYTCCCTATGTACGATTGAAACCGGTTTCATCGTGTCGTTTGTGCGCGCTGATGTCAAGAACGCCCGATACGGAAATGCTGATATATCTGTGGCGAAAAGTTCGTTTTTGCCGGCAACGTTCCGCGGAATAATTTTCGTCAAAAGGCGAAAAAGCTGGATGAATATGGACTGCACAATATCTCGCCACCTCGTTAGCCTTAATCGCACAAAGAAAGAGCAATCCGCATGAGCCAGCTTCCTCACATCGATTACGACACCGCTTCCGAAGAGATTCGCGCAGCGCATGACGAGGAGGTGCGGGTTCGCGGCAACATGACCAATATGAAGCGGACACTGCTGCATTCGCCGGAAGCGCACCGCATCTATGCCGAATGGTTCACGCTTCGGGCTGAGCTCGACCCCGCCGTCAGCGATCGCGAGATCTGGATCTTCTCGCATTCGATTTCCAAGGCGCTGAAGTCGGATATCGCCGTCACCTTCTTTCGTCGTGCGCTGATCAAGAACGGATTCAACCCGGATGCTCTGGAACTCAGCGAAAGCGAATTGCTGCTTAAACGTTTTGGCAAGGCGATTGTTGCCGATTCCAAGGCCGTTCCCGCCGATATCTGGGCCGAACTGAAGGTACGCTACGACACCAAGATTCTCGTCGATCTCGTCGCCTTTGCCGGCATTATGATCGCCACTGCCGTCTACATCAACGTTGTCGAGGTCGATTTCGATCCCGAGCTTGAGGCCTTTGCCGAAGGCGCTAACTGATTTTTTCATCACCCAAGGGGAGTTTTCCATGTCCATCATTTCCAGCCGCGCCAAGCTGCTCGGCACCGTCTTCAGCCTGGCGCTCGCTTTCAGCGCGCCGGTTGTTCACGCCGAGACGCCGCCTGATGTGCTCGTCGTCGCCCAGTCGATCGACGATGCTGTCAGTTTCGACCCGGCTGAAGGTTTCGAGCTCACGACCGTCCAGTCCTTCAACAACATCTATCAGCGTCTCGTGCAGTCCAACCGCGATGACGGCACCAAGATCGAGGCAGGACTTGCCGCTTCCTGGGAAGCAGGTAGCGATGGCAAGAGCCTGACCTTTGCGCTCGCCGACGCCAAGTTCGCCTCCGGCAATCCGGTTCGCCCCGAAGACGTGATCTTCTCGCTGACGCGCGCCGTGAAGCTCAACAAGTCGCCGGCCTTCATCCTCAACGAACTCGGCTGGAAGGCCGACAATGTCGATGCCGCGATCACCAAGGTTGACGACAAGCATGTCAAGCTCACCTGGACGGCGGATGTCGGCTCCGGCTTCGCGCTCTCGATCCTGACGGCGCCGATCGCCTCTATCGTCGACGAGCAGACAGTTTCGCCGCAGGCCAAGGACAATGATTTCGGCAATGGCTGGCTGAAGACCAATTCGGCCGGCAGCGGCGCTTATACGATCGCAACCTACACGCCGCATGAGGCGCTGGTGCTGCAGGCCAATGCCAATTCCTCCGACAAGCCGACGCTCGAAAGCGTCATTATCCGCAACGTGCCTGATGTTGGCGCCCGCCGCCTGCTCGTCGAGCAGGGCGATGCCGATATTGCCCGCGGCCTGTCTGCCGACCAGATCGAGGCGCTGAAGGACAAGAGCGGCATCAAGGTGCTCTCCGTCCCCTCGGCCCGCCAGGACTATATCCTGCTGAACAGCAAGGCGAATCCGACGCTCGGCAACCCGGCTTTCTGGGAAGCGGCGCGTTATCTCGTCGATTATGACGGCATTACCAAGAACCTGCTGCGCGGCCAGAGCAGCGTTCACCAGGCCTTCCTGCCGAACGGCTTCCCCGGCGCACTCAGCGACACGCCCTTCAAGCTCGATGTCGAGAAGGCTAAGAAGATCCTTGCCGATGGTGGCATCAAGACGCCATTCAAGATCGAATTCATCGTCTTCAACGACCAGCCGTTCCTGTCGATCGCCCAGTCGCTGCAGTCCACCTTCGCCCAGGCCGGCATCACGCTCGATATCCAGCCGGGTGTTGCGAGCGACATCTATGCCCGCGGCCGCGCCGGCAAGTTCGAGATGACGCTGCGCTACTGGATCCCGGATTATTTCGACGCCCACTCCAACGCCAGCGCCTTTGCAATCAACAAGGACAACTCGGCCAATACCGTTGCCAAGCAGGCCGGCTGGGTGATCCCGGAACTGACCGACGAGACGCTTGCAGCCGTCAAGGAGCAGGATGCCGCCAAGCGCGCCGCGCTCTATCAGGATCTGCAGAAGAAGATCCAGGCAAGCTCGCCCTTCGTTTTCATGCTTCAAGGCAATGACCAGGTCGTGCTAAGCGACAAGGTGAAGAACTATGCCCAAGGTCTCAACGCAGACCAGGTCTATTACGACAAGGTAGCGAAATAAGTGCCGCAAACGGCAACGACTGATAATGCCGACATGACCAACTCCCGTCAGCGCAACAGCTGGCGGGAGTTGTCGTTCGTCTGGCCGCTTTCGAAGTGGCTGTGGTCCTTTGCGCTGACGCTTTTCGGGCTGGCGCTGGTGACCTTTGCGATGACGCGGTTGTCGCCGATCGATCCGGCGCTGCAGCTTGTCGGCGATCATGCCAGCCAGTCCACCTATGAGCAGGCGCGGCTGGAGCTTGGGCTGGATCAGCCGCTGCCGGTGCAATTTTTCCGCTATGTCGAGACGGCACTATCCGGCAATTTCGGGCAGTCGATCTCGACCGGCCAGCCGGTGGCGAAGGACATTGCCCGGACTTTTCCGGCGACGATAGAGCTTGCTACGGCTGCGATCATCCTTGGTGCCGGCGTAGGACTGGCGCTCGGCATAACCGCCGCCATGCGACAGGGGACGTGGGTGGACGGGCTTGCTCGTTTCGTCTCGCTTTTCGGATACTCCGTGCCGATCTTCTGGCTCGGCCTGCTGATGCTGCTCCTGTTTTACGCACGGCTGCACTGGGCGCCGGGGCCGGGCAGGGCCGATGTCGTCTTCCAATATACGGTCAAATCGGTCACCGGCTTTGCCCTTGTTGATACGTGGATATCGGGCAAGGCGGGCGCCTTTCGCGATGCGCTGGCGCATTTGGCGCTGCCGGCGATCGTGCTTGCCTTCCACGCGCTTGCTGCAATTTCGCGGCTGACGCGCGCTGCGATTCTCACCGAGCTTGGCCAGGAATATGTGACGACCGCGCGGGCCAAGGGCGCAAGTCTCCGCCGCATTGTCTTCGTCCATATCCTGCCGAATGTCTCCGGCACGTTGTTGACCGTCATCGCCCTTTCCTACGCCAGCCTGCTGGAGGGTGCGGTGCTGACAGAGACCGTCTTTGCCTGGCCAGGCATCGGCCGTTACCTGACGACGGCGATGTTTGCCGGCGACATGCCGGCGATCCTCGGGGCGACGCTTGTGGTCGGCGCCTCCTTCGTGCTTCTCAACGCGCTGACCGATCTCGGCGTAGCGCGGCTGGAATCAGGGAAGAAGCGATGAGCGCGATCGTCCAGGCGCCATCAGGCGGTCCATCTTTCCTGCGGCGCGTGCTGCGTTCGCCTTCCGCAGCGACTGGCGGCGCGGTGGTGCTCTTCATTCTGGCGCTAGCGTTGCTGGCGCCGCTGATTGCGCCCTACGATCCGAACCTGCAGGAGACAGCCAATCGCCTGATGCCGCCTGATGCCGCGCACTGGCTCGGTACAGACGGTTTCGGTCGGGATATTCTGTCACGCATCATTTACGGTGCGCGGCCGACATTGCTGCTGGTGCTGGTCGTGGTGCTGCTGATGGCGCCACTCGGCATTCTCGTTGGTATCCTCTCCGGTTTCTTCGGTGGCATCACCGAGCGCGTGCTGATGCGGATCACCGATATCGTCATGTCCTTTCCACGACTGCTGCTCGCCTTCGCCTTCGTTGCCATCATGGGGCCGGGGCTGATCAATGGTGCGCTGGCGCTGGCGCTGACGAGCTGGCCCGCCTATGCGCGCCAGGCCCGCGTCGAAACGGCGGCGCTCAGACGCAGCGATTATCTGGCGGCGGCCGAAATGGTTGGTATCCGCGGCGTGCGGCTGCTCTGGGGGCATATCCTGCCGCTGGTGCTGCCTTCGGCGATCATTCGTCTGGCACTCGATCTCTCGGGTATCATTCTTGCTGCCGCCGGCCTTGGTTTCCTCGGTCTAGGTGTGCGTCCGCCAACAGCGGAATGGGGCTCGATGGTCTCGGAGGGCACGCAGGTGATCTTCGATCAATGGTGGGTGGCGGCCGTGCCTGGCTTTGCCATCCTGATCACCTCCTTCGCGTTCAACCTGCTGGCCGATGGTCTGCGCGATATTCTGGATCCGCGCCATGACTGAGCAGCTGCTTTCCGTCGAGGATCTGTCGATCGCCTTTCCATCGGAGGAGGGGCAGGTGCGCGTCGTCGATGGCATTTCGTTCTCGGTGGGTCGCGAGGTCGTGGCACTGGTCGGTGAGTCCGGCTCCGGCAAATCGATGACGGGCAGGGCGATCATGGGGTTATTGCCGCGCCGGGCGGAGGTCAGGGCAAAGCGTCTCGCCTTCGATGGGCACGAGCTGACGACATTGGCCCCATCCAGCTGGAACAGGCTGCGCGGCGGCAGTCTTGGGCTCATCCTGCAGGATCCGAAATATTCGTTGAATCCGGCCCATAAGGTTGGCCGACAGGTGGAAGAAGCGTTGCTTCTGCACACGAAGCTTTCTGCTGTCGAACGGCGCGAACGGGCGCTCGATATGCTTGATAAAGTCGGTCTGCCCGATCCGCAGCGTGTCTATTCGAGCTATCCTGCTGCCCTCTCGGGCGGCATGGGGCAGCGTGTGATGATCGCCGCCATGCTGATCAACCGGCCGAAACTCTTGATCGCCGACGAGCCGACTTCGGCACTCGATCGCGGTCTGCAGGACCAGATCCTGACCTTGCTGCGGTCGTTGACGGAAGAGCTCGGCATGGGGCTGCTGCTGATCAGCCACGACCTGCAGCAGGTATCGCGTTATGCCGATCGGGTCATGGTCATGCGGCACGGGAAGATTGAGGAGCAGATGGCGTCTGCGGATCTTGCCAATGCCAGATCGGATTATACGCGGGCGCTCTGGGCGGCGCGGCCTTCGGCTGCGACCTACGGGACACGACTGCCGGTCTACGGAGGCGAGGCATGAGTGCGCTTTCCGTTTCCGATCTTTCCGTTACCTTTCAGGCTGACGGCAAGGGTTTTACCGCCGTGCGTGGTGTCAGCTTCGAGGTTGCGTCGGGCGAAACGTTTGGGCTGATTGGTCCCTCCGGGTGCGGCAAGACGACGGCGCTCCGTGCCGTTGCCGGGCTGAACACCCATTGGCAGGGCTCCATTAGGGTTTCCGACGAGGCGCTGCAGCCGGGTCAGAAGATTACCGGGGCGTTGCGATCCAACATCCAGATGGTGTTTCAGGATCCCTATTCCTCGCTGCATCCGCGCCATCGCATCTCACGCATTCTCGGGGAGCCGCTAGCGTTGCGGGGTGCGCGCAATGTCGAGGATGAGGTGCGTATCGCGCTCGATCAGGTCGGTCTGCCGGCTGCTGCTGCCGGACGTTATCCGCACCAGCTTTCCGGCGGGCAGCGGCAGCGTGTAGCAATCGCCCGTGTGCTGCTCCTGAAGCCGAAGCTGCTGCTGCTCGATGAGCCGACCTCGGCGCTCGATGTCTCGGTGCAGGCCGAGATCCTGAACCTGCTGAACGACCTGAAGGCCTCGCATGGCATGACATTCGTGCTGGTCAGCCACGATCCCGGCGTCGTCGCGCATATGTGCGACCGGGCCGTGCTGATGCAGGCCGGTCGCATCGAAAGCGAACTCGACCGAGCCGCGCTTTCGCAAGGCGGCTGGGTCGAGCAGCTTGCCGTCCGCTAGTAGAGCATCCGGTTTTCTTCGAAATACCAGATGCTCTATCTCTTTGTTTTGGCGCAATTCCAGGCGCAAAACCGCAGCACAGTTTTGCTGGAATTGCTTAGCTGATCGGCAGGATCAGGACATCACAGGCCGGCACTTCGATACGCTCGGCATCATAGGCATGGTTGACAGGCCAAGCCGGCTTGCCGCCCGACAATTTTCCGGCTGCGAGCGTGACCGTCGTCGTCTGGACTTTGCGTGTCGGGTTGACCAGCCAGAGGAAGCTTCCATTTTCGCCCTTGTGGATGCGGGCGAAGAGCGCGTCGTTGGACAAGCTCGCATGACGCGTCCGGCCGCTCCATTTCACCAGTTCGGCGAAGAACGCGGCATTGGCCTTGCCGTTGGTGCGGTAGAAGGCGACGGAGGGATTGGTGCCGATCAGCAGGGTGCGACCCTTGCCGAAGCGGTTTTCGACGACGGCAAGACGGCCGCCATCGAAAGCGCCGCGCCCGGTGCCGTCGGTCAGGCGGTAGGACTGTAGGAGACCGCCGCCATCGACGGCCATATCATCGAACTTGAAATGGATGCGATCCCCTATATCGGGCATGAATTCCACTTCTTCCTCACGAGCGCCGAAGACTTCGTCGAGCCCCATATTCGGCTGCACCTGGCCGACATGGCCGCGGTCACCGAAATAGCCGGGGCAGGCTTCTGATATCAGCGTGCCGCCCTTTTCCACCCAGGCTTTCAGGCGGGCTGCCTGCTCGGCGGTGAACATGATCGGGTAGGGGAAGTAGAGGAAATCGTAGGCGTCGATATCGTCGATATGGACCCAATCCGGCTGCAGGCCCTGTCCGAGGAAGGCGCGATAGGCGCCCCACATGGCTTCGGGATAGGGCTTTTCCTTGCGGTCGTAGTTCAGAAGGTAATCCCATTCCTGCGTTTCCGGGACGACGAGGATACCGACCTCGCCACGAACGGGCTTTGCGTCCCAGAGCGTCTTCTGAGCCGGGTCATTCGCCCATTTCGCTATGGCGCTCTGCATGTCGGAGCGCGGCGTGCGGCTGCCGTCCATGCCATAGGCACCGAAGGCACCGAAGAGCGGGCCGTCGAGCAGCGGGCGCCAGCGCAGGTTCAAGACGCCGCGAGCGCCGCCGGCAAAGGAGGTCATGCTCCAGATTCTGATGTCCTCGGGCTCGGCGACACGGCCGTCTTCCTTGTCGCGGCCGATCACCTGCGGCTGCAGCCAGAGCGGACCGCCCTGGCGCTCTGCGTGCCAGAAGGGTTTGCCGCGGGCGGCGGCACGATTGATATCGACGCCGTACCAGGTCTTCCACGGTTCTGTGCCCTTACGCGCCTGAATCCAGGTGAAGCCGTAGATTTCCACCTTGGAGGCGGCGAGCCAGTCGTCGCAGCCATTGGCGGCCATGTTCGGGATCGCGCCTGATATGCCGTGCGCGGCAATGACATTCTTCTGATCGACGGCGCGGATCGTGTCGATGCGCCACTGCATCTGGCCATAGAAATTGTCGCGCTTGAACTGCAGCCAGTCGATACATTCCGGGTAGGGAGCCATGTGAACCGGTGGCTCGACATCGTCCCATTCTGCATAGCTGTAGCGATGCCATGCCTTGGCCAGCACTTTCAGGCTGCCATATTTCTTCTCCAGCCATTTGCGGAAGGCGGCCTTGGCATAGCTACTGTAATCGACATCGGCGGAATAGTTGACCTCGTTCCAGACGTCATAGCCATAGATCGCCGGATGGTCCTTGTAACGCGTGGCAAGTGCCGTCAGGAACTTGCCGGCGGCTTCCTTCACCTCAGGGCAGTTGAGCGTCAGTGCGCCGGCGCCCCCGCCATTGTTGGAAAAGCCGCCGGTCGCTGCCGAAACGCCCATATAGGAGCCGAGCTTGGTGCCGTCGGCATTGACCTGCAGGGCATCGGCATATTTGCGCACCGCCCAGTCCGGTACGGCATGAATGAGTTCGGCAATGACCGTCTTGATCCCGTTCTTGGCGGCGAGATCGAGCTGGCGGTCATACTCCTCCCAGTCGTAGACACCGGGAGCGACTTCGATCGCACTCCACATGAACCAGTGGCGGAAGATGTTCAGGCCATCTTCGCCTGCCGTCGTGTAGTCGCGTTCCCAATCGTCGCGGGGCGGATTGGACTTGCGAAAATAGACGGCGCCGAAAGGGAATTGGATATCGTTTCTAAGCATTGTCCTGTCCTTCTCTATCGATGTCCGGACATGGCTTCGCCGTCCGGAGAAAAGGCTCCGGCAGGAAGCAATCGAAGATGTCGTCCGGGTGTTCTAGGTGGTCCTGATCTAGCGCGGCCCTCCGGCGAGGAGCTCGAGCGTGCGGATGAGGGCGGAATGGTCGCGTTCACCGTCGCCATTGGCAACGGCGGCATTCATGAGCTGCTGGGTGGCCGCCGTGTTCGGCAGCGACAGATCGAGCGCGCGGGCAGCGTCAACCGCRAGCGTCATGTCCTTGCGGTGCAAGCGGATGCGGAAACCAGGGTCGAAGGTTTCCTTGACCATGCGCTCACCATGCACTTCGAGGATGCGCGAGGCGGCGAAGCCACCCATCAGGGCTGCGCGCACCTTGGCCGGATCGGCGCCGGCGTGTTTGGCAAAGAGCAGTGCTTCGGAGACGGCTTYGATAGTCAGGCCGACGATGATCTGGTTGGCGACCTTGGCCGTCTGGCCGTCGCCGACGCTGCCGACCAGCGTGATGTTCTTACCCATCCTCTCGAAGAGGGGACGGGCGCGCTCGAAGGCTTCTTCCTTGCCGCCGACCATGATCGTCAGTGAGGCAGCCTTGGCGCCGACTTCGCCGCCGGAGACGGGCGCATCGACATAATCGCAGCCGAGCGCTTCGATGCGCCGGGCAAAATCCTTGGTGGCGACAGGTGAGATTGAGCTCATGTCGATGACGAGCTTGCCAGAGGAAAGGCCGGAGGCGACGCCGCCTTCGCCGAAGAGCACGGCTTCGACGTCAGGCGTATCCGGCAGCATCAGGATGATGATGTCGGAGGCCTCAGCGACAGCCTTGGCGCCATGGACGGCTTTGCCGCCCTTGGTGACGAGGTGCTGCGAGGCTTCCTTGACGCGGCTCAGATGCAGCGTGTGGCCGGCATCTATCAGGTGTTCCGCCATCGGGCGACCCATGACGCCCAGTCCGATAAAACCAATATTCATGTCACGCTCACTTCCGATAGGGTTTCATCCAGCCAAGGCCTTCGCTGGTGCCGGCCTTCGGCTTGTATTCGCAGCCGACCCAGCCGTCGTAGCCGAGGCGGTCGAGTTCGGAGAGGATGAAGCCATAGTTGATCTCGCCCGTGCCGGGCTCGTTGCGGCCGGGATTGTCGGCGATCTGCACATGGGCGATCCTGTCCTTCAGCCTTGTGAAGGTCGGGATCAGGTCGCCCTGCATGATCTGCATGTGGTAGAAATCATACTGGATGTAGAGATTGTCGGAGCCGACCTTTTCGAGGATACGCTCGGCATGATCTGTGTTCGACAGGAAGAAGCCGGGAATATCGCGCAGATTGATCGGCTCGATCAGCAGCTTCACGCCGGCGTCGGCCGCGCGCTCGGCGGCATATTTCAGGTTCTCGACCAGCACTTTTTCCAGCGTTTCAAGATCGGCGCCCTTTGGCACGAGTCCGGAGATGACGTTGACTTGAGGGCAGGCGAGCGCCTTGGCGTAATCGAGCGCCAGCGATATGCCGCTCCGGAATTCCTCGATACGATCCGGCAGGCAGGCGATACCGCGCTCGCCGCCGGCCCAGTCACCCGAGGGAACGTTGAAGAGTGCCTGCTTCAGGCCGTTTGCCTTGAGCGCATCGGCGACCTTTTCCTTCGGTTCGGCATAGGGGCCGAGATATTCGAGCGCGCCGAAGCCGTCCTTCGCGGCAGCAGCGAAACGATCGAGGAAGGCAAGATCCTGATAGAGGAAGGAAAGATTGGCGGAAAATCTCGGCACTGGAACATCCTCAGGCATTGGCGGGAGCGACAAACCGATGCCGGTGCAGCATGCGCTTGTCGCGTGGGTCGGGATTGGGAACGGCTGAAATGAGGCTCTTCGTATAGGCTTCCTGCGGCGCGGTGCAGATCTGCTCGGCCTCGCCAAGTTCGACGATCTTGCCGCGGTGCATGACGGCTACACGGTCGCAGAAATAGCGTACCACGGAAATATCGTGGGAGATGAAGATGAAGCTCAGGTTCAGCCGCTGGCGGATATCGAGCAGCAGATCGAGGATCTGGCTGCGGATCGAGACGTCGAGCGCCGAGGTCGCTTCATCGGCGATGATGATGCGGGGATCGAGCGCAAGGGCGCGGGCAATGCCGATGCGCTGGCGCTGGCCGCCCGAGAAGGCGTGCGGATAGCGCTCCATGCCCATCGGATCGAGGCCGACGAGGCGCATCAGTTCGGCGACGCGATCTTCCAGCGCCTTGCCCTTGGCTAGGCCGTTGACGATCAAGGGATCGGCGATCACCTCCTTGACGGTCATGCGCGGATTCAGTGAGGCGAAGGGATCCTGGAAAACGAGACGGACTTCGCGATGGAAGTTGCGCAGCTCCTTCTTGCCGAGCTCGGTGACGTCGGTCTCACCGCCATCCTTGTCGCGATAGAGGACGGTACCGGTCGTCGGCTCGACGGTGCGCAGGATTAGGCGGCCGAGCGTCGTCTTGCCGGAACCGCTTTCGCCGACGATGCCGAGATTTTCACCGGGGTAGAGGTCGAAATTGGCGTCGTCGACGGCACGCAGCGTGTTGGCGTTCCCATGCCAGCCGAAGGTCTTGCTGAGATTGCGCACCGAGAGGATCGGCTGCGGTGCTTGTGAAGAGATGGCGATGGCCGGCAGTCTGCCTTCGACATGATGTGTCAGCTTCACCGTCGAGGCCAGCAGCTGGCGTGTATAGGGATGGGTGGCTGCATGATAGATCGCATCGACCGGGCCACGCTCGACGATATGGCCGAAGCGCATGACGGCGACATCATCCGCCACCTCAGCCACCACGCCCATGTCGTGGGTGATAAGCAGCATCGCCATGCCGCGATCGACCTGCAGGCGTTTGATGAGGTCGAGGATTTCCGCCTGCGTCGTTACGTCGAGAGCGGTGGTCGGCTCGTCGGCGATCAGGATATCGGGATTGCCGGCGAGCGCCATGGCTATCATGGCGCGCTGGCGCATGCCGCCGGAGAATTCGAACGTGTAGCGGTCGGCCATCTTGTCGGGATTGGGGATTTCCACCTGTCGCAGCAGCTCGACCATGCGGGCGCGCGCCGCCTTCTTGTCGAGATTGCTGTGCAGACGGATCGCCTCGACGATCTGCGAGCCGATCGTGTGAACCGGCGAGAGCGAGCTCATCGGCTCCTGGAAGATGAGGCCGATGCGCCGGCCGCGGATCTCGCGCATGGCGCGGCTGCCGGGCTGAAGCGTGGCGATATCAGTGATCTCGCTGCCGTTGCGCAACAGGATGCGACCGCCGACGATCGTACCGGGCTTATCGACAATCTGCAGCAGCGAGCGAGCAGTTACACTCTTGCCCGAACCGCTTTCGCCGACGAGGCAGAGCGTCTGCCCGCGCTTGAGCTGGAAGCTGACATCTTCGACGGCATGCAGGATATGCGTGCGGAGCCGGAAATCGATCGAGAGGTTTTCAACCGAGAGAACGACGTCATCGGGAAGATCGGTCATGGCTTCCTCCTCAATTGTCATAGGGATCGGCTGCATCGCGCAGGCCGTCGCCGAAGAAGTTGAAGGACAGGACGGCAATGACGACCGCCAGGGACGGCCAGATCAGCAGCCAGGGCGCGGTCGCGACCGTGCGGATGTTCTGGGCGTCCTGAAGCAGCACGCCCCAGCTGACGACAGGCGGCTTGAGGCCGATGCCGAGGAAGGAGAGCGAGGTTTCGGCAACGATCATCGTCGGAACCGCGAGTGTGACGACGGCGAGGATGTGGCTCGTCAGCGAGGGCAGGATATGGCGGAAGATCAGCCGTGCCTCGCTCGAGCCGTCGAGCTTTGCGGCGGTGACGAAATCTTCGCTGCGCAGCGCCAGGAAACGGCCGCGCACCTCGCGGGCAAGACTGGTCCAGCCAAGCAGCGAGACGATGATGGTGATGACGAAATAGACGTTGACCGGCGACCACGTGAGCGGAATTGCTGCTGCAAGCCCGAGCCAGAGCGGGATGGTTGGCATGGCACTGACAACTTCGATGACGCGCTGGATCAGTGTATCCACCCAGCCGCCATAGAAGCCGGAGATCGAGCCGAGTACCACGCCGAGCACCAGTGACATGGCGACGCCGACGAGGCCAATCGACATGGAAATGCGGGTGCCGTAGATCAGCCGGGTCAGAACGTCTCGACCGAGGCGATCGGCACCGAGCAGGTACATCGGGTCATTGGGGTTGATCGGGCCGAAGAAATGCGTGGTCATCGGGATCAAGCCCCAGAGCTGATAGGCCGGGCCTTTGACGAAGAAGCCGACCGGCACGACCTTGGTATCGTCAACGACAAAGGTGCGCCTCAAGGCCACCTTGTCGATCTCCACCTTGTAGCCCTTCACATGGAAATTGAATTCCGAGCTGCCATCCTGCTTGGTCACGAAGAAGCTCAGGCTCTGTGGCGGTGCGTAGGTATATTGCGGCTTCGAGGTCGCGGGCAAAGAGGGCGCCAGGAATTCGGCAAACAGGCCGATCAGATAAAGCAGCAGGATGATTACGCCGGCGACCATCGCCACTTTCTGGCGGATCAGTTTACCGGCAATCAGTTGCCAGGGACCGACAGCGGCAGTCGAGACGGTCTTGCCCTGTTTCAGCGGGCTGATCGAGGGGCCGTCGGCGACGACATGCAGGGGGCCGGTTTGGGTTCCGAATGTTTCGTGCGTCATCGGCGCGTCCTCAATTGAACCGGATGCGCGGATCGAGCAGCGCAAGCAGCAGGTCCGACAGGAGCATGCCGACGAGGGTGAGCGCCGAGAGCAGCAGGATGAAGCTGCCGGCAAGATACATGTCCTGCGAGACCAGCGCGCGGAAGAGCAGGGGACCTGCGGTCGGCAGGTTCAGGACGATGGCGGTGATGGTGACGCCGGAGACGAGATGCGGCAGCACCCAGCCGATCGCCGAGACGAAGGGGTTCAGCGCAATGCGCACCGGATATTTCATGATCACCTTGTATTCCGGCAGGCCCTTGGCGCGGGCGGTGATGACATAGGGCTTGTGCAGCTCGTCCGTCAGATTGGCGCGCAGGATGCGAATGAGGGCGGCCGTGCCCGAGGCGCCGATGATGATGATCGGAATCCAGAGATGGGCGAGGAAGTCGCCGATCTTGGCGAGGCTCCACGGCGCCTCGGCATATTCGGGTGAATTGAGACCGCCGACGCTCTGCCCGAGATAGCGGTAGGCGACATACATCAGTGTCAGCGCCAGGATGAAGTTTGGTACTGCGAGACCGATGAAGCCGAAGAAGGTGAAGACGTGGTCGCTGATCGAATGGCGGCGCACAGCCGAGTAGATGCCGATTGGCAGGGCGACGATCCAGACGAAGAGGAGGCTCAGCAGTGAGATGACCAACGTCGAGCCCATGCGCGCCCAGATGAGGCCGGAGACGGGCTGGTTCCATTCGAAGGACCAGCCGAAATCGCCGCGACTGATGATGCCCCAAATCCATTTGAGATACTGGATATAGAAGGGGTCGTCGAAGCCGTAGATTTCTTTCAGCCGCTCGATCTGCGCAGGATCGACAGCCTGGCCGCTGTCGCTCATCGTCGCGATCATCGAGGTCAGGTAGTCACCCGGCGGCAGCTGGATGATCAGGAACGAGATCAGCGACATGCCGATCAGCGTCGGGATCATGTAGAGCACGCGCTTGAAAATATAGCCAAGCATCGGAAAGTTTCTCCTCCCGTTGAGAGCGCCCGGTCAGGCGCTTCCTTCGGATCTCCATCCGCTTTCGGCCCCTTCAGGCCGAAAGCGCTCCTCCTTGCTTCAGCACCTCATTTCCAGGTGAGGTGCAGCACCTCCAGCCGTTCGATGCCGGGCACCTCCACCTGTGCACGGCCGTCCTTGACGCTGAAGTTTGCGGCGCGGTCGGTAACAACAAGCCATGCTTTGGCTACCGATTTGCCCGGAGGAATTTCCACCGAAACCGTCTGCGCCGCCAGAGGGTAATTTTCGCGTATCGGCCCCTTCATCATCATCGGGTTTGTGAGGTTGAAGAGGCTGAGCGCGACGCCTTCAGCATTTTCGCGCAACGCCATGTCGAGGACGCCGGGGCCTTCGACGGTGACGCGCGGCGTCTTGCCAAGTGCCCAGTGGACTGCATTAGTAATCAGCTTTCCGTGGTCGACAGCAAAGACTTCCCAGAAGATCTCGCCGATATTCCAGGGCATATAGACGGTGCGGCCACCCTTGCCGGTTTCACGGGCGATAACGCCAGCACCTTCGGGGGCCTTGCGCGGATAGACTTCCTCCATCGGCAGATCCGGGAAGTCGGGCACATAGAGGAAGGGTGTCGTCGCGTTGCCGATGGGATCGGCATGGATCAGGCGCGTGCCACCCATGATGCGCTCGGCACCGTCATAGCCTTGATTGACCGGATGATCGCCCGAGAGCGCCACGTAGGTGTTCTTGACGATGCCGCGTGGGCCGGAGACGAACTTGGCGCCGAGCACGTCTGAGAGGCCGAATTCGCTGCGTTTCTTGCCGAATTCGTCGCGCAGCGAGGTTTCGTAGGACGCGATGACGCTACCGCCGCGCTCGACATAGGCGCGGATCGCCGCGTTCTGCGCATCTGAAAGGCAGGAGGCGTTGGCGAGGATGATCAGCTTGAAGCGGTCGAGGTTTTCCTTGGTCAGAACCTGATCCGAGAGAAGCTCGAAGGGCAGGCGGGCTTCGACGAGCGCATGATAGAAGCCAAGATCATGCTTCTCAGCGTTGTGGCGCTCTTCCGGCGCCCAGTGGCGGAGCGTCGTCGAGGGGTCGATGACGGCGATTTCTGCCGTCGGACGCATGCTTTCTAGGACAGGCTCGACGGCCGCCTGCAGGGCGAAAGCATCGGCGACAGGTTCGACCCAGCGCTTGTCGGGTACGACGCCGTTGAACTTGGTGAACCAGGCATAAAGGCCGTGGGCCGTGCCGTCATTGATCCAGAGCTGCATTTCCTCGCCCGAGGTGACTGCATCCTTCCAGCGATATTCCTCTTCCGGGCCGATCGAGGTGATGAGCACGACAGGCCGATCGGGGAAGGTGGCACGGATGCGCTTGCCGTTGCGGCCGGCCGACCAGCCGAGTTCGAGGCCCTTGCGGCCCTGATGGTCGACGACGAGGAAGGGGCAGTGTTTGGCGATGACAGAGAGATCGAATTCCATCAGCGAAGCGCCGCCCATGTTCGGGATGAAGCTCGCATGCGGGCGGATCGCTTTGACCGCATCGTCCCACTGGGCGATCATGTCGGTCAGAACCCGGCGGCGCCACTGCACCCAGGCCTGCCAGGCCGGGTCGTCGGCATCGGGTTTCGTCGGCAGGGCGTGGCCGAACATATCCTTGAAGCGGCGGGCACTGTCTTCGCTGTAATCGACGCCATGGCCCTGCCAGCGATTGGCGAAGACGGCGTCGATATCGTATTTGCGGACGATCTCCTTGACCACTTCAGGCATGAAGACGGTGTTGTAATCGCCATAGGCGTTCGTGACCCAGACATCCGGATAGGCCCAGTGGCGTCGCGGTGTGCCGTCGGCATTGATCATCACCCATTCGGGATGCGCCTTGGCGGCATCGTCGTGAATGGCGTGCGGATCGACGCGGGCCATGACATGCATGTCGAGCTTGCGGGCGGCATCGACGAGCGCGCCGAAGATGTCCTTATCACCCAGATATTTGCTCACGTAGTGATAGGGCACTTCGCTCGGATAATAGGCGATGTAGCCGCCGGCGCTGAGGCAGACCGCGTTGGATTTCGTGCGCTTGAAGACATCGACCCAGAAGGCCGGATCGTATTTCTCTGGATCGTCTTCGACGAAAGTGAGCTGGGTCCAGCGCGTTGCGGTCTTGAACCAGTCTGGTGTGCGCAGCGTGTCTGTATTCTGTCTTCTGGCGTCGAGCATCGTCTTCATCCAATCATTGGCAAAAGAGGGACCAAGGCGCCAGCCGGTGAGGCCGGCGCCTGGAAAACATCATTGCTGTCGCAGGCCATCAGACCTTGTAGAACTGCTCTGGCATGGTGGGAGCAGGGGTCGGCCAGCCGAAGGAGTTCGGCATGGTCTTCGTGATGTTCTTCATGTTGTTCTTGACGACGCCGTAGCCATCCGGTGGCTGGGAAATGCCGAAGACATAGAAGTTCTCGGCAGCACCCTGCAGGATCTGTTTCATGATCTCCTGCTGGCCGGCAGGATCGGAGGTTGCCTTCAGCTTGTCGTAGAGCTCAAGCTGCTTCTTCGTTTCCTCCGGGGGCTCTTCAGCATTGGCGTTGTTGCGGTCGAGATACCAGAGCTGCCAGGCTGGAGCATACATGGCGTTCGAATCCGTCGGCACGTAGTAACGCGGGTCGAGCATGGCGGCGACGCCGCCATTGGCGCCGAACTGGTGAGCCGTGGCATCGAAATCGCGGCCCTGACGGACGCGGGTTTCCCAGAGCGAGCGGTCCATGGTGCGCATCTGCGCATCGATGCCGACGGCCTGGAACATCGGAATGACCAGCTGGAAGAGATCGAGGAAGACGGCGCGCGCCTGGTCGATCTCGAAGATCACCGTCAGGCGGCGGCCCTTTTCATCGAGACGGAAGTTCTGGTCGTCGCGCTTCGGGATCAACGTGTCGAGCATGGCATTCGCCTTGTCGACATCGTAGCTCGTGAACTGCGTGGCAAGCTGCTCGTTGTAGAGCGGATCGCCCTGCTTGATGGACGGCTGGGCAGGAGCGCCCTGGCCGACGAGCACGGCATCGATCAGCGATTGGCGATCGAGCGCCATGGACAGAGCTGCGCGGAAATCCCTGTTGCGGAAGAGCTTGCGTTTGGTCTCGTCATTGTGGTTCAGGTTGAATATGAAGTTCATCACGTTGGCTTCGGTCGAAGTCAGCGTGTAGAAATCATACTTGCCCTGCTCGCGCGCATCGTAGAGCACCGACTTGTTGTTCGGTGTCGCGATATACTGGTCCATCAGGTCGACTTCACCCTGCATGGCCTTCAGCAGCAGCACCTGCGGATCGGCGACCATCTGGTAGACGATGCGATCCATATAGGGGAGTTGGTTACCCTCCGTATCCACCTTCCAATAGAAGGGGTTGCGTTCGGCAACAGCGCGTTCGGTATTTTCGCCGGGCGCGGTTGTGAACATCCAGGCGTGCAGGCAGGGCTTCTTCGAGGAGTTCAGGAAGAAGGCGTTGTCGTCCTGGAAGCCGGAGGCGGACTGGAAGGCGGCGATCCAGCTTTCGAAACCGCGTTCCTTGGCAAACTCATCGGCCTTTGGATTATAATCGATATGGAACTGCTCGAGGTAATGTTTGGGGCAACGGGTCGTATGGTCGCTGTTCGCCCAGGCAACCTGCAACGGGAACATACCGTTAGGTTTTGCGAAGATAACTTTAAACGTCTGTTCGTCAACGATTTCGAGCTTCGCCGGCTTGCCTGCCGTTTTCCAATGGCCCTGGCCGTTCACGGCGACGCGTTTGTCGGTCAGGATCGTATCGTACCAGAACTTCACGTCGGCGGTGGTATAGGGCTGGCCGTCCGACCACTTCATACCCTTGCGCAGGCGGATGGTGTATTCGGTGGAATCCGCATTGCCATCGAAGGCTTCAGCGACGTTCAGCGTCACGCCGGACCAGTCAGGGGTATAGCGCAGCAGCGGCTCATAGGCCTGATAGCGGAACAGCATAGACAGCGAACCGCCGCCGACGAGCGCCATATTCCAGTCGCCGCCGTATTTGCCGACGCTTTCGACCGGCTTGATAACGAGCGGATTTTCCGGCAGCCGGTCCTTCAGGGCCGGCAGCGCGCCGCTTGAAACTTTCTCCTTCAGAATATCCGCTTCCCTGAAGTCGGCGGCGAAAACCGGCAGGGCCGGCAGGATCAGAACGGCCGAAGTTCCGGCCAGAAACGCACGACGTTTCAGCTTGATCATAGGGTTCTCCTCCAAAAATCCTCAGCCCTTATCGTTATTTTTGCTCTCGGGCTTGGATAACGGAAAGAATACATTTGGATATTGTTAGGTAAAGCGTTATGTTTTGTTAGTGCAAGAATTTGCAATTTTGGCAAAGAACGTGTAGCGAAGCGCTCCGAGCGCCAGGTGACTATCGAGGTGGAGAGTGGGAAGCAGGGGGCGGGTTACCTTACAGACGATCGCGCGGGAGGTCGGTCTCTCGAAATATGCGGTTTCGCGTTCGCTTGCCGGCAAGAGCGGCGTCAGTGAGGAAACCCGCACGCTGATCCGCGCGACGGCAGAGCGGCTGGGTTACACGCGTCCTGCGGGCCAATCCCAGACGAACGATATCGCTGTTGTTTTCCACGACCTCGATGCCGTCAACAGCGAACTCTACATGCAGATCCAGAATGGCGTGCAGCGTGAGGCACACAGGCTGGGCATGGCGCTCCGCGTCCGTTGGACACATAGCCCCGATCAGCTTGAGGAATTGGCGCGTTCCTGCGCCGGGCTGCTGCTTGTCGGCCCGCATGACCGGGAGGCAATCGCCGCAGCAACCGCAATCGGGGTGCCGATCGTGCGTTTCGGTTGGGTTGATCCGTTGGAGCAGGCTGACCAGATCACCGGTACGGATCATGAGGCGGGCCAAGCGGTGCTTCAATATCTGATCGGGCTTGGCCACCGGTCGATCTGTTATGTCAACGGCACGCCGGGTTTCCGGGGTCGGCGCGAGCGCTTCTATGGGGCGCGAGAGATTGCCGAACGCTGCGAGGATGTTTCGCTGCATGTCTTGCGGTTCGACGAGCAGGTCGGCTTCGGTGAAGCCTTCCGCGACCTCAAGGCAAAGGGCATTCACCCGACGGCCTTCTTCTGTGCCCATGACGGACTGGCGCTGACGGTGGTTTCCGAGCTGCTGGGCCAGGGCTACCGTATTCCCGATGACGTCTCGGTCATCGGCTTTGGCGATTTCTCGCCGGCCACGCAGATTTCACCGCCATTGACGACGGTGAAAATGGAAGGACAGGAGGGTGGAGCTGTCGGTCTCCGGCTGCTTCTCGAGCGGATCGAAAATCCGCGCCTGCCCGGCATGCCAGCCCGCCGGGTCATGATCGCTTCGCGGATCGTCGAGCGCCGTTCAGCCGGTCCGTGCAAGGTCGCGGCAGCGACCGATCCAGCAAAGCCGCAATCGGAACTCGCTCGGAACAACGCGCTCGTTAAATGAGGGGCCGTGCTGCCGGGTGGCGGCAGAATGAGTGTCACTCCAACGTCGCAATAGCCGCCTTCACCGCATCGGCACCCGGTGCTATCGGCTTGTATTCCAGGCCGACAGCGCCGGTGTAGCCATTGGCGAAGATCCAGTTGAGGCGGTGAGCGAGATCGATCGTGCCGCTACCAGGTTCGTTGCGGCCGGGGTGATCGGCCACATGGACGTGAAACACGCGGTCCATGCGGCCAGCGAGAACATCTTCCGTGCGTTCGTCCATGACGGCGGAATGATAGATATCATAGATGATGCCGATTTCCGGTCGGGCGACATCATCGACGATGTCCAGGCCCTCGCGGGTGGAATCGAGGAAATAACCGATATGGTCGATGCGGATGTTGAGCGGCTCGACTCCGAGGCGCACGCCGCTGCCGTCAAGAATATCGGCACCGGCCCGCAGTGTTTCCGTCAGCGCCTTGCGTTGTTCGTCCCGCGTGAAACCCGCGAGGTCGTCGCCCGCCTGTGCGATCAGCACCGGCGCGCCGAGGCGCTTTGCAACGGCGACAGAATCGGCAAGACCCTTCAGCCAAATCTCGCGATTTGAGGCATTGGTCAGAGCGATCATCGGCTCGGCCACGAGGCTCGTTACCTTGAGACCGGTTTCCTTTACCGCGGCTTCGATCGTGCCGAGGTCCTTATCGGTCCACCGCCAGAACTCGATGGCCTCTAGGCCCGCGGCATGGGCACGACGGATCCGGTCCGCGAAAACGTCGCCTTCCTCGGCAAACAGCCATTCGATGCAAGCTGAATAAAGTCGCATGAAAACTCCTCCACTATCACCGCAGGCATGCGACAGATCCCGGCCTGCGACAAGAGGGATCGGCTCCCGGTGCAGATGATTCTTCGCCACGGCTTGACGGGCAAAGCCAATGCCGGAAGAGTTGGCGAATTGGCCGGACCGCCGGCCGGATTGGGAGGATTTCATGGATCTCGGATTGAAGGGTAAGACCGCTGTCATCACCGGCGGCTCGGTCGGCATCGGGCTTGCGATCGCCGAAGGGCTGGCAGCAGAAGGCGCCAACCTCATCTTGTCTGCGCGTGGACGCGAGCGACTGGATACAGAGGCGGTGCGCATCGCCGAAAAATACGGCGTCAGCGCCATTGCGGTCGAAAGCGATGTTGCGACCGTCGAAGGTACGGAGGCAATCATTGCTGCAGCTGCCGAGCGCGGCGGCGCGGACATTCTGATCAACAATGCCGGCACCGGCTCCAACGAGACGGTTATGGAAGCGCCCGATGAAAAATGGCAGGCCTATTTTGATCTGCATGTGATGGCAGCCGTGCGTCTCGCCCGTGGGATCGCCCCACAGATGAAGAGGCGCGGCGGCGGCGTAATCCTTCACAACGCCTCCATCTGCGCCGTGCAGCCGCTCTGGTACGAGCCGATCTACAACGTCACCAAGGCGGCGTTGATGATGTTTTCCAAGACGCTCTCGACGGAACTCGTGAAGGATAAGATTCGCGTCAACTGCGTCAATGCCGGCCTTATTCTGACGCCCGACTGGATCAAGACAGCCAAGCAGCTGACGGCTGATACGGGCGGCGACTGGGAGGGATATCTGCAGAGCGTGGCGGATGAACATGCCTCGTCCAAGCGGTTCGGCACGCCGGAGGAGCTTRCAAATTTCTTCGTCTTCCTCTGCTCCGACCGGTCGAGCTACAGCATCGGCTCTACCTATTTCGTCGATGGCGGTATGCTGAAGACGGTATAGTTCGTGTTTCCGGTCCCGCTTAGACGTGTCCAGGGCGGGGCCGGCTCATCAATCTTGGCAGGTGCCAAGAGACTTGAAGGCGCGGTTTTACGGCAACATAGATAGTCGAAATAACCTATAAAAACGGGTTATTTTGTTGTCTCTTCATGGTTTTGACTCTATTTCCCTGTTATTACGCAAGCATAATGCCGCAAAGTGCAGGGCGATCGAGATGTTGACGAAAAAGGGAAAATACGGATTGAAGGCGCTGGTTGATCTGGCGCGGCTGGCGCCGGGCGAGACCGCCTTCATCAATGATATCGCTTCGCGCAACAACATCCCGAAGAAATTCCTCGATACGATCCTCCTGGAATTGCGCAATGTCGGTATCCTTCGATCGAAGAAGGGACCGGGTGGTGGTTATTCGCTTTCGCGGCCAGCCTCTGAGATCCGCATCGGTCATGTCATCCGCACGCTGGACGGGCCGCTTGCGCCGATCCGCTGCGCAAGCCGAACAGCTTATGAGGCCTGCGACGACTGTTCTGATCCCGAGACCTGTCAGGTGCGGCGTTCGATGACCGAAGTGCGGGACGCGATCGCTGCCATTCTCGACAATATGACGCTCGAACAGTTCGTCCTTGGCGGTGGTGTCGAAACGGTCGAGGAAAAGCTTCCGGTTTCCGCCGCAAGCTGATCCGCACTCCTCTCATCTTCACGCAATTCCGGATGCAAAAGCGCGGCACGGTTTGCCGGAATTGCGTCAGCTCTCTCTCATTTTCAGAACATATGCGCCTGCCGTGTTGAGCAGCGGCTCGCGCTGAATCGTCATGTCGTGGATGCGAGCGTTACGCCAGTGGCAGTCGAGGTTGAGCGCTATACTGCCGGTCGCACCACGGGCCAGTTCGAAAAGGGCATTCGCGGTGTCCAACGCCGCCTCGGTCGCGCCCAGGCAGGCGGAGGAGGCAGAGAAATAGGCGTCCGCCATGGCGGGCTCGGCGGGACTTACCTGGGCCATATCCAGTTTGCGGCCGGCCCGTTCCAACGCGCCGGTCGCGGTTTCGATACGAACAGCGCGCTTTCCGATTTTGCCGAAGAGGGCAGAGGGGTCCTTCGCCATGACGAGCAGGTCGGCAAAAGCCGCACGGGCGATGCCGAGGCTGACGGCTGCTTGCAGGAGAAGGCCCAAGGAACTTTCCGTCGTGTGACTGCCGGATGGGGCCAGGCTGACGGTATCGGCATTCACATGCAGCTTGCCGGCAATCATCGTTGCTGTGCCGTTGGTGCGCAGTCCGAACGCATCCCAGTCGTCCACGGTTTGCAACTCATCGCTGTCGCGCTGCAGATGCAGCGTCACCCGGCGGCCTGCGGGATCGATCGCTGCTGCGGCGATCCAGTCGGAGAAAAGGATGGCGGCTGCCTGCTCCGATCTGCCTGTCAGGCGAAAGCCGGAGCCCTCGGCAACGAGGCCTGCCTGATCGGCAAAACGGGTTGCGGCAAAACGGTCGCCGTCGAGCGCGCGGTAGAAGAGGGCGGTCTTCAGTTCTTCGGAGGGCTGGTTGCGCAGCCCTTCCAGCACGCGGAAGTGAGATGCCAGCACACTACCGATCGAGGCATCGCTCTCGGCGATGATGGCGACGATCTCGGCGAGCAAAGCGTTGGAAATATCGAGCCCTGTATATTCGGGCGGAACGGTGATTGCAGTGAGGCCGGATTGCGAGAGCGCGTCGAGTTCGGCGTTCGGCATGAGGCGGTTGATATCGCGCTCGTTGGCCCGCTGGCGGAAGACGACCGCAAGCTGGCGTGCCGCGGAAACAGCTTCTTCCTCGGTCTCGATACGGTGCGCGGGAGGGCGCACATTGTCATGCAGTTGCGATACGGTGCCCATTTGCCACTCTTTCCCAAAGCTAAAAAAGTGCGTGATTGCATCGGCTTGCGTAAGGCCGGTTTTTTCACAAAAGCGCTGCTGGTTGAATTTTCTTACCAGCTTGATCGCCTTGCCGTATGCTCTAGTTATGGTTAAGGGACGGCGAACTGATCAGGAATGATGATGAGTGATTCTCTTGCACGAAGCCGCGAGGGTTCGAAGGCTGGTCGTCAGCCGCGCCCGCGCGTGAGCATGGATATAGCAGAGATCCCGACCTATGCCATCGGCGACGTGCATGGTCGTCTCGACCTGCTGCAGAAAGCGGAAGAGGCGATCGTACGTGATGCAGAACATCTGCCGGGCAAGAAGCTCATCGTCATGCTCGGTGATTATATTGATCGCGGTCCGCAATCGGCACATGTCATCAGCCATCTCATGGACCCGGCGCCGGAAGGATTCGAGCGCATTTGCCTTGCCGGCAACCACGAGATCGTCATGCTCGACTATATTGACGGCTGGGCGTCCTACGACGACTGGATGACCATGGGTGCGGCTGAGCTTCTGCGCTCCTACGGTCTCGATCCCGATCACCTGCCGCTCGTCTTCCGCTCCGGCGCGCAACTTGACGCCTTCATTCGCCAGTCGCTGCCGCATACGCATATCGATTTCATCCGCACCCTGCCGATCATGCTCGATACGCCCAATGTCGCCTTCGTACATGCGGGCATCGACCCGCGGGTATCGCTCGAAGAACAGGCCGATGACGACATGGCCTTCATCCGCCAGCGTTTCCTGGAAAGCTCGCTGCCATTGCCGAAACTCATCGTGCATGGTCACACGCCTAGCGACCAGCCGGACGTGCAGCCGATGCGGCTCAATCTCGATACCCGTGCCTTCCGGAGCGGCAGGCTCTCCGTCGCCCGTTTCTGGCAGGGACAGGTTTACCTGTTTTCCACCTGAAACTAGCTCAGGCAGCATTCTCCTCAGCATCGATGTGAGCCGGCGCTTCTGCCGGCTTTTTGCGCCAGCGGCGCAGCACGACGTAGAAGACCGGCGTCAGGAACAGGCCGAAGATCGTCACACCCAACATGCCCGAGAACACGGCCGTGCCGAGCGACTGGCGCATTTCAGCACCGGGACCGGTGGCGATGGCAAGCGGCAGGACGCCGAAGATGAAGGCGAAGGCCGTCATCAGGATCGGGCGCAGGCGAAGATGGCTTGCCTCGATTGCGGCATCGACGACGCTTTTCCCCTCTTCTTCTGCCTGTCTTGCAAATTCGACGATCAGAATGGCGTTCTTGGCCGCAAGGCCGATCAGGACGATCAGACCGATCTGGGTGAGGACGTTGTTGTCCATTCCCCTCAGCCAGACGCCGATCAACGCGGCGAGCACTGCCAGCGGAACAATGAGGATGATCGCCAGAGGCAGGACCCAGCTTTCATATTGCGCAGCAAGCGCAAGGAAGACGAAAATGACAGACAGGGCGAAGATGTAGATGGCGGTATTGCCGGTGTGGGTTTCCTGATAGGCAAGTTCGGTCCATTCGAAGGTCGTCCCCGGCGGCAGGATCTGCGCAGCCAGACCCTCCATCTTCTTGATGGCGTCGCCCGTCGATGTACCGGGTGTCGGATTGCCCTGCAGCGGCACCGAGACATACATGTTGTAGCGCTGGACGAGTGCCGGACCGCTGGAATCCTGGATATCCATCAGGGTACCAAGCGGAACCAGCGCGCCGGTTGCCGAACGAACCTTCAGGGCGAGAATATCGTCCCTGTCCATGCGGTATTGCCGGTCGGCCTGGGCGCGAACCTGGTAGACGCGTCCGAACGCGTTGAAATCGTTCACATAGGCAGTGCCGAGGTTGATGGAGAGCGCGTTGAAGATATTGGGGATCGGTACATTCAGGAACCGTGCCTTGTCGCGGTCGATCGCCAGGAAATATTGCGGACTTGCATCCGAGAATGTCGTGAAGACGCCGGTCAGGCCGGGTGTGGTTGCAGCCGCACCCATCATCTGGCGGGCCAGACCAAGGACGCGCGTCATGTCCGCGTTTTCAAGATCCGAGATCTGCATCTTGAAGCCGCCGGAATTGCCGACGCCGCGCACGGATGGCGGCGGGATGGCAATGATGAAGGCTTCCTGGATGCTCTGCAGCTTGCCGTACAGTTCGCCGATGATTTTGTTGGCGGTTTCGCCGCCCTCTTCACGTTCAGCAAAGGATTTGAAGGGGACGAAGACGACGCCGGAATTCGAAGCGTTCGTGAAGGTCGCCCCGCTGAAACCGGCAAATTGCACGGCGTTGCCGACGCCGGGCACCGTACGGGCGATATCGCCCACCTGCTTGACGACGGCGTCGGTACGCGCAAGCGAGGCGCCGTCCGGAAGCTGGATGACGACAATTGCGTAACCCTGGTCCATTGTCGGGATGAAGCCYGAGGGAACCTTCTGTCCCATATACCATGTCGCCCCGAGCAGGCCGGCGAAGACAACAAGCGAAGCTGTCAATCCTACCCAACTGCTGACGAGGTGCCGGACGATCCAGGAATAGCCAGAGCTCATTCGATCGAATCCGCGATTGAATCCATTCGCAAGCCCGCTTCCCAATTGGGAGAAGATGTTCTTGCGCCTGGTCTCGTGATCGTGGGTTTTCAGCAATATGCCTGCCAGTGCGGGAGAAAGCGTCAGCGAATTCAATGCGGAAATCGCCGTCGTGACTGAAATCGTCACCGCGAACTGTTTGTAGAACTGTCCGGAAATACCCGGAATGAAGGCCGTTGGCACGAACACGGCGATCAGCACCAGCGAGATGGCGACCACGGCGGTCCCGACTTCGTCCATCGTGACGTGCGCCGCCTGTTTCGGGGTCATGCCGCGCGCCAGGTTTCGCTCGACATTTTCCACTACCACGATCGCGTCGTCGACGACGATACCGATTGCCAGGACGAGGCCGAACAGCGTCAGCATATTGAGAGAGAAGCCGAAGGCGAGCAGGACGGCGAAGGTGCCGATCAGCGACACGGGAATGGCGATGATCGGAATGAGGGCGGTTCGCCAGGATTGCAGGAAGACGAGAACGACGATCGCCACGAGGATCGCAGCCTCGGCGATGGTCCTGTAGACTTCATTGATCGAATCCGAGATGAATTCGGTCGTATCGTAGACGATCCGATATTCCAGGCCCTGCGGGAAGTTCTGCGACAGATCCTTCATGATGCCCTGGATCTGATGGGCCGTATCCAGCGCATTGGTTCCCGGCCGGGCGAAGATGCCGAGGGCGACGGCCGGGTCATTGTTGAGATAACTGTTGGTGACGTAATCCTGTGCGCCGAGTTCAATGCGGGCGACATCCTGCAGCGACACGAGCCGGCCGCTGGCCGTCGATTTCACGATGACGTACCGGAACTGACGTACATCCGAGAAACGTCCGTCCGTTCGCACCGTATATTCGAACGCATTCTTGCCGGTCACCGGTGGGGCGCCGATCTTGCCGCCCGATACCTGGACGTTCTGGTCTCTCAATGCGGCGACGACATCATCGGATGTCATCCCGTAGGCGGAGAGCTTTTCCGGGTCCAGCCAGATTCGCATCGAATATTGGCGCTCACCGAAGAGCTGCACGTCACCGACGCCATCAAGGCGGACAAGGACGTCGCGTATGCGGTTGCGGGCATAGTTCGAAACGTAGAGCTGGTCATAGCGATGCGACGGCGACAGGAGGTGCACGACCATCATCAGGTCAGGCGAGCTCTTGTCGGTGGTCACGCCAAGACGCTGAACTTCCTCGGGAAGTCGGGGCAGGGCGATGGAAACGCGGTTCTGCACAAGAACCTGGACCTTGTCGAGATCGGTGCCGAGCTTGAAGGTGATCGTCAGCGACATGGCGCCATCGGCACTGGAATAGGAAGACATGTAGAGCATGTCTTCGACGCCGTTGATCTGCTGTTCAAGCGGGGTCGAAACCGTATCGGCAATCGTCTGCGGGTCGGCGCCCGGATAGGAGGTGCGCACGACGATGGTCGGCGGTGCAATCTCCGGATATTGGGAGACCGGCAATTGCGTGTAGGCAATGCTGCCGACAACAAGCAGAACAATGGAGATGACGGCCGCAAAGATCGGCCGGTCTACGAAGAAATGGGCAAATCTCATTGGCCGCTCTCCGCGCCGGCTGTTTCCGGCGGAGCATCCGTCCGCTGCTTGGGCAATTCGGTCATCTGAGGTGTTACCTTCGCACCCGGTCGGGCGCGTATCAGGCCGTTGACGATGATCGTCTCGGTGCCGTCGAGGCCTTCACGAATGACACGGTAACCGTAGAGCCGCGGACCGGGCCTCACGGACTTGGTCGAAACCGTGCCATCGGCGCCGACGACGTAGACGACGCGCTCGTTCTGGTCAGAGCCAATTGCCTCGTCAGGGACGAGAATGGCCTGGTAGGTGTTGGAGGCTTCAACCTGAATGCGGCCGAAGAGGCCGGGCTGAAGAACGAGATCGGGATTGGGGAAGCGGGCACGCAGACGAATGGTGCCGCTCTCGTTGTCGATCCGGTTCTCGGCGAAATCGAGTTTTCCCTGGAACGGTTTTGCATTGGGATCCGAGATCGTCACGGTGACATCCAGTCCGCCGCCGCCCTGCTGGAGATCCTTGCCGAGCTTGCGTGCCGTATCTGCGAAGTTGAGCAGGCGGCGCTCATCGACATCGAAATAGAAATCGATCGGGTCGAGAGAAACAATCGTCGTGAGCACTGTCTGGTCGGTCTGCACGAGATTGCCGGCAGAGATCAGGCGTCGGTCGATGCGGCCGCTGAGGGGGGCGGCGATCTCGGTATATTCCATGTCGAGAGCAGCACGATCGGCTGCAGCCTGCGCGCCGCGGACATTGGCCTGCGCCGAATCGAATTCGCGGCGGCGATCGTCCAGTGTCTGGGCCGATTGGCTGCCGCTCGAAGCCAGCGACTGGGCGCGCTTATATTGTGCGTCGGCAAAGACCAGAGCCGATTTCGACGCTTCAAGTGCGGCATTGGCCTGATTGAGTGCGGTGACGAACGGCCTCTGATCGATGACGAAGAGCCGGTCGCCCTTTTTCACCAGAGCGCCGTCGGTGAAGTCGACTTCCTGCAGGTAGCCGCCGACGCGCGAGCGGACCGAGACCTCGTCGACCGGTTCAAAACGGCCGATGAACTCGTCATTGTCGACCACATCGCGCACCACGGGCTTGGCAACGGTGACGGGCGGGGGAGCAGCCGCTTGCTGCGCTTCAGCGATAAGCGGCAGGAGGGCCGCAAAGCAGCCGAGCGCCAGTGTCTGTCGAAACGAATAAGCCATTCCGGTCCCCCTTGCGGGCGGCCGAATGCAGCCGCCTGAACCTATGCCTGAAAATTGCTGTTCATGTCTGCCGGGACGAAAGCATGAGCCTTCGTCCTAAGTCCGAATTCTACTCATGCGTGGCTGCCGGGAAGATGACGGGTGCAAGCCAGCACCTCGAAATCAACCGGAAGGAGAAAATCCTGATCTCCGTAACCCTATGAAGACAGACTATAAACGGGAGAATCCAAAAATTGCAAACGCCAATTGTTCGCATTGATTTGGCGTTCCGCAAACCCCTGCATTTCTGCGGATGTGTCGCGTTATCACATTTGCGCGAGGCGTTTCGACGCCAGCTTGCGTCTCTCAAAACCAGATCGGAAGGCTCGCCGAACGGTGGGCTGCGGCATTTTGGCCGCAGCTGCGGAATCTTGAGGTTGCATGCTTGTGCATTACACATGCTCAATATATCTACCATTATCATAAGGATGCTTATTACTAGCCGGCGAAGGTAAATGACCAACAATCCAACACTCGGTTTTCTTCTGCACGACGTCGCCCGCCTGCTGCGCAAGCGGTTCGAGCAGCGCGCAAAGGACCTTGGGCTGACGCGGTCTCAGTGGCAGACGCTGGCCTATCTCGCCAACAATGAGGGCATCCATCAGAGCGGGCTTGCCGAAATCCTCGAAATCGAGCCGATCACCCTGGTCCGCATCCTGGACAAGCTCGCCGAGCGCGGCCTGATCGAGCGCCGCCAGCACCCGACCGACCGACGCATCTGGCTGCTTTACATGCGCGAGGCAGCCCATCCGATTCTCGCCGAAATGCGTGAGATCGGCGACGTGACCCGCGGCGAAGCACTGGAAAGCATCGCGCCCGAACAGCGCGAGCAGCTTTTCCATATCCTATCCGTAATGAAGACGAACCTGGTGCAGGCGTGCCGGTCTCCGGTCGCCGAGAATGAGACGAATCATGGCTGATCAATCCTCCTTGCGCGTCGTGTCCGACGCCAATGCCAAAAAACCTGTCGAAGAAACTACCCAACAACCGGAAACGGTAGCTGAGGCGCCTTCATCCAATTCAGCGCCTGCGGCTGTCGCGGTGGCTGCGCCTGGCGGCAATAAGGTCCGCCGCCGGCGCAGCTTCACCCGTCCCGTTCTCTTTGCACTGCTGCCCGTGGCGCTCGCCGTCGGCGGCTACTATTACGTCAATGGCGGTCAGATCATGTCGACCGACAATGCCTATATCCAGGCGGACATGGTGGGCATTACCACCGACGTTTCGGGCATCGTCGACAAGATCAACGTGCATGAGAACGAGCAGGTCAAGGCAGGGCAGGTGCTCTTCAGTCTGCAGTCGGATTCCTTCAAGATCGCTCTCGATGGCGCCAAGGCGCAGCTCGGCGCACAGCGCAACCAGATCATGAATATGCAGGCCAGCTACCGGCAGTCGCTGACCGAAATCACCCAGGCCGAAGCCGATCTGCCCTATTATCAGGACCAGTTCGACCGGCAGCAGAACCTCGTCAACAACGGCAGCGCCACGCAGTCGGCCTATGACGAAGCCAAGCACAATCTTGAGGTCGCGCAGCAGAAGGTTTCCGTCGCCAAGGCGGAAGCCGCAACGACACTGGCCCAGCTCGGCGGCAATGCCGATCAACCGGTCGAGGAGAACCCGCTTTACCTGCAGGCCAAATCGCAGGTCGACAACGACCAGCGCGAACTCGACCACAGCATCGTCAAGGCACCGTTCGACGGTATCGTGACCAATGTGAACGCATTGCAGGTCGGTTCCTACCTGCAGGCTTCGCAGCAGGCCTTCTCACTGGTTTCGACCACCCATCTGTGGATCTCCGCCAGCCCGAAGGAAACCGAACTCACCTATGTCAAGCCGGGCCAGACGGCCGACATCTATGTCGATACCTATCCGGGCGTCGTTTGGAAGGGCAAGGTCGAGAGCATCAGCCCGGCTTCCGGCTCATCCTTCTCGCTGCTGCCGGCACAGAACACCACCGGCAACTGGGTGAAGGTCGTGCAGCGCATTCCGATGCGCGTCAGCATCGATGAGACCGAAGGCAAGCCGCCGCTTCGCGTCGGCATGAGCACGGTCGTCGATGTCGATACCGGCCATGCACGCGGCCTTCCCGATTTCATCAGCAACCTTCTGGGCCAGGCTAAGAGCCACGAGTAACGGCCATGAGCAATGCTCCTGAATCACTGGCAACCCCTGTTGCCAATCGCGGCGCGATCACGGCCTGCGTCATTCTGGCCGTCATCATGCAGGCGCTGGATACGACGATCGCCAACGTGGCGCTGCCCTATATCCAGGGCAGCGTTTCAGCTTCCGCCGACCAGATCAACTGGGTTTTGACCTCCTACATCGTCGCGGCCGCCATCATGACGCCGCCGTCCGGCTTCCTTGCGGCCAAGTTCGGCCGCAAGCGCGTGCTTTTGACGGCGATCGTCGGTTTCGTCGTCGCCTCCATCCTGTGCGGTCTGGCGCAGTCGCTGCCGCAGATCGTTGCCTTCCGCCTGCTGCAGGGCCTGTTCGGCGCCTCGCTCGTTCCCCTTTCCCAGGGCATCCTTCTCGACATCTATTCCGTCGAGGAGCGCGGCTCGGCCATGGCCCTTTTCGGCGTCTCGGTCATGGTCGGGCCGGTTCTGGGGCCCGTCATCGGCGGCTGGCTGACTGACAATATCAGCTGGCGCTGGGTCTTCTACATCAACATCCCAATCGGCGCGCTCGCCTTTGCCGGCATCGTCATCTTCGTTTCGGAGACGAAGAGGGATGCGTTCGCCAAGCTCGACTGGTTCGGCTTCGGGATGATGAGCCTGTTCATCGCCGCGCTGCAGCTCTTCCTTGATCGCGGCGAGCAGCTTGACTGGTTCTCTTCGGGCGAAATCGTCGTCGAAGCGATCGTCTGCGCTGCGGCCTTCTATCTGCTTCTGGTGCATACGCTGACGGCGGAGAAATCCTTCGTCAATCCGCGGCTGTTCCTCGACCAGAATTTCACCGTCAGCATGATCTTCATCTTCGTGATCGGCATCACCTATCTCGCCTCGCTGGCGCTGATGACGCCCTATCTGCAGACGCTGATGGGGTATCCGGTCATCACGGCGGGCATCGTCATGGGGCCGCGCGGGCTCGGGACCATGCTCTGCATGTTCATCGTCGGCCGGCTGATCGGCAAGGTGGATACGCGCTGGCTGCTTTTGCTCGGCCTCGGTCTGACCGCCTGGGCAATGTACGACATGACCGGCTGGACGCCTGACGTTTCGCAATGGACGATCGTTTCGGTCGGCTTCATCCAGGGTGCCGGCCTCGGCTTCCTGTTCGTGCCGCTGACGACGATCGCCTTTGCGACGCTGCCGGCGCAGATGCGGGGCGACGGGACCGGCCTCTACAACCTGTCGCGTAACATCGGCTCCTCGGTCGGAATCTCGATCGTCTCGGCGCTGATTGTCGAGAATACGCAGAGCAATCACGAGTCGATCGCAGCCTACGTGACGCCGTTCAATCATGCATTCAATGCGACGGCTGCCCAGAGCCTCAGTCCGCTGACGGCAGTCGGCCGTGCCGCCCTCAACGACCTCATCACACTACAGTCGACCATCATCGCCTATATTGATGACTTCAAGCTCTTGATGCTGATGTCGCTGGCCGTCATGCCGCTGGTGCTGCTTTTGAGGAAGCCGAAGGCGCCGCCGGCCATGGACCATAGTGCCGTCATGGAATGACGTTGCAGCCTCCGCGTCAGCGGAACGGTTTGCTCAGGTATCGCGATCCCTGAATGCCGAAGCGCCATGGTGCTTCGGCATTTTTCGTAATGCCGATCCGCTTGCCCGAGACGATCGGAACAGGCGCGGATGGCGAGATCGCATAGGGCGGCTGGTCGAGCATCCGGTCGTTGATGGCGATATCGATGCCGAGCGCCTGGCAGAGTTTTCCCGGACCGCTGCAGAACTGTGTGAGCACATCTGTGCCGCGCCTTTCCGCCATGGTCGCCAGTCCGGTTTCCGGCTCCAAGGCACGGATCAGCGCTGCCGAGCCCGGCGTGCAGACGAAGTTCAGGCACCAGTACATGCCATAGATGCGGTAGATATAGACATTTCCCGGACGGCCATACATGGCGCCGTTGCGCTTGGTCGGTCCCCGGAAACTGTGAGACGCCTCGTCGTCCGGGTAATAGGCTTCGGTTTCGGTGATCCGTCCGCCCGCGCCTTTGACCATGAGGTGGCAGCCGAGCAGATCGCGGGCGACCTCGATCGCATCGCGTTCGAAGAACTGGCGCAGGCTCTCCCCGGCAAGCGGGCCGGCGCCGATCGCGCCATTGATCGTCTCGATGCTCATGGAGACTGGCGATACCATCCCCTTCGATGATCCGCCAGCCGGAACGTCCTGGCCCTCACGGCATCGGCAATAGATGCCGATTCAGATCTAGTGGCCGGTATTCGGATCGCGCATGGGAATGGAGGAAACGGTGACGGAAACTGGGTCGCTTGCCGGGAAGGAATCCTCCAGGCCTTCGTTCAGCTCTTCCTCCAGCAGGGCTGGATCCTTACTGCGGGCGCTATCTCCGTGAACGGGCTCTAAAGCCAAGGTCATCAGTGCCCTGGCCTTGGCGATGGCATTGTCGTGGGTAAGATCGGGCGCTTCGCGCAGTGTCACCGCAATCCTGTCTTCCCCTTCGCCGCCGAATTCGACGATGAAGCCTTCGTCAGCCTGGTAGACGATGATATCGCTGAGTGCCATATCTCTTTCTCCGAAGATGCTAATATGAGTGAACCGCGTTTTCGGTGGTTTGTCGAGCAAAGACCTTCACCAGCCAGTCGATGAAAACACGCACGCGCGGCGAAAGCTGGCGGTTTCGCGGGTAGAGCAACGAGACAGGCGTCTGCGTCAGCGGAAAATTGGCGAGCACCTGAACGAGCGTGCCGGCGGCCAGATCCTGTTCGGCGTGGTAGCGCGGGATCTGGATCATGCCGAGGCCCATGCGGGCAGCGGAAATATAGCTTTCGGCGGCATTGACGGTGACGGTCGCGGGAATGGTGATGTTGCGCACGCTGCCATCGACGATGAATTCCAGCGGCAGCGGGCCGGCGCTGCCCGTCGCGCGGAAGCCGACCATGCGGTGTGTATCCAGCCTCTCCGGGTGGTCAGGCCTGCCGAAAGCGGCGATATAAGAGGGAGAGGCCAGTGTGATCTCGTCCAGCATGGCGACGCGCCGGGCGACCATGTCGCTATCCTGCGGTACGCCAACGCGCAGCACGCAGTCGATGCCTTCGCGCACCAGGTCCACCAGCCGGTCGCCTTCGCTCATGTAGAATTCGATATCGGGATAGGTTTCCAGAAACGACGGCAGGCTCGGCAATACGAAATGGCGGGCCAGCGTGCCGTGCACGTCGACCCGCAGCAAGCCTTTCGGCTTGGCGCCGRCAAAGGCGCCTTCAGCCTCCTCGATATCGGCAAGGATCGACAGGCAACGCTGGTAGTAGGCTTCGCCATCGAGCGTCGGGCTGACATGACGGGTGGTGCGCTGAAGCAGGCGCACGCCGAGGCGCACCTCAAGTTGCTTGATCGCGTCCGTCACGGTCGAGCGCGGGAGGCCGGTATCTTCTGCGGCAAGCGTGAAGCTGCGGCGCTCCACGACGCGGGAAAAGACCCGCATGGCATCAAATCTGTCCATCTAATTTGTTCGCATTTCCCGGATAGTGATGCCGAATAATGGCTGATTATCCGCAAGACATAAAGGGGCATCTTCTTCTCATCGAAAGGGCGCTGCGGCGCCGAAGCAAAGGAGAAGAAAATGTCTGACAATCAAAACAAGGTCGCTCTCGTAACCGGCGCTTCCCGTGGCATCGGTGCTTCGATTGCTGAACGTCTCGCCAAGGACGGCTTTACCGTCGTCATCAACTACGCCGGCAACGCTGCCCTTGCCGAAGAACTGGCCCAGAAGATCGAGAAGGCCGGCGGCAAGGCGCTGACGGCACAGGGCGATGTGGCCGATGCCGAGGCTGTGCGCCGCATGTTCGACGCGGCAGAGGCAGCCTTCGGCGGTGTCGACGTCCTCGTCAACAATGCCGGCATCATGCTTCTGTCGCGCCTTGCCGATGTTGATGATGCCAGCTTCGACCGCCAGATCAGCGTCAACCTCAAGGGCACGTTCAATACGCTGCGCGAGGCTGCCAAGCGCCTGCGTGACGGTGGCCGGGTCATCAACTTCTCGAGCTCGGTCGTCGGCCTGAAGCCGGAAACCTATAGCGTCTATGCCGCAACGAAGGCTGCCGTCGAGACGATGGGCGCCATCCTCTCCAAGGAGATGCGCGGCCGCCAGATCACCGTCAACACGGTCGCTCCCGGCCCGACGGGCACTGATCTCTTCCTCAATGGCAAGTCCGATGAGCTGATCGATCGCCTTGCAAAGGCAAACCCGCTCGAACGCCTCGGCACGCCTGAGGATATCGCCGGTGTGGTTGCCTTCCTCGCCGGCCCCGACGGCGCCTGGATCAACGGTCAGGTGCTGCGTGCCAATGGCGGCATGGTCTGACGCAGATTTCGTGGCGGCGAGAGCGCCGCCACGCTCTTCCCTCGCATTCTTTCAATCAACCCCATTCGGATAGCCAACCCACTCGAATAGAAGGAACAGGATCATGAGCAAGCAAGTCATCGTCATCACCGGTGCTTCCAGCGGCTTCGGGGCTCTTACCGCCCGCGCGCTCGCCAAGGCCGGTCACACCGTCTATGCCTCGATGCGCGAAACAGAAGGCCGTAACCGGCCGCAGGTCGAGGCCGTCGAAGCCTTCTCGAAAGAGAACAGTGTCGATCTCAAGGCTGTCGAACTGGATGTCGCGTCTGATGCTTCCGTCGAAGCAGGCATTGCCAAGGTGATTTCCGCTGAGGGGCACATCGATACGATCATCCACAATGCGGGCCATATGTCCTTCGGTCCGGCCGAGGCCTTCACGCCTGAGCAATATGCCGAGCTTTTTGACATCAACGTGCTGTCGACCCAGCGTGTGAACCGCGCTGTGCTGCCGCACCTGCGCAACCGGGGCAGGGGTCTCGTCGTCTGGGTTTCCTCCTCGTCCACTCGTGGCGGCACACCTCCATACCTTGCTCCCTATTTCGCCGCCAAAGCCGCCATGGACTCGCTTGCCGTCTCCTATGCCAGTGAACTGACCCGCTGGGGCATCGAAACGGCAATCATCGTTCCCGGTGCCTTCACCAAGGGCACGAACCACTTCGCCCATTCCGGTTCGCCCGCCGATACGGCTCGAGCTGCAGAATATAATGACGGTCCCTATAAGGGCGTGCCGGATCAGGCGCTGAAGGGCCTGGCCTCGCTTGAACCTGCCGACGCGGATGCTGCTTCCGTTGCGACCGCGATCGTCGATGTGGTGAATATGCCCTTTGGCAAGCGCCCGTTCCGCACCCATATCGATCCGTCGGAAGACGGTGCGGAAATTGTCAACGGCGTTGCCGACCGCGTGCGTGCCGAACTCTTCCGCCGCATCGGCATCGAGGATCTGCTGAAGCCCGTTGTCAACAGATAACCGCCTGTCGCAAAGTTGTGAACGGCCTCTTTGGTGCTGCCTCTTACTATCCGGCTAAGCGCACCTATATCAGATTGGACGGAGGAAGACGGCAAATCGTCGCCGGCCTCCCGACCTCCACTCCAGGGCCTGCCGCGCCTTTCCTGCGGTGCGACAGGCCTTCAGTTTCAGACATCAGATTAAGGCCCGTGACGGTTATCCCTCCCATCACGGGCCGTTTCTTTTGTGGCGCCGTTTGTCAGCGAGCGTTGAGCTTGGCGTCCGCCAGCAGCTTCACCAGCCAATCGACGAAGACACGGACCTTGTTGCTGAGATGCCGGTTCGGGGGATAGACAACGTAGAGCGGCAGCGACTCGCGCGTCCATTCCGTCAGGGTCTGCACCAGTTCTCCCTTCGCCAGCGGCTCACGGGCCATGAAGATCGGGATCTGGGCGAGACCGAGGCCGGCGAGTGCTGCGGTCATGTAGGTGCGGCTGTCGTTGACGGAGACGATATAGCGCGGATTTACCTCGATGGTCTCATTGCCCTTGCGGAACTCGAAAGGCACCGTGCGATTGTTCTGAGCGCGGAAGTAATTGACCGAATAGTGTTCGGTTTCAAGCTCTTCCGGCCGCTGCGGCAGGCCGAATTTCTCCACATAGAGCGGTGCGGCGCAGGTGATCATTTCGATTTCCGAGACGCGCCTGGCGATCAGCGACTGATCGGCCGGCGTGCCGGCGCGCAACGCGCAGTCAACGTTTTCGGCGAGATAGTCGACGGTGCGGTCGCCGACGCCGAGGTCGATGCGGATATCGGGATAACGCTCGTAGAAATCACAGAGCGCGGGCACCAGGATGGAATCGGCGAAGGCGCCGGCCATCTCGACGCGCAGTCTGCCCGTCGGCAGGCTCTGTGAGTTTGAGAGACTGCCGTCCAGCTCCTCGAGCTCGGAAATGATCTGCGCAGCGCGTTCGTAGTAAAGCGCGCCGTCCGTCGTCACCATGACGCGGCGGGTGGTGCGGTTGAGGAGCTTGGTACGCAGGTGCGCCTCCAGCCCCTGAATGAGATTGGTCACCGTCGCCTTGGGCATGGCGAGCATGTCGGCGGCGCGGGTGAAATTGCCCGTCTCCACCACGCGGATGAAGACGCGCATTGCCGAGAGCTGATCCATCGGTTCAATTCCGCAGTTTGCGTTGCAACATTGTTCAGGATTCGGAATAGTGTTATCGCGATATCGCTTCTTATTCCCCGATTTGAATAACAATATCTTTTTGGTGCAAAATGCAAGAGACAGGCGTTGTCTGTCGAGGTGTGGTAGGCAGCAAGAGATAGTGACGATGGTGCCCGAGATCAAAGACATGGTGTTGGAAAAGGTGGCCGCTGGCCCCGTTTCTGCGCGCGTCTACATGGGTGCCGACTTCGGCAAGGGGCCGCCAATCGTGCTATATCTGCACGGCGGGGCGTTTCTCGACAAGGACCCGAATGCCGATCGCCCGATTGCAAGCAGCCTCGCAAAAGCCGGCGCAATCGTCGTTTCTGCCGATTACAGCACGCTTTCGGGCAATGTTTTTCCGAAGGCGCTCGAAGTTTCCTTCTCGATCTTTTCCTATCTCGCACTCAAGAAAGCCGGTCTCGGCGACCGTAAGTCGCTGCTTTTCGTTGCCGGCGAAGAGGCGGGTGGTAACGTCGCTGCCGGTGTCGCGCTGAAGGCGCGTGACCAGATGCCGGATGCGCTCGACGGCCAGATCCTGCTTTCTCCTCTTCTCGATCCCTTCATGGGAACATCCTCCATTCGCAAGGCGGACAAGATCGGTATGCGCCAGCGCTGGACGGAAGGCTGGAGCCATTACCTGAGCGGCGGCGGCTGCCATCCCTATGCTGCGCCCTGCCTGTGCTCGCGTATCGCAGGTGTTGCACCGGCCCTGATTTTTACGGCGGAGGATGATCCGCTGCACGACGAGACTATCGGTTACGCCGCTCGCCTGAAGAAGGCAGGCGTTGCCGTGCGCCAGCATGTTCTCCCCGCCGGGACAGGTTGGCCATCCATTTACGGCGGAAAATCTGAGGGGACTTCCACGTGGCAAGGCAACGTCAGCCGCCACTTCGGAGATTTTCTTCAGGACGTGAGCGTTCAGCCACAATTGCATTGAAAACGAACTGATTTTTACGGCCGTTCGGCCGCAAGGAGAGTACCAATGACGTCCAGAAGTAAACGCTGGGCCCTGGTGGGCGCCGGTCTGGGTGTTGCTGCGTCCATTTCGGCCGCTGCCATCTTTTTCGAACTGCCGATGAGCGCAACCGCCACGGCCGCCTCTGAACCTGCGCAGCCTCCCGCTGTGCCGGTGACGGTTGCTGTCGTCGCCAGCCGCGACGTGACGAACTGGGAGAATTTCTCCGGCCGCCTCGAGGCTATCGACCGTGTGCAGATTCGCCCCCGTGTCGGAGGCGCCATCCAGTCCGTGCATTTCCGTGAAGGTGCCTTGGTCAAACAGGGCGATCTGCTGTTTGCCATCGACCCGGCTCCCTATCAGGCGGCCGTTTCCCAGGCGCAAGGCCAGGTCGCTTCGGCGGAAGCCAAGGTCAGCCTGGCGCAGACAGAACTCGACCGCGGCCGCCGTCTTTCGGACAACCGGACGATCTCGCAGAGCGATCTCGACCAGCGCCAGAGCACGCTGGCTGAAGCCCAGGCGAGCCTGCGTTCGGCACAGGCAGCCCTTCAGTCAGCGCAGCTGGATCTCGACTACACGCAGGTCAAGGCGCCGGTTTCCGGCCGTATCGGCAAGATCGAGGTGACGGTCGGCAACATTGTTGCGGCCGGTTCAGCATCGCCCGAGCTGACGACACTCGTCTCGGTCGAACCGATCTATGCGAGCTTCAATGCAAGCGAAGAGATGGTCACCAAGGCTCTTTCGGAGCTTCCGGCAACCGACGCGGCGCTGCCTGCCGTAGAGCAGATCCCGGTCGAAATCGGCACGCTCGCCGATGAAGGAACGCCGATCAAGGGCAAGCTGCAACTCGTCGATAATGAGGTGGACGCGGCCAGTGGCACGATTGCAGTGCGGGCTGTCTTCGACAATCCGGGCGGCAAGCTGATCCCCGGCCAGTTCGTGCGGGTGCGCATGGGCCAGCCGAAGGCCGAAAACAAGATCGTCATCAGTGATCGTGCCATCGGCACCGACCAGGACAAGAAGTTCGTCTTCGTCGTCGACGACCAGAACAAGGTCAACTACCGGCAGATTCAGCTTGGCTCGCTGTTCGATGGTCAGCGCGTGATCGAAGGCGGCTTGAATGTCGGCGACAAGATTGTCGTCAACGGACTGCAGCGCATCCGTCCGGGCGCAGTCGTAGCGCCCCAGATGGAAGAGAAGGTCGCGACCGCTCAGTAAGATCTGAGCCTCCTTCCCTCGGGGAGGCGGCCGTTTCCCTAGATAACATGACCTGCCGGTGTGCCTTCAAGCCACCGGCGAGGGACTTTGCATCCATGTTCACCCCGGAGAGGGCGTTAAAATGAACATATCCAGATTCTTTATCGACCGTCCGGTCTTTGCCGGTGTTCTTTCGGTCCTCATCGTGGTCGCCGGCCTTATCGGCCTTCGGGCGCTGCCGATCTCCGAATATCCCGAGGTCGTGCCGCCGTCGGTCGTCGTGCATGCCACCTATCCCGGCGCAAACCCGTCCGTTATTGCCGAAACGGTGGCCACACCGCTCGAAGAACAGATCAATGGCGTCGAGGGCATGCTCTACATGTCCAGCCAGGCAACGTCTGACGGCGCCTTGAACGTCACGGTCACCTTCAAGCTCGGCACTGATGCGGACAAGGCACAGCAGCTCGTGCAGAACCGCGTATCGCAGGCCGAACCGCGCCTGCCTGCGGAAGTTCGTGCGCTCGGCATCACCACGGTCAAGAGCTCGCCTGACTTCATCATGGTCGTCAACCTCGTCTCCGATGGAGACAGCCATGACATCACCTATCTGCGCAATTACGCGACACTGAACGTCAAGGACCGTCTGGCCCGCATCGCCGGTGTCGGCCAGGTGCAGGTTTTCGGCGCCGGCGACTATTCGATGCGCGTGTGGATCGATCCGCAGAAGGCTGCCGAGCACAATCTTGCCGCAAGCGACATCAGCAATGCGATCAGCTCGCAGAACGTCCAGGCCGCTGCCGGCATCATCGGCGCTTCGCCGAGCCAGAAGGGCGTCGACCTGCAGCTCAACGTGAATGCACAGGGTCGCCTGCGCACGCCTGAGGAATTCGGCAATATCATCGTCAAGACAGGCGCCAATGGCGAGATCACCCGTCTGCGCGATGTTGCCCGCATCGAACTTGGTGCTGCCGACTATACGCTGCGCTCGCTGCTCGACGGCAAGCCTGCTGTGGCTGTTGCCGTTCTCCAGGCGCCGGGTTCGAATGCGATCGAGATCGCCGACAATGTTCGCGCCACCATGGACGAGCTGCAGCTCGCCATGCCGACAGGCGTGAAATACGAGATCGTCTACGATACGACGAAGTTCGTGCGCGCCTCGATCGAGAAGGTTATCGACACGCTGCTCGAAGCCATCGCGCTCGTCGTTCTCGTCGTCATCCTTTTCCTGCAGACATGGCGTGCCTCGATCATTCCGCTGATTGCCGTTCCGGTATCGATCATCGGTACATTCGCGGTCATGTACATGTTCGGCTTCTCGATCAACGCGCTCAGCCTCTTCGGCCTGGTGCTGGCGATCGGTATCGTCGTCGACGACGCGATCGTGGTCGTCGAAAACGTCGAGCGCAACATCGAGGCCGGGCTCAGTCCGCGTCAGGCGACCTACAAGGCCATGAAGGAAGTATCCGGTCCGATCATCGCGATCGCGCTGGTGCTTGTCGCGGTCTTCGTGCCGCTCGCCTTCATCTCCGGTCTGTCGGGTCAGTTCTACCGCCAGTTCGCGCTGACGATCGCAATCTCGACCGTTATTTCTGCCTTCAATTCGCTGACGCTGTCTCCGGCTCTGGCTGCTCTTCTCCTGAAGGGTCACCATGCGCCGAAGGACTGGCTGACGCGTTTCATGGACGCGATCTTCGGCTGGTTCTTCCGTGGCTTCAACCGCGCCTTCGGTGCCGGCTCGAATGCCTACGGCAAGGGTGTCGGCGGTCTCGTCTCGCGCAAGAGCATCGTTATGGTGATCTATCTTGCGCTCGTCGGTGCGACCTACAGCATCTTCAATACGGTTCCCGGCGGTTTCGTGCCGTCGCAGGACAAGCAGTATCTGATCGGCTTTGCCCAGTTGCCGGATGCCGCAAGTCTCGACCGTACGGAAGACGTCATCAAGCGCATGACGGACATCGCCTTGAAGCAGCCGGGCGTCGCCAACGCCATCGCCTTCCCGGGACTGTCGATCAACGGTTTCACCAACTCTTCGAATGCCGGCATCGTATTCGTGACGTTGAAGGATTTCGATGAGCGCAAGACGCCTGACCTCTCGGGCGGGGCGATCGCCATGGCTCTGAACCAGAAATTCGGAGCCATCCAGGATGCCTTCATCGCCATGTTCCCGCCGCCGCCGGTCAACGGCCTCGGCACGACGGGCGGTTTCAAGCTGCAGATCGAGGATCGCGCGGGTCTGGGCAACCAGGCGCTCGACGAAGCAACCAAGGCAGTTCTTGCCAAGGCCTATCAGACGCCTGAACTTGCCGGCCTGTTCTCCAGCTTCCAGATCAACGTGCCGCAGCTCTATGCTGACCTCGACCGCGCCAAGGCCGAACAGCTCGGAGTCTCCGTCACCGATGTCTTCCAGACGCTGCAGATCTATCTCGGCTCGCTCTATGTGAACGACTTCAATGCCTTCGGCCGAACCTACAGCGTCCGTGTGCAGGCCGATGCCAAGTTCCGCGCCCAGCCGGAAGATATCGGCCAGTTGAAGGTTCGCTCGGCATCGGGCCAGATGATCCCGCTTGCAGCCCTGCTGAAGGTGGATGCAAGTACCGGTCCTGAGCGTGCGAACCGTTACAACGGCTTCCTCGCTGCCGATATCAACGGCGGTCCGGCTCCGGGCTTCTCCTCCGGCCAGGCCCAGGCGGCGATCGAGAAGATCCTGCACGAGACCCTGCCTGCGGGTATCGACTTCGAGTGGACGGATCTGACCTACCAGCAAATCCTTGCCGGTAACTCCAGCGTCGTCGTCTTCCCGTTGGCGTTGCTGCTCGTCTTCCTTGTGCTGGCTGCCCAGTATGAAAGCCTGACGCTGCCGCTTGCGATCATCATGATCGTGCCGATGGGTGTTCTCGCCGCCTTGACCGGCGTCTGGCTCACCGGTGGAGACAACAACATCTTCACGCAGATCGGCCTCGTCGTCCTTGTCGGACTATCGGCCAAGAACGCGATCCTGATCGTGGAATTTGCCCGCGAACTGGAGTTTGAAGGCAGGACGCCGCGTGAAGCCGCAATCGAGGCCAGCCGCTTGCGTCTACGCCCGATCCTGATGACCTCCATGGCCTTCATCATGGGTGTCGTGCCGCTCGTCACCTCGACGGGCGCCGGTGCCGAGATGCGCGCGGCCATGGGTGTCGCGGTCTTCTCGGGCATGATCGGCGTGACCTTCTTCGGCATCTTCATGACGCCGGTATTCTACGTGCTCCTGCGCCGGATGACGGGCAACCGTCCTCTCGTCCAGCACAACGACAACCATCCGCAGGATGAGGAAGACCACATCCGGGTCGCTGCGGAATAATCTCTCCTTTGTCGGGTAAATCGGGCGGGGACCTTGGTCCTCGCCCGTTTCGTTTTGAGGGATGCGACAAAAATGCGTTACGTTCATCAAAACGGTTGCATGCTGAGGTGAGGGGGGTATCAAGGGCAGGCAACAGTTCGGGAAGGCTGGGTGACACACGCATCGGAAGACAGTGGAAAGCGGAAGATCGCTTTCCTCGGTACGGGGCTTATGGGTGCGCCGATGGTACGGCGGCTGCTTGGCGCCGGTTTTTCCGTCACCGTCTGGAACCGTGATCGTACCAAGGCCGGGGCGCTCTCCGGCGACGGCGCCGTGATCGCGTCCACCCCCTCGCAGGCTGCTGCTACAGCCAACATCGTCATCTGCATGCTGACCAACGCCCAGGCCGTCGGACAGGTGTTGTTCGACATGGGCGTCGTCGATGTTATGCGACCGGGCGCCGTTATCATCGACATGAGTTCCATCGCCCCGTCATTTGCACGCGAGCATGCCGGGAAGCTGGCCGAACGCGGAATCGGCCATATCGATGCCCCGGTCTCCGGCGGCGTGGTCGGAGCTTCGGCCGGAACACTTGCCATCATGGCGGGAGGGGATGCGTCCGTCATCGCCGAACTCACCGATATCTTCGCGCCAATGGGACGCGTCACCCATGTCGGGCCAGCTGGCGCCGGGCAGCTTGCCAAGCTCGCCAACCAGCAGATCGTGGCCGTGACCATCGGTGCCGTTGCGGAGGCGATGATGCTGATCGAGGCGGGCGGAGGTTCGCCGGCCGCCTTCCGGGACGCCGTGCGCGGAGGCTTTGCAGACAGCCGCATTCTGGACATCCACGGCAAACGCATGATTGACCGGCAGTTCGCACCAGGAGGCTCTTCTGCCAACCAGTTGAAGGACCTCGATGCCGTCATGGCGACGGCAAAGGCGTTGTCTCTGACATTGCCGTTGACGGAAGCGGTTCACGCCGAGTTCACCGAATTTGTTGCCAAAGGTAACGGCGAGATGGATCACAGCGCCTTGCTGCTCCATCTCGAAGACAGGAATGCCTCACAGGGAGGAAAGAAATGACAGACAGAAAGACCGAAAAGCGCCGCCTGCGTTCACAGGACTGGTTCGATAATCCCGATCATATCGACATGACGGCGCTCTATCTGGAGCGCTTCATGAATTACGGGGTGACGCCGGAAGAGCTGCGGACCGGCAAGCCGATCATCGGCATTGCCCAGAGCGGCAGCGATCTGACACCGTGCAATCGCGTCCATATCGAGCTGGCAAAGCGCGTGCGCGATGGCATCCGCGATGCAGGCGGCATTCCGATCGAATTTCCGACACACCCGATCTTCGAGAACTGCAAGCGGCCGACGGCAGCACTTGATCGCAATCTCGCCTATCTCGGCCTTGTCGAAATTCTCTACGGCTATCCGCTCGACGGCGTCGTGCTGACGACAGGCTGCGACAAGACCACGCCGTCTGCGATCATGGCGGCTTCGACAGTCGATATTCCGGCGATCGTTCTCTCGGGCGGACCGATGCTCGACGGCTGGCACGAAGGAAAACTCGCAGGCTCGGGCATGGCCATCTGGCAGTCGCGCCGGAAGCTCGCAGCAGGCGAGATCGACGAAGAGGAATTCCTGCAGACGGCGCTCGATTCGGCCCCCTCCGTCGGGCATTGCAACACGATGGGCACGGCCTCGACCATGAATGCGCTGGCCGAGGCGCTTGGCCTGTCGCTGACAGGCTGCGGCAATATTCCGGCTGCCTATCGCGAGCGCGGCCAGATGGCATATCGCACCGGCCGCCGCGCCGTCGAGATCGTGTTCGAAGACCTGAAGCCGTCGGATATCCTGACACGCGAAGCCTTCCTCAACGCCATCAAGACCAATTCGGCGATCGGCGGCTCGACGAACGCCCAGCCGCATCTTGCCGCCATGGCAAAGCATGCAGGTGTGGAGCTGTATCCCGAGGATTGGCAGGTGCATGGTTTTGACATTCCGCTGTTGGCGAATGTGCAGCCTGCAGGCGCCTATCTCGGCGAGAAATTCCACCGTGCCGGCGGCACGCCTGCCGTCATGTGGGAATTGCTACAGGCCGGCAAGCTCGACGGCGACTGTCGCACGGTCACCGGCAAGACCATGGCGGACAACCTGAAGGGCCGTGAATCGCGCGATCGCGACGTCATCAAGTCCTACGACGAGCCTCTGAAGGAACGTGCGGGCTTCCTCGTACTCAAGGGCAATCTCTTCGATTTCGCCATCATGAAGATGAGCGTCGTGTCAGAGGATTTCCGCAAGCGTTACCTGCAGGAGCCCGGCCGCGAAGGCGTGTTCGAAGGCAAGGCGGTCGTCTTCGACGGTTCTGAGGACTACCACAAGCGCATCAACGATCCGGAACTCGGCATCGACGAGAACACGATCCTCGCCATCCGGGGCGCCGGTCCACTCGGCTGGCCGGGTTCTGCCGAGGTGGTCAATATGCAGCCGCCGGATCATATCCTCAAACGCGGCATCAAGAGCTTGCCGACGATCGGCGACGGGCGCCAGTCCGGCACTTCGGACAGCCCTTCGATCCTCAATGCCTCGCCGGAGAGTGCGGCGGGTGGCGGGCTTGCATGGCTGAGAACCGGCGACATCATTCGCATCGATTTCAATCAGGGGCGTTGCGATATGCTGGTCGACGAGGCTGAAATCGAGCGGCGCAAGGGCGATGGAATTCCGCCGGTGCCGGCCGATGCCACGCCATGGCAGCGCATTTACCGCAACACGGTGACGCAACTTTCTGATGGTGCGGTCATCGAAGGGGCGGCTGACTTCCGGCAGATTGCCAAGAATCCACCGCGGCACAATCACTGATTGAGCGGGGGTTCCGGGCAAAACAATATTGGTCGAAAAGAAGGCAGTCGTAACGAACAGTTCACCTAGTAACTAGTTCGGTACTTACGAAAAGGCTTCATTAATGGGGGCTTGGGACTATATTATAAGTTTTTGCAGGCTTCGAAGGCTGAAACCAATTGCCCGAGAATAAACCAACGCGATCAGAGCGAGAGTTCCAGGATCTTCTTCGGCGACTGGAGCTGGCGCTTGATGCTTCGCAAATTGGTGTGTGGGAACACAGCATCAACAAGGATGCTATTCTCTGGGATGCACAGATGCATCGTCTCTACGGCACCGGTCAGACAGATCGAGAAGCGCCGACCCTTATCTGGGCGAACGCCATACATCCTGACGACAGGGAACGGGCCGAGCGGGATTTCGAAAAAGCGATTGCTACTCGCGGTGCCTACAATTCTCAGTTTCGTATCATTCTGCCGAGTGGCGAGATCAGGCACATCAGGTCGCGTGCACATTTCTACGTCGATGAGGAAGGCATGCCATCCTTCATCGGTGCCGAATGGGACGTAACGGCCGACGTTCTGCTCAATGCCGAACTCGGCAAGCAGAAGATGGTGGCCGAAGCGCGAGCGCTGGCGCTCGAGGAAAGCAATGCGCGCATCGAGCACGTCGCCGATCATGACTACCTGACGGGCATGCCGAACCGACGGCTGCTGGACAAGCGACTTGCCGAATTGCCCGGTGACAAGAGCATATCCACGCTTGCCGTCCTGCATCTCGATCTCGACCAGTTCAAACAGATCAATGACAGTCACGGCCACACGGCGGGTGACGCAGTGTTGCGATCGGCATCACTCAGAATTGCTGCCGCCATTCCCGCCAATGGCATGGCCGCACGCGTCGGCGGAGACGAGTTCGTTATTGTCCTGATGAATTTCGCCGGGCTAGAGGAGCTCACGGCGATAGTCGAGGATGTGCAGCGGCGGTTGCGGAAGAAAATTCGCTTCGGGAAGGAAATGCTGCAGTCCGGTGCATCGATCGGCGTGTCCTGGAGCAGCGACAGGCGGGCGCGCAACCTGCTCGCCGAGTCCGATCTGGCGCTCTACCAGGCAAAAAAACTGGGCCGCAATCGCATCGAATTTTTCAGCCGGCAGCTTCAGGACGACCTGCGCGGCAAGCGACGCCTTGCTGAGGGGCTTGCCCAAGCCCTGGAAAAGGGAGAGGTCATTCCTTACTATCAGGTTCAGCTCGATGCGCGCACCCGCGAGATCACCGGGCTGGAGGCGCTGGCGCGCTGGGATCATCCGGAAAAGGGGGTGCTTGCGCCGGGCGTCTTCCTGCGCATTGCGGATGAATACGGGCTTTCGGCTGATATCGATGCCGCGGTCCTGCAGCGTGCGCTTGAAGATCGCGCCGCCTGGCAGGCCATGGGCTACCATGTGCCGCGCATCGCGGTGAACATCTCACCCGGACGTCTTGCCGATCCTGCCCTGCTGGAGAAGCTGCGCCGGCTGGCCATTCCGCCCGGCGCCATTGTCTTCGAACTGGTGGAGACGATCTTCCTCGACGATTGCGATGAGAAATTCCTCGCCAATATCGACCTCATCAAGGAGATGGGTATCGATATCGAGATCGATGACTTCGGCTCCGGCCATGCCTCGCTCATCGGTCTCGTGCGGCTGAAGCCGAAGCGGCTGAAGATCGATCGCCAGCTCGTGACCGATGTGGTGGAATCGGCTGAGCAGAGGCGGGTGATCGGATCGATCGTCGAGATCGCCAAGGCTCTCGATGTGGAAGTGATTGCCGAAGGCGTGGAGACCGAGGCCCACGCCGTAACGCTGTCATGGCTCGGCTGCGACAGCTTGCAGGGTTTTGCGCTCGGCTACCCTTCCAGCGCCGCCGATACGGGGCGCCTTCTTGCGTCAACCGGCCACGACGGCAAATCGCGAAGCGTGGCCCGCTGAAATCGGGCTCTGAAACTCAGTCGATGAATGCAAGATAAGCCGATTTCGGTTCGAACGGTCCGGTTGGCGGGCTCTTCAGTTTGCTTCCGGGGGCGCCGACACGGCACGCCTTGGGTGCGTGCCGTATTTTTCAGGTGGTGCGGAAGCGGCCCCGGATCTGGCTCATGTAGAAGTCGCCAGGAGAAGCTGCTGCTGTCAGTCCGACGACGATGCCTTCGGGGACATCTTCGTAATGGCGGCGTTGGCCGTTGGTCAGGTAGAGCGTGAGGTGTCGAGTCTCGCGCTTGTAATCGATTGCCTCAATGAGTTTGGACTGCAGTCTAGTTTCCATGCGGTACTCCCCGATGTATTTCGCGCGAGAGAGGTGGCTGCTGGATCCGACGAGCGGTTCAAGACAGCGTCAAAGCTAATCTCTGGTCGATTCAAGTCAAGGATCGAAAGAGCTGAGCCGCACCTATTTTGAGTTAAATGCGTCTGAAGTTTGACGCGCCAAATTAGGGCGCGATCGCTATGAAAATGAAGCACGCCCCACAACGGAACAATCATCCGCCAACGCGCGTTCAAAAACGTTCTATCCAGCTTCAACCATGGTGACTTCGTTGCGGGTGATTGCAGAGCTGCTCATTCTTTTCGGCCGTGTCTGCAGTGTGCTCGCGGCCGTTGTCGGCGCAATGGCTTTCTCCTCCCATCTGGTTGCTTCTCCTGTCGATGCGACGCCGCGGATGGATGCGGAAAGTGGAGCAATCTGGACTTCCGTGCCGGTTCATATCGACCCGAGCCATCAGCCCTATGAACGCGAGCCCGATCGCTATCCATTCAAGTTTTCTGCCGGTCAGTCCCTGAAGGTCATCGACAATGCAACCTTCTCCTTGAAGGGCGATACTTTCGTCATTGCCGGTGTTTCGCGGATCGCTCCGCGGGCGCTATGTGCAGATCTGCAGGGTCGGCGCCTTGCATGCGGCCAGAACGCGGCAGGCCTGCTGCGGACTGCCTTGCGCCGCAGCTTCATCGAGTGCAGCCGCAAGGCGCTGGCGCCGAAACTGTTCATGGTGAGTTGCCGACGGGACGGCCAGGATCTCGCCGGTCTGCTCAATGGCACGCCCCGGTCGCACCTCGTTGCTAGCGTAAGGTAATTACGCGCGTCGCCAGAAAATGAGTTCCGGCACCTGCCATGAGGGATCGGGCGCGGGCAGCCAGGTCTTCGGGGAGAAGTAATCCTTCGTGCGGCGCTGTTGGGGGGAGGTCTCTTGAAGCAGGAGCGTGAAGTTGAAGGCGCCCGGCCGCGAAAATTCCTGGGTGAAGTTGATGAGCGCGCCGAAGCCTTCCTCCTTCACATCCTTGAGATTGCGGATTGCCGCCAGCGTATCATGAAAATCGAGCCAGGCCGGCTGCGTCAGCATGGTCTCAAAGATGCGCATCGTTCCCGCATCGAGCTGCCCGTCGCTGTTGGTCGCCGGGCCAACCAGTTTCACGCGCATGCTCGATATCGCGCCATTGCCGTTGCCCCGAACGACAAGAAAAAGCGAGCTGACGATGTGATCCTTATCTTTCTTGAAAATCTGTTCGTGGGAGCATTCGAACGTGTCAGAATTGAAGGCTGTTTCCTTCCATTCGCTGGTTTCTATACCGGCCGAACGCAGCGCTTCGCACATGGCCGGACCGGAAATCCGCCAGGTGCGCAGGAAAACACTCGCAAGTGCCGGCTGCGGCAGATCGAACATGCGCGGTGCGATCTTGATGCTGACGGGTTCGGTGCGGCGGAAGACCTTGGGCGGCGGGGGAGGCGGAGGTGGCGCGGGCGGGAAAAGCTCTATGCCGAAATAGTGGGCCAGCGATTTCAGGTGCCGCATGTCGTTCGACAGCAGCACTGTTGCACCAACAATGGAAAGGGACAGAACAATCAGCAGCCACATGACGGCGCGGCCCTTTTTCGGCTGCGGCGCCAGTTTCATGTTCTGATCGGACGATGGCATCGTCAGTTCGCGAGACCTCGGACAATGGAAGTCATCATTTATAAGGCTCGCGTTGATGTGGCAATCAATCTCGACCGGAGCGTGGCACAATCGATTTAAGGCCGCTCCGGTGAAGCGATCGAAGCCTGTCAGGCCGCGATACGGCGATACCGCGTTCTGATCCGGTCAATGTAATACTGGCCCGGCGAAGGCGCCTTCACCATGGTGCTCACGTCAGCCGCCGGCACGCCTTCGAAGAGCCGCTCTTCGCCGTTGCGGAAGCAGATGCGCAGACGCCCGTCTTCCTGGCTGAAATAGACGTTCTGGATAATCCTGGATTTGACTGGAACTTCGTGCATCGTTTTTGCCCCTGTTTCGTTTTGAGGCACCTTAAAAGTAAGGATGCGAAGATACCGTCAAGGCGTATGGTAAAGATTGTTTCCTGCCCGAACAGGCACAGTCTAAAAAGTCGCGTTTCAATAAAATTGTACGGATCTGCTTAAAAAGCCTGCAAATACTGGCATGTAGAGTGACCCTCATGAAAGCGGCCGGGCATGGACAGATGCGACCGGCGCTGCGGCCAGGCAGAAATTGCCGGCCGGCTGGAAACGGGGACTTGAGATGAGCAGACTTCTTCTTGCCGCAACGCTCGCAATCACGATATCGGCTGCGGGCCAGCCGGCTTTCGCCTTTGGCCCGGGCGGTTTCGGCCGTGATCTGATGTACACTTCAGCCATCGGCCACCTGCCGGAGGAGCCGTTGACGACGAGCGCCGGTTTCGTCCGCCCGAACATGCCTTTTGCCCTGAGCGCTCCGGCACAGGTCGAAGGCGAGGGCTATCAGCTCAAGGCCTATTCGCAGCAGCTGACCATCGTCGTCGGCTTCGTTTTCGACAGCGTTCTCAGCCACGCTGCCCAGACCATCGGCACTGCCGAAGCGCTGGGTCCGTTTCTGCGCTAAGGCCTGAAAACCGGATCCTGGCGTCATTTGGTCTGCACCCGCCGGAAGGATCCTGCGGGTGTAGTAATTTTCTTGAGATTGCAATTACATTGTTTCATGGTAAGGCGAGATCGAAGTTCTTTTGCATTGCATTTCAAAACGACGACACGCATCGTTCAAGCCGTGAACGTGAGTTCATCATGACCGGTCTGAGCGCAGGGACAATCGACTTGACGGTTGCTTGGCGCATGACTGAATGGACTTGCGGGTTTCAATCTGGGAAGGTTGCATGAATTCGGAATTTGCCGTTCGTTCCATGCGGCCCGGCGAACTGGAGCTTGCGCTGGAATGGGCACGTCAGGAGGGCTGGAATCCCGGCCTCGACGATGCGATCGCATTCCACGAGGCTGATCCCTCCGGATTTTTCGTGGGCGCCATCGGTGAGGTGCCGGTCGGGTCCATCTCGGTCGTCAAATATGGCGACAATTTCGCCTTCCTCGGTCTCTACATCGTGCATCCCGATTTCCGCGGCCGGGGCTTCGGCAAGGCGATCTGGAACGCCGGCATCGCTTCGGCCGAAGACCGTACGATTGGCCTCGATGGCGTTGCGGCCCAGCAGGCAGCCTATCGCAAGGCCGGTTTCGAGGTCGCCTACAACACGATTCGTTATGGCGGCGTCCCTACATCGGTGCCGGATTCGTCACTCGTCGCGCAGCCGGTACCGGATGCACGGCTCGAAGGCCTGCTACGCTACGACAGCGGCATTTTCCCGCAGCCCCGTGCGGCTTTCCTTGCCGCCTGGTGCACGGCGCGAAAGGGACGCGGCTCGGTCGTCGTGCGCAAGAGCGGCAAGATCCGCGGTTACGGCACGATCCGCCGCTGTTACGAGGGCTACAAGATCGGTCCGCTTTTTGCCAATGATACGGATAGCGCCGCCGCCCTTCTGGCAGGCCTCATTCCCCAGGCACATGGTGCGTCGATCTATATCGATATACCCGCCGTCAATTCCGAGGCGATTGCGCTTGCCGAAAGCGTAGGGCTCGAACCCGTCATGGAAACCGCGCGCATGTATCGCGGCCCGGCGCCGGGAATCCAGCTGAAGAATGTCTATGGTGTGACGACGCTGGAGCTCGGTTAGTCGACCGGCGAAGCCGGTACGGTGGGCGCGGCCGTTTTCGGGCGGCCCTTTTCGGCGATGGCGATGCCGCCGAGTGTCAGTACCAGCGCAATCATGTGGAAAAGCTGCAGCGTTTCGCCGAGCAGGGCGACGGAGAGCAGTGTGCCGAAAACCGGGACCAGATTGATGAACAGGCCGGCGCGATTGGCGCCTATTTCCTCGACACCCCTGATATAAAGTATCTGCGCGAGCAGCGAGGCGAAGATTGCGGTGTAGACGGCGATCGCCCAGCCCTCACCATCTGGCCACTGGACGGTGCCGCGCGAAGTCTCCCACAAAAGGAGAGGCAATGCGGTCAGCGCTGCGCCGAGAGCCGGGACCGCCATCAGTGTGCGCCAGTCAACGACAGGCTTCCATCTCAGGAAAATCGTATAGACGGCATAGGCGGCGACGGCGATCAGCATCAAGCCATCGCCGCGGTTCAGACTAAGCTGCAGCAGAGTTTCGAGATCGCCATGCGCTGCCGTCAGCGCCACGCCGATAAGCGTCATGCCGAAGCCGACGACCTGGGCCAGCGAAACGCCGGTGCGGAAAAAGACGAAATTCAACAGGAAGATCAGCATGGGAATGCCGGCCTGCTCGATCGCAACGTTGATTGCCGTCGTGTACTGCACGGCCGAATAGAGCATGGCATTGAAGGTCGTGTAGCCGATCACGCCGTAGAAGAAGAGGAGAGGCAGGTTCTTGCGCACCACCGGCCAGTCCTTCCGCAACTGCGGCAGCGAAATGGCGCCGATCAGCACGACGGCCAGGAACCAGCGCAGGAAGGTCAGCATCATCGGGCTGACGTGGCCGAGCGCCAGCTTGCCCGCGACCGCATTGCCGCCCCAGCAGAGAGTTGCAATGACGAGGCAGATATAGGCTGTTGCTTGCAAGGGTGCTCTTTCCGTCTTTGTCGTCGCTGGCGGGCCTTTGTGAGCGGGCTTAGCCTGCCGGCGGCTGATTTGTCACGTAAAAAGCCGAATCTGCGGTGATAACAGGGTCGCTTTCCCAAAAACAAAGCTTTATAGATGCGCGGGTTTGAGCAGGTGTGCGGTTCTCCGCCGGTAACAGGAAGAGTTTGATGACGAACGTGGTCGTGGTCGGTTCGCAGTGGGGTGACGAAGGCAAGGGCAAGATTGTCGATTGGCTTTCGGAACGTGCTGACATCGTTGTGCGCTATCAGGGCGGACATAATGCCGGACATACGCTCGTGATCGACGGCACGAGCTACAAGCTCTCGCTGCTGCCCTCCGGCGTCGTGCGCCCCGGCAAGATGGCCGTCATCGGCAATGGTGTCGTCGTCGATCCGCATGCCCTGATCGCCGAGATCGGCCGGCTGGAAGCGCAGGGGGTAAAGGTTACGCCCGAGAACCTGCGCATCGCCGACAATGCCACCCTCATCCTTTCCCTGCACCGCGAGCTTGATGCCTATCGCGAAGATGCCGCCTCCAACAGCGGCACCAAGATCGGCACGACCCGCCGCGGCATCGGCCCGGCCTATGAAGACAAGGTCGGGCGCCGCGCCATCCGCGTCATGGATCTTGCGGACCTCGAAGCCCTGCCTGGCAAGGTCGACCGCATCCTGACGCACCACAACGCACTTCGCCGCGGTCTCGGCGTTGCCGAGGTCAGCCATCAGACGATCATGGACGAACTGACCTCGATCGCCGACCGCGTGCTGCCTTTCCGGGATACGGTCTGGCTGTTTCTCGACAGAGAGCGCCGCAAGGGCGCTCGTATCCTCTTCGAAGGGGCGCAGGGCAGCCTGCTCGATATCGATCACGGCACCTATCCCTTCGTGACATCGTCCAACACGGTGGCCGGTCAGGCCGCTGCCGGTTCGGGCATGGGTCCGGGTTCGCTCGGCTACATCCTCGGCATCACCAAGGCCTATACGACGCGCGTCGGCGAAGGTCCGTTCCCGACCGAACTGACGGACGAGATCGGTCAGTTCCTCGGCGAGAAGGGCCATGAATTCGGCACGGTGACGGGCCGCAAGCGCCGTTGCGGCTGGTTCGACGCTGCACTCGTGCGCCAGTCGGTCGCCACCAACGGCATCAGCGGCATCGCACTCACCAAGCTCGACGTGCTCGATGGCCTTGATGAACTGAAGATTTGCGTCGGCTACATGCTCGACGGCGAACAGATCGACCATCTTCCGGCAAGCCAGGCGGCTCAGGCTCGTGTCGAGCCAATCTACGTCACGCTGGAAGGCTGGAAGGAATCGACGGTCGGCGCTCGCAGCTGGGCGGATCTGCCGGCGCAGGCGATCAAGTATGTTCGCCAGGTCGAAGAGCTGATCGGAGCGCCGGTCGCACTCCTTTCCACCAGCCCCGAGCGTGACGACACGATACTTGTGACCGATCCGTTTGAGGATTAATGTCGCGGGTCACTTAAGGCGACCGTTCGGGAGTATGCCGGACTTCTTGAGAAAGTACTGATGGCGGATTTTATTGCAGTTATTCGGCGGGCGGTCGACGGCCTGTCTGAAAATACCCCCGAGATGCGGGTGAAGGTCTACGAGCGTGCGCGCGGCGCGGTGCAGCGGCAGCTCGAGAACATGAAGCCGCGTCCGCCGGAAGCCATGCTGCAGCGCCAGCTTGAAAAGCTCGAGGCCGCAATCCGCGAAGTCGAGGGTGAACATTCAGAAGCGGGGCCGATCGACGAACCGATTGCAGCCGCTCTGGAACCCGAAATCCACGAAGAGCCTGCGGCAGAGCATGAGCCTGTCGCAGAGGCGGCTCCCGTTGCCGAGGCACCTGTCTACGAGAGCGATGAGCGGCAGGGCGTAGAAGATACCGCCAGCGAGCAGCCTGCCGAGCCGGAAGAGGTCGTTCAGGCGGCCGCTCCCGCCGAGGAGGTGGTGCCCGAGCATGCTGAATGGCATCCGCCTCATGAGGAAGAAGCGCCTGCAGAAGAATGGCGTGCCCCGGAGCAGGCAGAGATTCATGCCGAGCCCGAGAGCCGTCATGAGCCGGCGGAAGAATATTATCCAGCGGAAGGCCGGCCTGAAGAGGTCGCTGCCGAGCCGGTGGCCGAAACCACCCATGAGGTTGAAGAGGAGCTTCAGCGCGAGGACGATCATCAGCCGGCTTCGCGTGGCCTAGACCGTGCGTCCAATCGGCTCGTTGAGCCGATGGCCGATTTCGAGCCGCAATCGCAGGCGCAAACCAGCGACTTCATCGAGCACGCGCGCGAAGAACCGGTTGCAGTGGATGCAGCAGCGCATTTCGATCGCATGTGGTCCGAGCCGGCTGCCGACACGCCCGCACCTTTGCCGCAGGAGGCCGAGACCGAATGGGCGCGCGAAGAGCTCCATTCCTATGCCGAGACCGCGCCTGCCGTTCCCGCCGATGCTTCGGCACGCGCTTTCGATGAAATCTCGACGCTCGGAAATGGTGGTTCGCCGGCCGTCATGCCGGCAGCCAAGGAAAACTTCTCCTGGGAAGCTGCCGCTTTCGACGATCTGCCGCCGATCGAGGCAGGCACGGACAAGAAGACACCAGCTTCCGCGCATTTCGACGACGTCGATATCTTTGCGGAAGTGCATGCCGGCAATGGTTCCGCTTCTGCAGCTCCCGCACCGGCCGCGACGCCGAGCGAAGACTGGCGCGAGGCGCGTGCGCTGCGTGGCTACGACCGCCGCAATGCTGCCGCCGATGACGATGACAGCAATCCGCCGATGGATCTGGACCAGATCGTCGCTTCCAAGCTGCAGGGCAAGAGCTTCCGCATGGAGCCCAAGCGCCGCCGCTTCGGCATCGGCACGATCCTGGCCGTCCTTGTGACGCTGGGCATCCTTGGCGGCGGCGCCTATGCCGGCTGGATGAACCGCCAGGCGGTGATGGAAATGGTCGATGGTCTCGTCAGCTCCGCACCGTCACAGGCGGCGCGTGATGATACGGCAACGCCGGCGACGACACCTCCGGCGCAGCAAAACAGCGCGCCGGCCACGACCCAGTCGCCAGATCACAGTGCTACAACACCGCCGGCGCGACCCAACCAGGAGGTTGCCTCGCTGGACGGTTCGGCTGCCAATAGCAAGTTCACACAGCGGCTGCTCGCCGATGGTACCGAAGTCGACAACGGTCCGGCAGCCGTACCGGGAACGCCGACGGCGGAAGGCAAGTCGGTTGCCGAGCAGAACGTCGCCGCAGCCGATACCAGCTCGCCGAGCGTCCAGTCCGATGCTGCGCCTGCGGAAAACTTGACGCCGAATGGCCCTGCAGCCGCACCTGCTGCGCAGAACACGCCGATCGGCGCTACGGAAAAGATGTTCCTCTATGAAGAGCGGATCGGTGAAAGCTCGCCGACGGCGATCCAGGGTTCGGTCGTCTGGACCGTGCAGCATGAAGCAGGACAGGATGGCCGCCAGGAAGCGACCGTGCAGGGCAACGTCACCGTGCCGGAGCGCAATCTTTCGGCGCTGGTGACCTTCAAGCGCAATTCTGACCCGTCGCTGCCCGCAAGCCATCTCGTTGAAATCGTCTTCTCCGTTCCGCCGAATTTCGAAGGCGGCAGCATCGACAGCGTTCAGCGCATCTCGATGAAGCGCACGGAGCAGGATCGCGGCGATCCGTTGATCGCAGTGCCGGCCAAGATCACCGACGATTTCCACATGATCGCGCTGAATGACTATCCGGATGCGCGCAAGGCCAACCTGGACCTGCTTGCCACACGTGACTGGATCGACATTCCGATCACCTATCGCAACGGCCGCCGTGCGCTTTTGACCATGCAGAAGGGCGCCACAGGTGGAGATGCCTTCAACACGGCAATCAAGGAATGGACGGCGCTCGGAGACCTCTCGACAAGCCAGTAAGGCCAGTCGCCCGAACCTCGGAAATCACGCAAAATAAAAGGCGGGCCGCAAGGACCCGCCTTTCTGATTTCGAATGCCGAACCAGCTTATGCGGTGGCTTCGACCACACGCACTGCCTTGGCACGCTCCAGCGCGTCCTTGCGGACCGCATCCTGCACCTTTTCAAAGGCACGGACTTCGATCTGGCGGACGCGCTCGCGGCTGATGTCGAACTCGGCCGAAAGGTCTTCCAGCGTCACCGGATCTTCGGCGAGGCGGCGGGCCTCGAAGATACGGCGTTCGCGGTCGTTCAGCACGCTCATGGCCTTCGACAGCATGCGGCGACGGGTATCGAGCTCATCCTGCTCGATCAGCACGTCTTCCTGGCTGTCATGGTCGTCCACGAGCCAATCCTGCCACTGGCCGCTATCACCTTCGGAGGCCTTGATGGGAGCGTTCAGCGATGCGTCGCCGGAAAGGCGGCGGTTCATCGAAACGACCTCTTCCTCGGAGACGTTCAGCTTTGTCGCGATCTCGGTCACATGCTCCGGCTTCAGGTCGCCGTCATCGATGGCCTGGATACGGCCCTTCAGGCGGCGCAGGTTGAAGAACAGGCGCTTCTGGTTCGCAGTCGTACCCATCTTCACCAGAGACCATGAGCGCAGGATATATTCCTGGATCGAGGCCTTGATCCACCACATTGCATAGGTGGCAAGACGGAAACCACGTTCCGGATCGAACTTCTTGACGGCCTGCATGAGGCCGACGTTACCTTCGGACACGACTTCACCGATCGGCAGGCCGTAGCCGCGATAGCCCATGGCGATCTTCGCAACAAGGCGAAGGTGGCTGGTGACGAGCCTGTGTGCTGCATCGCGATCGCCGTGTTCTGAGTAACGCTTGGCGAGCATGTACTCTTCCTGCGGCTCCAGCATCGGAAATTTACGGATTTCGTCGAGGTAACGATTGAGACCGGCTTCGCCGGCGGTAATGGACGGCAAGTTATTTCGGGCCATGATGCACCCTCCTTATATGGATTCCGGTTCCCGATGGAACGCGCCCTCGCGCTAAAGGCAAACCGGGACATGCGGCTCTCTCCAAGCCCGCAATAAGTCTATGTACAGATAAGTATGGCGAAACAGGGATTCAAGGTCGCCCCGGCGTTCACGAGGGCGTTATCCGGGCTCGGCCAGAGTGAGCCGGAGGCATTGATTTTATTGGCTGCTGCCGCATTTTTCCGGTGGCGTCGGCACTCTTGCCCCAGGCGCTTTCATGAGGGGAACCAGATGATCAGATCAGCCTTTGCCGCCATACTGCTGCTTTCGCTTTCCACTACTCTTACATCCTGCGGCAACACTGCAAGGGGACTTGCACAGGACGGGCGCGACACCAGCCACGCCCTCGATAACGCCACGCATCGGGTTCTGGGCGCCGGCTCCAAGAAGTAACAGCGACTATCGCTCATCCGCGCAAGGCGTCAGCGAGCTCCACCATGTCATCCGGCAGCGCTACTTCGAAATGCATCACCTTGCCTGTGCGCGGATGCTCGAATTGCAGCATGTAGGCATGCAGCGCCTGGCGGTCGAACGCTTTGACGATCTTGCGGGCCTCGTCGGGCAGAAGATTGGCCTTGGTCCTGAAGCCGGCGCCGTAGACGGCATCGCCCAGCAACGGATGGCCGATGTGTGCCATGTGGACGCGGATCTGGTGCGTGCGGCCGGTTTCCAGGTGGCATTCGACGAGGGAGGCAAGCGCGCTCGCATCCGGGCTTTCATGGAAGCGCTCGAGCACTTCGTAATGGGTGATCGCTTCGTCGGCGCTTTCGTTTTCGGGGCGCTTGACGGCGCGGCGGGTGCGATCGCCGGTGGCACGGCCGAGCGGCGCGTCGATCGTTCCCGAGAGCGAGCGCGGACGCCCCCAGACGATCGCCTGATAGGCGCGTTCCAGCGGCATGGTGCGGCCGTGATCGGCAAACTGCAGCGAAAGATGGCGATGTGCCATATCGTTCTTGGCGACGACCATGACGCCGGTCGTATCCTTGTCGAGGCGGTGAACGATGCCGGGGCGCCGCACGCCGCCGATGCCTGAGAGGGTGTCGCCGCAATGGTGGATCAGCGCGTTGACGAGCGTGCCTGTCCAGTTGCCGGGGCCAGGATGGACGACGAGGCCGGCCGGCTTGGAAATGACGATCACGTCTTCATCCTCATAGAGGATATCGAGCGGGATATTCTCGCCCTTTGGCGCCGGATCTTCGGGCTCCGGCAAGGTGATCTCGTAGCTGTCGCCGGCCCGCACCTTTCGTTGCGGATCGGTAACCGGTGCGCCCTTCAAAAGAACCTGGCCATCCTTGATCAGCGCCTTGATGCGGCTGCGGGAAAACTCCTCGCCGACCTGTGCTGTCAGCCAGGCGTCCAGGCGGCCTTCGGCGGTCTCGTCAGCGGTCAGGACTTTTCTATTGTCATCTGCTTGTTTAAAGGGGTCGCTCAAGACGCTTCTTCTCCGACGTATTTTTAGAACGGGACGCCATAGATGACGAAATTCGAGCCAGCTGACGATGAGCAGGAAGAAAAGCCCCTTGACCCGGCTATGGAAAATGTCCGGCGCAAGATGGTTCGCCTGCAGATCGTCTCGGGCGCCATCATGTTCGTGAGCCTTATGGCGGTCTTCGGTGCCGTTGTCTACAAGGTGACGCGCACGGAGCCATCCCAGGCCACAGCATCGACCAACTCTTCGGGCGTGCCTTCGGACGCGCCGGTGGCGGTAACGGCTTCGCTGCCGCTTGGCTTCAAGATCGAGCAAACGTCGCTTTCGGGCGGGCAGATCCTGTTTTACGGCACTGATGTCAATGGCAAGCGCAAGGCGCTGGTCTTCGACATCAAGGCGAGCCGCATCGTGGCCGACATCACGCTGTCGGGCAATTGAGGCCGGTATGGCCGCGATACCGCACACGATCGAAAGTCCCGAGGATCCGCGGATTGCGGAATTTCGCGATATTCGCGAACGCGACCTGACTGGCCGGCAGAACCGCTTCATCGCCGAAGGCACGGTCGTGCTGCGCATGCTTGCCGAAGCGCATGCGGCGCGCAGGGGATTTTCGGCCGAGAAGATCCTGCTGCTGCGCAATCGGCTCGACGGAGTGTCCGAGATTCTCGAACGCTTTCCCGATGACGTGCCGGTCTATGTGGCGGATGGCGACGTTCTTGATGGTATCGTCGGCTTCAACATGCATCGCGGCGTGCTCGCCCTTGGCCGCCGGGAGCAGGCAGCGGAAAGTGTCCTTCTCGACGCGCTGCCTGGTCGGGCGCTTGTCCTCGTCGGCTGCGGCATTTCCAACCACGACAATGCCGGCTCGATGTTTCGCAACGCCGCTGCCTTCAAAGCGGATGCGATCCTGTTTGATGAGACCTGCTGCGATCCGCTCTACCGCAAGGCGTTGCGCGTTTCGGTCGGCTCGGTCCTCAGCACGCCCTATCATCGCGGCGGTAATGCGCTTGATCTTCTCTCGAGCCTCGCCGGGCGCGGCTTTGCAATCTGGACGCTATCGCCACGCGGCGAGACGGATATCCGGCAGATACCGGCTTCCGATCGCATGGCGCTCGTCGTCGGCACCGAGGGTGAGGGACTGCCGGAGGCCGTGCTTTCCCGTTTTCGCACTGCGCGCATTCCGCAATCTGAAGGGCTGGACAGTCTCAACGTGGCGACAGCGACCGGCATTGGTCTCTTTGCCATATCTTCGGCTATGGCTCGAATCTGACAGGGGTCAGCGCTGCGGATCGGCGATGATCGCAGCTGCGCGGTCAGCGAGATTCACGCGGTCGTTCGCTCCCTTCTTCTCTCCGCTGTCAGGCAGGAGGGAGAGGATCGGAGAGGACGGACCTTCGTTGAGCGCCGTAAGCGCCACCATGCTGGCGGCGATCGAGGTGATTTCCTCGCGAAGCGCACCATCGCGACTGGTATTGTTTCTTGCCTTCTGCAGGTGATCTGCCAGTGCCGCGCTGCGCCTGCGGACATTGTCGCTCATCTGCGCCGTGATAGATGTGAGATCGAGTTCCGAGGTTTCGGCTTCGCTGCTCGCTTCGGCGGGAAGATCGGCAACAGCGTTGGCAAGACCGGCATCGCGCAGCAGCTTGGTGACCTTGCGCAGCTCGGCATTGGCCGCCTTCAGCTGGTCCTTCAACTTGGCGATTTCCTGCTGCCGGCGGCCGAGCAGGGCTTCTTTGTCCGCGGCGGAGGCGGTTTCTCGGGCGGCCTTGTCCTCGAGGCGAATGACCATGTGCTGCTGCTGGCTGAGCTTCTGCTCGGCATCCTTGGCGCGCTTCTGCAGAACGGTCACGTCCTTGCGCATCGTATCGCGTTCGTCGCGCATGGCATTGGCGCGAAACTTCAGGTTCTCAGCTTCAGTCTCGCGGGCGGCAAGGTCGATCTTCAGACTGTCGGCCTGTTCTGCAAGCTTGGAAAGCCGCGCACGCAGCGTCTCCAGCTCGCTATCCTTGTTGGAGCCAGCCTGTTCGGCAATATGCAGGCTCGTCTTCAGCTGGCTGATATAGTTTTCGTCCTTGCGAAGATGGGAACGCTGCTCGGCGGCCTCCACCTGCATTTCGCCGATCTGCGCGCGTGCCTCGTTGACTTCGGAGGCCAGCCTGCCGGCATCGACGGCGAGCGCGTCATGGCGCAGCTGCAGGGAGAGCGACTTCTCGCGTTCGCGCTGCAGATCCTGCGCAGTGCGGGCATTTTCAGCGGCGTAGAGCGCGCGCACCATGTCCTTCTGCGCCCGCACTTCCTGCGGGCTCAACGGCATCGTCGCCTTGAGGCGGTTCTCGGTGTACCAGACGATGCGGCGATGGACAGCAGGCGAGACCAGAAAGACGAGGAAGGCCGCGGTCAGGAAACCCAATCCGAACAAAAGAGCATATTCGATCACGGCGCGGCCATCGCTTCGAAGGTTGATACAGTCCGTTGATTAAGCACGCAGGGGGCACATCGGCAAGGCTGCGGGCGCCGGCAGGACCATATTCCCAGGAATATTAGCGCTGATCTGAGCTTTTCAGAAGGGGTTCCACGTCGGGTTCGGGGTGACCTTCAGGTAGCCGACATTGATGCCGAGACGGGCGCCGACACCGGTGCGGATCGGTACGACCAGAACATTGTTGTTCTTGAGAAGCGTCATGCCGAAGCCGGCGATGACATAGGCCGAGCCGCTGACGCCGCCGAAGCGGGCATAGATGGAATCGATGGACGGCAGGTCGTAGACCAGCATCATGACGCGCGAGCCCTGGCCGCCGTAGTCAAGACCGAGAGACGGACCCTGCCAGTAGAGCGGGTGTTCGCCTGCATTCTTGGTGTTGAGCTGGCCTTCGCCGTAGGTCAGGCCGGCGATGAAGGCGCCGCCGCCTTCCTGGCCGAGAATATAGCCGTTCGGCAGGCCATATTTCTGGAAGGCGCTTTCAACGACCTTGGCAAGGCCGCCGCTGGTCTCGCCGAAGAAGGAATGACCGGCATCGACGATTTCCTGCACTGTATACTGGCCGTTGCTCTGCTGCGCTGCGGCCTGCCCTGTAATCATCATCGACGAGATCACGATTGCGGTCAGCAACTTGCAGAAGCCGATAAATCTTCCGAGAAATTGGAGGCGCATGATGTCATCCATTCGTCATTGTCAGGAGTATTAGCATTTGATGCATTTTGCGCCGATCGTCTTAACAATCGGTTTACCAAATATGGTGTCATTATGGCGGTGAGTACGGTCGCAAACTTCGCGCAATTTTGATCAGGCACACTACCGGGTGGAATGACACTGCCGCCCTCAGGAGACGATGATGTCCAAGAACCCCAATCTCACTCTGTCCGGTCCGGACCTGGCAGCACTTCTGTGCAGCCGCGTGTGCCATGACGTGATCTCACCAGTCGGCGCCATCAACAACGGCCTGGAGCTTCTGGACGAAGGCGGAGCAGATTCGGATGCGATGGATCTCATCCGCACCAGCGCACTGAATGCCTCGGTCCGTCTCAAATTCGCACGCCTTGCCTTTGGTGCTTCCGGTTCCGTCGGCGCCTCGATCGATACCGGTGAGGCCGAACGTGCGGCCAAGGATTTCGCTGTGGCCGAAAAGAAGACCGAGGTGACCTGGAGCGGTCCGCGCGCGATCGTCGCCAAGAACAGGGTCAAACTCCTTCTGAACCTTTTCCTCGTCGCATATTCTTCCATACCGCGCGGCGGCAATCTGGATATCACTCTGGAAAATCCCGAATTCGATGCAAGCTTCAAGCTCGTCGCCAAGGGCAAGCTGATGCGCATGCCGCCGAAGTTCATCGAAATCGCTACCGGCACTGTCGAAGAGGCTATCGATGCGCATTCGATCCAGCCCTACTATACCGTGCTGCTGGCTGAAGAATGCGGCATGGTTCTGGGTCACGAAGTCAGCGCCGAAGAGATCATCTTCACTGCCAAGATCGCTGCAGCGTAGTTTACCAATTGCTGATCGAAGCAGCGGCGGTAACGATTCCTTAGCCTGATCAACCTATCCTCGAAGGTCAGGAAGGCCCTCGATGGAGACAGCGCGAGGGATAAGGAGCCGCCATGCAGAGATTCATGATCACCGACAGTTCGGACATCGTTCGCAAGGTCGGCAAGCGAATCCTTTCCGAACTCGATTTCCTGGTCAGCGAAGCGTCGAATGCCGAAGAGGCGCTGCAACGCTGCCAGGCCGAGCTTCCCGAATATCTGATCGTTGATTCAGGTATGGAGGGGGCGCTCGAGCTCATCGCCGCCATCCGCGCCCTGGACGGCGGCAAAGAGGTGAAGATCTACTATTGCGTCATCGAAGCCGACCTGAAGAAGCTTATGGCCGGCAAGCGGGCAGGGGCAACCGACTTCCTGCTGAAGCCATTCGACCGCAAGATCCTCACCGCCGTGTTCGGAAATCGCGCAATCGCCGCCTGAGCAGGTTGCGCAAATCGTTAACGCAAGCCGTCCTTCCGGGCGGCTTTTTCATTTCGGGATAGAGCACCAAAACAAAAATCCCGCCACAAGGGCGGGATTTTTAGGGATAAGCGGATTTGGCGGATCAGGCGGTTTCGGCGTATTCGGCACCATCGGGCTCGCGCAGCACATAGCCGCGACCCCAGACGGTTTCGATGTAGTTGGCGCCGCCGGCGGCATTTGCAAGCTTCTTGCGCAGCTTGCAGATGAAGACGTCGATGATCTTCAGTTCGGGCTCGTCCATACCGCCATAAAGGTGGTTCAGGAACATTTCCTTGGTGAGCGTGGTGCCCTTGCGGAGTGAGAGAAGCTCCAGCATCTGGTATTCCTTGCCCGTCAGGTGAACGCGCTGGCCGCCGACTTCGACGGTTTTTGCATCGAGGTTGACGATCAGTTCGCCGGTCATGATAACCGACTGTGCATGGCCCTTGGAGCGGCGGACGATCGCATGGATGCGAGCGACGAGCTCATCCTTGTGGAAGGGCTTGGTCATGTAGTCGTCGGCACCGAAGCCGAGACCGCGAACCTTGTCTTCGATACCGGCCATGCCCGAGAGGATCAGGATCGGAGTCTTGACCTTCGACAGACGGAGAGTGCGCAGCACTTCGTATCCGGACATGTCGGGAAGGTTCAGATCGAGAAGGATGATATCGTAATCATACAACTTGCCCAGATCCACGCCTTCTTCGCCGAGATCTGTCGTATAAACATTAAAACTCTCAGATTTGAGCATCAGTTCGATGCTCTGCGCCGTAGCGCTATCATCCTCGATGAGAAGTACCCGCATAATTATCCCCTTTACCGCCGCCGAAAGGTGGCATGGCCCCCTACGCGATACCGAATAAGCTACGTGATTTGGAAGCTGCCACGAAATGGTTAACAAATTCTAATTCACTCTGGCAAGGAGTATCGAATTTATTAAATAATTTTTCCATTTCTCTGTTTTCCAATGGGAATCTCGAAACCCAGTTCTCAACTTTGACATTAAGAAATCGAGCTAAGTGATTCATCCGACTCGCTAATGAAAAGGTTCGGTTTTCCTGTCCTGGTGTTTACCGAGCCTTAAATCATCTCACCTATCATTAACGATGCCCGTAAACGAAAGGTTACCAGCGGTAGGTTTTTGTTAATATCGCAGGAAATTTTTCGGCAAACCGTGTCAAAGCGGCGCGCAAGGGCGGTTTCAAGTTGAGCCGGGGTCTCGCATCACGGGAGTAATGCGTATGAAGTCGCGAGAGAGCCTCGTTCGCCTGAAAGAGTTTCAGGTTAACGAAAAGCGTCGTCAGCTGCAGCAGTTGCAGATGATGATGTCCGAGTTTGAACGGATGACGAAGGATCTGGAGAGCCAGATCGTCGTCGAGGAAAAGAAGTCCGGTATTTCCGACCCGAATCACTTTGCATATCCGACCTTCGCCAAGGCCGCACGTCAGCGCGCCGACAATCTTCAGGTTTCGATCAAGGAACTGAAGGTTCAGGAGGAGGCGCTGGAACTGGCGCTTGAGGAAATGCAGGCGGAATATGCCAGGGCAACGGCGCTCGAAGAGCGCGACGGCGCAGTTCGCGCCCGGGCCTGACGAATATTGCAGGCGCCGGTCCCGGCGCCCTGGGGGATAACCACAGAAGCCATGCATGACGGGCAAAGTGTCCGTCATGCATGGCTTTTGGTGTTTCTGTCGTGTGAGGTGGCCTCTTCAGTTTACCACGTCGTTCCATTCCGGATGGCGCTGCGCCTGTGATTTGAAGAAGGGGCAGAGCGGAATTATCTTCCAGCCGCCCTGGCGGGCTGCCTCGACCGCGTGGAGGGCGAGTGCCTGGCCGACGCCTTTGCCACGCAAAGCGTCCGGCACGCCGGTATGATCGATGATGATGAGTTTCGGCGATGTCCGGGAATAAGTCATTTCCGCTTCATGGCCTTCCAGCACCGCAACGTAGCGGCCGCCGGAGGTGTTTTCCTCAATCCTGATATCCATGTCCGTGTCTCCTGACGAATTGTGTGGTCGGGAACGTGACACGACGGCATCGGCATGCCAAGCCGTGGCGGTGGGAGACAGTGTGTTCAAAAGGGGAGGCGGGAATTGAACAGGCTTTTGGTGATCCGGCCGGTTCTATTGGTGACGGCGCCGTTTCTGCTGGCGCTCGGCCTTGTGCTTCCGCTTATCCGTTTCGAGAAGCTCTGGTTCTTCGACGAGACGCCGTCGCTCCTGCAAATCGTGGTTTCGCTCTGGAATGGCGGCGACGTTGCGCTTGCAGCGCTGGTAGGGCTCGTCTCGATCGTACTGCCGGTCTTGAAAATGATCGGGATCGCGGCTGAATTGACGGCTGCCGGCAGCACCGGCAGCTTGTTTTATCGCAACGTCGTGCCGCATCTGTCCAAGTGGTCCATGATGGATGTGCTGCTCGTTGCGATCGTGATTGCGGCGGCGAAGACGACAGGACTTGCGAATGCGTTCACGCAGCCCGGCCTCTGGTGTTACGCGGCCTCGGCAATGATTTCGGGCCTTCTTCATTCCCTCAAGGGAAATGCGTCCGGCCCGAAATGATCAAATCGAAGGGAGTGGGGTCAGTGGCGGTACTGCTGGATGCGCGTGGTGCGCAGGCCGGCAAGGCCGTGGCTGTTGATGGAGGACTGCCAGGAAAGGAATTCTTCGACAGTGAGCGTGTAACGCTCGCAGGCTTCTTCCAAGCTCAACAGGCCACCGCGCACAGCCGCGACAACCTCTGCCTTCCGGCGGATGACCCAGCGCCGCGTATTGGGCGGCGGAAGATCCGCAATCGTCAGGGGGCTGCCATCGGGGCCGATGACATATTTTACTCGGGGACGTATCATTTCGGTCATTGGACTCTCTACACAACGCAAGACCACGGGTGCCACTCTAACTTGCCACATTTAAAAATTGCCTAAACGCATCGTAAGACTTTGATAACAACTTTAGACGCGCGTCCGAGGCTGATTTGCCGGCTCCTGCCGTTGCGTCAGTTTGACCCGGCTGCATGGGAGCCATGCGGAATAAATGTTACATATTATTTTCCGGACAATTTATAAGCGCTGCAACATAAGCATGAGCGCAAAGACTTCGTCTCCGTTCTTCTCGCAGTATCATTGAAGATTGCCGTTTGAATGCTTCGTATCCTTCGGATGCGGGGCAATCGCCGTCTTTCGTGATCGTCCGGCGCGTCCAACCCGCGGCCGGCTGCGAGACCGAGCCGAAGCCAGGCCCGTGAAGGAACGAGAGAATGAAGAGACGTGAACGCGCAGTCCGCGACTGCGCCGATGATGCTGCATTTTCGCCTTTTGGAGCCCGTTCTGCGGGCGTTTCCGCCGTCGACGGCGCAAACCGCCTGGACGAGCTGGCGAAAGCTGCGGGGTTCGAGTTCTACCTGTTTTCCGTATTCCCGCGTGGGGACAGGACGGCCTTTCTCGAAAACAAGCTGATCAGCAACTGGCCTCAGAGCCTCGTCAACTTTTACGAGGAGGCGGACCTCTTCTATTGCAGCAAGCTGGTCGCAGTCATGAAACAAACCATCATGCCTGTCTTCTGTGAGGAGGGCCCTTTTGGTGGCAATGCAGCGAATCAGGAAAATCGCCGTCTGAACGCGATGTTTCAGATGCACGGACTGAAGCATACCTTTGCCTTCGCCCTGCACGACGCTGACCTGAAACAATACATTTTCGCTTTTTCAGGCGCGCAGGCGATGCCCTCTCGCGAAGAAACAATGGCGCTGCTGTATGGCTGCATGGAGCTTCTGGACACGCTACCGAGCGACGAGAAGCCGGAAGACCAGCCATCGGAAAGCCTGACCCGGCGGGAGATCGAATGTCTGCGCTGGTCGGCTGCCGGCAAGAGCAGCGATGAGATCGCGATCATTCTCGATCTCTCGTCTCATACGGTGGTGGGATATCTGAAGAGCGCGATGCGCAAGCTGGATTCGGTCAACCGCATGCAGGCCGTTGCCCGGGCATTTCGGTATCGGCTGCTGTAACAGCCGATACCCTTCTTTTCCAATCAGAAGCCTTTGCCGCCATTCAGTTCGGAAATCAGCGTTCCGAAGATGATGCGGATGTCCATCAATACCGAGAAGTTCTCGACATAGTGGAGATCGCTGGCGATGCGGGCGCGCGCCTTGGCCGGGCGGTCCGTCGGGCCGCGCAGGCCGCGCATCTGCGCCAGGCCGGTAATGCCCGGACGCATGGCATGGCGGTGATGATATTCCGGAACCAGCTCTTCATAGAGCATGCCACCGGCACGCATGCCGATTGCATGGCAGCGCGGTCCGACAACGGACATGTCACCCTTCAGCACGTTGAGAAGCTGCGGGAGCTCATCAATGTTAGAGCGACGCAGGAAGGCGCCGACGCGGGTGACACGTGGGTCATTCTTGACCGTCTGTGCAACGCCGCTGACATCCTGCATGTCCGTACGCATGGAACGGAACTTGTAGACCTTGATGGCCCGGCAGTTCTTGCCCCAGCGCGTCTGCTTGAAGAGGACTGGACCGGGGCTGTCCATCTTGATCAGGGCTGCGACGGCGAGAAGCAGTGGAGCAAGCACGACGAGCGCGCTGATCGAGGCAAAAATATCGAAGGCGCGCTTCATCAAGAACTGCACGGAGGCAGGTGGCGGAACGATGCTGTCGAGTGCGGTAACTGGGAACCTCGCGTTGCCCTGACGAACAGGCGTAACGCGAAAGCTCTCTTCAGAAATACTCTTGTTAAGGTCCATGACGCTCAAGGATCTACCCTTTGTATTTTGAAGCTTTCGGCGGTGTGATTAGATGGCTTGGTTAGCGCCACATTAAGGCGCCAGAATGTTAGGCGACGTTTAACCCTACTACATCCTAAATTTGCGACATTTGTTTAACCGAGTCCAGAGAAATTTCGCATCGCAGCAAACTTCGCAGTTGCGTTAAGTTTATGCAAAATCAGGAGTTTTATTTTTCAACCGGGGTTTTTATTAGGAATCTTAGGTGTTTGACCGGATTCGGGACGGCAGACGACGGTTGTAATGGTTGAGGGCTACACCGTACCAAAACGCTCCATTGCCCACGGCGCCTGAGAGATCATGGTCCGGCCGAGATCGAATTTGCCGTCCAGCGTGAGGGGATAAGAGCGGGAAAAGTTATCGGCGACGCTATTCTGTAATTAGAAGATTAATTCCATAATTGCGTCTGTGTGTGCCAACATGTTACCGAAGTCACATGATGGCGGCGGCATCAATTGTGGCGAGAACGTGGCAAGAAAACATTCCATCGGAAAATGGAAGGGCGCGCCCTTCGAATCAATCGAACGACCGATTTTGGAAAGTACCCAGGGATTTTTCCGGCCGGAGACATCGAAGAACCGATCGCCGATGACCGCAGGGATATTGCGGCAAAAAAGTTGGAAGACATCGACTTTCTAGGATCACTGCGCCTGCGCGGGTGCAGGTTTCGTACTGCCCCAAGAGACGAAATGGGGATTTGCGAAGTCGAAATCGGCAGCCGCACCGGTTTTGCCGTAGAGGAGCGGTTGGCCGTCCATGGTGACAGTCGATCCGCCGGCTGCGCGCAGCACCGCATCGCCAGCCGCTGTATCCCACTCCATGGTGCGGGTGAACCGTGGGTAGACGTCGGCCTTGCCTTCAGCCAGCAGACAGAATTTCAGGGAGGAGCCGATGTTGGTGCATTTGGAGATGGCATGCCTGGCTAGGAAAAGGCCAGTCTCGGGGCTATCGTGGCGAAAGCTTGCAAGAGCCATGCTCTCTGCCGGCTGCTTGCGCACCTTGATAAGGTTTCGCTCCGTTACTGCAAAGTTTTCGTCGATTACCAGTTTTTCCGCGCTTCCGCGTTCGCCGGAAAAAGCGATGCCCAGCGCCGGGGCGTAGACGATACCGGCGACTGGAATGCCATTTTCCACATAGGCAATATTGACGGTAAACTCCCGGCGCTTATCCAGGAATTCGCGGGTGCCATCGAGCGGGTCGACGAGAAAGAAGGACTTTCCGGCGATGTCGGGCACCTTGCCGGCAGCCACTGATTCTTCGGCGATGACGGGGATCTCGGGGAAATCGCGTTGCAGATGCGCCAGTATGATGCGCTCGGCCTCCTGGTCGGCGATCGTCACCGGACTTTCGTCGGCCTTCATTTCCACCGGGCAGCCGTCGCAGAAGACCTCTATGATGGCCTTGCCGGCTTCTAGTGCCGCCCGTTCGAATGTCTTCAGCATATTCCTGCCGTTCGCCCGTAAATCCGTCTTGAGACTACTGCCGCTATATATAGTCTATCGGAGGTGTTGCCGCACCCCTTGCCGGAATCCCGTAACATTAACACAGGCCCGCGGGATTTGCATGAACCCGTCAGCGGCAATGGTCAGTGAAATGGCATTTGCAATTAATAGCATCTTCGAGTTTGAAATTTCGTCAACTTCCTTACTTGTGGAACAGTTTACGCGCGACGCGAGCGTTTCTGGCTTGGTCCAGTGCACAAAGATTAATTGACAAAGCCGGATCTGGCTAAAAAATTGCCAAACGATGCCGCTTTTGTGTGGATTTTGGTTTGAATTGCGCCATTTACCGCTGTTTGCCCAAGATTCTGGCGCAGTAAATCCTTTTTGTCTTCACATTTCCAACGAAACCGCTATGCAATGCGAGCTAGAGGCTCATGTGAAAGCATGAGCGATAAAACCAATAAGAGATGCAACTTAAATTTGGTTCGCATCCAGGGGAAATGACATATGGAGTATTTCGTCCAGCAGCTCTTCAATGGGCTGACTCTCGGATCCATCTATGGCCTTGTGGCTATTGGCTATACGATGGTTTACGGCATTATCGGCATGATCAACTTCGCCCATGGCGATATTTTCATGCTTGGTGGTTTCGCTGCTCTTATCGTCTTTCTCGTTCTCACATCCATCTTTGCAGGTCTTCCGGTAGCCGTGCTGCTATTGGCGATGCTTGTGGTCGCGATGCTGATGACGAGTTTGTGGAACTGGACGATCGAGCGCGTCGCCTACCGCCCGCTGCGCGGTTCATTCCGCCTGGCGCCGCTGATTACCGCGATCGGCATGTCGATCACGCTGTCCAACTTCATCCAGGTGACGCAGGGTCCGCGCAACAAGCCGATCCCGCCGCTCGTTGGCACGGTCTATAATGTTGGTGGTCTCTCGATCTCGCTGAAGCAGATCATCATCATTGTCGTGACCGTCGTCCTGCTTGCTGCCTTCTGGTATCTCGTCAACAAGACGGCACTCGGACGTGCTCAGCGCGCGACCGAACAGGACCGCAAGATGGCCGCCCTTCTGGGCGTCAATGTTGACCAGACCATCTCCATCACCTTCATCATGGGTGCGGCACTCGCGGCGGTCGCCGGCACGATGTATCTGATGTACTATGGTGTCGCATCGTTCAACGATGGCTTCATCCCGGGCGTCAAGGCCTTCACTGCAGCCGTTCTCGGCGGCATCGGCTCACTGCCGGGTGCTGTTCTCGGCGGGCTGATGATCGGCCTCATCGAATCCCTGTGGTCGGCCTATTTCACCATCGCGTACAAGGATGTCGCTACCTTCGCCATTCTTGCATTCGTGCTGATCTTCAAGCCGACGGGCATTCTCGGCCGGCCGGAAGTCGAGAAGGTATAAGTCATGGCAAACATCGACACTTCCGCTGGCAAGTCCGACGCCGGGCTTGTCCAGAAGGGGCTTAGGGAAGCCTTCTTCTCCGGCCTCATCGCACTTGGCCTGTTCGTTCTCTATGTCGGTCTCGGCACGCAGCAGAACATCAACAACGAGCTGATTGTCGTTCAGCGCTGGGGGCTGCTGGCCATTTTCGTGCTGGTCGCCGCCATCGGACGTTTCATCGTGGTCGTTTTCGTCAGGCCGCATCTTGATCAGCGCAAGCTTTTGAAGGCGCGTCATGGCGATCTGGAGATCTCGACGGAAAAAGGCTTCTTCCGGACGCATTTCCTGAAGTTCGCGCTGCTTTTCCTGGTGGTTTATCCGCTGGCAACCGCCTATTTCCTCGGCCCGCAGGGGGCGCTGAAATGGGTGGACAATTTCGGCATCCAAATCCTCATCTACGTGATGCTCGCCTGGGGCCTGAACATCGTCGTCGGTCTCGCCGGCCTGCTCGACCTCGGTTATGTCGCCTTTTACGCAGTCGGCGCATATTCCTATGCGCTGCTTTCGGCCCATTTCGGCCTGTCCTTCTGGGTTCTGCTGCCGCTCGCCGGTATCTTTGCGGCTCTCTGGGGCGTCATTCTCGGTTTCCCGGTGCTGCGCCTGCGCGGCGACTATCTGGCGATCGTCACACTTGCCTTCGGTGAAATCATTCGTCTGGTCATCATCAACTGGACGGAAGTCACCAAGGGCACCTTTGGTATTTCCGGAATCGCCAAGGCATCGGTCTTCGGCATCTGGAGCTTCGATGTCGGCAAGGCGAACAATTTCGCCAAGGTCTTCGGACTGCCGTCGTCATCGGCCTATTACAAGATCTTTCTGTTCTACGTCATCCTGGCGCTCTGCATGCTGACCGCCTATGTGACGATCCGGTTGCGGCGCATGCCGATTGGCCGTGCATGGGAAGCGCTTCGCGAAGACGAAATCGCCTGCCGATCGCTCGGCATCAATACAGTGACGACGAAGCTGACTGCTTTTGCCACCGGTGCGATGTTCGGCGGTTTCGCCGGCTCCTTCTTCGCCGCCCGTCAGGGATTCGTTTCTCCGGAATCCTTCGTGTTCCTGGAATCGGCCGTCATCCTCGCCATCGTCGTCCTCGGCGGCATGGGTTCGCTGACGGGTATTGCGATCGCCGCCGTCGTCATGGTCGGGGGTACCGAAATGCTGCGCGAACTGGACTTCCTCAAGACCGGTCTGACATGGGGCAATACGACGATCATCCCCGGTTTCGGACCGGAATTCACGCCCGAACTCTATCGCATGCTGGTCTTCGGCCTCGCCATGGTCATTGTCATGCTGTTCAAGCCGCGCGGTTTCGTCGGCTCGCGTGAGCCGACTGCCTTCCTCAAAGAGCGCAAAGCGGTATCCGGAAGCTTTACCAAGGAGGGCCACGGTTGATGAGCCCTGTCGAGAACACGATGTCGAATGACACTTTGCTCAAGGTCGAGCACCTGTCGATGAAGTTCGGCGGCCTGATGGCCATCAACGACTTCTCCTTCGAGGCCAAGCGCGGTGAAATCACCGCGCTGATTGGCCCGAACGGTGCGGGCAAGACGACCGTCTTCAACTGCATCACTGGTTTTTACAAGCCTACGATGGGCATGATTACGCTGACGCAGAGCAGCGGCAAGCAGTACCTTCTCGAGCGCCTGCCGGACTTCCGCATCACCAAGGAAGCCAAGGTTGCCCGTACCTTCCAGAATATCCGCCTGTTCTCGGGCCTCACCGTTCTGGAAAACCTGCTGGTCGCCCAGCATAACAAACTGATGAAGGCTTCGGGCTTCACGGTGCTTGGTCTGCTCGGTATCGGTCCCTACAAGCGCGAAGCGGCTGCTGCCATCGAGCTTGCGCGCCACTGGCTGGAGAAGGCCGACCTTATCGACCGCGCCGACGATCCGGCCGGCGACCTGCCTTACGGCGCCCAGCGTCGTCTGGAAATCGCTCGCGCCATGTGCACCGGTCCGGAGCTGCTTTGCCTCGACGAGCCGGCTGCCGGTCTCAATCCGCGTGAATCGGCAGCGCTCAATGCCTTGCTGAAAGGCATTCGCACCGAAACCGGCACTTCTATCCTGCTTATCGAGCACGACATGTCGGTCGTCATGGAGATTTCCGACCACGTCATCGTTCTGGAATACGGCCAGAAGATTTCCGACGGAAGCCCCGACCACGTGAAGAACGACCCGAGGGTTATTGCAGCCTATCTTGGTGTCGAGGATGAAGAAGTCGAAGAGGTCATTGCGACCGTAGAAGGGGGCGCAATCTGATGGCGGCCGGTGAACAGCTTCTCAAGGTTCAGGGCGTCGAGACCTATTACGGCAATATTCGCGCGCTCGCCGGCATCGATGTCGAGGTGAAGAAGGGCGAAATCGTCAGCCTGATCGGCGCCAACGGCGCCGGCAAGTCGACGCTGATGATGACGATCTGCGGGAGCCCCCAGGCCCGTACCGGCTCGATTGTCTTCGACGGCCAGGATATCACCAAGCTGCCGACGCATGAGATCGCGCGGTTGCGCATCGCGCAGTCGCCCGAAGGACGACGCATCTTTCCGCGAATGACCGTGCTGGAAAATCTCCAGATGGGCGCCGGTCTCGATAATCTCAAATACTTCCATGAGGATGTAGAAAAGATTTTCGTTATGTTCCCGCGTCTTAAGGAGCGTCAGTCGCAGCGTGGCGGCACGCTTTCGGGTGGCGAACAGCAGATGCTTTCGATCGGCCGCGCGCTGATGGCGCGCCCGAAGCTGCTGCTGCTCGACGAACCGTCGCTCGGCCTCGCTCCGCTGATCGTGAAGGGCATCTTCGAAGCCATCAAGATGCTGAACGAGAAGGAGGGGCTGACCGTCTTCCTCGTGGAGCAGAACGCATTCGCAGCGCTCAAGCTGTCGCACCGGGCCTATGTGCTGGTCAACGGCAAGGTAACGATGAGCGGCAGCGGCAAGGAACTGCTTGCGAATCCTGAGGTGCGTGCTGCCTATCTCGAAGGCGGGCGGCATTGATCGCGGCAGAAGGGAGAGTTTGATTATGCAGGGACTTTTCTTCGAAAGCGACAACGGCGTGAAGCTCGTCATCCGAGCGCTCGTTGTGCTCATCGGTTTCTGGACGGCGTGGCGCGCCGGCAGGGCGGTTGCGGACGGCTGGAACAACTACTCCTTGGTTGTCGTCTACACCTTCCTGCTCGCCTGGGCGATGCAGTTCCTGCATCATGCGCTGTTTGACGGCCCGATGCTCAGCGCCCTCTTCTACATCATCGATTTCGTAACTCTGCTGGTCTTCTCGACAGCCGGGTTCCGCTATCGCCGTACCAATCAAATGGTCAACAACTATTACTGGCTGTACGAAAAAACTTCCGCGTTTTCGTGGAAGGAGAAACATTGACAGCCCGTTGAAACTAGGCATGAATTGCCTTCAGAGCGGAACAGCTTTCCCGGCGCAGTCAAAGGTGGGGTTTGCGTCGGGCCTTGGAAGAACCCGCCCAAAAATTGGGAGTAACAATATGAAGAAGTCTCTCTTGTCAGCGGTGGCACTGACGGCGATCGTCGCGTTCGGCGGCGTCGCACGAGCTGACATCGTGATCGGCGTTGGCGGCCCGCTGACGGGTCCAAACGCTGCGTTCGGCGCACAGCTTCAGAAGGGTGCCGAGCAGGCAGCCGCCGACATCAACGCTGCTGGCGGCATCAACGGCGAGCAGATCAAGATCGAGCTCGGCGACGACGTTTCCGACCCGAAGCAGGGCATCTCSGTYGCGAAYAAGTTCGYTGCTGACGGCGTSAAGTTCGTWATCGGCCACTTCAACTCGGGCGTTTCSATCCCGGCTTCCGAAGTCTACGCYGAAAACGGCATSCTCGAAATCACCCCGGCTGCTACGAACCCGGTTTTCACCGAGCGTGGCCTGTGGAACACCTTCCGCACCTGCGGCCGTGACGACCAGCAGGGCGCCATTGCCGGCAAGTATCTGGCCGACCACTTCAAGGACGCCAAGATCGCCGTCATTCACGACAAGACACCTTACGGCCAGGGTCTCGCTGACGAAACCAAGAAGGCTCTGAATGCCGCTGGCGTCACCGAAGCCATGTACGAAGGCGTCAACGTCGGCGACAAGGACTTCTCGGCTCTCATCGCAAAGATGAAGGAAGCCGGCGTTTCGATCATCTACTGGGGCGGTCTGCACACCGAAGCCGGTCTCATCATCCGCCAGTCGGCCGACCAGGGCCTGAAGGCAGCGCTCGTTTCGGGTGACGGTATCGTCTCGAATGAACTCGCCTCCATCGCTGGTGACGCCGTTGCCGGTACGCTGAACACCTTCGGCCCGGATCCGACTGTCAACCCGGCCAACAAGGACCTCGTCGCGAAGTTCAAGGCCGCCGGCTTCAACCCGGAAGCTTACACGCTCTATTCCTACGCTGCGCTGCAGACGATCGCTGCTGCTGCCAAGGCTGCCGGTTCTACGGACGCTGAAGCCGTTGCCGCGGCCATGAAGGAAAAGGGTCCGTTCCCGACCGTTCTCGGCGAGATCTCCTTCGACGAAAAGGGCGACCCGAAGCTTCCGGGCTACGTCATGTACGAATGGAAGAAGGGCGACGACGGCAAGTACAGCTACTTCCAGAAGGCCGACTGATTTCAGTCTCTGGCAGATATGGAAGCCCGGTCATCGACCGGGCTTCTTTCGTTTGGCCTGCGCAGTTCGAGATCGCAGTCTTTGCGGGTTTGAAGGCCATTCCATTCCTGGCCTTCTTGGCCTAAGCCAAAGGTAAAGGATGGAGGACCCAGATTCATGCCAAAACCCCGCATTCTCGTCACCCGGCGCTGGCCCGCCTCGGTAGAGGCCGTGCTCGCAGAGCGTTTCGATGTCTCGCTCAACAGGGATGATGTGCCGCTCGGCGAAAGCGAGCTACGCCAGGCGCTGGCGGACCATGACGCGGTGCTGCCGACCGTTTCCGACAAGCTGCCGGAAGCGGTGTTTGCCGGCGATATCCGTACGAAGATCCTCGGTAATTTCGGGGTGGGTTTCAATCACATCGATATTGCCACCGCAAAGGCCAAAGGCATTGCGGTGACGAATACGCCTGGGGTACTGACCGATTGCACTGCCGATATCGCCATGCTGCTTCTGCTTTCCGTGGCCCGTCGCGGCGGCGAGGGCGAGCGGCAGGTGCGTGCCGGCGAATGGAAGGGCTGGTGCCCGACGCATATGATCGGCACGAAGGTGACCGGCAAGACTGTGGGTATTATCGGCTTCGGGCGAATCGGCAAGGCTTTCGCGCAGCGCTGCCATTTTGGCTTCGGCATGGACATCGTGTTCTATAACCGTTCGCAGGTCGACCCGGGGGAGGCGGCACGTTACGGCGCGCGTCAGCTTGGTTCGGTGGAAGAGGTGCTCGCGGCTTCCGATTTCGTTTCACTCCATTGCCCTGGAGGAGCGGAGAACCGGCATCTGATGAATGCAGAGCGGTTTGCAGCAATGAAGCGGGGCGCTTTCCTCATCAATACGGCGCGAGGCGATGTCGTCGATGAGGCGGCGCTGACAGCGGCGCTTGCGAACGGCACGATCCGCGGCGCCGGGCTCGATGTCTACGAGACGGAGCCGCAAGTGCCGGAAGCGCTGCGACGGATGGAGAATGTCGTTCTGTTGCCGCATCTCGGCAGCGCGACGGAAGAGACGCGCACGGCGATGGGGATGAAGGTCGTGGAGAATGTGACGGCGTTTTTCGAAGGCCGCGAGGCGCCGGACCGCGTCATCTGAGGGCGCTGCTTGCTATCCCTCACATCTCATGCAGGGCATGCGCCGCCTTGACGGCGGCGGATGCCCTGTTTTCGACCCCGAGCTTCACATAGATCTGTTCGAGGTGCTTGTTCACCGTTCGCGCAGAAAGTCCGAGGATCTCGCCGATATCGCGGTTGGCCTTGCCCTTGGCGATCCACATCAGCACTTCGGATTCGCGCTGTGTCAGCGCAAAATGCTGGCGCAGTACTTCGTCGTCGTTGCGCTGATTGGCGGCGGTCAAGCGGAAGAGATATTCGTCGGGGCCGATGGCGCCGAGGAAGGCGAGCTGCAGGGCAGCCTGGCCGGCATGGGCGATGGAAATCAGGGCATCGCGCGCGGCTGCGGCGCGTTCCTTCATCCAGTTGCCGATCGTGCGGGAGACGACTTCCATACCGTCGTCGCTCCCCATCGCGGCGTTGACGAGGCGGGTTGCCTGCGGCGTCGACCAATGGATCGCGCCGTTGCCTTTCACAGCCAGCAAATGGCGGCCAGCGGCATCGAGGGCGACGCGGGCGCTTTGCGCCGAGCGGGCATTGCGCAGGTGAACGCGGATGCGGGCACGCAGCTCGTCGATGTTGATGGGCTTCGACAGGTAATCGACGCCACCGGATTCCAGCGCATGGACCACATGCTCGGTTTCGGTGAGCCCGGTCATGAAGATGACGGGCACCTGGGCGACGGCGGCATTGGCCTTTAGCCTGCGGCAGGTCTCGAAACCATCCATCGCCGGCATGACAGCATCGAGCAGGATGAGATCGGGCGTGATGCGCTCGACGATACTGAGAGCCGCCGAGCCCGATGTGGCGATCAGAACGGAAAAGCCAGACTGTTCCAGCGCATCCGTCAGGAAACCAAGCGCTTCTGGCGAATCGTCGACCAGCAGAACGATATCGCGCGGAAGCTCAGCCAACGGATTCACCCTTTTCTTCGAACTTGTGCAGGAAATCCAGGAAGCCGGCGAGATCGAAGGCGCCGACATAGGAACGGAGTTCCTCGGTGAATGGCTGATTTGCCTCTACCTTGGCAAGGTCTGCGAGCTTGGCTTCTATGCCCCTGATGTAGCCGATTTCGCCAAGGCGCAGCAGTTCCTGCACATGTGCAGCACCGGGGCTCCTGAGCGGCAAGCTGGCCGCTGCCGGCGCCGGTGTCTGATCGTCGGCATAAAGCCATTTCAGGCCGAGATGCAGGGCAAGCTTGTCGCGCAGTTGTTTGAGATCGACCGGCTTGCCGATCGAATCATTATGGCTGTCGTCGCTGTCGCTGTGAGCGGCGGCATCGCCGATATTGGCTGAGAGCATCGCAATCGGTGCAGTGCGCCCCGTTTCGCGCAGCCGGGAAACGAGCTGCCAGCCGTTCATGCCGGGCATGGAAATGTCGACGAGGAAGAGATCCGGCTCGATGCCTTCGACCAGCGTCAGGCAATCGGGGCCGCTTGCGGCCGTCAGCACGATGAAATCGAGCGGGACCAGAATTTCGCGCATCATCTCGCGATGGTCCTCGTTGTCATCGACGACGACGATGGTGCGACGCGGGCCGTCATAGCTGACGATCTTCTTCTCCTGCGGCGGCGCAGCGGGGCGCATGACCGCCGACAGCATGAGGCGGACACGGAAGGTCGATCCCTTGTCTTTTTCGCTCGCCACGGAGATTTCGCCGCCGAGCGTGTTGGTCAGAAGTCTCGTGATGGTGAGGCCAAGCCCGAGGCCGGGCATCGGGCGCACACTCTCCGCCTCGCCGCGCTGGAAGGGCTCATAGATGCGCGCCAGATCCTTCTCTGCAATGCCGCGGCCTGTGTCGGAGACGGTGAATGTGGCGACCTGGMTGCGATAGCCGACATCGAAGGTGACGCTGCCTTCATCGGTGAATTTGACGGCGTTCGAAAGCAGGTTGACGAGGATCTGGCGAAGCCGCTTCTCGTCGGTACGCACGAATTGCGGCAGTGCCTGAGAGCGGTCGTGGATGAAGGTGAGGCCCTTTGCCTGCGCCTGCGGGCGGAACATATCAATGATCTGATCGAGGAAGTCCTGGATGTTGATCTCGTTCGAATAGACCTGCAGGCGGCCGGCCTCGATCTTAGAAATATCCAGAAGGCCATCGATCAGGCCGGAGAGATGTTCGGCGCTGCGGCGGATGACCTTGATAGAGGACTGGCGCGGCGGGGGGATCGTCTCGTCGCGTTCGAGGATCTGCGCGTAACCGAGAACGGCATTCAGCGGCGTGCGCAATTCGTGGCTGAGGCCCACAACGTAGCGGCTCTTTGCGCGGTTGGCAGCCTCGGCCGTTTCCTTGGCAGTCTGCAGCGCGGCGTCGGTCTTCTTGTGAGCGGCGATTTCCTTGAGGAGCAGCGCGTTCTGGCGGGAGGATTCCTCCTCGGCAACGACGCGGCTGTCATGGGCAAGCACATAGAACCAGCAGGCGATGCCGGCGATAACAGAGAAGACGAAGAAGACGATCAGGATCGTGCGGTTGACGACTTCGGCGGTCTCCGGCGAGGCGGAACTCACCTGATGGGCAATCATCGCAAGGATTGCCCCGACGGCCGTCAGCGCCAATGCGACAGCGATGCCGTAGCGGCCGAGCCGGGTCGTCAGTTTCTGGACAATGGTTTCCGGCAGCAGGGTCTTTGCGACGGCGCCGACCTGCGCGTTGAAGCGGGCGTTCGGCTTACACATGTCGTGGCAACGGCTGTCGAGCGAGCAGCAGAGCGAGCAGATCGGTGCTGCATAGGCGGGGCACCAGGCCATGTCCTCGGGCTCGAACGGATGTTCGCAGACAGAGCAGGTGATGGTTGTCAGGTTCTTCCAGGCATGGCGCGGCTTGCGGGCGAGATAGAATTTGCCCTTCGTTATAAAGGCGATGGCAGGTGAGGTGACGAGCGCGATCACCAGCGTGATGTAGGGGGCAAGCGAGGCGGCGACCGACCCGAAAACACCGAAATGGGCAATCAGCGCGACGCCTGCCGACAGTGTCATTGCGCCGAGGCCGACCGGGTTGATGTCGTAGAGGTGGGCGCGCTTGAATTCGATGCCGGGAGGGGCGAGACCGAGCGGCTTGTTGATGAAGAGGTCGGCCGAGATCGTGCAAAGCCAGGCCATGGCGATGATCGAGAAGATGCCGAGTGTTTCTTCGAGCAGCCGGTAGATGCCGAGTTCCATCAGCAGCAGGGCGATCGCCACGTTGAAGACAAGCCAGATGACGCGGCCGGGATGGCTATGCGTCAGGCGCGAGAAGAAGTTCGACCAGGCGAGCGAGCCGGCATAGGCGTTCATCACATTGATCTTCAGCTGTGAGACCACGACAAAAGCGGCCATCAGCAGCAGGGCGGCATTGTGCCAGGGGATCATGTAGCCGAACGCGGTCAGGTACATTTGCGCCGGGTCGGCGGCGCGGTCGACAGGTACGCCCGAGGTGAAGGTCAGTACCACGAGGAAGGAACCGGCGAGCAGCTTCGGGGCGCCGATGATGACCCAGCCGGGGCCAGCGAGGAAGACGGCGAGACGGTGGCGCCATTTGCGCTGCGGGTCGGGCGGCAGGAAGCGCAGGAAGTCCGCCTGTTCGCCGATCTGCGACATGAGCGCCAGGATGACGGCGGATGCCGCGCCGAATTCGACGAGGTTGAAATCTGCTGTCGTGCCGGGCGGGCCAGAGGCGTGACGAATGCCGGCAAAGGCACGCCAGACATCGAACTGCTGCCAGTCCATCAGGGCGATGAAGATGAAGGGCAGGATATTCAGGACGATCCAGAAGGGCTGGGTTATCAGCTGGAACTTGCTGATGAGGCGTACGCCGTGCGTAACGAGCGGGATCACCATGACGGCGCTGATGATGTAGCCGATCCACAAGGGTATGCCGAGCGTCAGCTCCAGCGCGCCCGACATGATCGAGGCCTCGATCGCAAACAGCATGAAGGTGAAGCTGGCGTAGATCAGCGAGGTGATGGTCGAGCCGATATAGCCGAAGCCGGCGCCGCGCGTCAGCAGATCGATGTCGACGCCGTGGCGGATCGCGTAACGGCTGATCGGCAGGCCGATCGCCAGCATGGCGATGGAGGCGACGATGATGGCGAAGAAGGCATTGGTGGTGCCGTAGGAGAGCGTGATGGCGCCGCCGATCGCTTCCAGCGCCAGGAAGGAGATGGCGCCGATCGCCGTCTGCGAGATACGCTGGGAGGAGAAGCGTCGGGCGCTCTTGGCGGTAAAACGCAGCGCGTAGTCTTCCAGCGTCTGGTTGGCGACCCAGCGATTATATTCGCGTCGCACTGGAATGATGCGTTGGCGCGCTGCCATGCGGTTCCTTCAGGCTTTTTGTTCCCCTTGTGACGCTTTCGTAACACGGATCATCTCGGCGCTTAAGAGTGCGGTGCAGCGCAAAACTGCACATTTAGCCCCGTCGGCTACGTCAATCGACGTATACGGTTTTGCGATGCAGCACCCGATAGTTCTTTAAGCAACAGTTAATCACCGTTTCCGGCCTGTTGCGGAACAAGAAGAGGGGAGTTCAACCAGATGAATCTCAGATCCACAATTACGGGCGCAGCGCTCGGCGCGGTTATGGCCGCATCGGCTGCCTTCCATGGCGCAGTTGCTGCCGACGACACGATCAAGGTCGGCGTTCTGCACTCGCTCTCCGGCACGATGGCGATTTCCGAAACCACGCTGAAAGACGCCATGCTGATGCTCATCGACGAGCAGAACAAGAAGGGCGGTCTCCTCGGCAAGAAGCTCGAAGCCGTCGTCGTCGACCCGGCTTCCGACTGGCCGCTCTTTGCCGAAAAGGCACGCGAGCTGATCGAAAAGGACAAGGTTGCGGCCGTTTTCGGTTGCTGGACCTCCTCTTCGCGCAAGTCGGTCCTGCCTGTTTTCGAAGAGCTGAATTCGCTGCTCTTCTACCCGGTCCAGTACGAGGGTGAAGAATCCTCGCGCAACATCTTCTACACGGGTGCTGCTCCGAACCAGCAGGCGATTCCGGCCGTTGATTACCTGATGAACACCGAAGGCGTGAAGCGCTTCGTGCTCGAAGGCACCGACTATGTCTATCCGCGCACGACCAACAAGATCCTGGAAGCCTATCTCGAATCCAAGGGCATTCCGAAGGAAGACATCCTGATCAACTATACGCCGTTCGGTTTCTCTGACTGGCAGACGGAAGTCTCCAAGATCAAGGAATTCGGTTCGGCCGGCAAGAAGACCGCTGTCGTCTCCACCATCAACGGTGACGCCAATGTTCCCTTCTACAAGGAACTTGGCAACCAGGGCGTCAAGGCAACCGATATTCCGGTCRTTGCCTTCTCGGTCGGCGAAGAAGAGCTTGCCGGTCTCGACACCAAGCCGCTCGTCGGCCATCTCGCCGCCTGGAACTACTTCGAATCGGTCGATACGCCGATCAACAAGAAGTTCATCAAGGAGTGGCATGCCTATACCAAGAACGACAAGCGCGTGACCAACGACCCGATGGAAGCTGCCTATATCGGCTTCAATGCCTGGGTTAAGGCTGTTCAGGCTGCCGGCACGACCGACACGGATGCTGTTCTCGATCACATCATCGGTGTTTCCGTTCCGAACCTCTCCGGCGGTACCGCAACCGTGATGCCGAACCACCACATCACCAAGCCGGTGCTGATCGGTGAAATCCAGGCCAACGGCCAGTTCGAAATCGTCCAGCAGACCCCCGAGGTCGTCGGTGACGAATGGTCCGACTTCCTGCCGGACTCCAAGGACCTGATCTCCGATTGGCGCAAGCCGATGAACTGCGGCAACTTCAACGTTGCCACCGGCAAGTGCGGCGGCAAGGGTTCCTGAGTTAGCTCGTCCGACATGAGCCACAAGACTTCCGTCCGGATTTCAGATCCGGGCGGAGGCTTCGTCCCCAGCGGTCGCTGCTACGATAATTTAGGCGGGAAAGCCGATGTATCGCGCCATCAAGATCTTTCTTTTGACTGTTTGCCTGACACTGACAGGACTGACGGCTGGTCTGAAGGCCCAGGATGATGTCCACGCTCTTGTCGATGCGCTTGGCGTTGGCGGCTTTCCGGAGCGTGAAGCGGCCATCAAGGCGCTCGTCGCGTCCAAGGATGCGCATGTCAGCCAGATATTGCAGCAGCTGAGCGACGGCCTGCTCTATGTGAATTCCGACGAGGGCGGTCCTGTGCTCGTTCAGGGCGGCACGGATGATGAGCCGACCTATTCCGATCCACTCACCGGCGAAGCCGTTGCCGACATCGATCCCGATACGATGTCGAAGGTGAAGATCAACAATTCGCTGCGCACGCTCATCGGCACGATGACGAGCCAGATGACGCTGCTGAGCCCCGATCGCGGCGCCCGCCTTGCGGCTGCCCAGGGGCTTTTGAAGGATGCCGATCCGGCCAATCTCGACCTCTTGAATTCCGCTTTGGCTGGTGAAAAGGACGCCGAGATCAAGAGCACGATGGAAGCGGCCCGCGCCGTCATGGTGCTGAAGAGCGATATGAGCGCCGACGAGAAGAGAGCGGCCATCGATACGGTTGCCGCGCGCGGCGGCCGTGATGCGCTGACTATCCTGACCACGGCGCTGGCGACGGCTCCCGATGATCTCAAGCCTGCCATCCAGGCGCATATCAGCACCATCAACCGCAGCCTGGCGCTGTGGAATATCGTCCAGAATGTCTGGTACGGGTTGTCGCTCGGCTCGGTGCTGCTCCTTGCGGCCATCGGCCTTGCCATAACCTTCGGCGTCATGGGCGTCATCAACATGGCGCATGGCGAGATGGTGATGATCGGCGCCTACACGACTTATGTCGTGCAGGAATATATCACTACGTACCTTCCCGGCATGGCCGACTATTCGCTGGCCTTTGCCGTGCCTGCCGCCTTCGTGTTCACCGGTTTCGTCGGCCTTATCATCGAGCGCGTCGTCATCCGCTACCTCTATGGCCGGCCGCTGGAGACGCTGCTTGCCACCTGGGGCGTGTCTCTGATCCTGCAGCAGGCGGTGCGCACGGTCTTCGGCCCGACCAACCGCGAAGTACGCAATCCGAGCTGGATGTCGGGCGCTTTTGAATTCGGCGGTCTGTCGATCACCTGGAACCGTCTCTGGATCATCGTCTTCTCGATGGCGGTATTCGTGGCGCTGTTGATGCTCCTGAAGCGCTCCGCCTTCGGCCTGCAGATGCGTGCCGTCACCCAGAACCGCCGCATGGCCTCCTCCATGGGTATCCGCACCGGCTGGGTCGATGCCTTCACCTTCGCGCTCGGCTCCGGCATTGCCGGCATGGCGGGTGTCGCGCTCTCGCAGATCGACAACGTCTCGCCGAACCTCGGCCAGAGCTACATCATCGACAGTTTCATGGTCGTGGTCTTCGGCGGTGTCGGCAATCTCTGGGGCACGCTGGTCGGCGCTCTGTCGCTCGGTGTCGTCAACAAATTCCTCGAGCCCTTCGCCGGCGCCGTGCTCGGCAAGATCCTGGTGCTCGTCCTCATCATTCTCTTCATCCAGAAGCGTCCGCGCGGGCTCTTCGCACTCAAAGGAAGGGCGGTGGAAGCATGATTACGGCCTTCCTTCTCCGGTCTCTCGATCGCCGGATTTCCATTGCCATCGCCATCCTGCTGGTGGTCGCAGTTCTCGTGCCGGTGCTCAACCTGGCGACGTCGGCGGACAATCCGCTGCATGTGCCGACCTACATCATGGCCCTGTTCGGCAAGTACCTGACCTATGCGCTGCTGGCGCTGGCGCTCGATCTTGTCTGGGGCTTTTGCGGCATTCTCTCGCTCGGGCATGGCGCGTTCTTCGCGCTCGGCGGTTATGCGATGGGCATGTATCTGATGCGGCAGATCGGCCCGCGCGGCGTCTATGGCGATCCTGTCCTCCCCGACTTCATGGTCTTCCTGAATTGGAAGGAGCTGCCCTGGTTCTGGCACGGCTTCGACCAGTTCTGGTTTGCGGCGCTGATGGTGCTGCTCGTACCCGGCCTGCTCGCCTTCGTCTTCGGCTGGTTTGCCTTCCGCAGCAGGGTCAACGGCGTCTACCTCTCGATCATCACCCAGGCCATGACCTATGCGCTGCTGCTTGCCTTTTTCCGCAACGACATGGGCTTCGGCGGCAATAACGGCATGACCGATTTCAAGGAAATCCTCGGCTTCAATGTGCAGGCGGATAGCACGCGTGCCACGCTCTTTGCGGCGACCGCGATCTTCCTTGCGCTCTCGCTGATGATTGCCTCGGCGATCGTGCGCTCGAAATTCGGCAAGGTGCTGGTCGGCGTGCGTGATGCGGAAAGCCGCACCCGCTTCCTCGGTTACCGCGTCGAGCATTTCAAGCTCTTCACCTTCGTCGTCTCGGCGATGATGGCGGGCATTGCCGGCGCTCTCTATGTACCGCAGGTCGRCATCATCAATCCCGGCGAATTCGCGCCGGCCAACTCCATCGAAGTCGTCATCTGGACGGCCGTCGGCGGGCGCGCGACGCTGATCGGGCCGATCATCGGCGCCATCCTCGTCAACGGCGGCAAGACGATCTTCACCGGCCTCTTCCCCGATTACTGGCTTTTTGCGCTCGGCGGCCTCTTCGTGCTTGTCACGCTGTTCCTGCCGAAGGGCATCGTCGGCACGATCGCCCAGTATCTCGGAAAGCGGAAGCCGGTCTCGAACGGCGTGACGCCTGTTGCCGCCGAGGAGGGCGTCGAAGCAAAAATCCAGGCTGCGGAGTAGACCCATGATCCCCGACGTCAAACCCAACAGCGTGCTCTATCTCAACGGTGTCTCGGTCTCGTTCGACGGGTTCAAGGCACTCAACTCGCTCTCCATCGTCATCGAACCCGGCGAACTCCGGGCGATCATCGGCCCGAACGGCGCCGGCAAGACGACGATGATGGACATCATCACGGGCAAGACCCGGCCGGATGAGGGTGAGGTGTTCTTCAACGGCACGATCGATCTCACCAAGAAGGACGAGGCCGATATCGCCCAGCTTGGCATCGGCCGGAAATTCCAGAAGCCGACGGTCTTCGAAAGCCATACGGTCTGGGACAATCTGGAACTGGCGCTCAACCGCCGGCGCACGGTGTTTTCGACGCTCTTCTATCGCCTCTCCGGCGAGGACAAGGATCGTATCGATGAGATCCTGGAAACGGTGCGTCTGACGCATCGCCGAGATGAGCTTGCGGCCAACCTTTCGCATGGTCAGAAGCAGTGGCTCGAGATCGGCATGCTTCTCGCGCAGGAGCCGAAGCTGTTACTTGTCGATGAGCCCGTGGCAGGCATGACCGATGCCGAGACAGCGGAAACGGCAATCCTGCTCAAGGATATCGCCAAGACGCGGTCTGTCGTCGTCGTGGAGCACGATATGGGCTTCATCCGCGATCTCGGTGTGAAGGTGACCTGCCTTGCGGAAGGCTCGGTGCTGGCCGAGGGATCGATCGACTTCGTCAGTAACGATCCGAAGGTGATCGAGAACTATCTAGGTCGCTAAAAATGCAACTTCTAGGCTTGAACCTGACAGGAGAAGGCGCTCTAAAACGAGCGGTTTTTACGGTGGGGTTTCATAATGGCTTTTCTCGGAATTCTGGTCATGGCGATCGGCGGCGCGGCCGTCTGGTATTGGCGTTTTAAAATGATGCGTGAGGCTGGAAGCGAGATCATCGATTCCGTCGAGCGCATGCGGGGCGCCTACAAGCGCGGAAAGTTCCGCAAGCAGGCAGCGGTGGCACCGCTGGCTTCGATTGCCGATCCGGCGATTGCGGCCGTTGCCTTCTTCTTCTGCCTCGCCAAGGAGAAGCCGATGTATTTCGACGCGGCGAAGGATGTCGTGCGGGATCGAATGCGAGGCATCATCCGGCCGGGCGACATGGAAGAGGTGCTGGTTTTCGGCGAATGGGCGTCCAAGAACGCCATCCGCCCCGAAGACCCGATCCGCCGCTTCCGCGACCTGTGGCTGCAGGCGCTCGACATGCAGGAGCGTCAGCAACTCATCGGCATTGCCGAGGACGTGGCCGCCGTCGGTGGCGAGAAAACGAAAGAACAGGAAAACGCCTTGCAGGTGCTGAGGCGTACGCTGATGAACTGATGGGGAATGGGTGAACGGATGCTGACAGTCGAAAACGCAAATCTTCATTATGGCGCGGCCCAGGCGTTGCGTGGCATCTCGATCAAGGCCGAGATGGGCAAGATCACCTGCGTGCTGGGGCGCAATGGCGTGGGCAAGAGTTCGCTGTTGCGCGCAGTCACCGGCCAGCATCCGATATCGGCGGGAGCCATTACCTTCAACGATGCGAAGCTGAACGGCCTGCCGCCCTTTGCCCGTGCCAAGCAGGGCATCGGCTATGTGCCGCAGGGGCGTGAAATCTTCCCGCTGCTGACGGTGAAGGAAAACCTCGAAACCGGCTTTGCTCCGCTTGGCCGCCGCGACCGTAACATCCCCGACGATATCTTCAGTCTCTTCCCGGTGCTGAAGTCGATGTTGTCGCGTCGCGGCGGCGATCTCTCGGGCGGGCAACAGCAGCAGCTGGCGATCGGACGTGCCATGGTCACGCGGCCGAAGATCCTGGTGCTCGACGAGCCGACCGAGGGCATCCAGCCATCGATCATCAAGGATATCGGCCGGGCGATCCGTTATCTCCGCGATTCCACCGGCATGGCGATCCTGCTCGTCGAGCAGTATCTCGACTTCTGCCGCGAGCTTGCCGACTACGTCTACATCATGGACCGCGGCGAGATCGTGCATGAGGGCCTTGCCGAAACGCTGGATACGCCGGAAGCGCGCCGCCATCTCACTGTATGACCTCTCTGGCGATCGCGCTGGCAGATGCCGCATTTTGCGGCAGATGCCTTGCGCGTCATCCCTATGGCCCGTGGGGGCATGGGCCTTCGGAAAGCGGCACGGGACTTGCTTTGTTGCAATCAACAGAGACATTCAACGCAAGTTGCCAGACAGGATGGCTTCTGCACGGGGGTGGCATGACAGGTGCGGCGGCGGGCATCACGAGACCGCAGAGAGCGGAAGGACGCGGGCATCTCGCCGCCAAGGTGCAGGGCGGGCGTACGCGGATTCAGGAACTTTATCAGGAAGGTGCGGCAAAGATCCGCCTGCCGGATACGTTCGATGCCTCGATGGAGGCCGTCATCATCAATACGGCCGGCGGGCTGACCGGCGGCGACCGGATGAACTGGAGCATATCGGCTGGAGCGGGTACGCGCATCGATGTGACGACGCAAGCCTGCGAGAAGATCTACAAGGCATCGGCCGGAACGGCAGAGGTGACGACGCAGATCGCGGTCGGACCGGGCGCCCGCGTCGACTGGCTGCCGCAGGAGACCATTCTTTTCGATCGTGCCTCGCTGTTTCGCCGGCTGGATGTCGATCTCGATGACAGCGCGGAGTTCCTTGCCGTCGAAGCCATCCTGCTTGGCCGCACCGCCATGGGCGAAACGATGGAGACGGGGCTGTTTCGCGACCGCTGGCGCATCCGCCGCTCGGGCCAGCTTGTTCATGCCGAGGAACTGCGCCTTTCCGATGCGGTGGCGCTGCTTGCTGCAGAGCAGGCGGTGCTCGGCGGGCAGGTGGCCTTTGCGACGGTGCTTTACGCAGGGCCGATGTCCGAACCCTATCTCGCCAAGGTGCGGCCGCTGCTGGACGGGCATATGGGCGGAGCGAGTGCCTGGAGCGACAAGATCGTCGTGCGCCTTGCGGCAGCCGATGGTTTTGCGCTGAGAAAAATCCTGATCCCGGTCATTTCCGCCTTGCGCAACGGAGCGCCTGTGCCGAAAGTCTGGAATCTGTAAGTTCAACAAGCGGGTAGACGATGAACCTCACTCCGAGAGAAAAAGACAAGCTGTTGATTTCCATGGCCGCCATGGTGGCGCGCAAGCGGCTGGAGCGCGGCGTCAAGCTGAACCATCCGGAAGCCATCGCCCTCATTAGCGACTTCGTCGTCGAAGGCGCACGTGATGGCCGCCCGGTCGCCGAACTGATGGAGGCCGGAGCCCATGTGATCAGCCGCGACCAGGTGATGGAAGGCATTGCCGAGATGATCCACGACGTGCAGGTCGAGGCGACCTTCCCCGACGGCACGAAGCTGGTGACCGTTCACGAGCCGATCCGCTGAGGAGTAAGCCATGCTGGAGCTTCGACCCAATTGCGAATGCTGCGACAAGGATCTGCCGCCCGACAGTGCCGAAGCGATGATCTGCACGTTCGAGTGCACGTTCTGTGCGGATTGCGTTGACAATGTCCTCAAGGGCGTATGCCCGAATTGCGGCGGCAACCTCGTAGCCAGACCGATCCGGCCTGCGGCGAAGCTCCTGAATAATCCTGCATCCACGAAGCGTGTTCTGAAGGCCGAGGGCTGCGCGCCCAAGGCGGCTTAAGGAGAGACAGATGATCCCTGGCGAAATCATTGCTGCAAGCGGCGAGATCGAGCTCAATGCCGGCGCACCGACCGTGACGCTTGAGGTCTCCAATACCGGCGATCGTCCCGTACAGGTCGGCAGCCACTATCATTTTGCCGAGACCAATGCCGGTCTGTCCTTCGATCGCGACAAGGCCCATGGCATGCGGCTCGACATTCCCGCCGGCACGGCCGTGCGCTTCGAGCCGGGCCAGACCCGTTCGGTGACGCTCATACCGGTCTCCGGCAAGCGTGAAGTCTATGGCTTCCGCCAGCTGGTCATGGGCCGGCTTTGATCAAAAAGAAAATGACAGGAGGAAATACATGCGCTTGAAGATCGGGTTCATCGGTGCGGCGCTGATGCTGCTGGCCGCCGGTGGCGCCCATGCCGAGGACGTGGATTGCGACAATGCGCAGACACAGTCCGATATGACCAGTTGCGCGCAGGCGCGCTATGACGAGGCCGACAAGGGCCTCAACGCCCAGTACAAGCTGACGCGCGCCGCCATGGTGGCGATCGACAAGGATCTCGACGACGACATGAAGGGTGCCGAGCAGGCGCTGCTCAAGGCACAGCGTGCCTGGATCAACTATCGCGACGCGCAATGCGAGAATTACGGTTTCCAGGCCCGCGGCGGCACGATGGAGCCGATGCTGGTAGCGGGCTGCCTGGCCGACCTCACGGATGCCAGGACCAAGGAACTTAAGGAGCTTGCCGAAGGGATGGGCCAGTAAGGTGGGCAGGGCAATCATGATCGTGGGTAATGGCGACGTGGGAGAAGGCGGAGCAGAGGTCATCGACGCCGCTGACTTCGTCATCCGCTTCAACGAGTGCCGTTCTTATGGCGCCGGCGGCACGCGCACCGATGTGATTGCGGTGTGCAATACCGGTCGGCCCGCCAAGGCGATGCTCGCTTCGGAAAGCTGGCGCATCCATCCGGCCACACTCGAAGCCGCGGAAATCTGGAGCGTGCGCGATCCCGAAAAATTTGCAGCCATGCGCGCGCCGCTTGCCGTCTCTCATCCCGAGCTGGATGATTTCTGCGATGACTACACAAGCCAATTCAACGACTTCTGCGTGCAAGCTGGCAAGCTGCATCGGGTCGTTGACATCAAGATTCATGAAAGCATCGATCAGGCGCTTTCTGCCTTCTCGCCAGCACCTTATGTCGTGCCGAGCAGCGGCATGATCGTGATCGGCGACGTGCTCGACAGATTTCCCGACGATGATGTGACACTTGCCGGCTTCGGCCATGTGGGCTGGGAGTGGCATCCCTTTGCCGCAGAAAAGCAGCTCGTCGATTCCTATGTTGCGGCCGGCCGCCTGACGCGGCTTGCCGGAAAACCGCTCGCCTCTTCCTCCCAAGGAGCCTGATAGATGCCATACAAGATCTCCCGCGCGGCTTATGCCGGCATGTTCGGTCCGACCACCGGCGACAAGGTCCGCCTTGCCGATACGGAGCTATTCATCGAGATCGAAAACGACTTCACCACCTATGGTGAAGAGGTGAAGTTCGGCGGCGGGAAGGTTATCCGTGACGGCATGGGCCAGAGCCAGGTGACGCGGGCAGGCGGGGCTGTCGACACCGTCATCACCAATGCCGTCATTGTCGACCATACCGGCATCTACAAGGCCGATATCGGCCTGAGGGATGGTCGCATTGCCGCGATCGGCAAGGCTGGCAATCCGGACATGCAGCCTGGTGTCAACATCATCGTCGGCCCGGGGACGGAAGCGATCGCCGGCGAGGGCAAGATCCTCACTGCCGGCGGCATGGACAGCCATATCCATTTCATCGCTCCGCAGCAGATCGAGGAAGCGCTGATGAGCGGGCTCACCTGCATGCTCGGCGGCGGCACCGGGCCGGCGCACGGGACGCTTGCAACGACCTGCACGCCCGGCCCCTGGCATATCGCCCGCATGATCGAGGCGGCCGATGCCTTCCCGATGAACCTTGCCTTTGCCGGCAAGGGCAACGCGTCGCTGCCCGGCGCATTGCAGGAAATGGTGCTGGCCGGCGCGACCTCGCTGAAGCTGCATGAGGATTGGGGCACGACACCCGGCGCCATCGACTGCTGCCTCTCGGTTGCCGACGAATATGACGTGCAGGTGATGATCCATACGGACACGCTGAACGAAAGCGGCTTCGTCGAAGATACGATCGGTGCCATCAAGGGCCGTACCATCCATGCCTTCCATACGGAGGGTGCGGGTGGCGGTCATGCGCCCGACATCATCAAGATCTGCGGCCAGCCGAACGTCATTCCCTCGTCCACCAACCCGACGCGGCCCTATACGGTCAATACGATTGCCGAGCATCTGGACATGCTGATGGTCTGCCATCACCTGTCACCATCGATCCCGGAGGATATCGCCTTTGCCGAAAGCCGTATCCGCAAGGAGACGATCGCGGCGGAAGACATACTGCACGATATCGGCGCCTTCTCGATCATTTCCTCCGACAGCCAGGCCATGGGCCGAGTTGGCGAAGTGCTGATCCGCACCTGGCAAACGGCAGACAAGATGAAGCGCCAGCGCGGCCGTCTGAAAGAAGAAAAGGGCGATAACGACAATTTCCGTGTCCGCCGTTACGTCGCCAAATACACGATCAACCCGGCGATTGCGCACGGCCTGTCGCATGAGATCGGCTCGATCGAAGTCGGCAAGCGCGCCGACCTCGTCCTCTGGAATCCGGCCTTCTTCGGCGTGAAGCCGGATATGGTGCTGCTTGGCGGCTCCATTGCGGCAGCCCCCATGGGCGATCCGAATGCCTCGATCCCAACGCCACAGCCGGTGCATTACCGGCCGATGTTCGCCTCCTTCGGCAAGAGCCTGACGAATTCTTCCGTCACCTTTGTCTCCCAGGCTTCGCTCGATGCCGGGCTCAAGGGTCGCCTCGGCGTCGCCAAGAATCTGGTTGCCGTAAAGAACACACGCGGCGGCATCTCCAAGGCGTCGATGGTCCACAACGACCTCACCCCCGATATCGAGGTCGATCCGGAAACCTACGAAGTACGGGCGAACGGCGAGCTGCTGACCTGCGAACCGGCGACAGTGTTGCCGATGGCGCAGCGTTATTTCCTGTTCTGAGTTTCTTTCATGATCGGTGCGAAGCTGGCAGTGCGATGGCTGATACGGGCAGTCGCGGTGCTTTTGTTATTGATGGCCGGCGGCACCTTCATCCCAAGACCGCTGCTCGTGGCAGCCGAAGCATCTTCGGCGGCAGCGCCTTCAAAACGTATTCTGCTGCTTTCCGGGCCGATCCACACGGATATAGCGATCCCGCTCGATGATCGACTGCGGGCTTCCTTTCTATTCCTCGAAGATGCCGGCATTCCGGTGAGCGATCCTGCCGCACAATGGCTGGTCTTCGGGTGGGGCGGGCGCTCATTCTATCTGGAGACGCCGACCTGGGCCGATCTGAAGCCGATGCCGGTGTTTCGCGCCCTGACGATCGACAACTCGGTGATGCATGTCGATGTTGCCGGAGGTATTTCCGAAACCCATCCAGCCGTGAAAGTTCTCGATGTCGATGGCGAACGGTTCGAGAAGCTGCTCGGCTTCATCAATGACAGTTTCATCCGGGAAAACGGAGTTGTCGTGTCGGTCGGCGACAGGGGATATGGCGACTACGACAGGTTCTTCGAGGCGAGGGGCTATTTCAATGCGCTATTTGGTTGCAATACATGGACTGCCGCTGCGCTACGGACAGGCGGCTTGCGAACGGGTTTCTGGAACCCGTTGCCGCAGACGCTGGTGCTTTCGCTTAGCCTCTATAATTGAAGTATAGAGGATCTCCTGCAACCTGGCGCCGCTGACGGCGCGGCGTTATTTTTCGTTTTAACCCTTGTGTTTTCGAGGCACTGTCCCCCGTTGTTACCCTTAAAGTGAATTCTGAGCATCATTCCCCGACTAGTTGTGAAAATCAGTGGATAGACTGTGGTTTTTAAGCCATAGGTCATTCTGAAACAGGCACCGATTGTGCTCCGTAAAATCCCTTTGAAATCAAGTTTTTAGATGTATTTCCCATAGTGGTCAGGCCTGTGCCGAAAAGTTGCACTTCCTGCTAGAAAAAACAGAACGGTTGAATCCCCCGAAATCACTCGAATTTTAGCGATTGAATTAAGACCTCCGCAGCAACTGCGACCCTATCAATGGCCTGAAGACGCTGGGCAGGAAGGCCGATTCTCATGGAAAACTGGATATCGCTTCAGGCTGAGCTAGGCAGTTTCGAGCATCGCAAAACCGTTTATACTTTTGCGCTGAAGATGAGTTTTCTGGCAGTAATACTGTCCGGCTTCATCATCGTGATCACGCTGCCGCCGCTCAACTTCATGGGTGTGCTGCCGATTACCCTCGGGCATGCCATGATCTTTGCCATCATCCTCTCCTGGCTGATCGGCGGAATGGTGTCCGGCGTGCTGTCGCTCGTGGCGGGCTTTGCCATCCATGACCTGACTGTCTCCCGTGCCAAATTCGAAAAGCTCAGCCGCACCGACACGCTCTCCGGGCTCCTGAACCGGCGTGCTTTCACCGATGCCCTGGAGAGGGTGGAGGGAGACGCTTGCCTCGCCATTTTCGACGTCGACCGCTTTAAAGCGATCAACGACCGTTTCGGCCATGGCTGCGGTGATGCCGTCATTACGGCCGTCTCGGCCATGCTTTCTGCGGCTTTCGATGGCGCTTCGGTCGTGGCGCGGCTCGGCGGGGAGGAATTCGGAGTCGTCGTTCAGGGCGGGACGCCGGAGGAGCGGGTAGCGCGCATCGAAGGGGTGAGGGCGCAGATTGCAGCGCAGCCCATTCCGGCGGATGGGCACGACGTCACCATCACGATATCAGGCGGCATCGCCGATCTTCATGAGGGGCGCGACAAAGAGGCGGTCTATGCCTCCGCCGACAAGGCGCTCTATCTCGCCAAGGCACTCGGCCGCAATCGTGTCGTCCACGAGAGGGAAGGGCTGAATCACGCCTGGCACGGGCTCGTCGAAAATGGCCTCGGCGTTCAGGGTATTGCGCCTGACGAGGCGGGCCTGCTGCAGGCGTCGGGAATCTAGGGCTGCCAGTTACGAAACGTGCATTGGTGCTTGCATCGCGAAGGGCTATTTTGCATGGTCTAGGTCCCAGTTTAACGGATATCTCATGCAGCGCGTTACATCTTATCTGCCCGCCGGCACCCCTTCTTCCCACCCGACCTCACAGGTCAAGCTGCCGCACGATCTGCGGCACCTGCGCCGCAAGCTCCTGCATCTGGAGAACGGCGAGATGGTGATGCTCGATCTCAAGGAGCCGGTGCTTTTTGCCAATGGTGACATGCTGGTGCGCGAGGATGGTGAGCTGATCGAAATCCTTGCCGCAAACGAAAAGCTGTTCGAGGTGCGCGGCCGCGACCGCGCGCATCTGATCGAACTTGCCTGGCATCTCGGCAACCGTCATCTCTCTGCGCAGATCGAGGAGGATCGCATCGTGATCCTGCGCGATCATGTCATCCGCACCATGCTGCAGGGGTTGGGCGCGATGGTGCTCGACATCGAAGAGCCCTTCCAGCCGGCGCGTGGCGCCTATCATTCCCATGGCGGACATTCGCATGGTCATGATCATCACGATCACGGCCATGACCATGGTCACGATCACCACGACCACGAGCACCACGGCCATGATCACCATGACCATCACGACCATGATCATCATGACCACGAGCATGGGCATGACCACGGCCACCACAATCATAAACACGATTGACGCTTGATGGCCGAGGATCGTGAGCTGCGGGCCTTGTTGCGCCTGACGGCGTGGCTTTCGCCGGCTTTTCCCGTTGGTTCATTCGCCTATTCCGGCGGGCTGGAGCGGGCCGTGGCGGATGGGCTGGTGCGTGATGCCGACATGTTGCGGCGCTGGCTGCAGACGCTGACCGGCAACGGCTCCGTCTGGAACGACGCCGTGCTTTTTGCCGGGAGCCATCGGGGTTACCGCGATGGCGATCGTCTTACTGAGCTCGCCGGGCTTGCTGCAGCGCTTGCCGGTTCGCGCGAGCGGCATCAGGAGACGATGCTGCTTGGCGAAGCCTTTCTGACGGCTGCACAGGCCTGGCCTGACGACGTGTTCAGCCGATTGCCGAAGAGGGTCGCCTATCCGGTGGCTGTCGGTGCGGTGACGGGCGCGCATGGGATAGCGCTTGAGCAGGCGCTCGCTGCCTTTCTTCATGCCTATCTTTCCCAGGCGGTATCTGCCGGCATCCGGCTTGGTGTCGCAGGACAGAAGGATGGCGTTGCCATTCTCGCTGGGCTTGAAGCGCATGTGATGGATATTGCCGCGCGCGCTGCCCGCTCCAGCCTCGACGATCTGGGTTCGGCAACGGTTCAGGCCGACATTGCCGGGCTTCGCCACGAGACGCAGCAGACCCGGTTGTTCCGCTCCTGAGCAGGGAGATCATCCGTGCATCTGCGTCATTTGACGGTGGCGGGAAATTGGCGCTTCGCTATCATCCGACTTCGATTGGAGTAAGACACATGAAATCAAGAAACGGACCCCTGCGGGTCGGCATCGGCGGACCGGTGGGCTCGGGCAAGACGGCGCTGACGGAAAAGCTCTGCAAGGCGATGCGCGACGATTATTCGGTCGCCGTCGTGACGAACGACATCTACACGACCGAGGATGCCGAAGCGCTGGTGCGCATGCAGGCGCTGCCATCAGACCGGATCGTCGGCGTTGAGACCGGCGGCTGCCCGCATACGGCTATCCGCGAGGATGCGACGATCAACCTGCAGGCCATTGCCAATCTTAATGAGCGTATTCCCGATCTCGATGTCGTCTTCATCGAATCCGGCGGCGACAATCTGGCGGCGACCTTCTCGCCTGATCTCGCCGATATCACCATCTATGTGATTTCCGTCTGCCAGGGTGAGGAAATTCCGCGCAAGGGCGGGCCGGGCATTACCCGATCGGATCTTCTCGTCATCAACAAGAAGGATCTGGCGCCTTATGTCGGGGCTGACCTCGAAGTGATGGACCGGGATGCAACGCGCATGCGCGCAACGCGTCCGTTCGTCTTTTCCGACATGAAGCGCGGTGACGGCATCAGTTCGATTGTCGACTTTCTGCGGGTGCAGGGCGGCCTGTGACGCCTAGATACGCCTGAGCGTGTTGACGTCACTGATGGCGATGACGCGGCCGCGCACGGTCACGCCTGCTGATTTGAGCGTCGAAAAGGCGCGCGAGAGCGCCTCGGGGGCGAGCCCCAACTTTCGGGCGAGCAGGTTCTTCGGGAATGGCAGCCGTAGCGAAGCCGCTGCGGCGCTCTCCTCTACGCAATGAGAGAGAATGTAATGCGCGACGCGTTGCGGTGCAGTCTGCATGCGGTCGTTGGCCAGGCATTCCATAGTTGCCAGCAGATGCAGCGACAGGCTGTGCATGATCGCGGTGCCGATCTGCGGGTATTCCGCCAAAAGAGCGCGTACCTTGCCGATGTGGAAGCGGGCAAGCACCGTGCTGTCCATCGACTGGGCTCCGTAACGATAGGTGCCGCCGGCCTGGATCAGGCATTCGGCGAAGCTGTCGCCTGGCTCGCAGATACGGATATCTGCCTCCCGACCTTCGCCGTTGAGGCGAAAGAGCCGGACGTAGCCCTCCAGCACGCTGTAGAAATAAACGCCGGGTTCGCCTTCTTGGAAGAGAATGTCGTGTGAAGCGGAAGAGATCACCGTGGAGCAGGCACGTAAGGCCTCGGCCTCAGCACCATTCAGCTCCGCGAAAATTCCGGCCCTTGAGAGCAGCGCCCGCTCGCGGCTGCCTGGCATCAGCATCCTGTTCATGTTCCGACCTCCGGCAGCGATCTACGCCACCAATTTTCCCCTGATGATGCCAGAATAGGGGAAGCAAGGCGCGAGGAAATTGATTTTGATCAAACGCCGGCGTTGCGCACCTCTATCGAGGTCTGTGATCGGTTGGAATGGTGAAGGACCAGGCGTTTGGGTGTTTGCGGCCGCTCATCAACCGGCGCATGAATGGCAGGAAGACAAACAGGCGTTTACCGTGCTCGGTTTCTTCAGCGGGCTTGTTGTCGCGCGGGTTGCCCCAGCGATCCTCATAGAGATCCTTGAAAAGCGAACTGACCGGAATCATCGCTTCATTCTCCTAGTTGTTGAATCGATTCAAAACTCAGATGGAGTTTTTGAACCGATTCAATCCTGTTCCTCGACCGCCGTGCTGTCAAGTTTATTTTGAACCGATACAATCATTTGCTAGAGTGGTTCGGATTTTGGGTGCCAGTAAGGAGCAGCTTTGGGCAAAGGGCATGTGAGGCTGGCTGATGTCGCCAAGGCAGCAGGCGTATCGCAAGGCACGGCATCGAATGTTTTCAGCCGTCCGGACGTGGTGCGGGAGGAAGTACGCGAGCGGGTGCTCAAGGTCGCCCGGGAGCTCGGTTACAGCGGGCCTGACGTCAAGGGCAGGCTGCTGAGGGCAGGGCGGGTGAACGCGATCGGTGTCGCCGCCGTTGAGCCGCTCACCTATTTTTTCGATGACCCCTGGGCGCGTTCACTGATGACCGCGATCGGTGAGGTCTGTGATTCCAGCGGCACTGGCATCGCTGTCGTATCGGCGATGAACGAGGAGCGGCTTGCCTGGAACATCAACAGCGCGCTCGTCGACGGCTTCATTCTGCTTTGCGTGGAAGGCGGAGAGAGGCTCGTGGAACTCACCCGTCAGCGCCAGCTGCCGTTCATCGCGCTGGCGCTCGGCATCGAGGATGAGACGATCCCGGCAATCGGCATCGACAATGTGGCGGGTGGAGCGGCGGCTGCACGGCATCTGCTGGAGCTCGGGCATCGTGACATCGCGATCCTGTCGATCGGCGATGTCGATGGCCTTGTCGGCCCGGTGGCGCCTGAGCGTGTCGATCCCGAGATGGAGGCGACCCCGCGTGACCGCATGCATGGCTATTGGCAGGCGCTGGCCGAATACGGCATTCCTCGCGAAGCCGTTCCGATCCAGGGGACGCTGCATGACAGGCCAAGCACCATCATGGCCATGGAGACCCTGTTCTCTTCTGCCAGTCCGCCGACGGCCATTCTGGCAATGTCGGACAAGGTTGCGCTGTTTGCCATGCAGTGGCTCGCCGAGCGCGGGCTCAAAGTGCCGGAAGCCGTATCCATCATCGGCTTCGACGGTGTGCCGGAAGCCGCAACCTCGCTTCCGCGCCTGACCACCGTCGCCCAGCCCTTTGCCGAAATCGCCCGCCGCTCGGTGACTGCGATCCTCGAAAATGCGTTGCCTGAGAACCACGAGGCGCTCAATCTCGAGCTTGTCGTAAGAGACAGCACGGCGCCGCCGCGAGCGCGCTAATTCGAAAAAACAAAAGGCCGGGTCGATGCCCGGCCTTTCGCGCTATGATTTCTGTCCTATTCAGCCGCGAAGGGCGGCAGGCGCAGCACGTTGGTGTCGTTGCCCGTCTTGCGCTTGCTTTCCGGTCTTTCGATCGCGGTCAGGCGCTCTTCCAGCGAGTCGATGTCGCTGCGGTTCTCGCGGGCAGCGCGGGTGAGGTCTTCGCTCGACATCGGCAGGTCCTCCTTGTCTTTCTTGCCGACCAGGCGACCGAAGATCCAGCCGAGGAGGCGGGAAAGATCGTCCATGATCAGGAAGAAGGAGGGCACGACGACAAGCGAGAGCACCGTCGAGACGATGATGCCGCCGATCACCGCAATCGCCATCGGTGCGCGGAACGAGCCGCCTTCGCCGACGCCGAGGGCGGAAGGCAGCATGCCGGCCGACATGGCGATCGAGGTCATGATGATCGGGCGCGCGCGCTTGCGGCCGGCTTCGACCATGGCCTCGACACGAGCCATGCCCTGATGGCGCATCTCAATCGCGAAATCGACGAGCAGGATGGCGTTCTTGGTGACGATACCCATCAGCATCAGGATGCCGATCATGACCGGCATGGACAGCGGGTTGCTGGTGACGATCAGGCCCGCGGCCACGCCGCCGATTGCGAGTGGCAGCGAGAACAGGATGGTGAAGGGCTGGATGATATCCTTGAAGAGCAGGATCAGCACCGTCAGCACCAGGAGGAGGCCCATCAGCATGGCGTTGACGAAGCTCTGCTGCATCTCCGTCTGCACCTTGGTGTCGCCGCTTTCAGCAAGGTGCACGGTGGCGGGAAGCTTGGCGTCGTTGACGATCTGGCGGAAGCGGGCCGAAGCCGTGTCGAGGGCCACGCCCTGCGGCAGGTCAGAGCCGATCGAGACGACGCGGTAACGGTTGTTGCGCTTGATCGAGCTCACACCTTCCGAATAGTCGATATTGGCGACGGTCGCGAGCGGCACGGTGCCGCCACTGGCCGTCTGGATCTTCAATGCCCGGATGGCGGCGAGATCGCGGCGCATGTCGAGTGAGGCCTGAACCCGGATCGGAATCTGGCGATCGTCGAGCGAGATCTTGGCAAGGGCCGCATCGACGTCGCCGATGGTGGCGACGCGGATCGTCTCGGAGATCTGCTGCGGCGTGATGCCGAGGCGGGCGGCCTCGTCCTTGCGCGGACGGACCTGCAGTTCCGGACGGGGAAGGGCGCCATCGGCGCTGACATTGGCCAGCAGCGGATCGGCGCGCAGCTTGGATTCCAGAATGCCGACCGCGTTATTCAGGTCCTCCTCGTTCTTGGAAAGGAAGTTGAACGAGAGGTCGCGTTCGCCGCGGTCGTTGAGCTTCAGGATATGGACGTCGGGAATGTCGCGCAGCTTGGCGAAGACTTCCTTTTCGATATCCCATTGCGGACGCTCGCGGCCGTGGACCTCCACTTTCGGCAGCATCGGGCCGATAACGGGGAGATGGCCGAGCACGTCATTGACCACCTTCTTGACCAGCGACTGGTCGAGCTTGTCGAGTGCGAGCGTGATGGTCGCTCGGCGCAGTTCGAGTTCGCCCTTCGGAGAAGCGCCGCCGAGGACGAAGACGCTGTCGACGCCGTTGATGTCCTTGACCCGGTCATAGATCGCATCCGTCGTCTTCTCCGTGTCGTCAAGCCGTGCGTTGGGCGGCAGCTCGACCGAGAGAACGATGCGCGAGGCATCTTCCGGCGGCAGGAAGCTGCCGGGCACCTGCATGAGCAACATGACAGAACCGACCAGAAAGCCGATCGCCACAAGCAATGTCGCATAACGCGTGTACCAGTGGCCGGTCGTGCCGCGTATGAGACGCGTGTATCCACGCATCAGCAGACCGTCATTGTCGTGATGGTCTTCCATGCCGTCTTCGGCACGCATCAGATAGGCGGCCATCATCGGGGTGATGAGGCGCGCCACCATCAGCGAGAAGAAGACGGAGAAAGCGACGGTCAGGCCGAACTGTATGAAGTACTGACCCGGGATGCCCGGCATGAAGGAAACGGGCACGAAGACGGCGATGATCGTGAAGGTGGTGGCGATGACGGCAAGGCCGATTTCGTCCGCCGCTTCGATCGCCGCCCGATAGGGCGTCTTGCCCATCTTGATATGGCGGGCAATGTTTTCGATTTCCACGATCGCGTCGTCGACGAGAATACCTGTCGCGAGCGTCAGAGCCAGGAAGCTGACGAGGTTCAGCGAGAAGCCCATCATGTCCATGACCCAGAAGGTCGGGATCGCAGAGAGCGGCAACGCGATGGCCGAGATCAGGGTCGCGCGCCAATTCCTGAGGAACAGAAGGACGACGATGACGGCGAGCAGCGCGCCTTCGAGCAGCGTATGAATGGCGGCTTCATAGTTGCCGTACGTGAAATAGACCGAATCGTCGATCATCTCGATCTTCACGTTCGGGTTTTCGCTTCGCACCTTGTCGAGGCTCTGCGCCACGGTTTCGGCGACGCTGACTTCGCTGGCGCCCTTCGAGCGGAAGACGCCGAAGGTGACGACAGGCGTATCGTTGAAGCGCGAGAAGGATTTCGGCTCCTCGTATGTGTCCTTGATGACGCCGAGATCGGATAGTTTGACGAAACGACCGCTCGGCAGCGCTATCGTCGTGTCTGCAAGCTCGGCGACATTGCGGGCGTCGCCGAGAACGCGGATCGCCTGCTCGCTGCCTGCCACCTGGCCGCGGCCGGAGCCGAGATCGACGTTGGTGCCGCGCAGTTGCTGGTTCACGCTTGCAGCAGTGATGCCATAGGCATCGAGCTTGCCGGGGGTGAGCTCGATGCGCACCTCGCGTTCGGCACCGCCATAACGATCGACGCGGCCGATGCCGGCCTGGCCCTGCAGCGCACGCTTGATCGAATCGTCGACGAACCAGGAGAGTTCTTCGAGCGACATATCCGGCGAGGAAACGGCGAAGGTCTGGATCGCCTGGCCCTCGACATCGACCTTGGTGACGATCGGCGTCTCGGCCGTTGCCGGCAGATCGCTGCGAATGCGGTCGATCGCGTCCTTGACGTCCTGTACAGCCTGTTCCGTCGGCACTTCCATCCGGAACATGACGTTGGTCTGCGAGCTGCCGTCGGTCACTGTCGACTGGATTTCGTCGATACCGGTGATCGAGGCGATCGCGTCTTCGATCTCCTTCGTCACCTGCATTTCGAGTTCGGCCGGCGAAGCGCCGCTCTGCGTCACGCTGATCGAAACGAGCGGCACGTCGATATTCGGGAAGCGCGTGATCGGCAGCTTGTTGAAGGACTGCATGCCGATGAATATCAACAGGCAGAAGGCCAGAAGCGGTGCGATCGGATTTCGAATGGACCAGGCTGAAAAATTCATCGGATGGTCTCTTTAGTTGGAAGCCGAAGGCTGTTCGCGCACCGGAGTGATGTGGTCGCCGTCGCGGACATAGGCGCCCGCCTTGGCCACGACTTCGTCGCCGGTCTTCAATCCACTTGTGATTTCGACATAGGCTCCATCCTGGATGCCGGTCTCGACCTTGGCGAATTTCACCACGCCATTCTCGACCCTGCGGGCGGAGGAGCCTTCACTGCCGGTGAGCACTGCCGTCAGCGGAAGGGACACGCCCTCGGTCTCGCGGACGATGATCTCGGCGCTGCCATACATGCCGGAACGCGCCTTGCTGTCATCGTCGATGGAGATATGGACGAGGCCGAGGCGGGTGACCGGATCGACGGTCGGCGACACCAGGCGCACTGCGCCGGAAAGCTTCTCGCGGCTGCCGGAAAGCGCGATCGTCGCCTTCTGGCCGGCCATGATCCTGACGATGTCACTCTCGGCGACTTCGGCGACAAGCTCGATATCGCCGTCGCGGATAAGCGTAAATAGCGGATCGCCGTTGCCGGCGGCAATGGCGCCGACCTTGGCGTTCTTTGCCGAGACCGTGCCGGCGACCGGCGTCTTCACGTCGGTTCGAGCGAGCTTCAGATCCGCATCGGCAATCTGGCTGTCGAAGACCTTGAGGTCGGCTTCGGCGACTTCGATCGCCTGCTCGGCGGAAGCGACGCGCGCGTTGGCGGCGGCGGCGGTCGCATCGGCCTGTTCGACCTGGGCGGTCGAAACCGTGCCCTTCTTGCCCATTTCCTGGGCGCGAGCCTGCTGCTGCCTTGCCTGTTCGGCATTGGCCTGCGCCTCGATGAGCTGGGCGCGCAGCTGAGCGAGGCTTGCCTCGCCCTTGGCTTTCGTCGCCATCATCTGGCTCTTGGTCAGGACCAGAGCGTCATCGTTCAACGTTGCCAGCGTGCTGTCGGCCTGAACCTTGTCGCCGACATCGGCCTTCAGACTGCGAATGGAGAGGCCTTCCACCTGCGGCTGGATATAGACTTCCTCGACGGGCTTGACCGTTCCGGTACCGATGACCCGGTCGACGAGGGTGCGGTTCGCCGCTGTGGTGACGACGATTGCAGGCAGGTTCTGGGAGGCCTGGGCCTGCGTGGCCTGGGGTTCCTCGGCAAATACAGCCGGGGCCGCAAAAGTAGCGGCAATCAGAGCCGAGGCCGCAAAAGCGGCGATGGGAAAAGTGGAGGCGCGTAGTAATGCGTGCGGCTTGAGTGCCATGCGTCGTCGTCCAATCTCTTGACGGGATCGGCCGAACTCGCGCGTTCTCAAACAGGCTCGCGGTCGGGCGAATGCCGTCTTCCAAATCTCAGAGGTATTTACCCGCATCCCATTCGCCGGAACTTATGGTCCCAATCCGGCAAATCCGGCTAGTACGTGGTATTGATTTGCTCCACGCGCAAGCCCGGCAGAAAATAATTCCCCATGAGATACTATTAATTACCATTGCGATGCCCATCAATCACCTAAGGGTTATGTGAACATGACGATGATTGATCGGCCCGCACAAGGTTTGACGTTTGACGCCTGACAAATGCGACAGTTGCAAGGCGATTTTTTCCATCGAGTGCAAAAAACAGAAACGCGCGGGAGATTCTCCCGCGCGCGTTGCATTTCGGCATCAATATGCTGCTACTTGGCGGCAGCGTCCGTGATGTCGTGGGTCCAGGCGCCCGACGGCTCCTTGTTGACGATTTTCTGGTCGAGCAGGGCCTTGGCCGTGCGGTCATAGAGCGTAGTGTCGAGCTTGCCGGTACCATCCCCGATAAGCTTGGCGACTTCGCCCATCATCCGCTTCTGGTGGTTTTCGTCCTGGCCACCGGCGTCGACGACGATCCCGGCTGCATCGTCAGGATTTTCCATCGCATATTTCCAGCCCTTCATGGAAGCGCGGACGAACTTGACCATCTTTTCCTTGAAGGCCGGATCCTTCAGCTTGTCTTCCATTGCATAGAGGCCGTCCTCAAGAAGGTCATTGCCCATGGCGGTATAGTTGAAGACCACAAGGTCTTCCGGCTTCAGGCCGGCATCGATTGCCTGCCAGTATTCGTTATAGGTCATGACGGAGATACAATCGGCCTGCTTCTGCAGCAGCGGCTGCACGTCGAAGCTCTGCTTCAGCACGGTCACGCCGTCAGCACCGCCATCGGTCTTGAGGCCCAGCTTGTTCATCCAGGCGAAGAAGGGATATTCGTTGCCGAAGAACCAGACGCCGAGCGTGTGGCCCTTGAAGTCGGCTTCGGTCTTGATCGGACCATCCTTGCGGCAGATCATTTCCATGCCGGATTTCTGATAGGGCTGGGCGATATTGACGAGCGGAACGCCCTTTTCGCGCGCAACCAGCGCGCCGCCCATCCAGTCGACGATCACATCGGCGCCGCCGCCGGCAATCACCTGTTCCGGCGCGATGTCGGGGCCGCCCGGCTTGATATCGACGTCGAGGCCTTCTTCTTCGTAATAACCCTTGTCCTTGGCGACGTAATAACCGGCGAACTGCGACTGGGTGACCCATTTCAGCTGCAGTGTCACCTTGTCGGCGGCCATCGCGTGGGCCGCGGCAAGCGACATCGCGCTCGCCATCATTGCAACCATCAACTTTTTCATTTTCTTTTTTCCCTCTGAAGTTATGCCCAGGCCGCTATTCGAGGCCGGGGCGCGCCTAACCACCACGGATAGACGGATGCCAGAACGTCACCGCCCTCTCGGCAAGGGCGACGACACCATAGAAGATCGAGCCTGCAAGCGCCGCGACGGCGATCTCGGCCCAGACCATGTCGACATTCATGCGGCCCATCTCGGTGGAGATGCGAAAGCCCATGCCGACGATCGGCGTCCCGAAGAATTCCGCAACGATGGCACCAATCATCGCCAGCGTCGAGTTGATCTTCAGTGCGTTGAAAATGAAGGGCATTGCGGCGGGAAGCCTGAGCTTCAGCAGCGTCTGCCAGTAGTTGGATGCGTAGGTGCGCATCAGGTCGCGCTCCATGTTGCCGGAGGCGGCAAGGCCGGCGACCGTGTTCACCAGCATGGGGAAGAAGGTCATGATGATGACGACGGCGGCCTTCGACTGCCAGTCGAAGCCGAACCACATGACCATGATCGGTGCGACGCCGATGATCGGCAGCGCGGACACCATATTGCCGATCGGCAGGAGGCCGCGACGCAGGAAAGCGAAGCGGTCGGCGAGGATGGCAACCACGAAGCCGCTCGCGCAGCCGATGACATATCCGATGAGGACCGCTTTGAAGATCGTCTGCCTGATATCTTCGCCAAGGGTTGGCAGCGAGCCTGATATGCGCGCCCAGATCGCGCCTGGCGGCGGCAGGATGACGAAGGGAATGCCGAGGCCGCGTGTGGCCGCTTCCCACATGATGAGGATCCAGGCGCCGAAAATGGCGGGAATCAGCAGACGCAACAACCATTTGCCGACAGGCGTTGGCGGCTGGAGTTCGGACAGTTCCGTGACGCAGCGCGAGGCAAGCAGCCAGCCGGCGGCAAGCAGCAGGAAGAAGGAGAGGGTCGCAAAGCGCTCGTTGCCCGAGAGCGTGTTGAGCAACAGCCACGCAGCGCCATGGGCGCCGATGAAGAGGGCGGTGGCGGTGAGCGCTCTAGATATGGGCGCGAAGGAAATCAGCGCCGCGGCGACGACGAACAGGGTGATCAGCGTGGTCGTCATGGATGATGGAGGCTCAGAGGCTCCGTCCGCATAGAGAGGCAGCATGAACATGGCCGCTATCACGCTGAGGAGGGCGACCAGGCCCTGCCAGGAAAGCGTCATCTGTTTCATGCCGGCCTCCCGCCCATGGCGCGATCGACTATCTTCGCAACGACGCCGACGATCGTGACGAGGATCGCCGCGAGGACCGAACCCGCGACCAGTGCCGCCCATATGTCGATGGTCTGGCTGTAATAGGAACCGGCAAGCAGTTTCGAGCCGATGCCTGCAACAGCGCCGGTCGGCAGTTCGCCGACGATGGTACCGACCAGGCTTGCCGCGATCGCCACCTTCATCGACGTGAAGAGGAAGGGAATGGAGGCGGGCACGCGCAGCTTCCAGAAGGTTTGTGCGGCGGTGGCATTATACGTGCGCATCAAATCCAGATGCATGACCTCGGGTGACCGCAAGCCCTTCACCATGCCGACGGCGACCGGGAAGAAGGAGAGATAGGTCGATATCAGCGCCTTGGGGATCAGGCCGGTGATGTTGATCGAGCCGAGAACGACGATGATCATGGGCGCAACCGCCAGGATGGGCACGGTCTGCGAGGCAATGATCCAGGGCATCAGGCTGCGGTCCAGCGCCTTGATGTGGATGATGGCAACGGCAATGACGATACCGAGCAGCGTGCCGAAGGCAAAGCCGAGTGCAGTGGACGAGAGGGTGACGCCTGCGTGATAGACGAGGCTGCGATTGCTCGAGAGCTTTCTGAGGAAGGTGTTTTCGAACACATTCTGCGCCACCTGATGCGGCGCCGGCAGGACGGGTTTCGGCTGGGATAGCGTCTTGCCGACAAATTCCATCGTGGTCGAGGTGACGCTGTTGCGCGTATCCATGTCGCGCTGAAACGGCGTGTTCAGGATGACGGCTGCGACATACCAGATCGCGACCAGCACCAGCAGGATTGTGAGGACGGGGACGATCTTGTCCTTGAGGGTGTCGGGTTTCATGCGGCGTCCCTCCACTTGGGGAGGTTGAGGTTGCCCCACCCTGTTCCGCCGGCAACCGGATGCAAAGCCTTACTGCTCATAACTATGCCCCGCCCTCAGCCCTTCGCGCACACGATGGGCGATTTCCAGGAATTCCGGGGTTTCACGGATATCGAGCGGACGCTCGCTTGGCAGGGTCGAGTCGATCACGTCCGTCACGCGGCCGGGGCGGGGCGACATGACCACGATCTTGGTGGAGAGATAGACCGCCTCCGGAATGGAATGGGTGACGAAGCAGATCGTCTTGTTGGTGCGAGCCCACAGCTTCAGAAGGGCTGCATTCAGGTGGTCGCGGACGATTTCGTCCAGCGCCCCGAAGGGCTCATCCATCAGCAACAGATCTGCATCGAAGGCAAGCGCGCGGGCGATCGAGGCGCGCTGCTGCATACCGCCCGAGAGTTGCCAGGGGAATTTCTTGTTGAAGCCTGAGAGTTCGACGAGATCGAGCGCATCGGCAATGCGCTTCTTCCGGTCGGACCTCGAATAGCCCATGATCTCCAGGGGCAGGGCGATGTTCTTTTCGATCGTGCGCCAAGGATATAGCGCCGGCGCCTGGAAGACGTAGCCATAGGCGCGCGCCTTGCGCGCCTCTTCCGGCGTCATGCCGTTGATGGCGATCTCGCCCGATGTGGTTCGTTCGAGATCGGCGATGACGCGCAGGAAGGTCGTCTTGCCGCAGCCGGAGGGACCGATGAAGGAGACGAATTCGCCCTTGCGGATATCGAGATTGACATTGCTCAGCGCATGCACCGGCCCGTCATTCGTCTGGTAGGTGAGACAGAGATCCTTGGCGGATACGACGGAGGGTGCTTGCATCAATAAACCAGTCTTGTTTTCGCCGCGCCCGCGCGGTTTTCCATGATATCATCGCCGCCGGCCTTTCCGGCAGCACAGTCCTTGGAGGATGAGGATGGACGTAAAATCAAAGCCCACCTGCCATATTGTTCGTCCCAACCACACCTATGACGGCAAGCAGGGGCTCAGCTATTTCGAGGGTATTGCGGCCGAAACCGTGGGCGCGAAGGGCATCTGCATGCATCTTCTGACGATCCCGCCCGGCGTGCGCGCCAAGGCGCATCTGCATGAGGCGCATGAAACGGCGATCTACATGCTCTCCGGCGAGGCCCATACCTGGTACGGCGACAAGCTTGAAAACCATGTGATCGTGCGCGCCGGCGAGCTTTTTTATATTCCGGCCGGCGTGCCGCATCTTCCGGCAAACCTCAGCAGTACGCCGTGCACGGCGATCATTGCGCGCACCGATCCGAACGAGCAGGAGAGTGTCGTCCTGCTGCCCGAGCTCGATCAACTGGTGCCTGCGTGAGGCTATTTGCATAGCGGCAGCGGCCCCCACTTGATATTGGCATCCGAGGCAAGACCGATCGTATAGCCTTTCGGGCCAGACGTGATCCTGGCGGTATCGTCGGAGCTGCTTTCTTCGCCTTCTGCCTGGCAGGCAACGGTTGCGGAGAAGTTCTTGCCCTCGGTCTTCAAGATCTTCTTGACCTCGCAATAGGACGCAGCCGTGGTGATGGCCTCCGATGTCAGCAGGAAGAAGTTGTCGGAGCCGGTGCTTTCGCCGGTCTTGGCATAGGCGCAGCCATCCTTGTTGCCGTAACTGCCCTTGATGGGCAGCGTATCGGCATTTGCCGCAGTGGAAAGAGCGGCCAGGCAGACGATTGTCAAAAGCAGATGGCCGCGCATCAATATCATACCCCGCTTGCCGGGATGCCCGTACGCTCGACCTTGCGCGGAGCCGTGATCTCCTTCCAGGTCGACAGCGCCTTGCTGACGGCGGTAACCGGCTCGCGCTTGACGAATTCACCGTGGCCCGAGCGGGTCTTAACCGTATCCTCCTCGATGGCCACGACGCCGCGCGTCAGCGTGTAACGCGGCAGGCCGGTGACTTCCTTGCCCTCGAAGACGTTGTAATCGATCGCCGATTGCTGGCGCTTCGACGAAATGGTTTTGGAGCGCTTCGGATCCCAGACAACCAGATCGGCATCGGCGCCGACGAGGATGGCGCCCTTCTTCGGGTAAATGTTGAGGATCTTGGCGATGTTGGTCGAGGTGACGGCGACGAATTCATTCATCGTCAGACGGCCGGTATTGACGCCATAGGTCCAAAGCATCGGCATGCGGTCTTCGAGGCCGCCGGTGCCGTTCGGGATCTTGGTGAAATCACCGACGCCGAAGCGCTTCTGCGCCGTGGTGAAGGCGCAGTGATCGGTCGCCACCACCTGTAGCGAACCGGAGGCGAGGCCCGCCCAGAGGCTATCCTGATGCTGCTTGTTGCGGAAGGGCGGGGACATGACGCGGCGGGCGGCATGATCCCAGTCCTTGTCGAAATATTCGGTCTCGTCGAGCGTCAGGTGCTGGATCAGCGGCTCGCCATAGGCGCGAATGCCCTTCTGGCGGGCGCGGCGGATCGCTTCATGCGCCTGTTCGCAGGAGGTGTGGACGATATAGACGGGGCAGCCGGCCATGTCGGCGATCATGATAGCACGGTTGGTGGCTTCGCCCTCGACTTCGGCCGGGCGCGAATAGGCATGGGCCTCCGGGCCATTATTGCCTTCCGAGAGCAGCTTGGCCGACAGCGAGGCGACGACATCGCCGTTTTCGGCATGGACGAGCGGCAGGGCGCCAAGCTCGGCGCAGCGCTGGAAGGAGGCGAACATCTCGTCGTCATTCACCATCAGCGCGCCCTTGTAGGCCATGAAATGCTTGAAGGTGTTGATGCCCTTGTCCTGAACGATGGTCTTCATCTCGTTGAAGACCTGCTCGCCCCACCAGGTGATCGCCATGTGGAAGGAATAGTCGCAATTGGCGCGGGTGGACTTGTTGTCCCACATGGTCAGCGCTTCGAGCAGCGACTGGCCGGGCGAGGGAAGGGCGAAGTCGACGACCATGGTCGTGCCGCCGGAAAGGGCCGCCCGCGTGCCGCTCTCGAAATCGTCGGAGGAATAGGTGCCCATGAAGGGCATTTCGAGATGGGTGTGCGGGTCGATGCCGCCGGGCATGATGAAACAGCCTGTGGCATCAAGCACTTCGTTGCCGGAAAGGTTCGGGCCGATCTCGACGATCTTGCCGCCGTCAATCTTCACATCCGCCTTGTAGGTGAGGTCGGCCGTGACGATGGTGCCGTTCTTGATGACTGTAGTCATGATCGTTCCCTATTCATTATCGTTGTTCGGCTGGCGAATAAAAATCGGGCAGTTTAGCGCTGAATTCGAGACGGCCCTCTATTGCAGCCAGGATCGTTTCGAGGACCGAGCGTCGCTCGCGCAAGATTTCCTGATTCCAGAAGCGCAGGACCGAATAGCCATTAGCGTTGAGCCATTCGGTCCTGCGTTTTTCGGCAACACTTTCGGCATGCTGGAAGCCGTCGATCTCAACGATCAGCCGCTCTTCGCGACAGAGGAAATCGACGATGAAGGGGCCGAGTGGAACTTGCCGTACGAATTTGTAGCCGTTCAGGCGGCGGGCACGCAGGTCACTCCAGAGGCGATATTCTTCCTCGGTTTCGGTTTGTCGCAGGTTTCTTGCTTGCGCGGTCCTGGCGGGGCGGTGTTTGCGGACGTCTTGTTTGATAGTTTTTGTCGCGCTTGGAGTCCCCTCATCCGCCCTTCGGGCACCTTCTCCCCGAAGGGAGAAGGGGGAGGCGGCGATGTTCATCGTCCCCTTCTCCCCAGCGGGGAGAAGGTGGCCCGAAGGGTCGGATGAGGGGGCTCCAGGCGCAGTGCCATCCATCACGCGACAATCTCCGCCGTCTCGACCACAGCATGGAAGAGCACATCGGCGCCAGCCGTTGCCCATTCCTTGGAAATCTCCTCAGCCTCGTTATGCGAGAGACCACCCACACACGGGCACATGACCATCGTCGCAGGCGCCACCTTGGCGGCCCAGCAGGCGTCGTGGCCGGCTCCGGAGATGATGTTCATGTGGGAGTAGCCGAGGCGGTCCGCGGCGGAGCGGACCGAGGTGACGAGCTTTTCGTCGAAGGTGACCGGCTCGAAATGGCCGATCGCCTCGATGGAACAGCCGACACCCAGCGCATCGCAGATCTTGGGCGCTTCGGCCTCGATCTTTGCCCGCATGCGGTCGAGCTTGGCCTTGTCGGGCGAGCGGATGTCGACGGTGAAGACCACCTTGCCCGGCAGAACGTTGCGGGAATTCGGCGAGAAGAAGACCTGGCCGACGCCGCCGACGGCGCCCGGCTGTTCGCCCATGGCGACACCCTGCACCATTTCCAGGATGCGCGACATGGCAAGGCCGGCATTGACGCGCATGTTCATCGGCGTCGAACCGGTATGGGCTTCCTTGCCGGTGAGCGTGAATTCCAGCCACCACAGGCCCTGACAGTGGGTGACGACGCCGATCTGCTTGTCTTCGGCTTCGAGGATCGGGCCCTGCTCGATGTGATATTCGAAATAGGCGTGCATCTTGCGGGCGCCGACTTCCTCGTCACCGACCCAGCCGATGCGTTTCAGTTCGTCGCCGAAGAGATTTCCTTCGGGATCCTTGCGGTTATAGGCGAAATCCAGGCTGTGCGCGCCGGCAAAGACGCCGGAGGCCAGCATGGCAGGCGCAAAGCGCGCACCTTCCTCATTGGTCCAGTTGGTAACGACGATGGGGTGCTTCGTCTTGATGCCGAGATCGTTCATTGTCCTGACGATTTCAAGCGCGCCGAGCACACCGAGGACACCGTCATATTTGCCGCCGGTCGGCTGCGTATCGAGATGCGAGCCGACATAAACGGGGAGAGCGTTCGGATCGGTGCCGGGGCGGGTCGCAAACATCGTGCCCATCTTGTCGACACCAAGCGTCATGCCAGCGTCTTCGCACCACTTGCGGAAGAGGCTGCGGCCCTCGGCGTCCGAATCCGTCAGCGTCTGGCGGTTGTTGCCGCCGGCAATTCCCGGGCCAATTTTCGCCATGTCCATGAGACTGTCCCAGAGACGGTCCCCGTTGACGCGCATGTTTTCGCCTGGCGCTGCCACCATGATTGAAAGTCCTCACCTGTTTTGCGGCAGTCATGCAAAGTACATGCCCGCCATGTTCCCGTGGTCAAACCCAGCTGCTGCTTTCTGTTCTGTTCAGCGCCGGAAAATCGCCAGTTGCCTTTGTTTTTTATCTGGCAGATAATTTGACCGATTGGTAAACATTACAACTTCCATCGCCGCGCTCAAGACGAAAATCACGAAAAACAGCTAGAAAATACCGGCAAAAAATACGGGCAGTTGCCTTTTAAAGCGGCAGGAGGGCCGTTCTTCGAATCTTGAGCGAAGAAGTTGAATTTCAAGGGGAAAAGAGCGGATGGCCATACCGAGAGCGGCGAAGACACTTCGGCGGACACGGATCCAGGAAGAAAAGGAAGAGCAAATCCTGGAAGCGGCGCTCGATGTGTTTTCGGTCAGCGGCTTTCGTGGCTCGACGATAGACCAGATCGCCGAAGTGGCCGGCATGTCGAAGCCGAACCTGCTCTACTATTTCCGCACCAAGGAGGCCATGCACCGGGCGCTGATCGACCGGGTGCTCTTCAACTGGCTGGAGCCGCTCAGGGCCTTCGATGCGGAAGGCAATCCGGAATCGGAGATCCGCAGCTATATCCGTCGCAAGCTTGAAATGGCGCGCGATTTCCCCAGGGAAAGCCGGCTCTTTGCCAACGAGATGCTGCAGGGTGCGCCGCATGTTCTCGATATGCTGAAAGGGCCGCTGAAAGAGCTGGTCGACGAAAAGGCGGCGGTCATCCGCACTTGGATCAAAAGCGGTAAGATCGCCCGTTGCGACCCTTATCACCTCATTTTCTCGATCTGGTCGACGACGCAGCACTATGCTGATTTCGATGTGCAGGTTCGCGCCGTGCTCGGCGAAGCGCATTCCGGCGACGGGCGCTTCGAGGATGCAGCGCGTTTCCTGGAGCAGCTCTTCATAAGCGGGTTGCGGCCGGACTGAGCCGCCGATCGGCGGTCTAGCGGTTACGCGTTTGCTCGAATACCTTCAGAGCTTGGCCGGAACCGAAATGCGGACAAGAATGTCCGTCACTCCCTCGATCGTGTAGGGCTTCTGCAGGATCGGCGCATCCGAATGGCTGTGGGCCTGCGCTATACCCTCGCCGTAACCTGTCGCGAAGACGAAGGGCACGTTGTTGGCGGCCAGCCGGTCGGCAATCGCGAAACTGGTTTCGTCACCGAGATTGACATCGAGAAGTGCCAGATCGAAGGACTGGCCGGCGAGGAATTCCATCGCATCGGCAACGCTTGGCGCTGTTGCAACTTCCGCGCCCAAGCGGCGCAGAATGTCTTCGCCATCCATGGCGATGATGAGGTTATTCTCGACCAGCAGCACATTGAGACCAGCGAGCGGTTCCTTGTCTGAAGCAACGACCTTGCCTGCCGCGGTTTCGACAGGCGCAGAAACGGGGTGTTCGTCTGCCGAGCTGACTGTTTCAACATACCTCGCCGGGATCGAGAAATCGGCTTCCAGCCCTTCCTTGATGTAGCGGATCTCAGCCTTGCCGCCGAGATCGTAGGGGATGGAGCGGCGAATGATCGTAGAGCCGAAGCCCTGACGCTTGGGCTCGGTGACCGGAGGGCCATTCCTTTCCCGCCAGCCTATACTGAGATTGCCTTCTTCATCCCTCAGCCAGCCGAGATCGACAAAGCCGGATCCCGACAGGCTTCCATATTTGGCGCTGTTGGTGACCAGCTCGTGGAAGACAAGTGCCGTCGTCGAAAAGGCCTGCGGCTCCAGCAGCACGTCTTCGCCGGTCATCCTGATACGCTCGGCGTTCTTGCCGAGATAGGCGGCGGCTTCGGCCAGCAGCAGCTGCCGCAGCGAAGCCGGCGCCCAGTGGTCGCGGGTGATCTGGTCGTGGGCTCTGGAGAGCGACTGGACGCGGCCTTCGAGCTGGCGGACGTAATCCGGCAGGCTGATGGCCGATGATTGCGATTGTCGGATCAGACCGCCGATGAGGCCCAGAATATTGCGGACACGATGGTTCAGCTCGGCGATAAGCAGTTCCTGCCGCTCGTTGGCGAGCTGGCGCGCCATGCTCGCTTCGTCCGTCAGGCGCAGAACCACCTCGATCAGGGTCACGCGGATCGTTTCTGCCACGCGACGCTCGGCTTCGGTGAAGGGCAGGGAGCGGCCGCGCACCAGCTCGGACCAGGCCTCGAAACTCTTGCGCGGGGTAAGCCGCGGACCGTTCGGGCCATAGTCCACCGGCTTGTGCGGATCGCCGGCCCAGCGGACGGTGCGCACGATCTCCTGACGAAACAGCACGACATAGTCGCGCGGCGAACGGGAGATCGGAATGGCGAGCATGCCCGCCACGGCATCATCGATTTCGATATCAGGATAGGTCTCCGCAAGCCGGTCCACCGCATAGACCCGGCCGGCAGCATTGCGATTGAGGTGGCGGATGAGAGCGGCAAAGCTCTTCTCGTCCGGACCGAGGCCGGCAATCGCCAGCCGTCCATTGATCCAGACGCCGATACCATCAGCGGGAATGGCATCCGCCAGGGCATCGATCAGCCAGGTCGGATCGTCGAGCAAGCTTGCATTGTCGGCAACAGACGTCAGGAGCCGGTCGGCGATGCGACGTGCCTTGGTCTCGTAGTCAAGCGCCAGGCGTCGCTCGCGGCTTTCGAGGCGGGATGCGAACATCTGGCCGAAGAGTTCGGCAGTGGAGCGGCTTTCGGCCGAAGGCAGGCGTTCGCTGTAATGATGGCAGGCAAACAGGCCCCAGAGCTTGCCATCGACGACGATGGAGATCGAGAGTGAGGCACCGACGCCCATATTGGCGAGATATTCGATATGGATGGGCGACACCGAACGCAGCACGGACATGGAGAGATCGAGCGGCCGGCCATGTTCGTCGAGTTCGGGCAGGATCGGAACCGGTGTCGCGTTGATGTCGGCAATGATGCGGAACAGATTGCGCAGATAGAGCGCGCGCGCCTGCACAGGAATATCCGAGGCAGGATAGTGCAGGCCGAGGAACGAGCCGATGCCCGGCCGGGCAGCCTCCGCCACGACCTCACCGGAACCGCTGTCATCAAACCGGTAGACCATGACGCGGTCGAAACCGGTGAGGGCCCGGGCCTGCCTTGCGCCTTCGCGAAAGAAGGCTTCCAGCGTTTCCGTTTGATCAAGACGCGACATCATGCTGCGGATGGAGAGCGACGGGGCGCTGGATTGGCCTTCGTTGCAGCGTTCGCCTTCGATGATGACCTGGCCGTGACTCACATGCACTGCGACGTCGAAACGCTGAGGGTCTGATGTCAGGGCAATGCCGAAAATGCGTTCGACGGTGTCGGGGCCGCGCAGGGTTGCGAGCTTGTTGCGGAGGGCGTGGAGAGCTTCGGGCCCAATGATGGACGACACGGGCCGGCCCGCGGCTTCGCTGTGAGTTATGCCCAGGAATTCGGCGAGATTTGCCGAGGCCCGAGTGACGATCCAGTCAGAGGATACCGCAAGCAGAAAACCGAAGGGCTGGACGGAACCGAGTTGATGGATCGGCTCGCGGTCGCAATTGGTCAGATCGACAGGTCCGGTCGCATTGCTCATCAAACAGCTTCCAGTTCGAGTTGCGCAGCCTTCAGAAAGAGATCGAAAACGCCGCGCGCAGCCGCAACCGCGGCTGCCATATCGTCAATGCCGCTGGTATCAAGACGTTCCATAAACGCGCGCATCGAACCCTTCGGACCGTGCGGGCTGAGGTAGCTGCTCGGCAGGTCATCAGGCACGGCCTTTGCCAGCATGGCGCCGCCAAGCTTCGATCCTTCCAGCACATAGACCGCGCCCCAGAGTGCGGCCTCGCCGCGTAGATCGGGCTTGGCAAGAAGCGGAGGCGGAGGCTCCTGGAGTTCGGCCATGTCGGCAAGAAGCAGATGCGCGCGCCGTCGCTCCGGCCAATCCGGCAGCAGTTGCTCGATACCGGCCTGCTCCAGGGCGGCTTCGACGGACGGAACCACGCGGGCATGGGCGCGCAAGAAGGTTTTATAGGTCCTGATATCGGAGAGGCTGAAATTGCCGAAAAGGGCGTCCACCCCGGCATGGCAATCTGCTGTTTGTGCACGAAGGGCACTGCGAAGTGACATGCTGACCGTGTTCCAAGTAATGTCGCATAGTATGCCGGCCGGATAGGGTCGGCGAAACTAGCGATATACGGCAGCCTCTGCTTATTTCCAGAGAAACCTATAGAAAAACATGGATTTCGGCGCGCTTGGCAATCCGATTTATCCGGATCTGTCTGCCATGACTGTTTGTCTATGGTGTCATCCGTCACCGGCACGAGAAGCATGTCCGGTGACGGATGAAATTATCCTTCGCCGCGGGGGATTCCGGATCAGGCGGCGGCGCTTGCCTCGCCTTCGAAGGCAAGACCTTCATCGGCCCAGCCGGTCAGCCCGCCGATCATCAGCTTGACGGAGAGGCCGAGACGGGAGAGGCGCAGGGCGGCCTTGTCGGCGCCGTTGCAATGCGGACCGGCGCAATAGACCACGAAGAGCGTATCGGAGGGCCATTCCGACATGCGGTGCGCGGTCATCTTGCCATGCGGCAGATTGAGGGCGCCCGGCACATGCGACTGCGCAAAGAGTGCGGGCGAGCGCACATCGAGCAGCACGAAATCGACCTTGCCGGAGGCGAAGGCGGCGTTCACGTCGGAGCAATCGGTCTCGAAGGCGAGCTTGCCGGCGAAATGATCGGCGGCGGCTTCGGGAGAAGCGGCAGGGATATCGGAGACGGGGCTTGGCATAGATCTTGTCCTTTCCTGGTTGCTGTTGCAGCCGATCATTGCCGATGCTACGGATTGGCGAAATTGGCCATCGTGACTGACAGCGTAAAGATCATGCCAAAATCGGATCTCCATCGAACGCAGGGACCACGTGTCGTGGCGCTCGCCTATGACGGGCTCTGCACCTTCGAATTCGGTATTGCCTACGAGGTTTTCGGCCTGTCGCGGCCGGAGATGGGGGAGGGCTGGTATCGCTTCTCCGTCGCCGGCATCGAGCCGGGTCCGCTGCGCGCTGCCGGCGGGCTGACGGTTGCTGTCGATCAAGGGCTAGAACTGCTCGATGAGGCAGATCTCATCATCGCGCCGGGATGGCGGGCGATCGATGCGCCGGTGCCGGAGCCGCTGACATCAGCCTTGCGGGCAGCGCACGAGCGCGGCGCACGGCTCATGTCGCTCTGCTCGGGTGTCGCTGTGCTTGCGGCATCCGGCCTGCTGGCGGGACGGCGGGCGACGACGCACTGGCGCTATGTCGCCTCGATTGCCGAGCGCTACCCGGACATCGCTCTCGATGCCGATGTGCTGTACATGGACGAGGGCAGCATCCTGACGGCGGCCGGCAGTGCGGCGGGCATCGATCTCTGCCTGCATGTGGTGCGCGGCGATTTCGGCCCCGACGCCGCCAACAGCGTGGCGCGACGGCTCGTCGTTCCGCCGCATCGCGAAGGCGGGCAGGCGCAGTTCATCGCCGCTCCCGTGCCGGAAGAGCGCGAGGGTATTCGCCTCGGGCCGCTGATCGAGTGGATGCGCGGGCGGTTGTCCGAAGACCAGCCCATCAGCCTGCTTGCCGACAAGGCCGGGATGAGCATGCGCACCTTTCAGCGCCGCTTCGAGGCGGCGACGGGCGACAGTGTCGGCGAATGGCTGCTGAAGGAGCGGTTGCGGCATGCCCGCGATCTCCTGGAGAGGGAGCTTGCGGTGTCGCTCGACGATATTGCGTTTGCCAGCGGCTTCGGGACGCTTGCAACCATGCGCCACCATTTCCGCCGGCGGCTTGGCACCAGCCCGAGCACTTATCGGAAGTCGTTCGGCAATTAATACGTCCCAGGCTTGCATTTGTTTTTTGCTTCGCTTAAAGGGGCGGCATCATTTGTTTCTGGAAAGGGAGCGCACGATGACAAAAATCTCAGCACGCCCCGAGAGGGTTTCGGCGTAACTCAGCCTCTGGGCTGACGCATGCCGGTTGACCATCGCCGTCTGCGCGATGAAAGACCATTCATATCCAGAGTTCATTATCATGGGCAATTCCATCGGGGGCGGAAGCTCCCCGACGACGCAGGCCAATGCGCCTGCGCTCATCCATCATTTCTTTTCCGGCCGCACCTGGATCGAAGGCGCGGCGCTAGATCAACTTGGCGAAATGTCCCGTCTTCCGGGCGTTTCGCAGATCGCTGCCTTTCCGGATTTGCATCCCGGCAAATATGGCGCAACCGGTGTCGCATTGGCGTCCGACCGGCTGCTTCCGTTGCTTATCGGCAATGATATTGGCTGCGGCATGTCGCTTTTCCAGCTCGATCTGCCGCTGCGCAAACTGAAGATCGATAAGGCGGCGGAACGGCTTCGCCAGCTTGAGGCTGAGGAGATCGGCGATGCCGCTGTCTTGCTGGAGGAGGCGCGCCTGCCAGCCTCCCTGGCGCCGGATGCACTCGGTACGATTGGCGGCGGCAACCATTTTTGCGAGCTGCAGGCCATCGATACGCTTGGCGATGGCGGTGCTTCCGCTGCTCTGGATGGTCAGGCTCTCTACCTGCTTGTCCATTCCGGCTCGCGTTCCCTCGGTGCTGCAGTCTTTTCCGAGGCTATCAGCGCTCATCCCGATCTTGCGGCCGGGCTCGTGCCGGGTTCACAAGATGCTGTCACGTGGCTTGCAAGTCATGACCAGTGCGTTGTCTGGGCATCGCTGAACCGTCGACTGATCGCAGCACGGGCAGCCGCCGCATTGCGTGCGGATCTGCGCCTCGTCGCCGATGTGCCGCACAATCTCGTCCGGTCTTCCGGACGTGATTTCGTGCATTACAAGGGGGCCGCGGCGGTCACGCCGGGGGAACTCGCGCCTATCGCCGGATCGCGTGCGAGCCTCAGCTATGTGGTTTGCCCGACAGCGGATGTATCCCGTTCGCTCGGCGGCATATCGCATGGGGCCGGTCGCAAATATGACCGGGCCAGCATGCATGGGCGGACAGGCCGTAACAGGTCCGAGCGTGAGCAGCTGCTGCGCAATGTCTGGGGCGGCATCGCCATTTGCGATGACCGGGCTCTCGTCGTCGAAGAGGCGGCGTCCGCCTACAAGGATGCGGGGCAGGTGGTTGCCGATCTCGAAAACGAAAAGCTGGTGAGCGTCGCTGCCAGCTTCCGGCCGCTCGTCACCTTCAAGAAGGCGGTTGACGAAGCCGAGGTCGAGCAGCGTCGCCGCAAGCCGGAGTACCGTCGGGAAGGAGGGCGTAACCGTGAGCGCTATTGATCTCCTGATCACGTCGGGCAACGGTCCGGTCGAGTGCCGGATCGCCGTCTCCGCGCTTCTGCGCATCCTTGAAGACGAGACGAAACAGCAAGGGTGCGTCGTCCATGTCAACCTCGGGCCGATGCCGGATCATCATGGTGCGAAGTCGGCGATCGTCACTATCGAGGGCGAAGCGGCGGAGCGGATTGCAACAGGCTATTGCGGTACGATCCGCTTCACCTTCAAGAGTGTGGTCCGCCCCGGCCACAAGCGGCAAAACTGGTATGTGGCCGTGCGGCGCATCGATCTTCCGGCTGAAGGTGTTGCGGTGACGATCGATCCTGCCGACCTGCAGTTCGAGACGTTGCGGGCAGGCGGGCCCGGCGGGCAGCACCAGAATACGACCGACAGCGCTGTTCGCGCCTTGCATCGCCCGAGCGGTCTCGTTGTGACGGCCCGGGACGAGCGCTCGCAGCATCGCAACAAGGCGCTGGCAATCCGGCGTCTGCAGGCAATGCTGCAGGATATCGAAGCGGAAAAGCAGGAGGCGGCGAAAGCCGGGCGCTTCATTGCCAACCGCACGATCGAGCGTGGCAATGAGGTCAAGGCCTTCAAGTTTTGACAGCAGGCAATATGCCTAGGTCTTAAAAGCAATCGACGCCCTCTAGGAGGGCGTCGATCTTATATACATTGAGCGGATGGTTATTCCGCGGCCTGGCGGGCCATCGGGTTGTTCGGGTGCGTCGTCCAGTTGGCGTAGTTCGGATCGACTACCTTGCCGGTGCGCTTGTCGAGGGCGCCTGCCGGAAGCTCTTCCATGGTGATGCAGTTTTCGACCGGGCAGACGCTGACGCAGAGATTGCAGCCAACGCATTCCTCGTCCATCACCTCGAAATGGCGGACGCCATCGACGAAGTTGGTGATCGCCTGGTGCGAGGTGTCCTCGCAGGCGATGTAGCAGCGGCCGCACTGGATGCAGGCGTCCTGGTCGATCTTCGCCTTGGCGATGTAGTTGAGGTTCAAATACTGCCAGTCGGTGACGTTCTGGACGGCGCGGCCGGTAATGTCGTCGAGGGTCTTGTGGCCCTTTTCATCCATCCAGTCCGAGAGGCCCGTGATCATTTCCTGCACGATCTTGAAGCCGTAGGTCATGGCAGCCGTGCAGACCTGCACGTTGCCGGCGCCGAGCACCAGGAATTCGGCTGCGTCGCGCCAGGTGGTGATGCCGCCGATGCCCGAGATCGGAAGGCCGTAGGTTTCCGGATCGCGGGCGATCTCGGCGACCATGTTGAGCGCGATCGGCTTGACGGCCGGGCCGCAATAGCCGCCGTGGCTGCCCTTGCCGCCGACGGTCGGGTTGGGGGCGAAGTTGTCGAGATCGACCGAGACGATCGAGTTGATCGTATTGATCAGCGAGACGGCATCCGTGCCGCCGGCCTTGGCGGCGCGGGCAGGGCGGCGGATATCGGTGATATTGGGCGTCAGCTTGGTGATGACGGGCATGCGCGTGTACTGCTTGCACCAGCGCACGACCATTTCGATATATTCAGGCACCTGACCGACGGCCGAGCCCATGCCGCGCTCGGACATGCCGTGTGGACAGCCGAAGTTAAGCTCGATGCCGTCTGCACCGGTTTCTTCGACCAGCGGCAGGATCGCCTTCCAGGCCTGTTCCTCGCAGGGAACCATGATCGATGCGATCAAGGCGCGATCCGGCCAGTTCATCTTCACCTGCTTCATTTCGCGCAGGTTGGTCTGCAGGTCGCGGTCGGTGATGAGCTCGATATTGTTCAGGCCGAGCAGGCGGCGGTCGGCACCCCAGATCGCGCCGTAGCGCGGGCCGTTGACGTTGACAACAGGCGGGCCTTCCTCGCCCAGCGTCTTCCAGACGACGCCGCCCCAGCCGGCCTTGAAGGCGCGTTCGACATTGTAGGCCTTGTCGGTCGGCGGTGCCGACGCAAGCCAGAACGGGTTCGGAGACTTGATGCCGACGAAATTATTGCGGAGATCAGCCATTGTTCATTCTCCCCTTCAGGCGACAGCAACAGCCGGAGCGGCTGCGGCAGTCAGGGTGCGGTGAATGGATTCGGCCGCGTCGCGGCCGTGGGCGACGGCAGATACGGTGAGGTCTTCGCCACCGAACACGCAGTCGCCGCCGGCCCAGACACCTTCGAGCGATGTGCGGCCTTCCGGGTCAACGGCGATACGGCCGGATTCCATGCGCAGCGCGCCGAGGCTGGAGGCTTCGAAGGTCTGGCCGATGGCTTTCAGGATATGGTCTGCGGTGATGACGCCGGTCTCGCCGGTGCCGGTCAAGCGACCATCAACGAGAGCAGTATATTCCACCTCGATCGCGGCCACCTTGCCATCCTGCGAGAGGATGGATTTCGGCGCCAGCCAGTGGCGAATGATGACGCCCTTGGAGGTGGCGAGATCCTGCTCGAATTCCGAGGCATTCATATGTTCCTTGCCGCGGCGGTAGCAGATGGTCACCTCTTCCGCGCCAAGCAGCTTTGCCTGCACGGCGGCGTCGATCGCCGTCATGCCGCCGCCGAGGACGACGACGCGGCGGCCGATGGCGATGTCGCCCTTGTTCCCGGCCTGACGAAGCTCAGCGATGAAATCGACTGCGTCATCGACGCCGGGCAGGGTTTCGTTATCGACGCGCAATGCGTTGACGCCGGCAAGGCCGAGGCCGAGGAAGACGGCATCGTACTGGCTCTGGAGGTCGGCGAGCGAGAAATCGCGGCCGAGCTGCTGATCATGTTTCACCTCGATGCCGCCGATCGACAGGACGTAATCGACTTCCTTCTGGGCGAAGTCGTCGACTGTCTTATAGGTGGCGATGCCATATTCGTTGAGGCCGCCGGATTTGGGCTTGGCGTCGTAGATGACGACATCATTGCCCTTGACGGCAAGGCGATGGGCGGCGGCGAGACCGGCAGGGCCGGCGCCGACGACGGCGATCTTCTTGCCGGTCGGTTCCGCGCGCCGGTAGAACTGCTTGTCGGCCGTCATCGCCGCATCCGTTGCATAACGCTGCAGGCGGCCGATCTCGACGGGACGCTCTTCGGCGGTGTTGCGCACGCAGGCCTGCTCGCAGAGCTCTTCGGTGGGACAGACTCGGGCGCACATGCCGCCAAGGATATTCTGGTCGAAGATGGTCTTTGCAGAGCCGATCGGATTGCCGGTCGAGATCTGGCGGATGAAGAGCGGAATGTCGATGGAGGTGGGACAGGCCGTCATGCACGGCGCGTCATAGCAGAAATAACAGCGGTCGGCGGCAACCAGCGCTTCGTGATTGTCGAGGCGCGGATGAAGATCGGAAAAATTAGCCTCGTACTCAGCGGACGAAAGCCGGCCGGCACGAATCCCAGTTTCCAGGCGTTCCATTGAAGTTCCCTCTTTATTGGTAACGACTAGTGAGGGAATCGTAACTCAGGTTCAAAAATTTATCAAACGGTAAAATTTTGGCAATTTTCTTCCGTCTGTTCAGTTTAAGTAATTGAATTTGTTTGACGTGCTATTTCTTTAGGCATGCTTTGAATTCCGATTGGATGGATATGAGCAGCAACCCAAATCGGCCATCCGAGAAAAAATTGACGAAAGTCCAATTTTTTTCCAATCGGAGGGAACCAAAGTTAACGAGCGTAGTTAATGCGATATCCGAATGATGACCGCATCGACCCAACATGCGCGCCCCCAACCCATCATTCGGACGAACTCACGGTCCCCTCCCGGTGAGTGGAGACAGCCGGTGCGCCGCCCTCGCACCGGCTGTTTCTCCGTTTGGCTCAGGCAATTCCAGCAGAAACGTGTGGCTCGAGTCCGGAACTGCGTAAAACCACGGAATCTCAGGTGCGCTTCAGGATTTCGAATTCCGTTTCCGGAACCGTCAGATGATATTCGATGCGGCCGGGTACAAGCGCCAATTCGGCCTTGCCATTGACGGAAGATGGCACGACGCGCTCCAGCACTGTACGGCCGAAGCTGTTTTCGCTGAATTCGTGGACGTCGCCACTGTTTGGAAGCACTTCCACCCAGGCGAGTTCGATTGCCTGGCGGCCGGCGATCTCAGCCTCCCGGCAGTTCAGGGTGATCGAGGTCGCCCCGCTGGCGATTGCGCCATAGGAGGCGGAATTGACGATCAATTCATGCAGGGCCAGTCCGAGATGGACCGCGGCATTCGGCGTCAGATGCGCGTTGATGCCGAATATCGGCAGGGAGCCCGATGTTTCCGGCCAATAGGGGGCGAACTGTTTTTCGGCAAGTTCGAACAGAAAGGCGCCGCGCCAACTGGAATCGGTAATCAGATCCTGAGAGTTCGAGAGCGATTGAAGACGCCCGCGGAATTTCATCAGGAAAGAATCGAGAGAAATGGTATTGCGGGCGGTCTGCGTGGCAATGCCCTGGATGATGGCAAGCAGGTTCTTGGAGCGGTGGGAAAGCTCGCGAAGCAGCGATTTCAGCACCTTTTCGCGATGCCGGCTTTCGGTAATCTCCGAGATGACGGAGAGCAGACCGTAATTGCCGCGCCCGCCGGTGCGCTGAACGTTCAGTTCGAACGTCCTGACTTCGCCGTCGATTGCAACATCGACCTCCGCATTGCTGGAGGCGCCGGTTTCAAGCACCGTCCGCTTTATCGCGGCAAGCGATTTTCCATGTGCTTCGCCAAACAGCGAGCCGTCATCGCCGCCGGCGACGAAACGGGTCTGGAAATAGGGGAGAAGATTTTCGGCGTATATGATGGCAAGGCTGGCATCCTGATAGAGAATCGAGATAGCCGCGCTGGCGAGCGCGCGCTCCATTATTGCCGCCTTGCCTTCAGTGGTGAAAGGCGTTCCGGACAATGGTCCAGTCGTATTCACTCGGCCGCCTCTCCTCGGTCCCTTCGAACAAACGGAGGGATGTTGCTCTCCCGACAAACCTGCCGGTCATTCTAAAAGCAAGCGCTGCAAAAACCGTTAAAGCCGCCAATACGCTCCGGCAGAGCCGGAACGCATCGTTGCCGGAATAGTTCCGGTATGGCCAAGATTCATGTTTCAGGCCGCCACGCGGGTCGTTTCGTTGAAGAAAAGAGCCTGGCTGATCAGCGCTTTGACCATGTCGGGATTGAAGGGTTTGGTCACGAGGAAGGTGGGTTCCGGTCGCTCCCCGGTCAGCAATCTCTCGGGGAAGGCGGTAATGAAGATCACGGGCACGCTCGAGGTCTTCAGGATATCGTTGACGGCATCGATGCCGGAGCTGCCGTCGGCAAGCTGGATATCGGCGAGCACCATGCTCGGCTTGGTCCTGTTATAGAGTGCGACGGCCTCGGTATGGGTGCGGGCGATGCCGGTAACGCGGTGACCGAGGCTTTCGACCATCTGCTCGATATCCATGGCGATGAGCGGTTCATCCTCGATGATCATGATATCGGTCGCGACCTGACGCGAGATTTCATGCGAGGCCTTGTCGAGCAGCTGCATCGTTTCCTCTTCGGTGATTTCGAGAATGTCTGCGATCTCGGAGACGCGGAAATTCTCGACAGAGGCGAGCAGGAAAGCCTGGCGGGCAAGCGGCGAAACCTTCGAGAGGTTCAGCGTCGCGCGCTGTTCCCAGGCATAGGGTGAGGAAGGCTCGGGAATCTCGACCGCAGTGGAACCAAACAATTGCGTGAAGAGTTTGTAGAGTGCGACGCGGTCATTCGCGGTATCCGGGAATATGGAGAGATCGGCGATGATCGCTTCCAGAACGGCGGCGACATAAGCATCGCCAGAAGTCTGAGTGCCGGTGAGAGCGCGGGAATAGCGACGCAGATAAGGAAGGTGCGGCGCAATTCGAGTGGATAGTGTCATTAAAAACTCCCGTCTACAGGCAGGTAAATGGCTGCAATGACCAGAAAACGCGGCCTCCATAAAAAAGTTCCTGAGGTGAGGAACTATTTTTGCGGCGTTGCATTATCCTAGCCGACAAATGAAGGGCGTCACGTTTTGACCCATGTGAACGGAATGGATCTACGACATCAAGGGTTTGAAATAACCTGCTTGATCGATCGCTTATCCGTTCCATTTACCTTTTACAGCGACTTTGCCTTTCAACCCAAGACAACAGGCAAGAAGTGATCAGTTGATGACGACACAAAAGACAGAAGCACCGGACGAGCGCCAGTTGGAGCTGCGGGCGAGCGACCTATTGGACCCGAACAACCAGATCGGCGTCAGGTTGCGGTCGCTTTATGCTGCCGCGCAGGAGGAGACCATTCCCGACCGTTTCCTCGACCTGCTGGAAAAGCTTGATCAGGCCGAAATGATGGCTTCCGCAAAGATGGCCGAATAGGAATACCCGCATGGAAAAAGCGCAACCGAGCTTCAAGCGCGAACTCCTGGCGGCCCTGCCAAGCCTTCGTGCGTTTGCCATATCACTGATCGGCCGGCATGACCGCGCCGACGACCTGGTTCAGGACACCATCATGAAAGCCTGGGCCAAGCAGGATCATTTCGAGATGGGCACCAACATGAAGGCCTGGCTCTTCACGATCCTGCGCAACGAGCTTTACAGCCAGATGCGCAAGAGCGGCCGCGAGGTGCAGGACAGCGATGGCCTGTTTACCGAATCCATGGCGACGCACCCTTCCCAATATGGCGCACTCGACCTGCAGGACTTCAAGAAGGCGCTGGACCAGCTGCCGCCGGACCAGCGCGAAGCGATCATTCTCGTCGGCGCATCGGGCTTCTCCTATGAGGAAGCGGCGGAAATCTGCGGCTGTGCCGTCGGCACCATCAAGAGCCGCGTGAACCGCGCGCGCCAGCGGTTGCAGGATCTCCTGCAGATATCAGGCGAGGCGGACTTCGGTCCCGACGCTACATCGGCGCCACTTACCTCGAAGGCTTTTGCCTTCTGATCGACGCCTTTCCTGGGAGGAAGGATGGCCGGCTGCCCTGCGGGGCGCCGGCTTTTTTGTTGGACCGATGGCGCGATTGCCTCAATCAATGACAGAGAAAAAGCGCAGCGCACCATTGGGCGCGCTGCGCTTCTTGCGGCAATCGAAGAATGAGGAGGATGCGGATTAGTCGTCCCGCTTGGAACCCACCAGATTGGCAGCCACGAGAGCAGCCACGATGCCCGCGGTCAGGAGCGGTTGGGTGCGAACGAAGCCGAGGCCAACGGTTGCCAGAGATTCAAGTGCTGCGCGGCGCTCCCGGGCGCGGCGGGCTTCCTGATGGTTCATGATCGTCATGATCACGAAAACGATGATCGCGATCAGTAGAGCGCAGGCCGCAAGGAAGAGGGATGCGCCGATGGCGCCGTAGATGCCTGCCAGCCAGATGGCTCCGGCGGTGACGGCAAGCGCGTAGGCAGTCAGCAGAAAAAGCAACGCAACGGCGATGAAGATGCCGTTGCGCTTGGTGCGTTCCACCGTGCGGTGAACGCTGTTGCCGACAAGCAGGCTCAGGATCGGGAAGAGCATCGAGCCTCCTAGCGGCGCGCGAGCATGGCGACGAGCAGGCCAAAGGCGGCAGCGGCACCGACAGTTGCGAGCGGATGACGACGCACGGTGTTTCGCACTTCGCCGGCGCCTCGCAGGTAGCGCTGCTGCAATTCGTTCAGCAGATCCTCGCTGCGGCCGAGGATGTCTTCATAGCTTGCGGATGCCTGAGAGCGCAGCTTTTCACCCTGATGGCGGGAGGTCTTGCCGAGAACATGGGTGAGCTCTGCGAGCTCTTCGCGCAGGGCTGCGATCTGGTCTTCGACGCTGGTTTCGAGATTGTGAAGAGCGCCGTTGCGGCGGCTGCGGCTTGACTGGAAGAAGGAGTAGGCCATGACTGTCTCCATTGCTGGGCGCGATCAGCGCCGCCCGGTTTCACGCGGGGTCAGCACCATCAATGGCACGGAAGAGAGCGCCCGGCTTTGACCCAAATCATTGCGGACAACGCATTCAGGCTGGAAAGGTTCCTGAGTTGGCCAGCGCGCTATGGGCCAGGACGAAAGGCGTGCCGTCGCCAGGCACCGTGTTAACGCGCAGCGGGCAGCCGAACACCGTCTCCAACATTTTGTCTGTCAGTACGTCGCGGACGCTGCCTTCAGCGGCCAGCCGGCCGGATTTCATCAGCACGATCCGGTCGGCGAAGAGAGCCGTCAGATTGAGATCATGCATGACCGCAATCACCCCGCCGCCGCGCTCACAGAAATCACGCGCGAGCGTCATGATGGTCAGCTGGTGGCTGATGTCGAGGCTGGAGACCGGCTCATCCAGCAGCAGCCAGCAGGGTCTGCCATCGACGGCCGGCTCGGAGATCTGGCAAAGCACGCGGGCGAGCTGCACACGCTGTTGCTCGCCGCCGGAGAGTTCCTGGTAGAAGCGGCCTTCGAAGCCGGTGAGATCGACGGCGGCCAGCGCCTTTGCGGCAGTCTCATCGGCCTGATCGGCATGGAGGTTGAGGCCGGAGGTCAAGCCCATGCGGACGATCTCGCGAACAGTGAAGGGAAAGGAGATGGCGTTCGCCTGCGGCAGGACCCCGCGGATGGAGGCAAGTTGCCACGGCCTCAATGTGCGCACCTCTTCGCCGTTCAGAGATACGGAGCCCTCATAGGCAAGCTCGCCGGAAACGGCCTTCATCGTGGTTGTCTTGCCGGAGCCGTTCGGTCCGGCAATGGCGGTCAGTTCGCCGGCCTTTGCGGTGAATGCGACATCGCGGACGATGGTCTTGCCGGAAAGGCGCACGCTGACGCCGGAAACTTCGATCATCGGTGCACACTCACAGGGCAAGGCGCGAGCGCTGCCGCAACAGGATCCAGAGGAAGAAGGGACCGCCAACGGCCGCCGTGATGATGCCGATCGGCATTTCGGCGGGTGCTACGATGGTGCGGGCGAGCACATCGGCGAAAATCAGCAGCGAACCGCCGAGCAGCGCAGAGGCCGGCAGCAGGAAGCGATGGTCCGGGCCGATTACCATGCGCAGGATATGCGGAACGACGATGCCGACGAAGCCGATGCCGCCGCTGACGGCAACGGAGGCGCCGGTTGCGGCGGCAACGGTGACGATGGCGATATTCTTCAGCCGCTGGACCGGCACGCCCATATGGAAGGCAGCCGCTTCGCCGAGCGTGATGGCGTTCAGGCCACGGGCCATGAAGGGTAGGGCGATGAAGGAGAGGAGGATGATCGGACCGGCCGCCGCGATCTTGATCCAGGTCGCACCGGCAAGCGAGCCCATGCCCCAGAAGGTCAAGTCGCGCAGCTGCTGGTCGTTGGCCATATAGATCAACACGCCCGTCAACGCGCCGGTCAGAGCGCCGAGCGCGATTCCGGCAAGCAGCATGGTGGCGACTGAGGTCTGGCCGTTGCTGGTGGCGACCCGGTAAAGCAGCAGCGTGGTGATCAGGCCGCCGCCGAAGGCTGCGAGCGGCAGGGCGTAGATGCCGAGTGCGAGGTAGAGGGGGGCGGCGACCGTACCGCCGAGAACGATCATCACGACCGCGCCGAAGCCAGCGCCCGAGGAGACGCCGACAAGGCCGGGATCGGCGAGCGGATTACGAAACAGGCCCTGCATGACCGCGCCCGAGACGGCGAGCGATCCGCCGATCAGGAAGCCGAGGATGGCGCGGGGCAGGCGAATGTCGAAGATGATGATCCGGTCACGGGCGCTGAGCGCCGTTTCGTTGCCTGCCATGTTTCTGACGACGTCGAGAATGGAGGCGTCGGACGCTCCCGTCGTGACAGAGAAGAGCAGGGCGAAAACGGAAGCCAGGACGAGGAAGGCGATCGCCAGCAGGGCAAGCTCGGTTCTGTCGCCCGCCTGCCGGTTTCTGCTGAAGACCGGCAAAGAGGATCGCCTGTTTTCCATCATGGCTTCCGGTACGGCCATCATCAGCCCCCGTAGATTGCCGCGTTGAGTTCGCGAACTGCACTTGCCGTGCGCGGACCGAAGCCGAGGAGATGCAGGCCATCCATGCGGATGATCGCCTTCTTCTCGCCGGCCGGTGTCAGCGCGATCGACGGCTGGGCAAGCAGGTCGTCGTTTTTCGTGCCAGCGCCATCACCGCGGTTCATCATCAGGATCACATCAGGCCTGGCGCTGATGATCGCCTCGTCGGTCAGCGGCTTGTAACCCGGGAATTCACTGATCGCATTGACGGCGCCGGCAAGCTTGATGACGCCATCGGCAGCCGTGCCTGTGCCTGACGCCATGATGCGGCCGTTCTGGGCGCTCAAGATGAAGAGCACGCGCTTGCGCTCGCCCTCGGGGCGCTTTTCGGCATCGGTGACGGCGGCATCGAGATCGGCGCCGACCTTTTCTTCCAGGGCTTTCGCCTTGTCCGGCACGTTTAGCAGCGTGCCGACACGATCGATCTTGGCAATGATGCCGTCGCGCGTATAGGCATTCGGAACGGTCTCGAAGGGCACGCTGGCATTCTTCAGAACGTTCAGCGCTTCCTGCGGGCCGGAGCCCTCGACGGCGATGATCGCCGTCGGGTTCATGGCAAGAATGCCTTCCGGCGAGAGCGCGCGCATGTAGCCGACATCGGGCAGCTTCAGCGCCGCTTCCGGATACAGGCTCGTCGTATCGCGGGCGATCAGCCTGTTCTCCTCGCCGAGCGCGTAGATTATCTCGGTGACGTCACCGCCGACCGAAACGAGCCGCGACGTATCGAGCTTCTTGTCCTCTGCATGGGCGGCGCGCACAAAGGCACCGCCGACCGGTGCCATCGGAACCAGCGGCAGGATCATGACAGCCGCAGTCAGAGCCAGCTCCCAAAGACGGAGCCGGCGCAGGTTGTTTCGGATTTTCATCGCTCTGATCCTTATGCGGCGACGCTTGCGGCTCGCGGCAGGTTTTCCATGATCTCGCGCCATTCGCTGCGCTCGTCGGAACCTTCCTTCCGCTTGCCGAAGAACTGGATGATCATGTTGCCGTCAGCATCATAGGCTTCGAGCGAGGTGACGTGGCCGTCCTTGGTCGGCTTGCGTACGGCCCAGGTCTCAGCAATGTGGTCTTGGCGCAAATGCAGATGGAAGGTTTCGTCGAGCACGTTGATCCACGGACCCATCGGCTGGACATTGAAGATCGGGCCGGAATGGATCTGCACGATGCCGTTATTGGCAACGAAGCACATGATCGGCAGGCCTGCCTTGACGGAGGCATGCATCATCTCTGCCGTCGCCGTATTGTCGAGCTTCCAGGCATAGTCGTCGCCGACGGAGCGCACCGCGGCCTGGCGGCCGATCTTCAGGCGCTTCAGCATGCCGAAGAATTCATGCGTATCGGTCATCTTGCTCCAGTTGTCGCGCAGTTCTTCCTGGGTGACATTGCCGTCTTCGTCGGAGGCGAAGGAGGCGTCGGCCTCGACGAATTCCTGGTTCTGGTCGTTGAGCTTCAGTTCGGCGACGATCCGATGATAGGCTTCGACATCGGATGCCGGGCGCAGGTGGATCTTGTGGACGGCGTTGCCTGTCTTATCGAAATACTGAAGGCTGAGGCGTGTTGTGTCGCCATCCTTCTTGGTGACGGCAAAGGCGTGGACCCAGCGGCTCGGGAAGACGCGCAGATCGATGTTTTCGCCGAGCACGATGGCGTTGTGCTCGCCGATCTTGATGTTTTCGTAGACGCCGATCTTTTCGTGCACGGCGCTTTCGTTGCGCGACAGGGCCATGACCTCGCCGAGATCGGCAACACGCTCCAGGAGTTTCGCAGCGCTGGCATCGATGCGCACAGCACTGATGCCGACTTCGGCGGCGACGAGGGCGGCCTCGGAAATCTTGAGCTGCGCGGCAATGTCGCGCTCGCGCATCTTCGGATTTTCAGCGCGGAACGCGCGGATTTCTGATGGTGCCGGTCTGGTCTGCTCGGTCATGTTCTACCCTGCTATGAGCTTACTTGTTGAGAATGAGTTTGCCCTGACGGGTGATCTTCAGGCGATAGATCACGCCGTCGTGCCTGATCATGATCTCGTTGGTGCCGGCAAAAAGATCGCCGCTTTCGAGAACACGGATCTCGGCCACTGCTGGCTCGTTGCGCAGCTGTGCGAGCTTAAAATTATCTGGCTTTTCAACCATCATTTCGGTCGGCTTTTCCCGTGATTGCGGGGGTGAAGGCCCCGTTCCGGCTACATTTATCTTGACTCTCATACTCATAGTTTTTTAAAGACGCAATAATAGAAGACAAAAGCAGTCAAGTTTTTGACGGCACTGTTTTGAAGCCGCCTGATGGCGGTCAATTTGGTCTTTGGAGAGGCGATAATGACGGGTCGGTTTGCCACTTTTGCGGCTGGTGTGCTGTTTTCGGTTTCGGGCGCGGCGCAGGCCTTTGCGCAGGATGCAGCGGCTTCCAAGCTCGATGTCGAGCTCAACGCGCTGACGCCCTCGCAGAAGGGCTGCATGATGACCTTCGTTACCGAGAACAATCTGGCGACGCCGATCAACAAGGTCTCCTTCGAACTTGCCTTCTTCAACGACAAGAATGCCGTCGACCGCATCACGGTGCTCGATTTCCGTGACCTGCCGCAGGGCAAGAAGCGCGTGCGCCAGTTCGATATGCCGAACGTAAAGTGCGAGACGGTCACGCGCGTGCTGATCAACGACACGCCCGTCTGTGACGGGCCGGCGGCCGGCGAATGCATGAAGGGTCTCGTGACCCGCTCGCAGATTTCAGTTCCTTTCGAAGGCTAAGACCAGGTCGAAGGCCAAGACCAGGCCGGGAGGAAACCCGGCGCGCATGTTTCAGGTTGTCCGAGGCGTCAAATGGCAATTTCAGCGAAATCCAGATCGAGACACGTGCTCATCGAGGAGGAGGGCGCTGACGAGGGCCTGAACGACAACAATCCCGGCATGCATCCCGGCCACGAGCTGGCCGATCTGCGCAACGCGCAGCGCCAGCCGGCCGGAGAACAGGTCATCCACTATGCGCGGTTTGCGCAGATCTCCTCCTTCCCCGATCATCCGGAAGCCGCTCCCGCTGCTCCGGTGACACCATTGCCGATGGATGCGGCGGTGGAGAAGCAGGAGGACGAGAAGGCGCCGGTGCGGCGGCGGCTGACACTGACCTGCATCTGCTCGCTGATTTTTCACGCGGCATTGGCGACTGCGCTGATCGTTGCCTTTCCGAAAGCGCCGGAAGAGGCGATCGAAGAAGCCGGCCAGGCGATGAGCGTCGTCATGTACGGCGATTCCGATATTGATCAGGCGGCAGCTGGCGAGACGGAAACGACCGTGCAGCAGGAAATTATTCCAGAGGCGGTCCAGCCCGACACGATCCAGCCGATGCAGACAGCGGAGGCGCAGCCGGAGACCGTGCAGCCGACCGAGGTCTCGCCTGTGACGACGAGCGAGGTTTCGCCCGTCGAGATGCAGGAGGCCGTCCAACAGGCGCCGGCGCCGGAAGTGACGCGGGTCTCGCCGGAAAATGCCGCGGCTGTCGAGCTCGAAATCCTGGTGTCCGAAGTGCCGGCGGAGGAGTCCGTCGCGCAGCCGATGTCCACGATCGTTCCGGAACAGCAGCAGGTGCCGGTCGATGCGGTTTCGCCTGAGATACAGCCCTCCGAAGTACAGCCGACCGGGATACAGCCGACTGCGGTGCAACCCACTCAGGTCCGGCCGACCGAGGTGCAGCCTGCCGAGACCCAGCCCGAGGTTGCGCAGACCCCGCAAGAGGTGAAACCTTTCGAAACGGCTGAAGTCCAGCCGGAGCCGGAACAGCCCGAGGAGGTTGTCACGCCGACCCCGAAGCCGAAGGTGACGGCAGAGGAAAAGCCGAAGCCGGTTGAGAAGAAGCGTCCGCCGCAGAAGGCTGCCGGCAGGAATGGCGAGCAGCAGCAGAATTCGCAGCGCGGCGTTGCCGACGGCGATCCGTCGGCCCAGTCGGACCGCAATTCGCAAGCCGCCAGCAACAATAACGGGATCGGCACCGCTGAGCGCGCCAATTACGGCGGCAAGGTTCGCGCCCGCATTCGCCGTGCGCTTCGCGAGCCTCGCGGCGTTGACGGGACTGCCGGCGTGACATTGACCATCGGCGGCGGCGGCAATCTTGTCTCTGCCGTCATCTACAGGAGTTCCGGCGTTCCTGAGATCGATCAGGCCGCTACCGATGCCGTGCGGCGCGCATCGCCGTTCAGCCCGCCGCCGGGTGGGCAATCCGTGAGTTTCAAGCAGGAAATTCAGGTGGGCAGGAATTAAATATGATAAAAATAATCAACTTTATACTTTACTGTAAAAATCAAGTTTAATAAGGTCCGTTCGCACACGCAGGAATCGTGTGACGATCAACGAGCGAACGGGTGGTAAATGGCTCGCAAGGGGAAAAAGGGAACGAACCGGGAGATCCGCGTTCAGGCCGATCAGGGGGTCCAGCAGTCCGCTTCGGGACGCTCCAAGCTGGATGGCCGCAGTTTCCTTTATGTCGGCGGCCGTGATTGCCAGGTGGCGCACTTACGCGAAATCGCCAGCAGCTTCGGTGCTGAGCTGATCCACCACGATGGCGGGCTTCGCGAAGCGGTTTCCCGGATCGATACGCTGCTTCCTTCCGTCGACTGCGTGTTCTGCCCGATCGACTGTATCAGCCACGATGCCTGCCTGCGCGTGAAGACCGGCTGCAAGAAATTCAGCAAGGCCTTCATTCCGCTGCGCAACGGCAGCAAGTCCAGCCTGGAACGTGCGCTGCAGACGATGAACGAACGAGACAATTCCCGATGAATGATGGGCACCCTGACGGGTTTACGATGATCGGCCTGCACAAGCTCGCCGCTCACGGTGGTGACGGCCTTGTGCCGGAGCTCTACGAAGTTTTCCTTGAGAATGCCGCCCGCCAGCGCAGCTATCCCAATGTCGTGCTGTTTCCCGCCTGGGAAGCACGCATGCCCGGCGAAGCGTCTGTAAAGCCCATCGGCGCGGACGCGACCGACGGCAATAATATCGTCGCCTTTCCGTCCTATGCCGGACGTGCGACCCAGAAAAAGGCGTGAGGAGCTTTTGATGTATATCGCGATGAACCGTTTCAAGGTGGCTGCCGGCGCCGAGGGCGATTTCGAGAGTGTCTGGCGCAATCGCGATTCCAGCCTGTCGCAGGTTCCGGGTTTCGTCGAATTCCGGCTGCTGCGCGGCAAGACCAATGCGGAGGAGGGCTATACGCTGTTTTCCTCGCACACGCTCTGGCGCAGCGAAGAGGATTTTCTGAACTGGACGAAGTCGGAGAATTTCCGCGCCGCCCACCGCAATGCCGGCGACAACAAGGGCCTGTACAAGGGGCCGCCGGTGTTCGAAGGCTTCAACGTTGTGGATGGCATATGAGCGGCGATCCCGATCGCATCGAGGTGATGCCTGTTCTGCCGTCGCTGGATATCGCCGAGACGCTTGCCTTCTATCGGGACCAGCTCGGCTTCATCAAAATCGTCTACGAGGCGAGTGACTATCTGATCGTCAGACGCGATGAGATGGAACTGCATTTCTGGCTGACCGACGATCGAAGCCTGCCGGAAAAGACATCCGTCTATCTGCGTGGCGGCGGTATTGGCACGCTTCATAGGGAATACAGTGCGAAGGGTATCGAGCGCCTGTCGGATATGGCAGTGCGGCCCTGGAACATGGAGGAATTCTATATCCATGATCCGCACGGCAATCTTTTGCGCTTCGGGCGAATACCGCAGGCGAGCAGCTAGCACCCCCTTCTTCCCACGGGGGAGAAGGGGAAGGCCTGCTCTATGGCCTTCCGAAATTCTACGCCCGCACCCGCCAAAATGCGCTCGCTGAGACCGCCAGCCATCCCAGCATCATCGCCCAGCCACCTGTCGGGGCCGCATAGGGGAACATGCCGGAGCCGGTGAAACGCAGCGTCATGAGGTCACCCGCAAACAGCACCGTTCCCACAATCATCAGCAAACCGGCGAGCCAGGCGGTTCTAATCTTGGCGGCACCAATTGCCAGCGCCAGCAGGGCGGGGGCGTGGGCGAGGCACATGGCGGAGGCCGAGGCGGCGAGATGTGCATCGCCGCCGCCATGGGCGGCAAGGGCGGCGAGCGCCACGCCCGCAAGGCCGAACAGGCCGGCAAAGAGATAGAGCACCGGCTCCAGGCGCGCGTTCAGGCTCATGGCTATTCCTTGTTCTGCATGTGATGGGCGAGGCGCTCGACCGGCGCCCAGATGAGATCTCGCAATGCCTGGCTGGCGATCGTTTCATCCATGGCCTGGCGGAAGCAGAGCAGCCACTCGTCGCGTTCGACGGGTCCGATTTCGGCGACGAAATGGCGACTGCGCAGGCGGGGATGGCCGCGTTTGTCGGTATAGAGCGGCGGACCGCCGAGATAGCCGGTCATATATTCGTAGAATTTCTCTTCGCTGCCTTCAAGGCTTGGCGGATGCACGGCACGCACGTGCCTAGCCTCCGGCAGCGTATCCATCAGCTCGTAGAAGCGATGCGTCAGCGCCCGGACGACAGGATCACCGCCGATCGCGTCGTATAGTGTGGTGACGTTCGTCGTGGTCTTCTCTTCCGGCACAAAACCATCCCTTAAATACCCGTCCCGGCGCTGCACGCCCCCCTGCGCCGCTCCGGGCTTTATAGCATCCGAACGCCGTTTCCGGCTTATCGGCTCACCGCTTAGATGCACCCGATCAAAAAGGATCGCAACTGTCATCAAAACGCCGCGTCATTTCGCGCATAATCCCTTGCAGGGCAGGAGCTCCAGCAGATTCTTCTTGACAAAACCGTCCGGACGGTATCTTTGTAAATCCATGTCAAACGCTCATCATCGCAAGAAACAACCCGTGCTCGTGCGCCAGCAGCTGCTGGAAGTCGCCGCACGTCTTGCCGGTGAGCAGGGCATGAGCGCTGTTACGCTCGATGCGGTCTCGGCTGCATCAGGCGTCAGCAAGGGCGGATTGCTGCATCACTTCCCGACGAAGAACGCGCTGCTGGACGCCCTGTTCGAAAGCCTGCTGGAGAGGTTCGACGCCGATATAGACGAGCTGATGCGCGCCGATCCGCTGCCGCAGGGACGTTTCTCGCGCGCCTATCTGCAGGCGGTATCCGGGCTGAAGGATCGTCCCGACGATTCCAGAGGCTGGACGCAGGTGACGATCGCGCTGCTTGCCGAGCCCCGGCTGCGCCTGCGATGGCGCCAGTGGGTGGCGGCGAGAGCCGAGGAATATATCGGTACCGACTCGGCGCTCGACACGCTGATCGTGCGTTTTGCCGCCGACGGTCTGTGGTTCGCAGATACGTTGGAAAGCCATGATATCAGTGGCGCTCTGAGGCGAGAGCTGATTGCCCGCCTCATCGAGTTGACTCACAAGTAGATCAAGAAGGAATACCGTCATGAACCCGGCTGCCGTCTATGGGCTGCTCGTTGCAGCCATCGTGCTTGAAGTTATTGGCACGACCGCCCTCCAGCTCTCACAGCAGTTCACCCGCCTCGGTCCGACGGCACTTGTCGTTGCCTGCTATGGAGCTGCCTTCTACTGCCTGTCGCTGACGCTGAAGCACATTCCCGTCGGGATCGCCTATGCGATCTGGAGCGCTTTGGGAATCGTCTTGATTTCCTCGGTCGGGTTCGTGTTTTTCAAGCAGCGGCTCGATACGCCCGCCATTATCGGCCTAGGCCTGATCATAACAGGCGTGGTCGTCGTCAACCTGTTCTCCAAGACCGTTTCCCATTGATGTGAAAAGGGGTTTTTCCCGGCCGCAGGACCGGGAAAAATCCTCTTTGTCAAAATACCGACAAAGGTCTATGTCTTCCTCTGACGCGGAGGAGAGACTGCTTTGGCTGGCCATCTTTCCAAAGCGCTTTGAATCCCGCCTTCCTGCTTGCCAAAAATCCAAAGGTTCTAGAGGAGCATAGTCATGGCCATTCGCACCGTCGTATGGGGAGAGAACATCCATGAGACAACCAATGAGATCGTCCGGGGCATCTATCCTGAAGGCATGCACACGACCATTGCCAAGGCGCTGAACACGGATCCGGCGATTTCGGCAACGACGGCGACACTGCAGGAGCCCGAGCATGGCCTCACCGAAGCCCGGCTTGCCGAGACCGATGTTCTGACCTGGTGGGGTCACAAGGATCATGGTGCGGTCTCCGACGTCGTCGTCGAGCGCGTCGCCAAGCGGGTCTGGGAAGGCATGGGCCTCTTGGTGCTGCATTCCGGCCATTTCTCGAAGATCTTCAAGCGGCTGATGGGCACTCCCTGCGCACTCAAATGGCGC
>NZ_JBFTME010000011.1:0-222981 GCF_056396805.1 Rhizobium sp. 05N49
GTAAGCGTAAGCGCGATTTTCGATGCGCCTTGACGGCTTCTTCAGGGGTAATCGCGCACGGATGCTAGCGGTACCCAGCTTTATTGGGCATTTGTCTTGGAGTAGTTGAACGGCAAAAGGTCGCCGATTTCGGCCGCTTCTTTGCGCTGCGGCAACTCAGTGAGCACGTGGCGTAGCCAGGCGAGCGGGTCGACGCCACAGGCACGGCAAGTCAGCATGAGACTGTAGATCACGGCGCTGGCCTTGGCTCCGTCGACGGTATCGCTGAACAGCCACGATTTCCTGCCGGTGGCAAAAACTCTGATCTCGCGTTCCAGAATGTTGTTATCGATCGGCATCCTGCCGTCGTTGGTGTAACGCGTCAGGTAATCCCATTGGTTCAGGGTGTAGGACACGGCATCGCCGAGCTTGGTATCCGGCACGATCTTCGGCGCGATGTTGTCGAGCCACGCCTTTAGGGCATTCAGGACAGGCAAGCTATGCTGTTGGCGGAAACGGCGAATGCAGTCGACCTTCGTTTCCCCAGCATCTGGGGTTTTGTCTCTTGCCTGCTTTTCGATCCGGTAGAGCTGCTCGAAGAACCGGAGTGCCTGTTCCGGCGGGCCGCCTCCATTCTTCCTGGTTTTGAGGGCTTCGACGAAGCGCCGCCTGGAATGGGCCATGCATCCCACATGGGTTGCACCATTCAAGGTGCGCCAGGCGGTGTAGCCATCGCTCATCAAGATGCCGCGGTAGTCGCCAAGGAAGGCCTGCGGGTGGATCTGGCCGCGGCCGGGCTGATAATCGAGAAGCACGATCGGCTGGTCACTGTCCTCGCCGCTCCGATAAGCCCACATGTACGATGTGCTGGTCGCTTCCTTGTCCTTTTCCTTCAGGACCTGAACCGTGGTCTCATCACCATGAATGAGAGGCTGCGACTGAAGCTGCAGTTTCAGCGCATCATAGATGCGGTGCAGATGCTTCTCGCTTGAGCCGATCACCCAGTGAGCGAGAGCGCCGCGGCTGATCGGAACACCAGCACGCTCGAATGTCTGAGCCACGCGGTAGAGCGGTGTGCCGTCGACGTATTTGTGGACGAGCGCGAAGGCTAACGTCGAGGCGGTAGCGATGCTGCCCGGCAGGGGCTGCGTCGGCATCGGTGCGATCACCACGGGCGTGTTGATCCCGGTGCGGTCGCAATGGCGGCAAGCGTACTTGAACCGCACATTCTGCAGGACCTTTGCCTTTACCTCGATATGGAGCTGTTCGGTAACAGCCTCGCCCATGCGATGCATCTCACCCTGGCAGCAGGGACAAGACTTCTGATCGTCGGGGAGGTCATATTCGACGCGCTCGCGTGGCAGGTCTTCCGGCAGAGGTCTGCGTCCACGCTTCTTTCCCGTTTGACCTTCTACCGCTGGAAGGCCGGTATCCGGAAGCTCGACAACATCGCCTTCCTCGCTGTCATCCTCGACCGCAGCCTCTTCGGCCTCGTTGAAGAGACGATCAATGTGCTTTTCACTGCGGGGGGCAAAGCGATGGAGCTTTGCCAGTGCCAGCTCTTCTTCCAGCTTGACGACCCGCTGCGAGAGCGCTTCCTTCTCGGCTTTGAGCGCAGCGATTTCGGCAGCATTGGCCGCCAACTGCGCCATCAGTTCTGCAATGCTCGGTTCGCCGGTGCGAGTCATCAGATTCTTGAATCTGAACCGCCCCTGCGCGTCAATCGCAATTCGCCATCCTCAGCCAGCAATCTGATACTGCCGCACGGGATGGCGGATCATCGCGTCAATATCGATGCCGTCGAGGATCCAGTGCAGTTGCTCTGTCGTCAGCGTCACCACCGCAGTCTCTCGGCGGGGCCACCTGAACCTATCTTCCGTCAATTTCTTCAGAACCATCACAAACCCGGACCGATCAAAGAACAAAAGCTTCACCCGGTCACGCCGGCGATTGCAGAAGGCAAACACCGATGGAGCAAACGGGTCCAGCTCCATCACCTCTTGAACCAAGACGGCGAGGCTGTTGATGCCCGCACGGAAGTCGATGGGCTCCCGATGGAGGTAGACCTTGAGATCAGCGCCCAGTCTGAACATGACCCAACGCTCCTATGATTGCGATCAGTCCATTCTCATCGCACTCAACGGTCAGGYTGATCCCATTCGGCAGGAGTGCACTCACCTTGGACGTATGACAAGGCTTGCCCAATGGCACGCTCTTCCTCAGTAAATCGCCGCCAGCAGAGTTCATTTCCGGAGCAATCTGAACCGGAACGAACGCCGAAGCCAAAGGCAAAGGACGCTCCTCTTTGGCCTTCTTTATCCACTTGCGAACAAGATTGGCATTCACGTCGTGTTCCCGCGCAAGTCGAGAGACCGAAACGCCGGGCTCTAAACACGCCGCGACGAGCTGATCTCGCGAAGCAGGGTCATATCGACGGCGGCCGTCGCGGCCAACAAGCCGCACCTGCAGTTTAGGAGTATCGTCCATGATTTGGTGTCCACCTATTTTTGGTGGACACTTCATGCATCAGAGCACTGCGCTTCAGAAGGCGCACAGAAATTCGCGCTTACGCGCCTGCTTGCGAGCTTCGGCGAATTGGGCGGCTTGACGCAGGATTGACCGAATGCGCCCAACGATCACCGCAGCATTGTCGCGCGACGGCTGACACAAAGAGTTTTGGCAACGGTGTGCGTTGGGTAAGGTCAACGATGAACGATAACCTGTGTCCCCGGCTGCACCATGTCGTAGAGTTCCTCTACGTCCTGGCGATACATTCGAAAGCAACCGCTCGACGCGTTGGTCCCAATGGACGAGGGGTCGTTGGTCCCGTGGATGCGTAGCAGCCCGTCGGCAAGATATATTGCCCGCGTGCCAAGAGGATTGTTCGGGCCAGGTTTGACGACGGCAGGCAGCTTTGGATTCTTCTGACGCATGCTCGCAGTCGGTCGCCACTCCGGATGTTCCTTCTTTGAGACGACCCGGGTCGTTCCGTACCATTGTTTGCCTTCACGACCGACGGCGATCGGATAGACGTACTGCTCTCCCCACGGCGTGGTGTAGTAGAGAGCGTGTTCGCCTGTAACGATCACGATCGATCCTGCCGATCTGGTAATGGGCGCCCGGTTTGGCGGCGGGTTTCGGTAGCCGGGACGTGGCTCGTATATCGGCGGCGGTGGGTACGGGCTGTACGGCTCGTCATAACTGTAGCCGCCATAGTCATCATATCCGTCGTAAGGCGCATACACCTGAGCGTCAGACTGAACGGCGCTCAGCAAGAGAGTGGCGACCAGAATAGCAAGGAGCCTCATAATCCTCATCCGCTTGTTAAACAAGCGTTATTAGGACGAGCTCTGTGGCGGGACTATGTCAACGCCTTGCCGCCTCCTGCGCTGTTGCCGGGCGAAAGGATTGACTTGAATCGGTCAGCACGCGAGCATGCCTATGGCGGTCTCAGCGAAAACGGCTGGATGTTTGACCGACGCTTTGTCAACGCTCACCGCCCTGGTCGGCCAGAGTGGCGCTGACGTTCACGGATGTCTGTGCTCATGGTCGGGTGAGGAGATGAGGGTCGTCGAGCATGATCGCGTCCGGGTCTGCGATGGCGATTTGTTTCAGTCCCTCCGCATCGACCAGGCCGGCTGGGTAGCGCGGATATTCCGGCAAGGGCAGATCACGCGGCTGCCCCACCATGACCGCAAGCCGCATGCCAACGCCTCTGATCGAAGCCGCACGTCCCCGAGACAGCTCGCCCTGCCACAGACGAAACCAATTGGCGCCCGCCTGCGCGGCGCTTTGGTGCAGTTCCGGATCGCTTGCAAGCGCGAGTATCGCAATGTCGGCTGCGATGTCTCGGGCTGCTTTGACAAGAGCGATGTCACGAAGTCCAAGGAGAGTGCGCCCAGTCGCTTCGGCGCGAGCGATTTCCGCGAGGATTGAAGGCAGATACGTCCTGTCCATCAGCTTCACATCCAGCAGCAATCCAAGTGGCGCGGAAGAAGCTATCGCCTCCGCCAATGTCATAATCGCCGGAACGAGGGATTTTAGCGTGCGGAAATCGAGCTCGGCCACGCTTCGTCGATCGCCACAGAGCCGTTGCAGGTCAGCGTCGTGAAAGTTCACGAGGATTCCGTCTCGGGTGATGCGGACATCGGTTTCGATCGCATCGGCTTTTGCCTTCTCGGCGGCGCGAAAAGCTGCCCTGCTGTTTTCCTGCGCCAGCAGGGCGCCGCCCCGATGCGCAATCACAAGCGGCTTCTTGGAGACGCCGAGCCAACGATTGACTGCCATTGCAAAACTACCCTTGTCAAAATCTCGTGGCCTCTGTCACGTCGCGCGAACCACGCGTGGCAGTTATTGCCGATAAAGATAGCGGTGTTAAGACAATGGGGTGCGTCTGTTGACATGCCCCAACACGCCCGCCGTGAACTCGATATTCGGCGCAGATGTTTTCTTCAATCTCGTGAATGGTCGGCCGCGCAGATGAGGGAAAGGGAAAGCCGGGTATCTACGATGCGTAAGCACGCCGGCGTCGGCAGGTTAGTCTTTCAGACAGCTGGTCTGGAGAGGAGTTGCCTTTTATTTCACGGCCTCGAGGTCATTCGTCCGCTTTCGTACTGCCCGGATCCCAAGGCTTGTGGTATGAGATCAGACCTTCCATCTAGGGCTTGCCACCCCACATCACGCAAACCTCCGCAGCGGCATCCGCCGGCCTCTGCGTTGACGGTCTGCGCGGGGTGAGAGGGCCGCTCCCTTCCTCGAGGTCGAGCGCCCTCGGAAAATTTCGAGACGCTCGAGGTCCGGCAACGATGGTGGTGTCTTTTAGTGAAGCCATCCTATGCCGCGCAGGTGCGAGGAGGTGAACTCCTTTCTTCCCTTTCCTTCGGGATATCGCTCTAGAGGCGGTCTATATGCGTCGCTCTGAGGACGATCTCCTGTTGGCGAAAGCGAAGTTCCAGATCCTTGCGGTAAGAATGCCAAAAAGCGTGATCGATGTCGCTGGTCATGACCTCAACGACAACGATATGGTCGCGTTCAAGGTAGCCATCATTCTCCCAGATGCCTTCAGCCGGGGCGTTAACATGGAGCGTCGCTCCACCAAACCTCTCGGTAAGTTCGTCGCGCACCGTCTGAAGATTTGTGCGGCTTCGACGCGAGCGTATGATGGGCAGCAGGATCTCGATCAAATAAGGCATTATTCCCCAACCACGACGCAAGCCCGTGGTTCCCGGCCGCTGGCACCTGAAACCTCAAGGACGAAGCCAACGCTGGCGCGGGCAAATGTCGTCTGGGCAGGCGAGGGAAAGAGGGTTTCGTTTTTTGGTCTTGGCGCTGAACGCTTGAGCAGGCGGTGGGCAACTGACAGTTATCCCGTCGGCAACATGTCCCCGATGGACTTGATGTTACGGCGAGGATCAACGGATTTGCTGAAGAACCGGCTTTCCGCGGTGATCTCGCCCAGCCCTACGCCTCGATCAGGAGACTAGGTAATGCTCAGCGGTGGCCAACTGCAACGACGGGGCCCCGTCTCCTCTTGGCTTCGGATCAGGGGCCGACGCAGATCAGGTTCGGAACAGCCGCGACGTCGGTTGACCGGCATCGGGACATCCAGAACTTGATCGCAAGGTGGCGTCAGACGCTCCAACGGGTTTCCTGTATCTCTCTCGGCAAATTAACGTTGTTTTAACTATGTGACATACGCGGCTCGTATCCTCGTGTATAAAGTTACTTTCAATACATGGGTGAAGGCATGGCAGCGAATAAATATTCGGCCTTTGCGCCGGTCGGACTGAAGTTCCGCGACGAGCGACCCTTCGTTGTCCTTCGCACACTGGCCGATGTGGCGCGTATTCTCATGCAGGACTGGCCCTTGGACGACGGCGAGGACTATGTTGTCGCCATCAAAGCCTGCGCCGACGCTCTTATCGGCGCAACGAGCCCGGAGGAACTGAGACAGGCGCTGCTTCTAGCGGCCAAGGAAGCCGATATCTCCGCGTTCGCTCTGGTCCACGACAGAAATCTGGAAGAAGCCTTTTCGGGCGACCGTCTAAGCCTGCAAGGCTGATAGCCCTTTCGGCTATCGCCCCTTTATAGAGTTGTTGACACTTGCCTGGACGTAGAACAAATAGGAAACATTCAAGATAACAGAAGGAGGGCGCGATCCTCGACAAGATCCAACAGCGGGCCAAAAGAAAGACGGCGTTCGACGCATGGTGGGAGCTTCAACCGCTCAAGCTTCGCCAGAATAATCATGTCGATTTCGCGCGGCGCTGCTTTCGCGCCGGACATCAGGTTGGCACCCGCCCGCCAAAAACGAAATACACGTTCAAGACCGGCAAATTTCTGGTGTCAGTCTGGGCGCCGACCATGAGGGAAGCGCGCAAGGCTGCTCAGATCGAACTGAATTTTCGGGTCGCCGCGGGCGGAGGAATACCGCCAAGGGCTGGCTGGAAGCTCACCGCGGTGAAGGCCGGCGATGCCTGAGATTCATCCGCTCAAAAGGCTACGGTCTTGGACGGTAAGAGCTGCGGCCGCCCAGGGACAAGTCATTGTCGTCACCTGCGACTTCTGCCGGGTCACTCACAATTACCTACCAGGTGATCTTGAGACGCTGTGTGGAAACCTGTCCCTCGACCGGCTGCTCGGCAGGTTCAAATGCGAAGGCTGCGGCAAGAAGATCTATCTGCGAATGACCCTTCACATCCCGCATGGCAGCGAATTCGGCTCCATGAAGATCCGGCGCCTGACGCGCGTGCGCACGCTCATTGTCCCGGTATGGTCGGAAGACGTCCTGCGTTAGCGCCTGCCTTTGGAATTCAAGTCGGCGCAAGCTGCTAGATCCGGTCAGTTTGGCGCGATCGCGCTCAAACGGTCGTCGCCTGCCGCGCTCCCCGAGCCGAGAAATGTCCGAGTTTCCGCACCGGATCGAACCCACTAATCCACGACTCGCGAAGAGCTTGGGAGGCCAGGAACATTGACTGCCATCACACACGCAAACTGTCTGCCAGCAGCCGCGTCGCCTCAGCACTCTCAGTGAAAAAGACCTTGGCGAGCAGACTTCTCCACCAGCGCCTCGGCGGTCCCGATCAAACGACCAGCCCTCCCTAAATCAAGCGCGCCCTGATCGCCGATCGCGATATCTTGCGATATCGCTTCGATGGTGCGCGCCACCTCGCCAAGCTTCTCCGCCAGCTCTGGCAGCTCGGCGCGTTGAGCCTGGCGTGCGAGGCGGTGAAGACATTCGGAATATCTGGAGGCCACCATCATACGTGCGCCTATCTGGCAGGCGCCTTCGGGACTGGCTGTGAGCCTACCTTTCTGCCGTAGGATCATTACGGCCTCCATCGATGTTTGCGGCTGGCATCCGCGCCGTCCTGGCCGTACATACGGTCGTCTAAAACCATCAGCGCGTCGAGGATATCCTGGCAGCGGATAGGCTCTCTGACGCCCGGGGGCAGCCGAAGGTCGGGCCGCGAATTCACCGCGAAGAGATCTGACGCCCAGGACGCCAGAATGGCTCGCTTCTCGTTCTTATCAAGAGCTGTGGCGAGCACGTCACGCGGGTGGTCGTAGCGCTGCTGCGTGTTGAGACAGCATGCAGATACCGCGTCGCATGTTGATGCTTTTCGAGATCTGTTCCTTTCGATTGGCATATTTTTGCCTCCTAAAAACCTTCAGCAAGGGAGTGAAAATCTCCAGGTGCAAATGAGATTGTTGCACCAATTTCTCCGTTCAAGAGGGTCACGCCAGCTAGCAGAAATTTTTTCGGCCAGGCGTCTTGAATCAAAAAATCGGGCAAACCAGATCAATTTGCGTCGGCCGCCTGATGAGGGGTCGACAGAGCGGAGCCGACGGAATCGGCTCCTTTGTTCCAACTCGCTTTACGGAGGTTTTGGTCATGAGAAACGAATTCGACTTCGCACCCTTGTTCCGGTCCAGCATCGGCTTCGACCGGGTCTTCAATCTTTTGGCAAACTCCCAGCGTTTGCAGTCCATCGAAACCTGGCCGCCTTACGATATCGTCAAGAGCGGTGAGGACAGCTATCGCATTCAGATGGCGGTCGCGGGCTTCGGAACGGAAGATCTTGATATCATGCAGGAGCGTAATGTCTTGGTCGTGAAAGCCCAGAAGGCGGAGGAAGCAAGTCAAGGCGAATATCTTCACCGCGGCATCGCAGGACGTGCCTTCGATCGTCGCTTCGAGCTTGCCGATCATGTGCGCGTGGAAAGCGCTGGCCTCAAGAACGGCCTGCTTACCATCGAGCTGAAGCGGGAGGTTCCAGAAGCTATGAAGCCGCGAAAGATCGCGATCGGAGGCGGCGAAAATACGCAGGCGCCCCTCCAGATCGAGGGTGAAAAGAATGCCGCATGATATGGGAAGGGGCGCCAAGGCGCCCCTTCTTCCTAAGGCTACTTAACGTGTGCGCGTAAAGCGTAGTTCCCATGCGTTGCAGTTTGCGGTGAACGGGCGGGATTTCGGCCCTGACGCGCGGGGCTAAAGCGAAATGGTGCGATGGATGGATCGACATCTTCAACCTTGGGCTCGGCTGGATCATGCTCGTGAAGGATGTTGACATTCCCCGGGGGAGGGAGGTCCCTTGCGTCAACGTTCCCGCATTTTATGAAGTGCCCGCCATGGACGACAGCGGCAACGTGTTGGCGCCGTCGGGCACAGGGGCGGAGATCGTCCGAGGTGCGGCGCATTTTGGCATGAACCCCACCCGCGATCGGGGGATTTCGATCAAGGCGGAGCCGAGAAGAGAAGCGTCACCGTTGATTTTCTGGCGACAGGCGATCAAGACTGCGCATACTCCTAAACTCAGATCGAAAAAAAGGCCTGCCGGGGTGGTGGCAGGCCAGGTTCTCTGATTGTGGGAACGGATCCCGCAGGTGTTTGATCATGATTCTAGGCAGGCGTTGCGCTTCGTCCGCTATCGTACCGGCCTAGAGGGGCTCGGAATGGTCGTTTGAAGTGCTGGGGGCACGCCCCACATAGCGAGCTTGGTCGCTGCATGACAGGTGGAACGTAGTGACCTTGGAAATCCGCCGGTCACCCGCACGATCGGAATTCGTGCCGTAAACCGGCGTATCGGGCCGCATCACGACGGCGTTACTCCTGGTCCCGTCGTCTCAGCTCGTCCATCTGGAGGTTCCCAATCTCCGGGTTCATGGGAACCGGGTACTCCGCAGTGTTCTGTTCTGTCGTCGAGATTCTTACTGCGGCGCGTCGTCCTCTTGATCCGACTCATTAGTGTCGGCTTGGTTTACCTCAGATAGCAGGTGCTGGCGCCGCCGGGCGCACACTACTCAAGAAGATCGTGCAAGCCGTTCGACCCGTTTTCGGGGAGGGCCCTCCGTTGCTCAAAGGGCGAAAGCCCAGTCTGTCGGTACGCGATAACTTGAAATCGACATAGTCCGCGAACTCGTCGCGAAGAATGCAGATCTTTCAAAGTCCACTATACCTGCTTGTGGCTCGAGGGACGGATCGAGGCAACTTCCGGCCGCGAGAGCCTACGAAATCTGATCCAGATGATAATCGCGATTTCTGGAACAGGCCCTCGCAGCGCCCCGGAAGATATTCTAGTTCGTCAGTATAGGACGGGCATAATTCGTCCCCCTCCAAACAGGCTCAGCCAATCTTTGTTTCCCGGGATCCGGCGGCAACAGTCGTCGAGCCGGCTTGCTAATGGCTGATCGCCCCGGATCGTCCGAACCAGACGCCCACCAATGCGGCAAGCGATACGATGACCAGAAAGCCACTGACGACCAGAAGCACTGCGCTCGGGATCTTCCTGACATCTGGTTCTGGCGGTGGCGGGCCGGGGCGGAACTCCCTGATCACAGCGACGGTGAAGCAGAAGGCGCTGAACAGGACGAGAATGGTGCCCGTCGTCACTATAAGAAATTCCGGTACGACCTCGGCGAGAAGGGCTTTTGCGCCAATTCCAATGGCGAGCGCCGTCAGTCCCGTTCTCATCCAGGCTGCATATGTTCGCTCCGCAGCGTAGACCGTACGATCTGCCGCGAGCACGGTACGCCTGTCTGGAGCCTGGGTGTCTTCTTCGCTCACGGCTTCCGCAGAGACTCTATCCAAGAGCTACTTGCGACGCGGTTCGCCTTACGTCCCCCGGTCGGTGGCGGTCTGTTCGCGACGCGGCAGCCAGGAAATGATCGAGATCGACGCGATCGGCACCGAAGCGGGCGATGTAACGGACAGCCTGCTCCCGGCTTATCTGATACTTCTCGGCAAGCTCCTCCGTCGTGTATTCACTTTCATTCATAGCGCTTCTCCTTCGTTGAGAAACTTCCTCCCAGTTGAATGGGTTCCCTGGAACAGCGCCTTCCCGGCATGTGTCGCGATCAACCTGTGGGCAGAGCCTCCCGTAGAGGGAACACAAACGCGCCCCGCTTGTTTCGAAGCGACAGCCACCATCGGAATTCTCACGCATGACAATCAACGCAAAGTCCGCGCAGTTCCCGTCCTGGAAGCTGCCGGTAATGACGGTCTGGCTTCTCATCGGTTGCTCCCTTCCGGCCTGTGCAGCCGAAGGCCAGTCTTCAGGTCCCTCAGACGCTCTCTTTCTTGTCCAGATCATCGTCCTGGTCGTCGTCGGTAGATTGTTCGGCGAGGCGATGGTGCGCATCGGTCAGCCTTCGATCATGGGCCAGATCATCGGTGGCATCCTACTCGGCCCCTCGGTATTCGGCTTTCTGCTCCCGAGCGCGCAGTCGGCAATCTTTCCTGACATCGACACGCAAAAAGCCATGACCGATGCGGTGGCACAGCTCGGCATTCTGTTTCTCCTCCTGCTCGCCGGCATGGAGACCGACCTTTCGCTGGCGCTCCGGCTGCGCCGTGCTGCAGCTGGCGTTTCGGTGACAGGCATCGTCGTGCCGTTCACGCTTGGCTTCGGCCTCGGCGAACTCCTGCCTGCAAGTTTGTTGCCCGACCCGGACGCAAGACTTGTCACATCGCTTTTCCTCGGTACGGCGCTATCGATCTCCTCGGTCAAGATCGTCGCGACCGTCGTTCGAGAGATGGACTTCATGCGCCGCAATGTCGGTCAGCTGATTGTCGCCTCCGCCATCATTGACGACACAATCGGATGGGTGATCATAGCCGTGACCTTCAGCCTGGCGAAAGAAGGTGCCGTCGATCTCACCACGTTGGCCAAGGGCGTCATCGGCACGGTCCTCTTCATGGCCTTCTCCTTCACCATTGGCCGACGTCTGGTCTTCGAGATTATCCGCTGGACCAATGACAGGTTCAAAAGTGATCTTCCTGTCTTGAGCGCCATTATCGCAATCATGGGGGCAATGGCGATCGTCACCGACGCCATTGGGGTCCACACGGTGCTCGGCGCTTTCGTCGCGGGCATTTTGGTCGGCCAGTCGCCCATTCTGACCCGTCAGATCGAGGGGCAGCTCAGGGCACTGACGACGGCTCTCTTCATGCCGGTCTTTTTTGGCCTCACGGGCCTCCACACCGATCTGGGTGTTCTTACCGATCCATCGATAATGGTTCTGGCGGTCGGGCTGATTGTAATCGCGAGCCTCGGAAAATTTGGAGGCGCCTTTGCCGGGGCCAAATTCGGAGGCTTTTCCAATGCCGAGGCTGTCGCGCTGGGGTGCGGCATGAATGCTCGGGGGTCCACCGAAGTTATCGTCGCGTCGATCGGACTTTCCGTCGGTGTGCTCGACGAGCGGCTCTTTTCCGTGATCGTCGCGATGGCAGTCGTGACGACGATGGCCATGCCCCCGACGTTGCGCTGGGCGCTCGCGCGCCTTCCGATGCGCAAGGAAGAAAAGGAGCGTCTCGAACTTGAAGCGTTCGAAGAGCGGAGCTTCGTATCGCAGTTCGAGCGGATCCTACTTGCAACCGACCACTCCGCAAGCAGCGATCTGGCGGCACGCATATCCGGGCATTTCGCGGCCCTGCGCAAAATGCCGGTGACGGTTCTCGATATCGGGGAGGAGGAGGAGACTGCGGCCGATTTACAGGAACGGCGGACAACAGACACTCCGCGCGCGCAGCAGATCAGCGAGCGCGTGAAGGAAACCGCCGAGATGGCTGTCGAGACGCAGGACAAGGGTGCAGAACTGGGTCAGGACGACCCAATCCATGTCTCTGTCCGCGACAGGGACGGCAAGCTGGCAGACGTTCTCGCCGAAAGTGCCGACAAGGGACATGACATCATGTTTGTCGGCATCCAGCCAACGAGCGGCGAAAGCGCCCAATATAGTGAAAAACTGTCGGCGATGATCAATGCCTTCAGCGGCACGACGGCAATCGTCACGTCGCGCGGCATGATCGCAAGAGAGGATCGAAACTTGCGCATACTCGTGCCGATCAGCGGCACCGAACGCTCCCTAAGGGCTGCGGAATTCGCGCTCGTCATCGCAAAAGCCACGGGCGCCGCGACGACTGCGGTTTATTTCCGCGACCCGAAGGAGGCCACCTCGCCCTCCCGTGTCAGTGACACCGGCAATGCCCACAGAGCCGCTTTCGAGCAACTGGATCGGATTGCGTCCTTCTATGAGGTCGAGGTAGAGAAGGTTGCCCCACAGGCTTCCGTACCGGAACTCGCCATTCTCAGGCACGCCCGCAGYGGACGTTTCGATCTCATCATTCTCGGCGTGAGCCGTCGCGCAGGCAAGGAGCTTTCTTACGGAACTGTTGCTGATACGCTGGCCGGAACCGCAGACCGCTCATTCGTCTTCGTCGAAACATAAGTCCACGGGTTGGGCTAAATCGGTTCTTGAGGCCCTTGGCCTCCGGCAGGAGCATCACCTGCCGACCCAGGAAACCGGGATCGGCCGCAATTCTGGCGTGCGCATCTTTCCCTCGGCCGCGAGATCAAAGGTGCCAGACATCGCGAGATTCGCGGATCGTCGCGGTCGCCTGAACCGGTGCTGAATCCCGGCGGCAGGACTAGGTTCGAGCGACAGCGATGAGATTTTCAGTGAGAAATGTGCCAAAATATCCGTCGCATTCGGGGCGATCTGTGCGAGGAGTGGGGCTTTGGGAGCCGGTCCAGTCGACGCGCAAGCTTCAACCCGCCGCGGCGCGGCAACGGGGGGTAGTGGAGGGTTGATGACGGCATTCCCCTTGCGGCGGGAGGATAGTCTAAGACGTGGAGGCCCGGCGGTCCAACCAACTCGGCGTCTTTTATGTGACGCATCGCGTCATTGCGATCGAGGGCGTCCAACAACCTCCAGGCGCGTCAACGGCCGGCCAGCGACGATCAGTATCACTGTGAGGGGCGTCGCGAAGAACTCGGGCCGTCCGCCAATCGGGAGCCTGATTTGAGTTCATGTCTGCCGCCTTCCGTCACGACGAGAACAGGCGTGCCGGACAGGCTAATTTCCTTCACCATAGTGTCCGCTTCCAGCCGAGCGATGAGCGAGGCCGAGAGGCGCTTGTCGCCGACGATCCAGCCGCTGCCGACGCGCCGCTGTCGGCGATATCGCGCAATCGCCCTAAGGGCGTCAAGTTTTACTCGGGACAATGACTTCGGTGGTTTATTGTGCATGGACCGTCCATTTCTGCTGACAGTAGGTTTGTAAGTTGGTGATCGAGGATCGGTTCCACCAGAGGCGACACGTGACGCCATAAATTTGTCGCGACCGGCAATGGTGATTGGTCTTGGCGCCGCAGAATATTCCGTCTGCCCTTCTCTTCGTCATGATCTTCCGGGATGCGCCCCCCGTCGACCCGACCCAGGCTCGCGAAATGACAGTTTGCCTACATCACGGGAGGTGAGCCTCGGAGCCCCGATTCTGCTCGTCGCGACCGCTGAACGGAGCGTCCAGGTGTGGATCGTTTACGCAACAATGATTGCCCTGGATCATTGAAATCCAGTCGGCGCGGACCATGTTGCTCGTCAATCGCGCGCCATCAGCTCAAACCGCTGGTGACCCACGCGAGCCTCGACCGGATCCTAAAATGTTTTGGATTACAATATTGTCAGCATTCGCGGGCGCCTGGGCCTGCAGAACGCACGTCACCCGGCTATTCACCAGTCCGCGTGGCTGGGCAAAGGCGGACCTGAAGCGGCAGGCCGGGAAAGCCGGCGCCCGCGCCGAAAACCTTCCCGAAGCGGCTTGGGACGAGCTGACCAGTCGGCTTATCGTGATCTCCCGAAGCAGGGCTTGGGAGCCGATGAGCCTTTTTGACTTTGGCTGGCGCGGCACGCTGCCAGAGCTATGCGAGGGCACGGCGAGAGAGCTTGAGGAGGTTCTGCGGACGCAGGAAGGGCGGTCCAGGAACGATCCTGTTTACCAGATACTTCTGCGCCACAATGTGATCAACCGGAAAAGCATGGTTCTCGAACTCGAGCCTTATCGGAGCGGGCTGCAGGGCAAGAGGCGGGCGAACCGCCGGTAGCGTACAAGTGCTTGCTGCTGCCCGAAAGCGCGTTCAACTGCCGTCTCCAGTGTACGCTGAAGTCGCGTGCCCGAAAATGATCCGGTCGGAAAAGGGAGCAGCCGACGATACCGCCGCTCCCTCTTCTCTGGGCGTCGCGCCGCCGATGCGTGGGTGAAGGCCGCCATAAGCTGGGAGGGCGGCGGAACCAATTCAACGAGGGCAGAAAGGAAGACGCGGGAGCTGGGCTTCAAACGTTCTCGTTCGGCCGATGCGAGTTTATTTTCAAGGGATTGAGCTGTGGACAAGCTGGGGAGAACCTGTGCTCTCAGTTGTCTTTGACTAAGGCCGCTCCTTTCTGTTTCAAGGCGCCACCGATCCGGGGCCAAACCCTGTTGCCAATTCGGCTTATGCTTGCTGGTGACGGTCGCTATGGCCTCCGGCTTCCCCAATCGACGCCGACTTCGCCTCCAATTCGACGGCCTCCGATCCGCTCTTGGCGACACAACGGCGACGCCTCCATCCAACAAGGCTTGATCTTCCCCGCGATGCTCGGGCATTGTCGAGGCCGCTGCGTGTCGGCCGGACATCAAAAAATGAGCGCGGCTCATCCGGCGCGAACTCATCTAGATGCCGGCGACGATTTCAGGAGTTTTCGGCTTGGCGCATCGCGGCCAAAGATAGCGCGAGCCTCAAGACTTCGGTCTTTGCCAATCCCGGTCGATCGTGCCCTGCTCCGCCTTGTGAAAATATTGCGAGCACACCAACCATCCTTTGAGCGGACGAAGCAAGAGCACGCAGGCCGCCAGGGTGATCGGCAAGGTCGTGAGGAGGTGGACCCAGACCGCGGGCTCGAATGTCGTCTGAAGCCAAAGCGCAAAACCCAGAGCGGGAATAGCAACCGCGCTCATCGAAAAGAACGCAGGGCCGTCGGCGGGGTCGGCGAACGAATAGTCGAGCTCGCAAACCTCGCAACCCTTTGCCAGGGACAGATAGCCGCGGAACAGATGGCCCCGCTGACAGCGCGGGCACAATCCCCTGACGCCGGTCAGCATAGGGTTGTTGGTGGGGCTCCATTGCGATCCTCGCCGATTGTGCTTGTTCATATTAACCTTCCTTCAATCTCAAGCGCGCCTGCTGAACCTCGCCCGTTCGACCTGCTGCGCGCCATTGCTTCGATTTCGACCTTCAGCTTGCTTTTGCGCCGCCTTGGTCCGCCCCGAGCATCGAGAATGATAGGACCGCTCATGGCGCTCGTCGAATCCGGCGGGCGGTCGTTGAACCCGCATGTGGCGCGCCCTTGTCGTCGGTCCTTCTGTGTGCCGTGATCAACCTCGGGCCGAAGGAGGAGTTCCTGCCTGGGGGTATTTTGCCTGGACGGCGCTGAGGGTGCCGATTGCGACTTCTGCGATCCCTTGCTGGGCGTTTTGAGGTCCGGTGCGGAACAATTGCGGCGCGGCAAGATTTCGAAAGTCCCAAGAGAAAAAAGGACCGAGAAATGGCCAACAACCAATTCGACATGCGAAACCCGCTCGACCAGTATCCACAACCGGAGTTTCCCCAGCAGCCGCAGCCGGTTCCCGGTCTGGCAAGCAAGATGCAGCCTGTTCCCGATCACGGCGAGACGTCCTATAGGGGCAGCGGTCGGCTTTCGGGGCGCAAGGCTCTGGTCACTGGAGGCGACTCCGGCATTGGTCGCGCTGCCGCCATCGCTTTTGCCCGCGAAGGCGCCGACGTCGTCATTAACTACCTGCCGCAAGAGCAGAGCGACGCCGACGAGGTCATCAGTTTGATCGAAGCTGAGGGTCGCAGAGCGATCGGGATGCCGGGCGATCTCAAAAGCGAAGCCTTTTGCCAGGAGCTCGTCAGACAGGCCAGCACCGAACTCGGCGGCCTTGATCTGCTGGCCAATGTCGCCGGCCGCCAGAAGGCGATCGCCGACATTTCCGAACTGACCACCGAGCAATTCGACGAGACGTTCAAGACGAATGTTTATGCATTATTCTGGATATGCAAAGCGGCTATTCCGTTCATGCCCCAGGGGTCATCGATCATCAATACCGCGTCCATCCAGGCCTATCAGCCCTCTCCGACTCTGCTCGATTATGCCCCCACCAAATCGGCAATCGTTGCCTTCAGCAAGGCGCTGTCCAAGCAGGTGCTGCCGAAGGGCATCCGTGTCAATATCGTTGCGCCCGGCCCCTTCTGGACGCCGTTGCAGACATCAGGGGGGCAGACGCAGGACGTCATCAAGGATTTTGGCAGCGAGGTGCCGATGAAACGTCCCGGGCAGCCGGCCGAATGTGCTCCGATCTACGTTTTCCTTGCATCCCAGGAACCCAGTTACATCACGGGCGAAAGCTTCGGGGTGACCGGTGGCAACACGCTGCCCTGATGCTGAGATCCCTTACCCCCGAAAGAACGCAGGGTTTCCTGCCGCTAGAACATTACGCTGCGCTGGGAGACGGCCGGTCCGTCGCACTTGTCGGTGCTGACGGCGCGATCGACTGGTGGTGCGCGCCGAACATGGATTCGCCGCCTCTGTTTAATCGTCTTCATGACCGAAACGGCGGCTATTTCACCGTCGCCCCGCTCGGCGTGTTTCGCATCGAGCGCCAATATCGCAACGACAGCAATGTCCTTGAAACCCTGTTCATCACGAGCACTGGCTCTGCCAAGGTGACAGAATCTCTCAACAGCGGCGTCGCCGGGCGCCTTCCGTGGTGCGAACTTGCCCGGCGCATCGAAGGTGTTTCGGGATCTGTCGATTTCGAAATCACGCTAGCGCCGATTTGTGCTCACGGCAGCTTGCGGCGTGTCAATCATCCGAATGCAGAGGTCCGTTACATTGGTGACCTGACAACGACCTTCTGTCACGACGAGCAAATCAGCATTGTTGTCGATGATGATGAACGAAAAACAGCGCGCTTTTTGGCTCGGGCCGGGACGAAAACCTGCCTTGCTTTTCTCGTGGCAGATCAGGCCCCTTTGCCGACGCCGAAGCTGAACGACATTGATCGTCGGATCGAGCTAAGCGATGAGGAATGGCGACGCTGGGCCAATGAACTGACCTATGACGGACCGTTCAAGGCCGACCTGGTGCGCTGCGCCTTGTCCTTGAAGTTTTTGGTTTATTCAAAGACCGGGACTATCGCCGCGGCCGCCACATCAGGTCTTCCCGAGCGGATCGGCGGCGACAAGAACTACGACTACCGTTACGCCTGGGTCCGTGACGCAGCCTACACGATCAAGGCACTGCTCCGGGCGGGCGCCCTCCAGGAGCCGGTGGGCGCATTTGGCTGGCTCGTGCGAACGATTGTCGCGGACGGCCCAAAACCCAAGGTCGTCTACACTTTGTCCGGTGGCGAGGTGCCGCAGGAGCATATGGTGAACGTTCCCGGCTACAAGGGTTCGAGCCCCGTGCGGATTGGCAACCGTGCCCGTGCGCAGACGCAGCTAAGCTGCTATGGAGACGTGCTCGAAACGGCGGCACTTTTCGCGCGGTCAGGTCACGTTCTCGATCCTCAGGCCGCGCGCCTCCTCGAAAATCTTGCCGAGCAGTGCGTCCGCCGCTGGCGTGAAAAGGATTGCGGCATCTGGGAACTGCAAGACAAGCAGCACTACACCTTCTCTAAGATCGGCTGCTGGCTTGCGCTGACGAATGCGGCTGACCTTGCGAAGGAAGGCCATATCGGCGGCGATGCGAACCGTTGGCTCGCCGAAAGCCGCCGCATTCGCGACTGGATTGACAGCCATTGCTGGTCGCAGGAGAAGCAGGCCTACACATTCTATGCCGGCAGCGACAGGCTCGACGCGGCGCTGCTGCTGACGACCCGGTTCGGCTTTGAACATGATGGTCGGCTGAAACGGACCCGTGATGCCATCGAACGCGAGCTGGCGGTTGGCCCGCTCGTCTACCGCTACAGTGGGGTCGACAAGGAGGAAGGTGCATTTGTTGCCTGCTCCTGCTGGCTCGTCGAAGCTTATGCCTTCCTGGGCGAGGTCGATCGTGCCGAGGCGATGCTGAAGACCCTGCTGGAGCGGCTTGGCAACAATTTCGGTATTCTCAATGAGATGGTTGATCCCGCAACCGGCGCAGGTCTTGGCAATCTACCACAAGGCTTGAGCCACCTCGCCCTCCTGCATGCCATCTATTCGCTGCAGGAAAATCGGTCATGATCGATAGACTCCAATTACCGCCTCGCCATGGAAGTGCTTTGCCGACGGTGCCGTGAAATCGTCTGCGCAGCGTAGATTGATGGCCGGCGAAAGGACGCCCCGCGATCCGGACCTTCGAACCGAGCGGCGCGCGCTTTGGGCCACTCGTCGTCGTCGCCTTTTTTAGAAGCGCCTACTCCCTCTGGGTCGTAATCAGACTCAGTTGAGCGCGTTGAGACGGTCCTCGATCTCCATGCACTGAACGCCTTTTCGGCTTGTCCCCATTGTGTTGGCAGCTGATGGGCGAGCGGTTCGACAGGATCAAAAGGATCTGGCTGGCCGTCCCCGGCCCGCAGAAAAATTTGTTGTTACGGCGGGAACGATCAGGTGGCTTCAGAGTCCGGATGTCGGACCGCGCTCCTGGCTTATGTTGTCCCGTAACGCACCAGGCGCCCAAGGACGTGCGGTCCACCCTTTCCCGTTCCTAAACCGCCGTCGGCAGCTCTGAAAGCCCCGCGCTCTACGAGCGGGGCTTTCTTGATTATCCGCTGCTGGGGTCGATGTTTTGCGTTTCAATCAGGAGGACGGGAAGCCTCTACCCTGCCTCCTCGGGCGGCCGACCCGGTCGTTCTGCCGGGTCATTGTCTGCCTCAAGACGCGCTTGAGGAGCTTTCCTTATCGAAAGCCGAAGAAGCTCAGCACTGCCACGATGATGACGATAGCGCCTACAAGCCAGATGAGATTGTTCATCGCTTTTCCTTTCATTGGTCACTGCTGGGGCAGGATGACATTCTGCTCGGTCGTGCTCTTGACGGGCTTCTGGCCGGGCACGTGTGACATGGTCCGCGTCGTGCTCTGCAGCGATTGTCCGTCGGTGCTGGTCTTCGTCCTTGACTTGCTGAACGTTCCCTTGTCGACCGCTTGGGCGTTCGTCTGCGCCTTCAGCTTGTCGTCATTGTCGTTGAGTTGCGTCTTGCTCATCGCCTTGCCGTCGTCTGTTGCGGCACTGCCGCCAGATCCAATGGAGGAGGTCGTCCCATCGTCGGTCTGACACGCCCCGGCGGTTCCAACCGAGCTTGCCGAGGTGCCACCCGCCGACGCACTTCCTGCCGTCCCGATGGTTCCGGCAGCCTTACACTCCTGCGCCGGTGCGGCGGTGGTCAGAGAGAGGAGCGCGAGTGTCATCGCGCTGACCAATGTCGTGGTCTTCATGGTTTTCTCCTACTTCTTGGGCTTGGTCACCGAACAGGTGCCATCGGATCGCTTGGTGACGACAGTTCCGTCTGGCCGGGTCACGCTGGCCGTCGAGAAGCTATCGACGCTTCCCGATCCGTTCGCCGAGCCTGACGCGGATGACGAGGCCGAACTCGATGATCCGCTTCCCATCGTTGTTGATGAGGTCACCTTGCCGTTGCCGGCCGTTACCGTGGTGGACGTTCCCCCGGTATCGGGCTGTTTCTCAACCAGGGTACAGGTCGTTTGATCGTCGAGTTTGATGTCCTCGGCTCGTGCCTGGGTCGCGGCCAAAAGAGCGGCCCCGTAGATGAAAGCTTTCACTGTGTTTGACATTGTCTGGTCTCCGAAGCCAAAATGGCCGGCGTTGAAAAGCGCCGGCCATAACAAGCTAGCAGGATTGGGTGGAGCCGCTCTTCTTGGCTTGGCCGGGAGCGCAGCCCTTCTTTCCGTTGTTTTCGTGAGCGGAGCCTGCCTGGCTTGCGCCTGTACCGACGGAGCTAGCGCTGTTGCCGTCGCCTGCTGACGTTCCGCTTGCCCCGATCGAGGAAGCCGAACCGGCATCACCGGAGCCTGCAGCGGAGCCGCCGGTGCCGACGGAGCTGCCGGAGGTGCCGCCGCCAGCCGATGAACCGCCCGTTCCAAGCGTGGAAGACGAGCCCGAACCGGAGCCGGCCGAAGAACCGCCCGTGCCGACTGTGCTGCTGGAGGTACCGCCGCCAGCTGACGAGCCGCCGGTGCCCACTGTCGACGCGCTGCCCGACGGACAGTTGGTAGCACCCGCGGTGCAATCTCCGCCGGCAGAGCTTCCACCAGTTCCGACTGTGCTGCTGGAGGTTCCGCCGCCAGCCGATGAGCCGCCCGTGCCGAGCGTACTGGACGACTGGGCAAATGCGGTGCTGGCAAGAAGAGCTGCGGCGAAGGCGATGCCGGTTGCCTTGAACATGGGAACATTCCTCCATCGAATATTGAGCTATGGCCCGGTCGACACGACCTCAGGGCTGTCAGACGAACGACGGTTGATGCAGGCTGTTCCTGACCACGGACTTCAGTCGCAGCTATGCCGGACCTTGGTCCGATCCCGGCAGGTTCGAAAAGGAGTGATGCGGGTTTGGCTTCGATTTGTTGATTGGCCCATCGTCGTCGCCATCGTTTGCGGCCCCTATCGTTCCGGCTCCAACTGTCTTTCTGGTGCGAGCAAGAGAGGTCGAGAACACAGCGAACATCCTGCCTCGCTGCTTCCTAGGATTGCTTGTTTGCGTTGATCGAAATCAGAACGAGGCCACCATGCCGATCTATCTCCGGCAGGGCAGGGGGTCTTTATCAACATGATCTTTTTTGGCGGCGTTGCGGCCGCTCCCTTCACAACCGCCTATAGCGCCAGCAAGTTCGGGCTGCGCGGATTTTTGGAGGCATTGGCAGGCGGCTGAGCGCCCCGCTGCCCGCCCTTGATGCGCGCCGCGTTGCCGACGCCATCGTCCATGTGTGGCAAGATCGCCGCGACCAACCACTATGGTCGCATCCGTGACGACGGTGATGAGACTGGCCTATCTCCTTGCACCCAACTTGGCCGCGCGCCTGCTCAAGTCGGCTATGGCGACCAATCTGATGAGGGCGTCGCCGGCGAAGGCAAAAAGCGACGGCAATCTTCATACCCCTCGACAGATGCTGCTCATAGAGAAAGGGGTCAGGTCGCGCCATCAAGCATCGGTTCCGTTCGTTTTGGGACTTGCTGCAGTGTTCGCAATAGCGCTTGCTGCGAAGGCAAGATCATTGCCCGGCCGCGGCCCGGAGGTTGCCGACCAGATGCCGGCGTTCGATGTAATCGTCGGCTGGTGACCTCAGTCGTTGCGCACAGTCTTTCGCGCTGCACCTCGTGCGCCTTGCTTGAGCGTTCTCCAAGAGCTTTTCTTCGTGAACCGCCTGTCGAAAGCGCGGTGCCTGAGTTGCACCTCGCAAGAAAATCTGCCGTTCTCGAAAAGCGGGCTTTCCATTGAAAATAGCTGTGCTACCAGTTCCTGTCGGTTCCCGGAGACGTCGATTCGCATGGATCGGAAATCCTGTATTGATAAATGCTTTTTGCTTATCCTGGCTGTTGCAACGGGGAGCCTGGAAAGTTCTCCCGCACGAGCTCAAGATCAGCTCTTGATGAGTTTCGTTTCGGCGTTTCGACATCGGTTCAAGGCGGCCGGTCGGGAGAAGACGGGGCTTTTCCGGAATTGACGGTGCTTTTTGATCCGTTCGGATACGAAGCTACCGGCAGCTGGAGGGAGCAGCTTCTGCATCCGCGAGTCCATCTTGGAACGTCGATCGGGTTGAGCGGCGAAGCAACGCAATTCTTCACAGGTTTTACCTGGACCGTTGATTTCAGCGACAAGCTCTTCGCCGAAGCGGGCTTTGGCGGTGTCATCCATACGGGCGATCTTGACGGAAACGACGGCGGCCCCAACCTCGGCTGCCGGGTTCTGTTCCACGAATATGTCGGAGGCGGCTATCGCCTCACAGAGCACTGGAACCTTTTAGCGCAGATCGCGCACTCTTCAAACGCCAACCTTTGCAGTCCGAACGACGGGATGACGCGGGCCGGCCTGCAGGTCGGTTACAAGTTCTAGATCTTTCTGCTCGATCTTATCGCCCGGCGCTCGCAAGGTGGCTACGTTTCGGTATTTTTCATGTGCCCGACGAAAGTCTCCAGGCGTTGCCGGAGGGGCAAACGATTCCGTCGAAACGTGTCTCGCCCTCGAGCGACTGCTGGCTGGTGACGAACTTCCGACAGCCGTTTGCAACTCCATTGGCAGGATCGATACGCTCAATCACACCGGCGCTGCCAGTGTCCGGGTTGGCCCATGCAAGAGCGTAAGTCCCGACCTCTCCGGTCCCCACGACAGCGGCGATCACCGCTTGGTCGCTAAAGGGTGCGGCTCGGGGCGCCGACGTCACGCTTCCTACTTCGAGCGGATCCGTATGGGAGCAACTGGTCAGCAAAGCGAGTGAGAGAACGGCCAAAACGCGGTTCATGATTTCACCTGTCTAGGTGCCGTCTTAGCGCTACGCGTTCAAGCTTGGTAGCGATTGTCTCCTGCGGCATGTTGATGATGTATTTTAGATGTTAGGAAAAGGTAAAGGAGCCGCCGCGCTTATGGCTTCTAGGAAGGCCTTCGGCATCGGCTTGTTCGCACGTCGTCGATCGGTCATTGCGCGTCATGGTCCGGCAAATCGCGAGGTGCCGACCCTTGTTCATTGGTGAGGCCCCAAGCATGCCCTCGCGTCAACGTGTGCTCTTTCCTTGGTCCTGGTTTCGCCGTGAACGAAGCCGCTTGGACCTCTCACGCGTGCCGCAACTCGCCTCCGAACACCATATCCGTCTGCCGCCTTTCGACCTGTCGAGAAACAGCCACCCGCAATTGTCGCCCTTGCATTCGCGTACGGGCCGACGCGCGCTGGCATCTATAAGAAGTTCAACGACCTCCAGTGCAAACAGGTCGACAATATCGCGTCTCTCCTCAAGCGGCAGTTTCCACCGCAAGCCTTCAGGCGTCATTTTCAAAACCTCGCGAGCGCGTGCTTTGCGAGCAGCCTGCTCAAGAACCCGCAACTGCGATGTCAATGCGACACCTCCTCGGTCCTCAGCTTCGAAAACGCCATAGGCGGCTTCCCGCAAGTTGACCGCTTCGAGAAGGACGATCCCGGCATCCTGGGTATCTGCTGCCGCCACGCATTTCAGGTGTTCGCCTTCTAGAGGGTCCACAAGACCAAGTCTTTCGGCGAGGACGACAAGATCCCCGAGCGAGCCCAGCAGATCCGGGCCCCAGCGTCCCCGGCGGCTGTCGACCGTGTTGACAAAATCGAGGGCGGCATGGCCGCCACTCAGCGGCATATCAGAGGTCGTGCTGGCCATATTCCAAGGAACAAGTTCGTGTTTCGAAAGTTCGTCACGGTATAAGTACTCTTTACCCGTTGCATTCGCAAGGTTTTGATCATGACGGTATCACGACATCATCTCAAGTTCGTCGTCCTCTGTCTCGTCTGGGGGCTCACCTGGATTGCCGTAAAGACGGGGGTAGAGGCCGTGCCACCGAGCCTTTTTGCAGCAACGCGGTTCATCGCCGCGGGGTTGGTGATGCTCGCATGGGCCGGAAGAGGCAAAAGTCTCGAGTCTTTTTCTCCGGACAACCTCATACGGCTCCTAATCGTCAGCTTATTGATGATCGCCCTGTGCTATGGCCCGCTGTTCTGGGGTATGCAGTTCGTTTCCTCAGGCACGTCGGCAGTTGTCGAGATGTCGCTGACGCCCCTTGCGCTTCTGGCCTTCGGCGTTCTTGCGGGTGAAGAACGCTGGAATGCCGTCGGCGCTGGCGCCATGATGCTCGGGATTGCAGGTCTATGCATCCTCTTTATGCCGGCGCTGAGGCAGGCGGGGTCGGAAGGCCAATCTGTGCTCGGACTTCTGGCGATAGGCTGGGCGGCGATCTCCTCAGCATGGGGCTCAGTTATGGCGCGCCCGCTTGTTTCCCGTTACGGCAGCACGTTTCTATCGGGCTCGACGATGCTCATCGGCGGTTGCTTACTGCTTGCCTGGTCACTGGTATCCGAGCCAGACGCGTTATTGGCGATGACGCGGTTGGGGGCGTGGCATTCCGGCTCGCCAGTCATCGGCGCATGGCTTTTCCTCGTTATCTTCGGCTCTCTTCTCGGATACCGATATTATGTGCAGCTTTTGCGAGATATCGGGCCGGCCAAAGCGGGCAGCTTCGCCTTCGTGTCTCCCGCCATCGCGGTCGTGGTCGGAGCATTTCTGGCAGGAGAACCCGTTAGTCTCCGCAGCCTCCTCGGAATGTCCTTGATGCTAATCGCCGCGGCGACAAGTCTCTTTGCTGATACCATTGCTTCGGGCCTGAGAAAAACGTCGCGGACGCCGCCGACGTCATGACGTGCCTGCTACCGTCGGAACGACCGAAGATCTGAACCTTGAAAGTTGCAGCGCTGTCGACGTAGCAAAAGAAGAAATCTCGATATCTTCGGGTAGGCTTGAGGCGTTGGTCATACTGGACCCGAAAGGGTGCACACGAAAGGATGCGCCGCAACAGAAGGCTCCCGTCGATGCCGGGATCGAAGGTGCTTGTGGAGATCATGCTTAAGCCGAGCCGGTACGCTTGCGCACCAAGTCATTTGACGCAGGAACAACCGCCGTTCAACTTGGTTCGACCCCATCAAACCGCGATCAGGACCAGCTCAATGAGCAAGATTATCAATGTCGACTTCCATCTTATCTGGGAGCCGCCGGTGTTTGTCCGTACCGCCGACGGGCACCGCCAACGCATCGACGGATTGGAGGCAGCATTGCAGGTCCTCAACCGCACATGGTCTTCAGCGGTGCGGTCCCCTCTGCGATGCCGAAAGGCGCAGGTGCGTCGATGCAACCAGTCGGCTGGGCAGCACCGACCTGGCGCGACGGACTTTCGCCGAGGCGGCCCATGCCGCGGAGGTTTATCCATGAACGCCGGCGTCGACGCGATGTCGCTTCCCGTGAATCCGACACTTTTAGAGCGAGAATATTTCCGGAGCCTACACGTGGCGCGAACATGTCTGAAAGAGGCGGGATGGGCGTCGATAGTCGCCTTCACGACCGTGGGATCATCACGGCCTTCTTCACGTCGTTGAGGGAGGGGCCATGCACGACGCGGTAACGCGCCTCGACGAGATTGTAGAGCCCGAATGCGGCTAGGCCTAGAGAAACCAAAATGTAGAGGAGCGCACCGAAGGGGAGCTGTCGCAACCATGTCAGCGCATCCGACATGCTGCCTGCCTGATCGGGGTCTACCGTAATACCCGCGTATGCGAAAAGCAGGCCTGTAAGGGCGAACACAATACCGCGAGCGACAAGGCCATAGATGCAAACGACACGCATGAACCCTTTCGCATCGGGCAAGCGGAGATATTTCTCGAATTTGCGCGTCAGCCCCTTCATCGACGTTATCACCCCGCCGATGATGAAGCCAAGCCCCACCACCATCGCTAAATACGCACCGTAGGGTTGGGACATGATCCAACGTGCAAGACTTTGCTCGCCCGAGGACTGCCCGCCACCGCCCGCCGACAGGGCGTGACTGATGGCAAAACTCGCCAGCCCGATATAGGCCAAGGCGCTACCAAGGAGCGCGGCCCTGATGGCCAGTGCCTTGCTGCCTGATCCATGTCCATCGCTGTCTGCAAGCGACTGCGCAAGTCGCCAGGCCACGAAGCCGAGCAGACCGAGGCCAATGGTGCCAACCCAGACCCGTCCGAGGGGCTGATCAAGAAGTGTCGACAAAGCTGATTTTGTATCTGGCCTGCCGCCGGCCAAACCCGAGAAGAGGGCCATCGCAGCAACGAGCAGGAAGACGACGCCTCTCGCGGCATAGCCGGCTTTTGCCAAAGTTCGAACATTCAGTCTCGTCACCAGACACGCTCCATCGCCAATTTGTCACATCAACGCACAGGACGTGAAAAAGTTGTGCCTTATCCTCGTCTAGCCGGACGAGCACGCGGCCAAGATCGTCGGCCGGGCTTTCTTCAACGCTAGATCTTGGCTGGGTCGTTCCTCAAAAGAATAAACCTGCGGGAGCGGACAAAAGCCGACGTAAAAAAGAGGTGCCACGAAGGGGACATCAGGTCTGATGGACCGGAATGAATGCGCGAAGGAGCAATGATCAAGGTTTGATCAGATATCAGTTGGGTGCGTATCTCTTGTCAGCATTCGACGGGAACCCTTTCGGCAGCCAGAGCATCGGCAGTCGACAGTAACGAACGAGGCCCCTTGGCTGTGAGCTGTTACCAGTCAAACGCTTTGTCCTCCTGTCTTGGGGGTGAAGTTGTTCGATCAGGATCTTCAAGCTGGTGGGAACTTTCTGTCACGCCGCAGGTTTCAAAGGCGTCACTCGATTGCACGCCCCCAACCCACTATCGGGTGAACGTTTCAGAAAGACCGGAAAAGAGCCCCCGCTTATCACGGGGGCTTTTTGCTGCCGCCGAAGAACGTAATTTCGGGCCTCTGCGAGGTTGCGATGCCAATAAGGGGCAAGAGATGGCGTCGTGGCCCTGCTACGAGGACATTCTCCCACCGAGGTGGCAGGCGAGCGTTGTGTCGTCACCACCACCCCGAAGCGAGCAGGCAGGCCAAATCGCTGCTTCCTCTTGCCGGGGATCCGGAACAAGAATGAGGTCCTTTGCGTTTCAATCCTCGTTGAACATCCGCGCTTCGATCGCTCCAACCCGACGCTTTGACCCGCTCATGCAGCCACATCAGCGCATCTTCTTCATCCAGTTCGCGGTCGCCTTCATGCTCGGAGCTTTGTTTTCACGCCTCCCCGACCTCCAGGCCCGATTTGCACTCTCCGAGGGCCAGCTCGGCATTCTGCTAGTGTCGATGTCCTCAGGGGTTCTATTCGGCCTGACCTTCTCCGTTCCGGTGATCGAAAGGTTCGGCGCCCGCACCATGGCTTTCCTGACAGTATTTGGCGCAAGCACCGGATTTGCCCTTGTTCCCTGGATGCCTTCGGCGGTCGCCGCCGCTCCGGTCCTGTTTGTGGCTGGTATCCTGACCGGCGCCTTCGAGATCAACGCGAACATCGAAACCGATCGCCACGAAGCCCGGCTTGGACGAAGGATTATGAGCCGCGCGCATGGCATGTGGAGCACCGGTTTCTTCATTACGGCTCTCGTCGGCGCGATCATGCGTCAAGCGACGATACCAGTCGAGATTCACATGGCGCTAGCGCTTGCGCTGATCCTGATCAGTGGAACGATCATCTTCACGCAGATCCAAACCGCGCCTCGCAGAGACAACACACCCAAAATCGGCAAGCACCTGATCGCGCTGCCGACCCTCGGCCTCCTACCTCTTTGCTTGATCGGCGCTGCACCCTTGCTCGCCGAAGGGGCAAGCGTGGATTGGTCGGCGATTTACATGCGCGACGTGTTCGCGGCATCTCCCTTCGTTGGGGGCCTTGGCGTCACGATATTCTCCCTCATGATTGCCATTGGCAGGCTCGTCATGGACAAGTTCGTTGACCGCTTTGATGCGCTCGCCGTCGCCAGGAGCCTGCTTCTCATCACCGCCGCGGGCCTGGTCATGGTGGCGACGGCCCCGCATGCGGTGGTTGCGCTCGCAGGCTTCGCACTGACCGGCATCGGATGTTCGGCTGTCTATCCACTGGCAATTTCCGCAGCGGCGGGGAGGGGTGATCGCGCACCGTCCGTCAATGTGGCAGCTCTGGGACAAACGACATTTCTGGTTTTTTTCGCGGGGCCGCCGCTGCTCGGCTTCGTCGCCGAGTATTTCGGCGTGCGCTGTTCTTACTGGACAGTCGTGCCGCTCGTAGCCGCCGCGCTGATATCGAGCAGGGCACTCGCGAAAACCCGGGTTCCGGTAGCCTGAGCGCTGAGGGAGAAAGCTTAGGATCTTGCCTGTTGCGCACGGTGAACTAAGTTGTCCGGTCGAATCTGCGTCGGACCGCAGGTGCGACGCAAGAGATGAGGGAAGATCTATGAGAACAGACGAACGTCAGCCTGAACAACATCCATTCGAAGCCGATGTCAGCCGCCTCCTGCACATGATGGTGCACTCGGTCTATTCGGACAAGGACGTTTTCTTACGCGAGTTGATCTCGAATGCTGCCGATGCCTGCGAGAAACTTCGCTACGAGTCGATTTCCCAGCCCAATCTCAGCGCAGACGGCGCGCAGCTGCAAATCCTCGTCAGCCTCGATGAAGACAAGCAGACACTGAGTGTGGAGGACAACGGCATTGGCATGAGCCGAGAGGAGATGATCGATGCGCTGGGCACGATCGCGCGGTCGGGCACCCGCGCCTTCATGGAACGGATCGAGGCCGCGAAAGGCGGGGAAAAGGCCGAGCTGATAGGCCAGTTCGGCGTCGGGTTCTACTCCTCCTTCATGGTTGCCGATCGCGTCGATGTCATTTCCAGGCGGGCCGGCGGTGAGGAGGCATGGAGGTGGTCGTCCGACGGCAAGGGCAGCTACGATATTGTCGGCGTCGATGGTAGTAGTGCTCCGACGAGAGGAACCCGCGTCGTGCTTCACCTGATGGGCGACGCGAAGAAATACACTGCCCGGTGGACGGTGGAGAGCATCATCCGCGAGCAGTCCGGCCATGTCCCCGTGCCCATCCGCCTGGTCGAAAAGGAGGGAAGCGATCCGCAGCAGGTCACGGACGGCCTGGCGCTTTGGACAAAGCCCAAGACTGAAATTTCGAAACAGGAATATGACGATTTTTATCGAGGCGTGTCGGGCCAATACGACGAGCCCCTGCACACCGTGCACTTCCGCGCCGAAGGGCGCCAGGATTATACCGCGCTCGCCTTCATCCCGGGCTCGCAGCCTTTCGATCTTTTCGATCCAGACCGCCACGGTCGGATGAAGCTCTACGTCAAGCGGGTTTTCATCACGGACGAGGCCGAGTTGCTGCCGCGCTATCTGCGGTTTGTGCGGGGCATCGTCGACACGGCGGATATGCCGTTGAACATCTCACGTGAGATGATCCAGGAAAGCCCGATTCTCGCCGCGATCAGAAAGGGTGTGACCGGGCGTGTTCTCGCCGCACTGGAGAAGATGGCCGAGAATGACGCCCAGACCTTCAAGACGTTCTGGGACCTGTTCGGCGCGATCATCAAGGAGGGCATCTACGAGGATTTCGAACGGCGCGTCCAGCTGCTCAAGCTCGCGCGCTTTCGCACCACCTTTTCCGGTCAGGAGACACGCAGCCTGGCGGAGTACCTTGCCGACATGAAAGATCGACAGACCGCGATCTACTATATAAGTGGGTCCTCGATTGATCAGCTGAACGCGTCGCCCCAGCTGGAAGGTTTTCGAGCAAAAAATATTGAAGTGCTGCTTCTGACCGATTCAGTCGATAGCTTCTGGCCGACAAACGCCCCTGACTATGAAGGCAAAACCTTCAAATCGATAACTCAAGGTGCAGCCGATCTGGACGGCCTGGACGATGCGCTAAATAATCGCGACAACAGTTCCCAGTCGTCCGCGGACGTCGCCGCCTTTATCGATTTTGCGCGAGCCACTCTGGCCGAGGCTGTGGCCGATGTCCGTGTTTCCGGCCGCTTAACGCAAAGCGCGGTCTGCCTGGTTGCCCCTGAACATGGCCCCGATCGGCAGCTCGAAAAGATCCTTCAGGGTGCTGGCAGGCTGCAGACCGCTTCAAAGCCGATCCTGGAGATCAATGCTGGAAACGAACTGGTGCGAGAAATCGCGGCGATGAAGGATCAGGTATTCCGGCAGGATGCCGCATGGCTTTTGCTCGATGAGGCCCGCATCCTCGATGGCGACAGGCCAGTTGATCCCCGAGCCTTTGCCGACAGGCAGGCACGGCTGTTTTCGCTAGCGATGGGACGGCGCTCCTAACAAGGATTAGAGCTGGCCCTGGAGGTTCTGCCGCGCTGTTGATCTATACGCTAGCGCTACGTCCTGCGACCAGTCTATCCTCTTGCTGGTTGTCGTCGTGGTCAATGCGAACCGGACGCGCTTGCGAGGCGGATCAACGGAGAACTACAATTGCCTTTCGGCGGCGGAGATCTCGACCTGGGTGCTGACACGTTCGTCGTTCATCAAGCTGCCTTTCAGCATGGCCCGCGTGATCTTTCCGTTCCGATAAGCCTCGATCACTTCCCGGTGGTCCTCTTCTAGCTCAGCGACCGACGCGGGCTCGACAATCCCGAGCTCCGTCATGAAGCTGCGCAACCAACCGGATTTTTCTGCTTCAATCTTCGACATCAATAGCGTCCTTTCATGATCCTGACACTAAAAGAGCTTTTTCTGCTCAAGTGTCATCAATGACATCCGTCGACGGACGATCTTCGCCGCTAACCTCCTGGGTCTGCCACGCGCCGGTTTCATCCTGAAAGGTGATTTCGGTTGATTCCCCGCTGAGGCGCTGCCGGCTCGCCGCTGCGCGCGCCGCCTGCAGAGCCTCTTCGTGAGACACGAAGGTCTCCGACCAGACGTCCTCCATCCGATAGGCAAATCCCTCATCGTGTTCTGCGACATGATAGATCACGACCATTGCATTCTCCCTTTCTCCTAGCGACAACGATCAGAGAGAAAGGGAGTTCCCCTAAAGCCCGGACAGCCCGGCAGGAGCGAGCCAAAACACGGGATCGCGTCAAGGATGACCTTACGACCTGCCCAGCGGCGTGCGGCCACTAGCCCTACGCCCTATCTCGTCCATGACCCCCTGAAATCCGAGCAGGAGCACGCGGCATTGCCGGGCGGTAGAACCCAACCCTGCTGCCGGTAGACCTGGGCGAGCCTAGTGCCTTGTCAGGGTGACCTGTTGCGCTTCGACGTCAGTCATCGCGTTTTGATGCTCCAGCAAGAAGCGTTCGACATCTCCGCCACAAGCTTCCTTGATCTCTGCGACGCTGAAGCCTTCTTCCTTGCCCCTGTCGACCAGATGCTTCGCCTTATCCCGAAAATCCGACTTCTGGTGGTGGAAGCCCGGGGTGCCGATGATTTCCTGAACGCGATCATCCAGCCAGTCGTTTAGAATTGCCATTATCATCTCCCGTCCGATCAATTGCCATTTAGGTCCCGTTGCGCAGGAGGCAAGAAGCCTGTGATAATCCTGTCGAAGCTCGCGCAGACCTGTTCCAGATTCGGGGAAAGTCATATCGACCTCGGGCCGCGGCCGGTCACCATCAGGTAAAACTTGYACCGCGCGCCCTTAGTCCCGTTCAGGACAAAGGCTGGTCTTGGGTCCGCTAGCGTACCGCATCCTCTGCGCCAAAAGCGCGTTCAGCCTTCTCAGGAGAAGGAGGCAACCATGCCAGACACTGAGATCGTGCGGAAGAGAAACACAATGAATGCAGAGCAGAGGATGGATGTCCTGGAGCGGACGAACCAAGCGGCACGGGAGGCACTTGAAGAAGAGCGTCGACAGCGCGACGCCAAGACCGCCAGACTTCGGCTCGCGCGCATGCAGGCTGCGGCGCAAGCCCGCCAGCTCTGAGAGCAAGCGCTCCCTGCGTTTTCGTGCTTTCAGCCAGACATCTCGCAATCAGCTATTGCCCCCGAACTCGCATCGCGCGGCAAAGACCTGTGTCGGTTCGATATTGCGTCTGGTTCAGTCGGCCCTGCCAGGACCACTTGGTGCTGGACGGCTTGGTTTGGTCTTGTCTTGCTCGCGGGCTCGGCGTCCGTTCCAACCGTTTGCTTCGCCTTGCGTGCGGTGCCGCTATCAAAGGTGACGAGCTCTTTTGCGGAGCAAGTCGTGCTGCTTGTTGAGATTTAGTCTCTCATTGAGAAGGGTCGCGATTAGTGCCACTTGCCGGTGCCGGAAAGTTGTGGTCCGAACAAGAGCGCCTAGGTTCGCATCACCGTGGCGGAGGCGGGTCTTTAGACCGCGGTCTGGTAGGCATCGGGGTAATCATCAAGAAACGTGATCTGCCGTCTCACCGCCTCACGAAGACTCAAAAACTTCGTATGCCATCCCACCGTTTAGAAGTGTCAGCCGAAGCGAACCGCACCGGGATGCGTTGTCCCTGAGGGAACCGAATCAATGTCTCCAAGTTACCGGCAAATGAACCACATCGTCACCGGCTTCGCTACCATGGGCGCGGAGGCCAAGCTTGCCTCTGGCCTCGTCTACGTCCCCGGTCTTGAAACGGGCATCACCCGGGACAAACGGGGGGACTTCTTCGACTATTACAGGCCGGACGGCAGGCGCATCACGGAACCGTCGGAGATCGAGCGGCTCAACGCCCTCGCGATTCCGCCCGCCTATGAGAATGTCATCATCTCGACCAACCCGTTTTCCCACCTGCAGGCTGTCGGAACCGATGCCCGCGGAAGGCGTCAGTATCGCTATCATCCCGAATGGCATGCGGAGCGGGGCAAGGCAAAGTTTGATCGCCTCGGCGAGTTTGCCCGCCGGCTTCCCGACCTGCGCGAGAGGGTTGATAGCGATCTTCGTTCACGCGGCTTTACCATGGACAAGGCATTGGCGACGGTCGTCTGGATGCTCGACAATCTTTACATTCGAATTGGCAACGCGGCCTACGCCAAGACGAACAAATCCTATGGACTGACCACGCTTCGAAGTCGTCACGTCGTCGTCGAGGGGGGTAGCGTCAGGTTCCGCTTCAAAGGCAAATCAGGCAAGGAGTGGAACCTTTCGCACAGCGACCGCCGGATCGCCAATGTGGTGCGCAAACTTCAGGAACTACCGGGGCAAAACCTGTTCCAGTATATGTGCGAGGACGGTGCATGCCGCCAGATCACGTCGCATGATGTGAACTGCTATATCAAGGACATTACGGGAGAAGATTTCAGTTCGAGACAATTCCGAACCTGGGGTGCCACATGCTTGGCGGTTGAGGCGCTTGCGTCGATCAAGGCGGCGTCCACCAAACGCGAGCTCTCCCGTCAGCTGAACCAAGCCATAGACGGGGTCGCCGCAACACTCGTCAACACGCGATCCGTCTGCCGCTCGTCCTACATTCATCCCGCGGTTTTCGAGGACTTCGAGGCCGGGTCGTTGAGCGATGTCCTCAAGCTGAGGACGCGGAGTACTCGGCTTCTGGATTGGATGGACTTGGACGAAATCAGAGTGCTGAAATGGCTAGGCAAGCGTTCAGCTGTTCCGTGCCAAACGAGCCTGCTTCCGGACATGTCCATGGTGACGGAGGAGGGTACGAACGATCCAGGATCAAGTTGACGACCACGGACTTGGGGGTTGAGCGGCATCACGGAGCGGATCGATCCGGTGGAAGAGCGCCGGCCAGGCGGATGACGTTGTTCGCAAGTGGTTCCGTGCTGCCTGTTCCCAGCGCAGGGGCGCGACCTCGAACGATGCGGAGATGCGAAGGCGCAAGCACGGCGAACGGATCGTTGAGAGTAATTCCCTCAGGTTCATTATAGCACATGATCTGGTCGGGTCCGCGAGCGACCTTAACTGGCGTCGACATGAGGGCGGCCATCGCTCCGAATCCAGGACGGGGTAGTTCCGTCCCGAACCACCCCGCCTCTTGGGCGTCGCCCCCCGGCGCTGCCCCTCCCTCACTGGAACACGAAGGTTGATCAATTCTCGCCTGAAATCAACAGGCAGAGGTAGGCTGGTACGCAAGCGAACCGAAACTGCCACCCCGCGGCCGGACTGGTGGCGCAGGCAACGAGCAAACGCCGCGGACTGGCAGCCGGTTTACCAGAAAACCTCAAAGGCCATATGCGACACTTGTTTGGAACAACCGGCGGCGATTCCGTCGAACACAAATTGTCCACGAGACGTGGAAGCTGACAATACGTAAGGAAGCGAGCACCTAGATTTGCCGCCCCTCCTCAGCAGCGACGCTGGTGCTCCTTCACCCCAGTTGCTGGGCGGGCCTGGTCCCCTCTGTCTTGATGCCGACGGGCTATGGCTGGAGGCCGTGATTGAATGGTAGACGGAAAAGACAAAGGCGACCACCCGCCCTGTAGCTAGGTATGGCGGGCTGAAGCCCGCCATTAACGTTACATCTGTTCGCTTTGGGCGCCGCTATTGGGGAGGGCTGGGCCGAACGCCGGTTCAGGACCAAGCGGCTTCATCAGGGCGCTCACGAACTCGCCCTTGCCATCGACGGAAGGTCCCTGCGACCACCGGCCTGCAGCGGGTGCGCTGCCGTCTTGATGGAATCCGAGATAAGCGTAGCTGAATTCCTGGTTTTCCTGCTCCTGGGGGAAGCTGTTGGGGATTGGAAAGACGCCCGTGGATCCGCCGAGCTCCTCGAGGGCTGCCAGCCACTGGTTCTGGTGCATCGTGTCGCGGGCGATCAGGTAGGACAGCATCTCCTTCATGCCGCGGTCGTTAGTCAGGTTGTAAAGTCGCGTTGCCAGTACGCGGCCGGTCGACTCCGCAGCGACATTGGCGGTCATGTCTGCGGCGATGTTGCCGCTCGCGTAAATGTGGGACATGTTGAACGGAACACCGTCAGAGTCCACCGGCATTGCCGACAGACCGGCAGACAGCAGGTTCTTCAAATTGATGCCACCGAGGACCGCGCTTGCGACTGGATCGGCAGCCACTTCGTCCTTGACCGAAACCGGAGCACCTTCAAGGTTGAGAGCAACCGCCGTCGCAAGCATCTCGATATGGCCCAGCTCTTCTGTGGCGGTGTTCATGAGAAGATCGCGAAACTTCGGATTGCCGCGCGCGCCACAGGCCTGGAAGAAATATTGCATGGCGACCCGGATTTCGCCCTCGACGCCGCCGATTGCCTGCTGCAACGCGCGGGCAAACTGCGGGTCAGGCGTTTCAACACGCACGGGAAATTGAAGCTTGTTGTCTGTATAGAACATTGACTTCTCCTTGGGTTGGCAAGGCCTGCTAACCATCCCATCACGCGATTGTTCCCGCCAGGATTGGAGCTTTCGCCGGCAATTCGGTGGCCCTTTCGCGATGGAGGCGATCTCAATAGCGAGGCACCGCCAGCGCTCCTGCCGCATGTGGAGATCTGCCCGAAGTGAAGGAACGCCAGCGAAGGACGCTCCCGGCGCAATTTGATCCGGCGTCGACCGCGCTTGCAGCGATGATCTGCCTGGGCCGACGCTTTACTGGAGAGCGACGCTAAAAGCGGCCGGGACGGAGGGGCTCTGTCGCCCAGCGTACGCAGCAACACCGGATGCTTGCGACCAACGCGGTAGAGACACATTTACGGGCGTGCCCGAAAAAAAGCAGTTGGCATGGCCGCTGCAAGGTGGCGGTCTCACTCGGCTTCGTCTGTTGCGCCACGGCCGCCCCACCTTCCAATCGCAATATCTCAAGGATCCCATGACTTCGCGCGATAGTCTCGTCATTTTCTTCCATGGTATTGGTGCGTCAGGCGCTCAGATGATGCCGCTTGCCTCATCCTGGCGCTCGTCGCTTCCAAACGCGCGTTTCGTTGCTCTCGACGCGCCCTTTCCCCACCCGCGTGGCCATCAATGGTTCAACGTCGACGCTTATCAGCTCCAGCCCGAACGGATCGAGGCTGTGCGGGCCGCCTTTGATACAGTCGTTGGCGAGATCATCGACAGAGAAGGATTTCGCAACGCTCACTTTCGCGTCGCATTCGTTGGCGTGTCGCAAGGCGCGATCGTCGCCCTCGACGCGGTTGCCAGTGGCCGCTGGACGATTGGCGCGCTCGTTTCGTTCTCGGGTCTTCTGCCGCCCACGCCCGTCTCTTCCAAGAGCAACGAGACGCCGATTCTCCTGATTCACGGAGAGGCCGACCAGACGATACCGGCTTTTGCCTCGACGATGGCTGCAGCCCGTCTCGGAGCCGCCGGATTTAAGGTCGAGCTCGAGGTAGAGGAGGGTGTCGGACATACGATTTCCACGCGGGGAGCTGCAAAAGCGTTAGGCTTTCTTCACAAGTTACTCCTCCCTGTGGGAGCTGAAAAGCGTTAGCCTCTTCCCGAGCTTTGTGAATGCCCACACGCGCAGCAATTTTTCGTCCGTGCCAAAGGCGCCTATGGCATGGGCACCTTCTCGCTCTACCCTCGGCCCGCGCCTAATCAGCGGGCGAGATTACGCAGCCGACATGCTCTCAACGCGTAGTGCGCGGTATGACGCAGTTGGTGAGCAGCTCATGACGGGTCGCGAAGGCGCCAAACAGGCGGAGGAGGTCACGTGTTTGTTTGTCGTCGAGCTTGTGGTCGCTTGCAAAACGCTTGACGTCCAACACCTCGTTGGCCCGACCTGCGACAATGGTCCTGGGATGGAAATGGGTACTCATTTTGATATGCTCTCCGCATTGCGGCATGAAAACGCGGAAGGCGACAAATCGTTCCGGCCGGAATGCCGCCAATCTTCCTAGATCCGTGCCGGACGTCAAAGGTGAGGGTCCCTCCGGGCCCGAGATGGGCGGACGTGACAGCGCGCTTGCCGCGATTGCATTGGCCAAACGGAGCAGCACTTGCCGGCCTGGCGCGCCGAAGCCTCCGCTGCGCTTCCTTAGCCCACGACGCCAGTCGCTTCCACTATCCTGCCGACATCATTGTCCATTGATAGCTTGCCACCGGTTTGGTCGCATTACCGCGAAGCCGATTGTAGAGAAGACCATATGCCCAATCGAAGTCATTGCTTTCGCGCCGAAACGACACGGCGGTACATCGAACGCGTTTTCGGGCGGCTGCGCAAAAACAATGCGGCAGATGGGCGGTAGTCGCGCTTCTTGCGAGCGCTGCGCGCCCGGCCCGTCCGTCCCGCGGATTGCGAGCTCCCGGAGACAGCCACTCTGAGGGGGCTGTCGCAAGATCGGGCGATCGCAGCCGCGCGACGCCGAGACGAATACTATTGGGTGTTTTGGTGCCCCGGTAGCGCTCCGGGCTGTGCGGGCGCAGCAGGAAGTGCCTTGTCCGTGCCTTCACGATCAGGCGGTACGATAGGCGCGGTCGGCGCCCTGGAGACATAGAGCCCGCCAATCACGGCCAGAATCGCAATCAGAAAGGCCCCGATCATCGCGCCGACCGATCGTCGTGGATCCTGCCTGATCATGCCGAAGGCCAAGGCAAGCCCGAGCAAGGCTGCGCCTCCTGCCACGACGAAAAGCCAGATATAGTTCATGTCCACCCTCCAGTTGCTACCGGCTCAAAACCTGGTTGAGGCGGGCTTGTTCCAGGGCGTGCGTTAATCAGGATCGAAAGCTGCGTCCCAACCGACTGAGAAGCGGAGAACTCAGCGGCAGTAACACCCGATCGACACGGAACGAATTTGATCGCCCGAAGTTGAGCTGCGAGCCAATAACGGAGTGCCACGATGGTTGAACATCAGCTGCCGAGCCGCCAAGCGCCGGAACGACCCGAAGGACCTCAGACGCAATATGCCGAAGGAGGCGATCCCGACTATCAAGCGGTCACCGATGTCGCAATTGCGCAAGATCGCAGACAATCGTCACTGCCTGACTACACGCTTTTGATGAAACAAGCCCTCGACGGGCGCGCTTAGGCGTACCGCGCATCGCCGGCCGTTCCTGCTTATGAAATTCGGCCTTAACGATAGGCGCATGTACTGACGGAGGTCCAGCATGAGAGAGGCCGCCACCTCGATCCAACGTCTGGCTAGGCAAAAAGGCATCGAGCTCGTTCGCCCCTCGCCCGAGGGGCATGCAGTGCGGGTCTCTGACGACAATCTGCGCACTATGCTTGTTGCGCTCGGCGAGACTGCCGACGGCGTCCCTTCTGGGGAAGATAGCCGGTGTCATGCGCCTGCTGATCTTGTCGAACAACCGGCTTGGGGGCTCAGTCTGCAGCTTTACGAGCTGCGCTCCGGCCGCAATTGGGGCATTGGTGACTTCAAGGATCTTTGGACTGTCTGTGGCATGGCCGGCAGGCTCGGCGCCGATTTTGTTGGCCTCAATCCCCTGCATGCCGGTTTCCTTTACGATGCCGCGCGGTGCAGCCCTTATGAGCCCTCCAATCGCAGGTTTCTCAACCCCCTTTATATCGCCGTGGACGAGGTAGGCGGTTTCGTCAACGACCCTGCCATCGAGGCGCAGCTTTCAGAACTACGCGCAAGATCGCTCGTCGATTATGAAGCCGTGGCACGCCTGAAGCTCGGCGTCCTTCGCACGATTTTTGAAGCGGGTCGAAAAAGCCCTAATGTCGCATTCGAGGAGTTCGTCAGCAAGGGCGGTGAAAGCCTGCGCCTTCACGCCCTGTTCGAGACTTTGTCATCCGCTCAGTCCGCGAGAGGTTCAGGCGCCGGCTGGGGCTCTTGGCCATCGGAATATCGATCGCCCCACACCGGTGCCGTCGATGCTTTCGAAAAGGAGCATCATGCTGATATCGCGTTCCATCAATGGCTGCAGTGGCTCGCCCATGTGCAGCTATGCGAGGCCCAGGAATGCTGCCGCAAGGCCAATATGCGGATCGGCCTTTATCTTGATATCGCAGTTGGCGAAGCACTCGACGGATCGGCCACCTGGAGCGAGGAACCCTCCTATGTGGCCGGGGCAGCTGTTGGCAACCCGCCCGAGCCCTTCGCGACGCAGGGGCAGGACTGGAAACTGGCGGCTCTGCACCCCGATAGGATCACGGCCGGTGAACCCTCCCCCTTTACCCGCCTGATGAGGGCTTCGATGCGGTATGCTGGCGCCATCAGGATCGATCATGCGGCCGCCTTCGCTAGACTGTATCTCGTTCCCACCAATGCCACCCCGGCAGACGGCGCCTATGTCCGTTATCCCGTTGATGACATGCTGGAACAACTGGCGAACATGTCGCGCCATTACAAATGCTTGGTCATCGGCGAAGACCTCGGCGAGATTGCAAGTGGGCTTCGCGAGGACCTCGCCGTGGCCGGCGTCCTTTCCTATCGCATCCTGTCCTACGAGCAGACAGAGGAAGGCTTCGTTCTTCCGGAACACTACCCGCAGCTCGCGCTTGCCTGCGTCTCCACGCACGATCATCAGACCTTCGCCGGATGGTGGAAGGGCGCCGACATCGCTCTTCGACTGGAACATGAGCTTGTGTCGGAAGAAACAACCGTTCAACATCAAGACAACCGCGTTAAAGAGCGCAAGCGGGTGCTGAAGGCTTTTTCAGCTTTGGGTCTCCTTGCCTCAGACGCTGGTGCACCGGCCAGCGAGCCGGAAGAGCTCGCCATGGCCGCGCATGAATTCATCGCCATGACGCCCTCGATGCTGGCCTCCGTTCGTCTGGCGGATCTGACGGATGAACCCGCACCGACCAATATTCCTGGCACCGACAGGACTTATCCGAACTGGAGGCCGAAGCTCTCGGTTGATCTCGAGATTCTTGAAAAACATCCGCGCGTTCGACGTGTCGCCGCAATCATGAACCGGTATCGTCCACGCCATGCCAGGAGATCCAAGGGCGAGCCTACACCGATTTGACGGCCTCGTATCGTCTCGCGCTCGCCAGTGGAGGAGGGTGGATTGTTGGTCGGATTTGCGCACGCGATACCATCACCTGGCGTGATCGGCCAGCGAGATACCTGAAGGGAATATCGAAGCTTTGCTTCTGGTACCCTGCCGGCGCCGTAGCGACCGGACCTTGAAGGCCTCTGTTGTCGTAGGGGGCTCATCAAATGCACGCCACTGCCTTTTCTCCCGCCTCATGACCCTCGCGTTCGGTCCCGCGGGACCCTATTTCCTCGTGCGCTGGAGGCTGTCTCAGGGGGTCTGCGTTGCGATGTTGAGCCGTCCGCCGCCTCAGGCGTGGGATGTCCCGATCAAGGCGGCTCCTCCGCGACCGGCGCAATAATCGTCCGCATCCATTGGCGGGCGAACCTGTTGGTCTTGGCGGCGAGAGCCGTCGGCATTCTATTAAAGCCGTGCACCGCTTCAGGAACCAGGATGCAGCGAACATCTCCTCCGGCGCGTCTCCAGCGTCGGAAGACCTCGATACTGTCATCGGCGATGGGATCGAGGCGGCCTGCGATCAGGAGGGCCTGGGGAAGTCCCTCGAAATTGCCCTCGGCCGGTCCGCCTCGCTTTTCCTCGGGCAGTGATGGCGTCAAGCGGCGCAGATTTTCAAGGGCTGAAGGTCCATCGATGAGCAGGCTTTCGGGGATGCTTTGTCGAAGGCTGGGCGAACCCTTTAGATCAAACGCCCCGCATATGGCATAAAATCCCTTCACGACATGCCCGCAACCGACGGCACGGAGATGGAACAGGGCTTCCATTGCGAGATGAGCACCCGATGATTCACCCGAAAGCACGATATGTGGAACGCCGAAACGAGCAATGTCCGTCGCCAGCCACTGAGTGGCGGCCAGGGCGTCCTCAAGCGTTCTCGCAAGATTATCATCCGTCGCATTGCGGAAATCGATGACGGCAACGGCGGCACCACAGTCGGTGGCGATCTGGCTCGCCAACCGATCTTCCAGCCGCGCATCACCCATCACCCAGGCGCCACCATGGAAATGGACAACAAGCGCGCGCGCCCGACCAGAAGGATGGGTAACACGGATGGACAGCGGGCGGTCCGGCATTGTGAGAACCGACACCTGCGAGCGCAGGCGCCTGACGTCAGAGGTCAGTGCATGCCAGGTTCTCGTCGCAATCTGAACGAGGCGCGCATTCCAGCGGCGGCCGGTTTTGAACCGGGGCATCCACGACAGAAGCCGGTTGAAGCGGCGCGCCTGTCGCAGATCCTCTTGCGATAGGTCGAAGGGGCAGGCCGCTCTACTCGTGGCCACCTCATCAGCGACGGCCGAGCCTATGGCGTCATCACGACCTTTATGCATTTGTCCTTCTTGTCTCGGAACGTCTCATAGAGCGCCGGCCCCTCTTCAAGGGTCGCGCGATGAGTGATGATGAAACTCGGATCGATTTCGCCCTCTTCGATCCGGCGAAGCAGGTCAAGGGCGTAGCGATTGACGTGGGTCTGGCCCGTCCGGATCGTCAGTCCCTTGTTCATCGCGGCACCAAACGGGATCTTGTCAAGCAGGCCGCCGTATACGCCCGGCACCGAGACAATACCACCGGGCCGGCATGCCATGATGGCGGTTCGCAGCACATGAGGGCGGTCGGTCCCAAGTAAGGTGGCAGCCTTGACCTTGTCGATGACGGCATCGAACGACGCCGTGGCATGCGATTCTGCGCCCACTGCATCGATGCATTTGTCGGCGCCGTGGCCAGCTGTCATTTCCTTGAGAAGTTCGGGTATGGTATTGTCGATTTCGTCGAAATTGATCGTCTCGGCGCCCGCCTGCCGAGCAAGGGCGAGCCGCTCCGGCACATTGTCGATTGCGATGACCCTCGCGGCGCCCTGCATCAAAGCGCTTTTGATGCAGAACTGACCGACCGGGCCGCATCCCCAGATGGCCACGATATCGGTCGGCTCGATCTCGCAGTTGGCTGCGGCCATCCAGCCCGTGGGGAATATATCGCCAAGGAACAATGCCTGTTCATCGCTCATTCCATTGGGGATGACGATCGGAGAAACGTCAGCGTAGGGAACGCGCACGTATTCGGCTTGTCCACCCGCGTAGGCGCCGGTTAGGTGGGAGTATCCGAACAGGCCTGCCGTGGGATAACCAAAGGCTTTCGTGGCATTTTCGGCATTGCGATTGGTCCGCTCACAGACCGACCAGTTGCCCTTTAGACACTGCTGGCATTCGCCGCAGCATATGGTGAAGGGCACGACGACGCGGTCGCCGACCTTCAGCTTCTTGTTGTCGGCGCCAACCGCCACGACCTCGCCCATGAATTCATGCCCGAGAACGTCACCTTTCTCCATGAAGGGAATATAGCCATCCATTAGATGAAGGTCGGATCCGCAGATGGCGCATGCTGTCATCTTGATGATCGCATCTCGTCCATCCTCTATCACCGGATCCGGCACCTCGTCGCAGCGGATGTCGCCCTTGCCGTGCCAGCACAATGCTTTCATGGTCTTGTTTCCCTATATTGAGCGTGAGTGCTCTACTCCCCCGCCGTGCCTTGAGCGTGGGTGCGGGTTGTTGCGCTCAAAAACAGCGCCAAGGCGCCGATGACATAGTAGGGCCACCGGGACGGACCGGGCAGATCGGCGGCCACCGCCAGAAGTAACAGAATTGCCCCTGAAAGCGCGTCCAGAAACAAATGCAATCGAATGCGCAGAAAGCGGATCACGCCAAGCTCGTAGTCGGTTGCCAGACTGTAAAGAAGAACGAAGAGGCCAAGAGACATCGTCAGCGCCCGAGCAGGGCCATCGATAGTGACCAGCAAGGGCAAACCAATCAAGAGTAGTCCGACGATGTAGTCGACGGATGCATGAATGACTGTCAGGATGAATCGCATGCGGCCTCCTGCAGCTTGGCGTCACGCTCTCGGAACCTGGGGGTGTTACGATTGTTCCTGATGCGGTGGCAAAAACCTCATACGTACGATTGCCTGGTCGTGCCGACCAACGAGAGCGGGATCAAGAAAATCGCGAAGGCTGGCTCGACGGTTGGCGCGCAAAGGTCTAGGCCTGGTGCACGCCGTCGGCTCCGCACTGGCGTGATCGAAGGCTGGTCGACATTATCATCGCCGCTGATCGGGTGTCACAGATGACGGCAGGAGGCCATGATATCCTCAAGCCTGGACGCTCTGGAACATCATTCGAAGGATCGCGATCACGCAGACCATGCATACCGACCACGTAAAGAAGGAGTTGAGGAAGAGTAGCGCGAGCTTGCGCATGGGACCATGGATATAATCCTCGATGATTGCGCGCATGCCGATATCCATATGGATCGCGCTGAGGACGATGAAGCCTGTGAGGGCAGGCGCGATCCAAAAAGTGCCCATGGATGCGACCACGAACGCTCGGTCACGCCCGAAAAGGTAAAATCCCAACGCCGATCATATAATGGCGTCAGAAGGCCGAGGGCGAGCCCAGACGCCTGTTTGAACACATAGGATCGCGTCCAGCCTTTCGCAGAGCCCAGACCCCTAACCCGTCCGAGGGGTGTTGTCATCGCGTCCTTCCCTTGTGTCCCGCGCCATCTGGGACGCGGGCATGACAAACACCTTCACCTGAAGCGTCAAGCCTTCTTCATGACCTCGCCCCTTTCGTACGGTGACCGACAAGCGAGAAATCTCTGGAGCATTCTGCCAGGCGGGCCGGCGATCAAACGTCGCGCCTTCGGTCCGCGTCCTGATCCCGCAGCAATGCTCAGGAAGGCGACTGACGCCCTCGTGCAGGGATAAAATATGTCCGGACGTTGCAGAGCCGGCAGCGAGTGCCTTGGCTTGAGCACATTGAACTAGCGGTCCGTCGTCTATTTGATTGCGATCTCCCTATCCTTCAGGCCTGACTTGAGCCTGTCGATCAGGTCATGGCGCGTCTCCGTCCATTCCCCGGTTGCCGCCCAATATTCAACCTTGAGGGTCGTCTTTTCGGGTGACAGGTCATCGGAATAGACGCGTGGCAACGGCTCGCGGCGAACACGAGTGTCGGAGGCGATGATGTCGAGCAGCGTTCGTTTCGCGAGATCGACATCGGCATCGTTGCTGACGGCGATAGACAGTTCCTGCCTCCTTTCCGGCTCCCGGCTGTGGTTGACGATCGGCGTGTTCCACAAGGTCGAATTGGGAGCGAGCAGATATAGACCGTCGGCTGTGCGCAGCTCGGTGGCAAACAGCCCCACTTCAATGATCTTGCCCTTGATGCTCGAAGTTTCAATATATTCCCCGACCCGAAAAGGACGTAGGACGAGAAGCATGATCCCGGCTGCGATATTCTGCAGCGTGCCCTGAAGAGCAAGACCAATGGCAAGGCCGGCAGCGCCGAGAGCGGCGACGATAGAGGCGGTCTGAACGCCGAACTGTCCCAGGACCATCACGAAAACGAGGATCAGGAGGCCGTAATGCAGGACATTTTCAAAGAAGCGGGCCAAGGTCTCATCAATGCCGTGAATGCGTGAGAGGCCCTTATAGGCCCACCGGCTCACGAACCCCGAAAGTATCCATCCCCCCACGAGGAGCACCAGGGCACCCGCAAGTGATAGACCATAGTGAATGGCAAGCGTGCCCAACTGGGCGAGCGCCGTCGGCGTGGCGGCAATTGATTCCGCTGTTGTTTCCATAATCTGCCTTTCCATCGGCGCGACGCAGTCCTCGCGTGGCGGCCGGCGCCGCTAATCTGAATAGGGCCGCGCGCCCTGGTGATAAACTTCATGAAAGGGCGCGGATGCCTCGCCAGAAACTTGAAGGCCCGCGGAAAAGTTCCGACCCCGAAACCCGAGCGCCTGCGTATGCAGGTCGTCGAGCGCCAATGCCGCCGCCGCCCACCAGATGGGTTCGACGGCTTCCAGATCCCCGTCGCAATGCCGGTGGCGCGTCCTAAGCAGGAGCTAGTCTGCCCAGAGAACCATAAAGGGCTCATCCTCCCGCAGATCGACCGTAAGGGTCTTCGCGAGTTGAACGCTGGCGCTGCTCCACAGGTTGCGATAGGTGCGGTTCGCAAGGACCGGTGGCAGAGCAATCTCCGGCTGGGCCAGACGCAGCACCTGCGACGTTGCGGGTGCATGCAGGACGTTGAAGACAAGCCGGGGTGCGACGACGATCAGGGCATGATCTGAAACGGACCGCGCGAAGGCCACTATCCTTTGCGCGCCATCCCCAGTGGCAGCCAAGGGCAGGTAGTCACCTTTCCTAAAAAGACCGGGCGCCTGATGTCGAAGGCCAAGCAGGGCCGAGACGAGTTGCTGCTTGAAACCGGCTGTCTGCCAATCGGTGTTGCCGCCGTCTGATCCGAAAAATTGAGACGGGAGCTGCTCTTCTAACGCCGCGAATTCCGGCTCCCGGCGGTTATCTGGGTCGACGAGGCTGAAATCGTGGCCCTCGCTTCCCTGGTAGATGTCGGCGACGCCCGGTGCCGCCAGTTTGATCAGCGTCTGGGTGAGGCTGTTTGCGAGCCCCGCGCGAATAAAGGGTTGCAGCGTTTCCACGAAATCGGTCTTGAACCCCCTGTTGTCAGGCGACAGGAGTGCGCGGGCGTAGTCGAGGACGGCTGCCTCGTAGGCGTCGTTCACCTCACCCCAATTCGTGCGCAGTTTGGCCTCCCGCAACGCCTTTTCGAGATAGGGCAGGAAGCGTTCTTGAAGAGCCTGAATGCCTTCGTCGTCATCCGCGACAAGGCCGACAGGCCAGGCTCCCGCGAGCGCCTGGTAGATCATCCATTCGACTGCGGGCTCCGGTGCCGGGCCGTCGGGTAGATGCTGGACGTTGGCCCGGCTCATGCCGCGCCAGCGGTTAACCGCCTCCACCCAGATGCCGGGAGCCTCGGTGAGGCTGTAAAGGCGCGCGCGGGCGTCTTCGCCGCGCTTGGTGTCGTGCGTCGACGTCGCGGACAGGCCATCGGGTTGGGTGGCGAGACGTTCCGACATCTCAGCATGGAAGCGTTCAACTGAGAAGCTGCGCGGCATCGGCTCCGCACCCACCTCGTTGAGCGCCAACACTGCATTGTGCCGGTAAAACAGTGTGTCTTCCAGCGATTTCGCCATCAACGGTCCGGTCAGCTGCTGGAACCGCGTGCGAAACTCCGGGGCTGCAGCCGATGCAAATCGGGCGTCATCTTCCTTCAGGATGCGTGCGATGAAGGCGACCGTCTCGAGATCGGCATCGCCGGGCTCGCGTCGAACCGCGCCCAGCACCTGGTCGAGCATGGAGCGACTTTCCGGCGGCAATCCACGGAAACTGCCATAAGTACGATAAACGGGAAAAGCGACCAGCAGCTCACGCAGCCCCCTCCGTAGCGCGCTGTCGGCAAGAGACGGATGGGGCGGCTCCTTCGAGCTGATTTCCAGCGCGAGAGCAAGGAGGGCGGAGAACTCGCCGGCGAAATTCTTGTCCACCATCAGCAGTTTTGCCTCGCGCAGCTCCTGCTTGACGTCAACCGACGCGCCCGTCGATCGGGCATAGGCGTCGCGCAGCTCGCCAAGGCCGGTGGCGTCGACCAGCGCCTGGCCGACGGACGAAATGAATTCATAACCGGTGGTGCCGGCGACCGGCCAGTCTCGCGGAAGGCGCTCGCCATGGCCGAGGATCTTTTCGACGGTAATATAGCAGGCCGGGCCCGTCTTCGATCGAAATCGGTGCAGATAGGAGGCTGGATCCGCCAGTCCGTCGATGTGATCGACGCGCAAGCCGTCCACCATTCCGTCACGAACCAGCTCCAGGACGAGGCGATGGGCATCGTCAAAGACCATGTCGTCTTCAACCCGGAGCCCGACAAGCCCGGTGATCTCGAAAAAGCGGCGATAGGACAGGTCGCTGGCCGCATCCCGCCAGGACATCAGCCGATAGGGTTGCTGATCGTGGAGACGCGCAATGCCCGCCTTGTCCGATATCTGCAGGACGGCACTTTCGCGCCCGGCATAGCTGTCCGGCGTCATCGGATAGAAATTGTCGAAATAGGCGAGCGCCGGCTTGCCGCTTCGAGGATCGGCTTTTACCGACACATCACCGGCCGCAAGGACCCTTTCGAAACTGTCGCCGAGAAATGGCAAGGTCAGGCGGCGCGACCAGTCAATGTCGAAGTAGCGGGCAAACCGGCTCTGTTCGCCAAACTCGATGACGTCGCGCCACCACGTGTTCTCCAATGACGCTGCCATATGGTTCGGCACGATGTCGAGAATGAGCCCGAGCCCCTCTGCCCTGAGCGCCCCGATCATGCGGTCAAATCCGTCGCGGCCGCCGATCGCCGGGTCGATTTCATTGGCATCGGTCACGTCGTAACCATGCGTGGAGCCGGGCGCGGCCTTGAAGATCGGCGAGGCGTAAAGATGGCTGATGCCAAGCCGTCTGAGATAGGGCGCAAGCGCACCCACGCGATCAAACGTCATGCCGTTGCGAAACTGAACTCGATAGGTAGCGGTCGGAATGGTCATGAAGAGCCTTCGGATGAGAATGAAGAAGGGTTGAAACCTGTCGCAGGAAACCCTCGGCGCGTGCTCTTGTTCCCGATCCTGGTGCTTCCAGGCGAAAGCCGAAACGTCGACGTGCAGCGGTGGGTCGCAGGTCGCCATCCGGCTATCGGCATGACGGGCATTGGCACCTTCAAGAAGAGGCTTCTGGCGTGGTCCGTCGCACGGCCGAAGCTTCCTTGCGCTCGCCATGGCCTCGCCAGCCGAGTGACGCTGCGTACGCTAGCGAACGATTGCCAGCCTCCGGGAACCAGTCACGGGCACTCAGGTTCGGTGATCAGATGACAGGAGAACGAGGATGCATGCGGCAGACTGGATGACGATCTTTTCAGCTATCACGCTGGCGAGCTGGATAGCTGCCGGGGCGACGGCGATCTTCGGCGTTCACAAGGAGGTTAGGCATCCGGCCGCAACCCATGCGGCTGAATGGCTGATGGCGGGTTTCATGCTCATTGGCGCCACCTCCGTCACGATGATCATTCTGCTCTCGGCGCTGTCGTGACAAGTGTCAGCCCCCGTATCCCGCCGGTCTTTCCCTTCTCCGCAGGATTCTGTCTTGGTGTCGGTCTCGGCGGATATCTCGATGGCGTCGTGTTTCATCAACTCCTGCAATGGCACCATCTCTTCAGTTCCTGGTATCCGATCACATCGGTCGAGAACCTGCAGTTCAACACATTCTGGGACGGCGTGTTCCACTCGATCGCCTACCTGTTCATCCTGGCCGGCCTTTTTCGCCTGTGGCGCGCGGCGCGTCTTGTTCACTTCAGGTGGTCGACCCGGTGTCTGACGGCCTCCGTTTTGGCCGGATTTGGCACCTTCAATCTCATCGAAGGCCTTGTCGACCACCAGATGTTGGGTATCCACCACGTCAATGAGACCGTTCTCCGTACGAACTGGCTGTATTGGGATATCGCCTTCCTGGCCTGGGGCGGAGCCATGATGCTGATAGGCCTGTTGTCGTGGAGGCACATCCATGCGTGAGATCGGAGCCGTCCTTTTGAAAGAGGCGCTGACAGCGTCGATCTGGTCATCCTTCGGCCTTGGCGTCCTTGCCGCCACGCGGCCGGTCTGGTCCCATTTTCTGTTCGCAGAAACCGTCTCGCTGGCCGACCAGCTTTCCCTTCGCTGTCTCGGCTTTTAAGTCGTGAATGCAGCCATTGCCCGCATCGCGAGCGTCAGCCCAGCCGCCTGGGCCATCCGACATGAGGCAGGCGGCGCCGCCGGCCGTTTGTTATCGCTCGATCGTGCCGTTTCTCCGTATCTTTCTTTGTAGAAGGAGTATGCCGTAAAGCAGCGCTTCGGCCGTGGGAGGACAGCCCGGCACGTAGATGTCGACGGGCACGACGCGGTCGCAGCCGCGCACCACAGAATAGGAATAGTGGTAATAGCCGCCGCCATTGGCACAGGATCCCATGGAGATGACGTAGCGCGGCTCAGGCATCTGGTCGTAGACCTTGCGCAGCGCCGGCGCCATCTTGTTGCAGAGCGTGCCGGCGACGATCATCAGATCCGACTGGCGCGGACTGCCGCGCGGGGCGATGCCGAACCGCTCGACATCGTAGCGCGGCATCGACATCTGCATCATCTCGATGGCGCAGCAGGCAAGACCGAATGTCATCCACATGAGCGAACCGGTACGCGCCCAGGTGATGAGCTCGTCGGTACTGGTAACGAGAAAACCCTTATCGGCGAGCTCGGCGTTGATGATGCCCATCGTCGGATCGTCGCGCCGGCCTTCGCCCGGAAACTGGAATTTTGCGGGCGCCGGACCGGAACGATCGGGTTCATTTGACATGGTGGATCTCCTGCGTTGTCTACCAGACAAGCGTCGGTGTCGGAAGTTCCCGGATGAGGTGCCAAAGATCGGCTCGGCGCGGTGGGAACACGCGCGAGCGTTTTCAGTTGGAAGCCGTCAGATGCGAGGTGCTCATGCGGCTTGTTCCTTCACTCGTGCACGGTGTTGCCGACTATATTTCCGGCGCTGCGATATTAGCGGTACCTGTAATCGTTCAAGAGCCGGAGCCCGCGCGACACGTGATGATGATTATCGGCACCCTGGTTCTTCTCAATGCTGTCCTGACCAATTACGAACTTGGCATCCTGCCCGTGATTTTGCTTCGCCTTCATCTGCGCATCGAAGCTGTCTTCAGCGTCCTGATGATTGTCCTGCCGTTCATTGTCACGCTCAGCTTGTCGATGGCCGTCATGACGCGCGTATTCGGCGTGACGTTTCTGGTGCTGGCGGCATCGACAGTGCTTTCAGGCAAATCTCTCGTCGGCCATGATCGTGCCGGGCCGCGCACGCGGCGATCAAGACAGGAATGAAGAACACGATCGTCGATCAATGCCGCTGGTCGTGACCGGACGCAGGCGAGGCGATCTCGCTCAGCGCCTTCGCGATCGCCAGGGCGAGGCTGGCGGCCGCTTGCGCGCGAGCCTCCGCGGTGGTCGAATTGGCAAGGCCATAGGCGTGTCTGCGGACGATGGCGATGGCGCGCTCAAGCGCCCAGGATGGAGGAGCCGGGGCATGACCTAGCTCCGCGTCGCGTCCCGGATCACTTGCGCGCGTCATCATGGCTATGGTGGCGATCTCGTTCGCCGCCCCCGCCCGACACGCCGCTGCGTGTCCTGTCATTGGATTCGGCGGGAGGTTTTTTCACCTGAAGCGGCGCCTTGGCGTTTTCATGTGACGCGCCCGGCCCGCCTTGGCGAATGGTTGATGGGCTTTTCGATGATGTCGACATGGCTCCTCGCTCTACCGGTCCTGCTGATAGCCCTGATGGGTGGTGTTGACCTTGCTGTTACCCTGTTGTCCGATCTTGTCAGGGTTTTCCGCTGGCTTTTGCCCCACTGACGCATTGTTCTCCCGGGGCGCCCGGCCGGAACCCTTGTCGGACCTGTTGGCAGCCGGGACGGGGGGAAGTTTGCTGTTCATGATATGCTCCTAGTCCGGATCTCGGTTGGCGGCATGTTCCTGGTATTGTTCGCTCTGGACCGCCTTTCCATCGAGGCCGCGCTCGCGAGAGTGGCGCGCCTTGTCCCTGTTGGATAGGACCATGTTCTCGGGCAACACGTCCGGCTCCAGATCCGTCATTGCGCCCGATCCGTCTCTCTTGCCTTTGGCGCCGGCGCCGATGTGCTTGTGATCTGCGTTTGGCATAAAATCCTCCTATTGGGTGTTGGCTCACCTGCTCCCAACAACCAGCCCGTATTGAAGTTCCGCGACCGGATGGCTGCATCAGGGTCAAATTGACAAAAGGCTGATGCGACGCCCAGGCGGAACGAGGACGAGGAATATTGAAGATCCGATTTGCCGGCCTCGGTCGTGACCTCATCGCCTTGTTCTACGTTAGGAGCGAGCCCCCCTGAAATATTGGCAGGATCAGATGCTGCGGTTTGGCGGGGAACATCACCTGTCGTTAAATGTTATGACTCAGATGAAAGGAGATCGATCATGGGAATGAACAAGCCAAAGGATGGTGCCCCCGGCACGACGGATCAGTCGCCGCGCTGGGAAGGTCCGCAGGAAAACACCCCGAGAGGCTATCTCCCGGCCAAGGACAATCCGGACCTGGCTGAAGATGCCAATGGCGAAACCAATGCAGATCCCGAGGTGAAGAAGATCTCGGATGGATACAAGCAAAAGGGCGAATGATATGTCCGATGTCAGGAAAGATGCCCAGGGCCAGTTCGCACCGTCGCAGGCCGACCGCAAAGCAACAGGCGTTGCCAGTGCCAAGCCGACTGTGATCACCGGCTCCGAGGACGCGACCGCCCACAAGACCCCGCCGGGCGATAAGCCGGTGAAGGAGTGGGATGTCAATCACGATCCGTCGAGTTCGAATGAAGGCGACACGCGCCAGGTCGGACATCCGTTTCCGGCTCCGCGGGCCTGAGCCGCTCCGGGATCGATAGCCTCCCCGTGCACCAAGGCTGGACCGATTTGCCACCCGCCCTGGGCTATCCCATTTTACTTTTGAAACCAGGCCCGGCAGAATTTTCAGGAGCATTTCATGTCAGACGGCAATCAGGGACCCGAATGGTGGTTCGCCTGGGTTGGAACGACCAACACCAACCTTGGAATGGCACGGTTTTTGGCTCTTCCTCTTGTCTTCATCGCGATATTTGGAACGGTCATGTGGCTGGCTTTGCCCTCCACATGATCCACTGCTGCACGGAAGCGGTCGTTTCAGCGTCGATCCAATGGACCGCAGCTTTGTCACGGCGACCACACGTCGACGACGCCGATCGGCCGACCCCCTCAAAATGGGAAGCGCTGTCAGGCACCGCAAATTCCATATGCGTGGGCGCGCCTGCTCACATCTGCCGGGGCATGGTGCTGCACGCCCGATTGCAAAATGCTTTGCGACCGCACCATGGCAGGCGATCAAATCTTTGCGTTCTTTCCAGACATGCGTAAGGACAGAAATTTCTCTGTTAGCTGTGTGACATGGGCGTCGAGCCACTCGGCCATGGCTTTTTCCTCGCCAAGATTGGCTTTCAATCCAGCGACCGCGGACATGAATCCGCCCGCTTCCGCTACTGCCAGCAGAGATTTGTATGCGGCGATCTCGAAATTTTCAAAGGCGAAGTTGGCGAATGAGTCTTTCAGGATTTCATCACCCGCGACCGTATGGCCAAGTGCAGCCATCGATCCCGTGAAAGACAGAGCCATGTCCTTCAGTGTCGAATGGTCTTCATCAAGCCCCGCCAGGATTTCCTCGATGCGGCGGATCTGTCCTTGCGTCTCGGTGATGTGCTGGTCGAGCTTCCTGGCCACTTCCGGATAGTTTTCAATGCGGCCAAGCTGCGGCTTCATGATGCTGAGCGCCTGGTTTTCCATTGCATGGGCGTTGCGCAGGCCGACGATAAAAACGCTGCGGGTCTCGTTGTCTGCCATTGAATGTCCTCATAAGTTTCAGCCGTCAAGGCGGGTTCCCAGCTCGAACTTGATCATGGCGCCCGTGTTCCCATGCCTGGAACAGACGACCGCGTGCGTCCGGTACCGTACCAATGGCGTCGCGGGCGCGGCGTTCTGGGGTCGAGCGGACCGGAGAGCGGGATGATGATCACGCCGAACCCCGCGCTGGAAGGCTTGGAGGAGGAGGACCAGGAACCCTCATCGACATCGAGAAAGATGCACTCTCCACCTTGGTTTCGCGACCGCTGGAAAACTCTTCGCAGAACTTGCCGAGATGGTCGGCCCGCCACACCGGTGACGGGCCAGAGGAGAGCGAGATGCCACCGCCGCCGCGCAATCAGCAGGCGTTGGCGGCTCCAGATTGAGTGGAGCTGGTGGGAGCAGGGTTGCCGGTGCCGCTGTCTGTCGTGCGCTGGCAGTCGTTTGGATCGCCACCCGAAGCACCGGACGTGCTGGTATTGTCGGAGGGGTTACCCGCATCCGCGCCGGAACCCGTTGAGTTGGCGCCGGTGGAGTTGCCGTTCATGTTTGCACCGCCCGTCGTGGCATTGCCCGAGCCGCTTCCGTTATTGCTGAAGCCGCCGCTGTTGGTGCCGGATGCATTGCTACCCGAGGAGGAGTTGCTCCCGGACGTGGCGCCGCCTGCTCCTCCCGAGCTTCCAGAGGACTGGGCCATTGCCGAGGCGGCAAGACTGAGTGAGAGCGCGGATGTTGCAAGTATTTTCAAGATCATGAGTATCACCTCTGGTTGTTCATCATTGCAGCGATTGATGGATGATCGTTGCATGGCGCTAACCACAAGTCGGGGGCAGGGTTCCTTCGGTACAGGCGCCATCCGCCTGTATGTGCGCCAACGTACGAAACTCCTGTCGGTCGGCTCGAGATCGCCGGACAGGTAGGACCCGTGACGCCCAAGCCACGAGCGCACGTGATGCGCCACATCTCTCCGGCCTTTTTCGTCGCTCTGACGATATGCGCACCACTCCAGGTCCCTAGTCGTTTCTGAAAACGTCGGGCAGGTAATGACGGTCGATGATGGCGAGGGTCCTGTCGGGGCGAATGACATAGGTCTCCTCGACCCGCCGTCCCCATTCGTCCGTAAAGTCGTGGGGAAAAGTGGACCCGACCGGCGAAAGGGTCAATCCGCCGTTCGGCTGACCCCTGTAGGTGATGCTGCCGACAATAGGAGAGAGCCCCTCGCCGTTTAGGTTCGAGGTGCAGCCCGTCAGCCAACCAATGCACAGGATGGTGGTCGCGATGATTTTCATGATGACTTCCGGTGTGAATATGACTGGCGGCGAGACGTAAGGGCACGCGTGCATCGCGGAAAGGGCAACCACCCGGTTTCGGTTCGCAGTTGGCGTTAGGACCGATGTTTTTACCCCAGACACGGCGTCTTTCGGGCCTCGACCTCTTTGACGACAAGCGCCCCGGCCTGAGGTAAAACAGAGCCTCAAAGCCGCGGACCTTCAGATGCAGGAAGGGCCGCAGATTATCCTACCTGCGGCCTTTGTTGCTAGATCATCACTTCGCCACCCGTAACCGGGATGACGGCGCCCGTCATGTAGCTGCCGAGGTCGCTTGCCAGAAGCACGTAGGCACCTGCCAGTTCGGCGGGCTGGCCGGCGCGGCCGATCAGCGTTTGCTCACCGAACTTGGCCGCCTTTTCCGCCGGCATTGTCGAGGGGATGAGTGGCGTCCAGATTGGACCGGGCGCCACGGCATTAACCCGGATCCCTTTGTCGGCGACCATTTCAGCCAGGCCGGCGGTGAAATTAAGCACCGCGCCTTTCGTGGATGCATAAGCGAGGAGTTGCGGCGAGGGCTGGCGCGACTGGATCGAGGTCGTGTTGATGATGGCGCTTCCCGGCTGCATGTGCGGAACCGCTGCCTTCGACAGGAAGAAAGGGGCATAGATGTTGGTGCGGAAGGTTTCGTCCCATTCGGCGGCAGAAATATCGCCGATGTCCGCGTAGGTGCGCTGGAAAGCAGCGTTGTTGACAAGGATGTCAATCCTTCCCAATCCGGCGACCGCCTGTTCGATCAACGCCTTGCAATGGTCTTCCGACTTGATGTCTCCGGGCGCGAGAACCGACCTGCGTCCCGCTTGCTCGACCCACCTGGCCGTGTCACGGGCGTCCTCCTCCTCGTCGAGGTAGGAAATGACAATATCTGCTCCCTCGCGCGCGAACGCGATCGCCACGGCTTTTCCGATACCGGAATCGGCGCCGGTGATCAGCGCGACCTTGCCCTCAAGCTTGCCGTTGCCTTTGTAGGACTGTTCACCGTGATCGGGCACAGGCTGCATCTTTGCCGTGCTGCCCGGCGGCTGTTGCTGTTGTTCCGGATAAGGGGGCTTCGGGCGCCGGATTTCTTCTGACATGTCGATCTCCTCATAGGTTGCACAGGTCAAACAAACGGGCTCTTCCAATGTTCCTTTCGCGCAAGAGCTCGCTCGACATTGACCGGCGGCTCTTGCCAGTAACGGTGTCCTTTTCGATGTGTCCCCAAACGTCCCGGGGGAGCGGCCCTATCGATCGTCTTGGGACCGACATCAAGTGCCGCGCAAACCGTGTTGGCGCCCGTCGTTTTGTTCCTTGGCTAAAACGGGACCTGCGTGATCAGGAGCAGGGCGTTGATGGCCAGCGCCGCGGCAAGCAGCATTGCAAAAAGGCGCGGGTACTCTTCCATCCTGTCCGCCGATCTCTGTTGCGCGGCCGTGTCGTGATCAGGGAATGCAAATCTTTCGGGCCAGCCTTCTATGGTTGCATCTCTATCATCTTTTCCATCGGCATCATGTTCTGCGTCAGATGATCCATGATCCAGATCGAGCCGAGGACAATCAGAAAGACCACCATAACCCCGAAAACCAGGGCCAGGACATTATTGGTATTGTCCGGCCCCGTCGTGATGTGGAGGAAGAACACCAGATGGACGCCCATCTGGGCGATCGCCAGTACAATGAGAGCAACCGGCACGGCGGGCGGGTAGATGATGTCGGATCCTGCCAGGGCAAAGGCTGCCACCGTCAGCAGTACGGAAAACCCAAGCCCGAGGTTGGCGTTGCGGATCCAATGGCCGGCATCCTCGGCTGGTTCATCGCCCGGCGAATGATCATGCTCACCGTGTGACCACGAACCCTCCGGGGACTGATCGCGCTCCAGGTCGCTCATGCTACCGCTCCCATCAGATAGACGATCGTGAAGATGCCGATCCAGACAATGTCGAGTGCGTGCCAAAAAAGATTGAAGCAGATCAGCCGATGATTGATTTCGGGCCCGAAGCCCTTGACCTGAATCTGCGCCATCATGGTGGCAAGCCAAAGCCCGCCCGCCGTCACATGCACTCCGTGCAGGCCGACTAGGCCGAAGAAGGACGTCAACATCGCGCTGCGTTGCGGGGTGATGCCGCGGCTGGCGAGATCGACGAACTCCTGCAGTTCGAGCAGCACGAAGACGAGCCCGAGCAGGCCGGTCAGGAGAAGAAGGATTTGGGTCCACAAAAGATTGCGAGCATTGCTGGCCGCAAAAGACAGCATGCAGGTGTAGCTCGACAGGAGGAGCACTGCTGTCTCCCATCCGACACGGGGAATATCGACCATATCGCCGACAGTTGGTCCCCCGGCCGTAGCATGGCGTTGCACCGCAAAGGCTGCGAAAAAACAGGAAAAGATCACGATATCGCTCAAAAGGTAGATCCAGAAGCCATAGCCGACCAGGATCCTCTTTGCAGCCGGGCCGGTGGCACCCTGACCCGTTCCGGGGCGCGGGTCTCTGGCGCCATGAGCCCTGTGGCCAAGCCGATGCGGGTCCTGCTGGACCCGGCGTAGCGCCTCCACGCTGGCCGGCAATCCTGCATCGCTCATGACCCGACCTCCTGGCTGCTCAACCGCTCAAGAAGCGCTTCACGTGATGCGCGCCGCGCCCTCTCGACGCGGGCCACCTCCTCGGCCGGAACCTCGAATTCGTGCACGTCACGCCAGGCAAAGACGACGAAGCCCGCAAAGGCGGCGACAAGCGCTGCAATCGCCAGCCACCAGATGTACCAGATCATTGCAAAGCCGAAGACGGTCGAGAAGAACGCCGTATAGATGCCGACCGGACTGTTGATGGGCATCTCGATCGGGTGGTATTGCGGCTCGGGCGACAGCTGCTGTGTCTCGATAGCTTTCTGCTTGATGCCCCAGTAGGCCTCCTCTCCCTCGACATTTGGCATCACGGCGAAATTGAAGAAGGGCGGGGGCGAGGGCGTCGCCCATTCAAGGGACCGGCCATCCCATGGATCGCCCGTCGTGTCGCGGAGCTTGTCGCGGTTGCGGATACTGACCACCAGCTGCGCGACCTGGCATATCACTCCGATGACGAGAATGACGATGCCAGCCACCGACACGTAGAGCCACGGTCGCCATTCCTCAAAATTGACGTGCTGCAAGCGGCGCGTCATGCCGTCGAGGCCAAGGACGTAAAGTGGTGTGAAGGTGACCCAGAAGCCAATGAACGCGCACCAGAACGCAGCCTTGCCCCAGCCGGCATGAAGACGGAAGCCGAAGGCCTTTGGAAACCAGTATTCCATCCCGGCAAAGATGCCGAAGACGACGCCGCCGATGATCACATTGTGAAAATGGGCGACCAGGAACATGGAGTTATGCGTCATGAAATCGGCGGGTGGCACTGCAAGCAGAACACCCGTCAGCCCGCCGATGATGAAGGTGAAGATGAAGCCCATCGACCATAACATCGGCACTTCGAAGCGGACGCGTCCGCCATACATCGTGAAGATCCAGTTGTAGATCTTCACGCCGGTGCCGACGGCAATGATGCTCGACGAGATGCCGAAAAAAGTATTGACGGCGGCACCCGCGCCCATCGTGAAGAAGTGATGCAGCCAGACAAGCATCGAGACGACGCAGATGAACAGCGTCGCGGCGACCATCGAGCGGTAGCCGAACAGCGGTTTTCCCGAAAAGGTCGAGAAGATTTCGGAGAAGATTCCGAAGGCAGGGAGCACCAGGATGTAGACCTCCGGATGGCCCCATGCCCAGATCAGATTGACGAACATCATCGGATTGCCGCCGGCGGTGCTGGTGAAATAGTGCCAGCCGACATAGCGGTCGAGGGTGAGCATGGCGAGCGTCGCGGTCAGGATCGGGAAGGCGGCGACGATGAGCAGGCAGGAGGCAAGTGCGGTCCAGCAGAAGACCGGCATGCGCAGGTAATCCATCCCGCGGCAGCGCATTTTCAGGACGGTCGTGACGATGTTGATGCCGGTAATCAGCGTGCCGATGCCTGATATTTGAACGGCCCAGAGATAATAATCCACTCCAACGCCGGGACTATAGGTGGTCTGGCTGAGCGGCGGGTAGGGCAGCCAGCCGGTGCGGGCAAATTCGCCGATGAACAGAGACAGGTTGACGAGCAGGGCGCCGCTAGCTGTGAGCCAGAAGCCGACCTGGTTGAAGGTCGGGAATGCAACGTCGCGCACGCCGAGTTGCAGGGGCACGAGGAAATTCATGAAGCCGAGCACGAGCGGCATGGCGCCGAACAGGATCATGATCGTGCCATGCGCCGAAAAAATCTGATTATAGTGTTCGGGTGGCAGGTAGCCGGGCGCGTTGACGGCGATCGCCTGTTGCGTGCGCATCATGATCGCGTCCGCAAATCCGCGGATCAGCATCAAGACGCCAAGCAGACAGTACATGATGCCGATGCGCTTGTGATCGACGCTGGTGATCCATTCGCTCCAGAGATAAGGCCACCATCCCCTGACCGTCACCAGGGCAAGGATGCCGATCGCAATCAGAATGACGATCGCCGATGTGATCAGCGGGATAGGCTGGGACAGAGGAATTGCAGACAGGTCGAGCTTTCCGAACATGTCAATCCTTTCCGCCTGTCGAAACTTCGCGCCCGGCATGATCCGGCGCTTCGGGTTGCGGACCGGGGCCGGGCGGGATCATCTGACGGACAATGTCGTCAAACAGTCCTGGATCCTCAATCCGGTAGGTCGCTTGCTCGACACGCTGGCTCTGGTGCGTCAATGCGGTGTAGCTGTCGCGGTCGAGATTTTGTCCGCCCGACCTGATGCGATCGATCCAGGCGCCGAAATCGGCCGTTGCAAGACTGGAGACGTCGAACTGCATGTCGGAAAAGCCGTCTCCGGAAAATTGCGCGGATATGCCCCACATGGTTTCGGGATGGTCGGCCTGCAGATGTAGCTGGGACACCATGCCTGGCATCGCATAGATCATCGATCCGAGCCGCGGGACGAAAAACGCGTTGAAGACGCTGGCAGAGGTGATGGAGAAGTGAACAGGCCGGCCGGACGGCACGACAAGCCGGTTGACGCTTGCAACGCCTTGCTCCGGGTAGATGAACAGCCACTTCCAGTCCAGGGAGACAACCTGGACTTCGAGCGGGGGGGCATTCGAGGGAAGAGGCCGGAACGGGTCCAGCCGATGCGAACCGATCCAGATAAGCCCGCCGATGAACATGATCGTGAGGATCGGGATCGACCAGACGACCGCTTCGATACGACCTGAATAGGACCAGTAGGGCAGATACTCCGCGCTTGTGTTGGAGGCCCGATAGCGCCACGCCATCCAGAAAGCCAGGATAAGGGTCGGCACCACGATCGCCAGCATGACGACAGTCGCGTCGATGAGGATCGCGGCGTTCCCGCGACCGACCGGGCCTGCTGGATTTAGGATATTCAGTGAGCAGGAAGACAGCAATGATGAAATCACGCAAGGGGCGCAGCGTCGCGCCGCACCGCTGCCCCAAGGCCCGGGTAAAGTGAAACCGCTCATGCGCTCTCCCTCGGTTGAGGCCGGCCGAACCGGCCGAACGCGAAAAAGTTCCAGCAACCCGCGATTTTCGCTGCCGGTGCGCTTACGGCGCGCAAGASCCGCTGGAGCCGGAGCGGCTGTCGCGAAGCGGCGCAAATGCGCAGTCGCTCAAGCCAGCAGCATCGACGCGGCTTTTTGTGTGGCTTGCACTTCTCCTGATGATGATCGCGGCTCCTGTCCGCATTGGCGTCTGTCGCGCCTGCGGTTTTTCAAAGGGATCGGTCCGGAACATTTTCCATCTGCGCCGGTTTGAGAAGCAGCAGGAGGAGGGCGCGCGGCTGTGGCCTATGTCGGATCGCAGGAAGGTAGCCGTCGAGACCGGCCAAGGCGCTTGGCAAGGCTGCGGTTCCGGCTTCTTTTGATCTGCACGCTTGTCGCAGTCGCCGCAGGCGCCGCAACCTGGCAGCTGACGGCGCCACGTCCGGCCTTTGAGCGTCCACCGCCAGATCTCGTCCCAGGCAATGTCGAGCGCGGCAGGACTGTTTTTTTTGCCGGCGGCTGCGCCTCCTGCCACGCTTCCCCCGGTCAACCGGACCGGTTGCGCCTGGGTGGCGGCCTCGCTTTGGCCTCGCCCTACGGCCCCTTTCGGGTTCCCAATATCTCCCCTGACCGGCAAGCCGGGATCGGCGCCTGGTCGGTGACGGATCTCGCCAATGCGCTTCTGTCGGGCGTCTCGCCAGACAATGCCCATTATTATCCTGCCTTCCCCTATTCAAGTTATACCGGCATGACGCTCGAGGACGTCAGGGATCTTTATGCCTTCCTGCAAAGTCTGGAGCCGGTGTCGGAGCGCTCGAAACCGCATGAGCTGGCGCTGCCTTTTCGCATCAGGCGCTTCGTCGGTTTCTGGAAACTGTTGTTTTTCAGGCCGCGCCATGTCGAAGACGCTCGCGCTGGCCAACCGGTCAGCGATCGTGGCAGATATCTGGTGGAGGTCCTTGGCCATTGCGCCGAATGCCATTCCACCCATAACGCCTTCGGAGCCGTCAAGCCGTCGACGCGCTTTGCCGGCGGAGCGAATGTCGACGGTGTCGGTTTCGTCCCCAACATCACGCCGCAGCGGCTGGCATCCTGGTCTGTCGAAGACATTGCCGAAATGCTCAAGAGCGGAAAGACGCCCGATCATGGCCAAATCGGATGGTCGATGGCGGACGTGGTCGAAAATACCGCCGAGTTGTCGCAGGACGATCGTCTCGCCATTGCGAGCTACCTGAAGTCGCTCCCGCCCAAGGATACGCCGAAGCCGTGAAAGGCAGCCTTCAGTGGGCGTAGAGATAGGCGGCAATATCACGGGCCTCGGCCGGCGTAATTCCCGTGACAGGCATGGCTGTTCTCGGGGAGTAAGCCGGCGGCGTGACAATCCAGCCAACGAGGTTGTCCGGTGTGTTGTTGAGAACGCCGGCTATATAGACCCGTTCGGATAGTCCGCCCAATGACCCGCCGACCTTGCCATCCGCGCCGGCAACGCCCGTGATCGTATGGCATCCGCTGCAGCCATATTGACGCAAGAGGGCCGGGGCCCGCCGCGGATCTCCACCTGTCATTGCGATCGCCGACGCCACCTGTTGCGAGCGTTTCTGGAAGCTGTTGACGCCGACCATGGCGCCAAGGAAAACAAGGATGAGGGCGGCCGGCACGAATACGCCCAGCCGCAGGTCAATGGTGGGCTGCTTGGGTTCCATCGGGGCCTCCTTTGGCGGAATTGTGGATCCAGAGGGCCATCAGCGCCAGGGCTGCGCCAGCATAGACGATGCCAGCTGGCACCCACATGATCAGGCCGGCGATCTGCTGGTCCTCGAGCGGGGTCATGCCCCATGCCGACGCGTCGCGCGTCGCAAACTGATAGCGCACATCCGGCGCCAGCGTGATCAGCGCTCCAAGCAGGCTCATGTGCATCATGGTGACAAAGAGATGCCACACGGCCATCCCCCTGTTGGCGCTCCAGAGAACCGCCCACCAGAATATCAAGGCGCTCAGAAAGAAGCTCAGATGCTGCAGCCGGTGAAGACCTATGTTTGTGACCGCTGCGTCGAAAAGCGGTGGCGCGTGCCAGGCCCATATTGCCATGCCGTGCAGAAAGGTGGCGAGCGTACCGCCTGTCAGCCGTGACCAGGTTGAACGCAACGGCGTCGATCCGACAACCTTTGCGCATAATGCTCGGGCGGTTTGCGGCAGTCCCCAGAGGATGAGGGCGAGTGGACGCGATAGCACCATCAAGGGAGCGGCGAGAGCCATGATGAGCTCGTGTTCGATCATGTGCATGCTGAAAAGCTTCTCGCCAAGCTCGTGCAGCGGCGACACGAGCGCGAATGTGAGCACGCTCCAGCCCGACCAGAAGCTCAACGAGCTGCGAGCAAGCCTGCGCTGGCCGCGGCGGCTGCGGTGGCCGAGTTTGCGCTGCCCCTGACCATAGAGCAGTGCGATGATCACGAGCGGAGTGACGATCCACGGATCGAGCGTCAAGGACAGGGCCGGATGGGGATGACCGTCATGGGCAAACGCCGTTGCCGGGATCAGCATGATGGACGGGACCGTCAAGGCCAAGATGACCGGACACCGTTTCATAGCCTTGGGATCCAGTAGATGCAGCCGTAGAGCGGCAGCCAGGTCGCCACCACGAAGTTCCAGTAGAGGGCGTTATCCTCCACGTCCCCGTAGCGGCGCAGGTTGTCGCCGTGGCGCGAAAACATCAGGCAGGTCAGAACCAGCGTATCGGCGAGATCGGTCAGGATATGGGTCGTATGCAGGCCGAGCATGACCCACAGGATCGACCCATAGGCATTGTCGTCCCAGCGTATGTTAAGGGCTGGGAACTCGAAGATGCGCGGCACGAGAGGCACGATGCCGAAGATCGACATGATCACGAGCCCGATCCTGACCTTGCGAAGGTCGCGCTGTCCGGCCCAGCGCGTGACAAGCAGGTTCGGAACAAGGCTTGCCAGAAGCAGAATCGTGAGAATGGTCCCAGGCAACAGGTCCGGCGGCGGCGCGTTCAACGGCCAGGACGGCGCGTTGGCCATGAGGTAGAGATAGACGGCGATCGCCAGGGCAAAACCGCTGCCCTCGATCAGCATGAAGGCGCTCGTACCCCAAAAGGTCAAGCTGGCCGTGCCGGTCGCATGCAGGGGAAGATGCGACAGATCGAGAACGACTTTCTCCTTCATGATTCATCCTCCGGCGTTCGCTTCGGCCAAAACCAGCAGGTCAGGGCGATTGCGATCGGAACAGCGCCCCAGACCACCGCCCAGGCGCTGAACATCGAACCGATCAGCATGACGGTCGTTGCGAGCGCCGCCACGAGCGGCCAGATCGAATCTGCAGGTGAGGATTCGCGCGCTTCAGGTTCGGCTGCAACGACGCTGCTGACGACGAGTTCGCGCCGGTCGACCCGCAGACCGGTGGCGACCGGCAGCTCCGATGATGCCTGCCAGAGGGGGTCGCGCGACTGCACGACCGGAATGCGTGCGAAGTTATAGGGCGGCGGCGGTGAGGCAGTTGCCCATTCGAGCGAAGCGCAATTCCAGGGATTGGGGCCGGCGACCTTTCCGCTGCGCAGACTGCGGATGGCATCGATGAAGAACAGGCCGAAACCAGCAGCCAGAACGAATGCGCTGACGCTGACAAAGAGGTTCATGCCGGACCAGGGAAGTTCCGGCGGATAGGTATAGACCCTGCGTGGCATGCCCGCGAGGCCAAGAATATGCATCGGAAAGAAAGTCAGGTGAAAGCCCGCGAAAATCAGCCCAAAGACGATGCGCCCAAGCTTTTCGCTCATCATCCGGCCTGTCATCTTGGGAAACCAGTAATAAATGGCACCCACCAGCGGAAACACAGCGCCCCCAACGAGGACGTAATGAAAATGCGCTACGACGAAGTAGGTGTCGTGGACCTGCGTGTCGAGCGGCACGGATGCGACCATCACCCCGGTCATCCCGCCCATCACGAAGGTGATGAGAAAGCCGATGACGAACAGCATCGGCGTCTTGAAAATCGGTCTGCCGCTCCACAAGGTCGCGAGGAAGCAGAAGATCTGGGTGCCGGCCGGGATGGCGATCGCCATGCTCGAAGCGGTAAAGAAGCTGCTTCCCGAGGGCGGCAGCCCGGCCACGAACATGTGATGCACCCAAAGGCCGAAAGACAGAAGGCCTGTAGCGATCAGTGCCATGACAAGTGCCAGATATCCAAAGACAGGCCGCTGCGAAAACGGCGAGATCATCGCCGAGACCATGCCTACGGCCGGCAGGAAGATGATGTAGACTTCCGGGTGGCCGAAAAACCAGAAGAGGTGCTGCCACAAAAGCACGTCCCCCCCCTCGGCCGGATTGTAGAAATGCGTGCCGACCAGCCGGTCGAGGATAAGCGAGGAACTGGCGAACATGATCGCCGGCATCGCGATGATCACCAGGAAGGATGTTACCAGCATCGACCAGACAAAGACCGGAATGCGATCGAGGGACATGCCTGGCGCCCGCTGCTTGAACACGGTCACGACGATCTCGACGGCAACGGCAAGGGCCGACAGTTCGGTGAAGGTGATCATCTGAGCCCAGATGTCGGCGCGTTTTCCGGCACCATATTCAGGACCCGATAGGGGCACGTAAGCGAACCAGCCGACATCGGGGGCCGCGTCGAGCGCCACGGCGACCCAGAGAACGAGACCGCCGGCGAGGAAGATCCAGTAGGAGAAGGCGTTGAGGCGGGGAAAGGCGATGTTGCGCGTGCCCACCATGAGTGGCACCAGATAGACACCCATCGCTTCCATGACAGGCACCGCAAACAGGAACATCATGTTCGAGCCGTGCGTCGTGAAAATCTGATTATAGCGGTCGGCGCTGAGAAAGCGTGCTTCCGGAAAGGCGAGCTGCACGCGCATGACCAGGGCCAGGACGCCGCCAAGCGCCAGAAAAACGAACGCGGTGACGATGTAACGTCTCGCGATGATCTTGTGATCGACGGTTGTCAGCGCCCCCCAGATGCCTTTTCCTGACTGCCATGTCCGGCGAAGGCGCGGTTCCAGATCTTCCCGCTCGACCTCGACATCCAGAACCTGCGCGGTGGATGAGCTGTTCATCGCAATGTCTCCAGGAAAGCCGTCACCTGTCGAAGTTCCTCGCTCGTCATGGGGACCAGCGGCATGTTGTTGCCGGGCTTGATCGTCTGCGGGTCGGCAATCCAGGCGGCAAGCGAGCCGGCGCTATTTTGCAACACGCCGGCCGCAAGCAGGCGCCTGGAGGCGACATGGGTCAGATCGGGACCCGATGTGCCCTTTGCCTCGGTACCACGGATCGTATGGCAGGCAGCGCACGGCTTGCGCATGAAGACGTCGCGCCCGGCAATGACGGCGGCGTCCTGCGACACGACAGCGCTCCGGCGCTGGCTCTCCAGCCATTGACGATAAGCCTCCGGTTCCTGCGCGACAACTTCGAGTGCCATGTGGGCGTGCTGGAGGCCGCAGAATTCGGCGCATTGGCCCCGGTAGATGCCGGGTCTTTCAGCATGGAGCGTGATCGTATTGTCGCGGCCGGGCACAAGGTCCTGCTTGCCGGCAAGCGAGGGAACCCAGAAGGAGTGGATGACGTCGGTGGCCTGCAAGCGCAGGCGCACATCCTGGCCGACGGGAATGTGCAGCTCGTTTGCCGTCTGAAATCCCGTCGACCTATCGTCGCCGTCATAGTCGAAACGCCACCACCATTGCTCGCCACGCACGAGGATGGCAGCGGAGGATGCCTCTTTATATTCCGGGAACCGGTCGGACGTGAAGCTTACGACGGTCAGCAGGACGATGATTGCCGCGGTCGAAACAATGGCCACCGTCACGACCACCGAGATCTGCCGCTCCTGTGCGCCCTCGCTGTCTTTCCGGCTTGGCTTGCGCAGAAGCGACCAGACCAGTGCCCCCATGACGAGGAGAAAGACGCTCGTGCAGACAAAGACGAAGAAGAGGATGATGTGGAGAAGGTCGGCGGCCGCCGGCCCCCTCGGATCGAGCGCCGACTGCACCCCCGTGCATCCTGCCATGAAGCCCGCAAGAAGGAGACACGATACGATCGCCACCTGTTTCATTGTTGACGATCCAGTCGCCGCATGCCGACCGGCCCCTCCTGGAACAAACCCGCCGCAGGGGCCCTGTTTTCGGCCGGCCTGCTGTTCTTCTCGTCGTTGCGGGCCGGCGCGGTATATTTTGCCTGATAGGCTCCGACCGTTCTGAGATAACCGGCAAGCTGCCAGATCTCGTCGATGGTCATGCGATCTGCGAACGCCGGCATGCCATGCGGGCGGCCGTCGCGTATGGACGCCACCAATGTTTCCATCTCTGGTCCGTAGGACCACCATCCGTCGAGAAAGGACGGTCCGCTCAGCCCCCGGCCGTCGCCGTGGCAGGCCGGGCAGCCAAACCAGGTATAAAGCCGCTTGCCCTGGCTGAGATCATAGGCAGTGTTCTCATAGGGCGTTCCGATTGCAAAATAGACCTCGGGGGGCGTGCCGCCAATACCATTTGCCATCAGCCGGACGTCATTCAAGGATGCAGAGACAGGGGGCGGCGCCCGATACTGACGTGGTTGCCGCATCCAGCCGAGCATCGCGCCGACACAAGCCGCGCCGAGAAGGCAGGATGCCACCAGCAGCCAGCGCCGAGCGACCATCAGCCGGACGTCATTCAAGGAAGTAGAGACAGGGGGTGGCGCCCGATATTGACGTGCTTGCCGCGTCCAGCCGAGCATCGCGCCGGCACAAGCCGCGCCGAGAAGGCAGATTGTCACCAGCAGCCAGCGCCGAGCAACCATTGGCATGGCTCATCTCGTCTGGCGTTGTCCCGCCGAAGCGGTCATCCGAACTGGCAACAGCTTATAGGACGGGGTCTTGGCCTTGGGATCGTGATGGTCCAGCGGAAACAGCGGATTGGCTTCCGGATAATAGGCAGCGCAGGAACCGGACGGGATCTGATAGGGAACCAGGGAAAAGCCCTCGACGCGGCGTAGCCGCTTTCCATCGACGGCAGTCGTCAGGTCGACGAGGTCGCCGGCGGCAAAGCCGAGACGCAGCATGTCGGCTTCGTTGACGAAGACCACACGCCGCGTGCCCTTGATGCCCCTGTAGCGGTCGGTAAAGCCGTAAATCGTCGTGTTGAACTGGTCGTTCGATCGCAATGTCAGTAGATTGAACGTCTCCTCGCTACCTGGCGTCACCTCAAGCTCCGGAAAAAGCCGCTGCGGTGTGATGAAGTTTGCCTTGCCGTTCGGCGTCGTCCATTTGCGTTCGCGCGCCGGAACCGATCGTGTGATGCCGCCCGGCTGGAACATCTTCAGATTGAAGTCCTTGAAGGTTTCCGGATAGGTCTGCTCGATTGCATCGCGAATGCGCGCGTAGTCGCCGACCCAGCCATCCCAGTCGACGCTGCCCCTGCGCAGGCTTGCCTTGGCGATGCCCGCAATGATTGCCGGCTCGGACAGGAGGTCGGGGCTTGCCGGCCTGGCACGACCGCGTGAGCCGTGAAAGTGGGCCGTGGAGCTTTCCATCGATACGGCTTGCGGCCCGGACTCCTGTTCATCCACCTCGGTTCGCCCAAGACAGGGCAGGAGATAGGCGACCTCGCCGTGGATCACGTGGCTGCGATTGAGCTTGGTGGCGATCTGGACGGTCAGGCGAAGCTTTCTCCAGCCCGTTTCGACGGCTTCAGTATCGGGGACGGCGCGCAGGAAGTTGCCGCCGAGGCCGATAAAGGCACGTGCCTTGCCCTCGATGATCGCCTTGCAGGTGTCGATCGTCGATCGCCCCTCCGAACGTGGCGGCTCGAACTGATAGAGCTGTGACAGCTTGTCGAGCGGCACGAGCCCTGGCTTTTCGGTGATCCCCACAGTACGTTGGCCCTGAACGTTCGAATGGCCGCGCACAGCACAGATATTGGCGCCGGGCTTGCCGATATTGCCGCGAAGAAGCGCAAGATTGGCGACCATCTGCACATTCTCGACCCCCATGACCTGCTGGGTCAGACCCATGCCGTAGATGATGAGGACGGCCTTGGCATTGGCATAGATCTCTGCAGCCTGCCGCATCTGGGCCTGGCTGAGGCCGGACACATGTTCGAGCGCGCTCCAGTCGTGACGTCGACAGGCTTGGGCGAATTCCTCAAACCCCGCCGTGTGATCGTCGATGAAAACGTGATCGAGAACATGTTTCTTGTCAGCGGCGGCCATCGAGGCGGCGAAGGCGACGTCGGCGGCATTGTCCGGATCCTTGGGAATAGCGTCTGTGCCGCTGATCCGGCTTGTCTTCGATTGCTTCAATGCGTCATCGGCCTCGACGAGAGCCTTGCAGACGCCGAAAAGCGCGGCGACGTCCCCGCCATTGCGCAGCTGATAGTAGTGAGAGGAAATCGGAGTCTTGTGCCCGGTCAACATCTGCGCCGGGTCCTGCGGGTTGATGAAATTTTCCAGCCCCGGTTCTGGCAGCGGGTTGAAGGTGACGATCTTCACGCCCCTTTCGACCGCCTCCTGCAGGTCATGCAGCATTCTTGGCGACGATGTGGCGACGTTCTGGGCAATATAGAAGATACAGTCGCAATTCTGGAAATCGGTGAGATCCGCGGTCCCGACGGTTGCTCCGATGCTCGTCGGCAGGCCGACGGACGTGCTTTCGTGGCACATGTTGGACGAATCGGGCAGGTTGTTGGTGCCGTAAAGCCTTGCCAGCAGCTGGTACATGTAGGCCGTTTCCAGCGAGGCTCGCCCGGACGTATAGAAGTCCACTTCGTCAGGGGAAAGCGCCTGGAGCTCGGCACCGATTTCGGCGAAGGCCGCCTCCCAGGCAACCGGCTCATAGCGATCGGTCTCGGCGTTCCAGCGCATCGGCTGCGTCAGCCGGCCGCGCTCTTCCAGATCATAGTCGCTCCAGGCCTCGAGCTCCCGAAGAGTGGTCGAGGCGAAGAATTTTTGATCGGCGCGCCTGCTCGTCGCCTCCCAGGCGGTGGCCTTGGCGCCGCTTTCGCAAAATTCCAATGCGCGCGGCTTGGCGGGCTTTGCCCAGGCACAGCTTGCGCACATGTAGCCGTCAGGCTTGTTGTGGTGCGACAGCAGCGACATGCCGGAGGTTACGACATGTTCGCGCACAAGAATTTCAGTCAGCGCGCGTGCCGAGCCCCATCCTCCGGCCGTTCGGTCGTGCGGCCCCAAAAGCGGTTCATCGTCCTGGCGTACCGACATGACTTTCTCTCCCTCTGTTGCCGTTCCGGCGCATTCTGTCTCATGCCCGCAGGTGGCGTTTGTGCCACCGCGGGCTGCTTTCTCGTTCACGGGCAAACGGGGCCCGTGGCAGATCGCCGCCGTCATCGCCACCTTCCGCCCGTTTTCAAGGGGGCGGTCTCATGCCGCGTGACCGATGGCGCGATGCCGCACATCTCGCATCTCGACCTGTCCTAACCGGCCAGCCATCGAACTGTTCCGCGCAGCCAAAAAAATATCGGCGCACGATATAAAAGCGGCTCATGTTTTCGCTTCCGGCTGGTCGGGCCGCTCCTGCGGCGCCGCGCTGGCAAGCGCATCCATCTCCATTCGGATCAGAGATAGCGCTCGCTTGCCAATGCCGGGTATCGCCAGGACCTCCCTGTCATCTAGTCTGGCGAGCGTGCTGAAGCGCCTGATCCCGCTTGTCCGCAACGCGCTGACGACCCAGCGGGGCAGGCTGCTTCTTGCGACGCGATCGCTTGGGGCGGCTCTTTTTGTTCCTTTCGAATGAAACTGTTCGGGCATGGGGACCTGGCGTTCTTCAATATTTAACGAAGGGCGGCGCAAGCAGGCCTGTTGGACACTGCGCCGATCTCATCCTCAAGATCCCGCCCCATAGATGCGATCAATGGTTTCGGCGACGCTGACGATGGTCTCGCAATCCTCGTCGAAGCCCTTGTCCGCCGTCAGCTTTCTTGCCCAGGCAAGCGCTGCCCTGCCGCCCCAGTCGTCCGGCGGCGAAACGAGCGTGTGCATGTGCGTGCCGCAATAACGCTCCGCCGTCAGGTCGTAGAAGGACCCGTCGATGTTTCTAAGCCCGCACCCGCCGTTCGTTCCGAAGAATCTTGCTTCGATCACCGCATCACGGCCGGCCTGCAGTCGCCATGAACAGGCAAGCCGCACCGTTGTGCCGTCATCGAGATCGAACGTCGCCGAGGCGAAATCCTCGACCTCCTCCGCCGCCGGCGTCAGCATCTTGCCGTCACGCAGCAGCCGGCTCGAAACATTGGAAACGGCCGGGTCACCAAGGCACCACAGGACAAGATCGATCAAATGGACGCCGAGATCGATAAGGCATCCGCCTCCGGACAGGCGTCTGTCGTAGAACCAGGATTTGTCCGGCCCGTAGGCGTTGTGGAACGTCAGATCGACGGAGAAGATCTTCCCGAGTTCGCCGCTCTCGATGAGCGCACGGATGGCCTGCATGGCGCTTGTGTGGCGATAGGACAAGTCGACGCCGAGCAGCCGGTCGGCCTCTCTTGCGGCCGTCACGACAGCTTGCGCCTCGCCGGCGGTGCGGCCAAGCGGTTTCTGGCAGAAGACCGCCTTCCCGGCTTTAAGGGCACGGATGGATTGGCCGGCGTGGTCGGCACTTGGCGTGGCGATGACAACGCCGTCCAGTTCGTCGGCAAGAAGATCGTCGAGCCCTTCGGCATGGCGTGCCTTGGGACTGAGCGCCATCGCCTCCTCGATCATGCGCGGCGATGGATCGACAATCGTGGTGGCCTCGGCAAGTCCGCTCTGGATCAGAGCCTGCATGCGATTGCGGCCGATCCAGCCCACTCCGACAAAACCGAGCCGCAGCGGCCTGACACGCGTGTCAGCTTGGTGCGAGAGCATCCTGTTCATCGGTAGATCACCAGCGCTTTGAGGAATTCACCTGGCCGGTCTCTCGTATCGTCGAGCGCCTTGTCGAGATTTGCGAGCTGATAAGAATGGGTATAGAGCGGGCGCGGATCGAGCTGGCCTGCCGCAATCGCCTCGATGGCTCGGCGCATGCCCTCCACATAGATTTGGGGATCGCGCTCATGAGCATTGATGACGTCGAGGCCGCGCCAGTTCCACATCTGCATGTTGACTTGGCGCGGGCCGTCCTGGTGATAGCCGGCAACGACGAGGCGCCCGCGCTCCATTGTCAGTTCCCCCGCAAGGTCGAGAGGCCATTGCTTGCCGACCGCTTCGATGACCCGGTCGCAGAAGCGCCCGCTTGTCAGCGAACGAACCTCCTCGATGATGCGCCAATGATCGTCCATGACAATCCCGTGGGTCGCCCCCATGCGCTCGGCGACGTCGAGCGATGCCTGACGTCGCGAAATGGCAATCACCCGCGCTCCGGCATTGACTGCAAGCTGGGTCAAGAGCGCACCCAGGAAGCCGATGCCGACGATGGCAACTGTCTGGCCGGCTCTGATGTCGGCGCGATTGAAAATATTCATCGCGCAGCCAAGCGGTTCTCCGGGAAACGGTTGGCCATCAAGCGAGGCAGGGAGCCGGACGACCATGTCTTCGTCGGCAAGGTCGTGGCTGGCATAGGCGTGGTAGCTGAGCGCAGCTACCCGGTCTCCGACACGGATGTCGCAGACCTCCGGCCCGATCGCGTCGACAAGGCCCCAGCCCTCGTGTCCGAGCCCGCCTGGCTCCGTCGGAAACTGCATCCAGTCGGGTCCAGACCAGGGCGTCAAGTTGGAAGCGCACACGCCACAGCCCTCCAGCCGAATGCGGACCTGGCGCGCCGTCGGCCGGGGCAAGTCGCCTTCGACCAGCTCGATGCGGCCGGGGGCCGTCACGATCGCTGCCGTTAGTACGGATGGTTTTGCTGCGCTCACGTCCATTCGTCTCTCCTGGTTTCAGTCCGGCCGTGCCGGCCGCACGAGCCGGCCGCACGAGCCGAGGTCATCGTCATGCCGAGGCAGCTCGCACTGGCGTAGACCTTTGAAGGGCTGCGGCGTGCTCGTCCCCGATGCTCACGCCCCGAACCGAGAAGTGGTCAAACTGTTCCGGAAGAAGTTGAAGTTCATGAAATAGAAGATGCTCGAGCCCAAGGGGCGGTCCGCGCACGAGTTTCTTATTGCCGCCACGCCTCATGGGCGGACGAACTGTGCGGAGGCAAAAAATCGTCGATTTTGCTCAGCCGGGCCGGTGCCGCCGGTGGTTCGCGGAGCGTTTCCGGCACGCAGGAAGGATTGATGAAGTTATAGATGACAAAGATGTCATTGATGAGGAACATTCGCAGCCAAGCGTTGTTGGGCGCCCTGTCACAGATGAGAAATGTGCAGAGGAAGCCATGACAAGAATACTCGTTACCGGCGGCTGCGGCTTTATCGGCCGGCATGTCACCGAAGAGCTTTTGAAGGCAAACTACGAGGTTCGTATCCTGGATGCCCTGATCGATCAGGTGCATGGGGATGTTGAAACTGACATGCCGCAGGCCGCCGAAATCCTGCGCGGCAATGTCTGCGACCGCGTCGCGGTCGTCGAAGCTCTTGACGATGTCGACGGCGTCATCCACCTGGCCGCGGAAGTCGGCGTTGGTCAGTCCATGTACGAGATCGCCCGATATGTGGGCGGAAACGACCTTGGCACGGCAGTTCTTCTTGAGGCCATGATCGGCAAGCCGATCAGACGGATCGTTGTCGCCTCCTCCATGAGCGTCTATGGCGAAGGCCGGTACCTGACGTCGACGGGCGAGCAGGTCGGCCTGGCCCGTCGCAGGAGCGAGCGTATCAAGGCCGGCTCGTGGAACCTGCGCGGTCCAGACGGCGAGGATCTCGTCCCCGTGGCGACCGACGAGGAAAAGCCCGTCGATCTTGCCTCGATCTATGCATTGACGAAATATGGCCAGGAGCGGCAGGTCCTGATTTTCGGGGAAGCCTATGGCGTCGACGCCGTGGCGCTGCGCCTCTTCAACGTTTTCGGAGCTGGCCAAGCGCTGTCCAATCCCTATACGGGGGTGCTGGCCAACTTTGCCTCCAGGCTCGCCAATCACCAGTCGCCGATGATTTTCGAAGATGGCGAGCAGCGACGCGATTTCGTCCATGTCCGTGACGTGGCTCGTGCTTTTCGGCTCGCCTTCGAGCAGAAGGCCGCTGCCGGCCATGTCATCAATATCGGCAGTGGCAACGCCTATACGATCACCGAGGTGGCGACGCTTCTCGCGGAGGCCATGGGTGTGCCGGAAATTGCCCCCGATATCATGAACAAGGCGCGCTCGGGGGACATCCGCAACTGTTTTGCCGACATCTCCAAGGCGCGCGATCTCCTCGGATTCGAGCCGGAATTTCGCCTTGAACAGGCGCTCGGCCCATTCGTCGAATGGGTCAAGCTCACCGGCGCCATCGACCGTGGCGCGGAGATGAAGCGGCAGCTGGAAGCAAGGGGGCTCGTGTCATGACCGCGCAATCAACCCTTGCGGGGATCCAGCCGAGGCGCTTCGGCTTCGTAGAATGGTTCCGGCCCGGCGAATTTGCACGCACGGAGGAAATCCTGCCCGACATCCTGTCGAGTGGCGCAAGCTTTCTGCGCACGCATCTGTCCTGGGCCGAATACCTGGCGCCCGGGGGCCAGGACTGGTTTGACTGGCTGATCCCGAAGCTTGGCAGGTGCATCGATCTGCTGCCTTGCCTCCATTACACGCCGCCATCCCTGTCGCGCACCGGACGATCCTCCGGCGCACCGATCGACCTGAAGTCATACGCTGACTTCGTCGATCATGTTCTCGATCGGTATGGGCAGCACTTCACCCATGTGGAATTGTGGAACGAGCCCAACAACCTCCTCGACTGGGACTGGCGCGAAGACGGCGATTTCATGCTGTTTTGCCAGATGGTCGGTGGGGCAGCCTACTGGGCCAGGAAACGTGGCTTCAAGCCGGTGTTGGGCGGCCCCTGTCCCTTTGATCCCTACTGGCTGAACCTGATGGGCGAGCGAGGCGTGCTCAACGTCGTCGACGCGGTGGGCTTCCACGGCTTCCCTGGCACATGGGACAGCGAGGAGGGCGCCTGGGGCGGCTGGGACATGCATCTCGGCGAGATGCGAAAGATCGTCGGCCGCTTCAATCCGGCCGCCGAGATCTGGATTACCGAAACCGGCTATTCGACCTGGCGCAACGACGAGATGGAACAGGCGCGCCGATTCATCAAGGCGTTGAGCGTACCCGCCGACCGGATGTACTGGTATTCCTGGCGTGACGTGCCGGCGGACGTGCCGGTTCAGGAAGGGTTATGGTTCGATCCTCGTCACTACCACCTCGGCGCCGTGACCGACGACAACCAGCCAAAGCTCCTGGCCCGCCTTCTGATGGAAGGGGGCGTGGCGCGCCTCGACGAAGTTAGCCGCCTTGCCAGCCCGAACCTTGCAACGGGCGCGGCGCCGATCGTCATTACTGGAGGCAGCGGCTTCATCGGATCGAACCTCGCCGATAGTTTCCTCAAGGACGGCAAGGACGTCGTCATCCTCGATAATCTTTCGAGGCCGGGCGTCGACCAGAACCTTGCCTGGCTGACGGCGCGGCATGGGCGGCGTGTCCATCCGCTGCTCGCCGACATCCGCGATCTGCGCAGCATCGAGGCGGGTTTCACCGATGCCGAAGCGGTCTTCCACTTCGCCGCCCAGACCGCCGTCACCACCAGCATCGAGCGACCGCTCGACGATTTCGAAACCAATGCGCGTGGCACGATCAACGTGCTGGAGGCGGTCCGCAAGGCCGGCCGCCAAGCGCCCGTCATCTTCGCCAGCACCAACAAGGTCTATGGAGCGCTCGATGATCTGAAAATGCTGGAGCGAGACCGTTGCTACGCCCCCGCCGTCGACGCGATAAGGCTGCGCGGCATTGGCGAGGATCGGCCTCTCGACTTCTGCACCCCGTACGGCTGCTCCAAAGGCGTCGCCGATCAATATATGCTCGATTATCTCAAATCCTTCACCATCCCGACGGCCGTGCTGCGGATGAGCTGCATCTATGGACCGCGCCAGTTCGGCACGGAAGACCAGGGCTGGGTCGCCCATTTCCTCATCCGCGCGCTCAGCGGCGCGCCAATCTCGATCTATGGGGACGGCAGACAGGTCCGTGACATCCTCTTCGTCGACGACGCCGTCGCGGCCTATCGCGCCGTTCTCGACAATATCGACCGCGTCAGCGGGCAGGCCTTCAACCTGGGAGGCGGCCCCGGCAATGCCGTCAGTCTCCTGGACGTGCTGCAGGCAATTGAAACGCTGACCGGGCAGCGGCTCGAAACCTCCTTCGGCGATTGGCGTGCCGGTGACCAGCTTTATTTCGTTGCCGACACCAGGAAGCTCGAAACCAATGTCGGCTGGCGAGCCCGCATGGGCTGGAAAGACGGATTGCGAGCCCTCGGCAATTGGCTTGTCGACAACCGTTTCGAAGGTCAGGCTCTGATGGGTGAACGGCGCAAGGTGTCGGCATGAGGCAGGCCCTAGACATGGCTGCCCCGCCTCGCATCATGATGACCGTCGACGCGGTCGGAGGCGTCTGGCGCTACGCCATGGATCTCGCCGCGGGATTGCGCAGCGAAGGAATCGCCACCTGTTTCGTTGGACTTGGCCCGCCTCCCTCCCGACAGGAGAAAGCCGAGGCAATGGCAATCGGCGAAATAGACTGGCTCGACGAACCGCTCGACTGGATGGTTCAGGACGAGGGCGCCCTTAGGAAGGTACCACATGCGATCGCAGCGCTCGCCAAACGAAGGCAGGTTGACCTCCTGCATCTTAACCTGCCCTCGCAGGCGGCAGAGCTTGACATCGACATGCCGGTTGTCGCCGTCTCCCATTCCTGTGTCGTTACCTGGTTTGCGGCTGTGCGCCAAGCTGCGGTCCCCGACGGCTGGCGCTGGCAGCAGTCGCTGAACGCCCGCGGATTCGAACGGGCCGCGGCCGTGGTGGCGCCAAGCCATAGCCATGCCGCGATGCTGCGCGCGGCCTATGGCCCGATCCCGCATCTGACGGTGACCTACAATGCAAGTGGTGTCAGAGCCGCCGCCGAACCCAAGGAAGACTTTGCTTTTGCGGCCGGACGCTGGTGGGACGAGGGCAAGAATGCTGCCGTCCTTGACGCCGCCGCCGCGCAGATGACCTGGCCGCTCCTGACCGTCGGAGCCGATCATGGACCGGACGGGCAGGGCATGACGATGTCCAAGACACGCCACCTCGGCATCCTTCCGCACGCCGAAGCGATGACGCTGATGCGTCGCGCGGCCATCTTCGTCTCGCCGTCGCTCTACGAGCCTTTCGGGCTTGCCGCCCTGGAGGCGGCGCGCTCCGGCGCTGGCCTCGTCCTCGCCGACATCGCGACCTATCGGGAACTCTGGGACGGCGCGGCGGTTTTTGCCAATCCGCATCGTCCAGTGGCCTTCGCCGACGCGGTCAATCATCTGGCAAGCGATGTCGTCTCGCGCCAGGCGCTTGCGGACAAGGCGCGGCTTCGCTCCAAACGCTTTTCGCTACAGGCGCAGGCAGCCTCCATGGCACGCGTCTATGCCAGCCTTCTCGAACATGGGCGCAAGATCAAGTTAGCGGAGTAGATCATGAAATTCGTCTTTTATACGCAGTCGCTCCTGTCCGATTGGAACCACGGCAACGCGCATTTCCTGCGTGGCCTCATGCGCGACCTCGTTCGCCGCGGCCACGACGCGCTGGCGCTCGAGCCGGAAGACTCATGGAGCCGGCGAAATCTCGTCGCCGACCAGGGCAAAGCTGCGATCGCGGGTTTTGCCGAAGCCTTTCCGGGCCTGCGCGCGCAGATCTACATGGATAGTTTCGACCATGAGGCAGCACTCGGAGATGCCGATGTGGTTATCGTCCACGAGTGGACGGATCCCGCGCTCGTAGCATGGCTCGGCAGGGCACGCGCCAATGGTGCCCGTTTCACGCTGCTCTTTCACGACACCCATCATCGCGCCGTATCGGCGCAAACCGATATTTCCGGCCTCTCGCTCGATGGCTATGACGGCGTTCTCGCCTTCGGCGAGACGCTGCGGCAGCGTTACCTCAAAGCCGGCTGGGCCAAGTCAGTGTTCACTTTCCACGAGGCGGCTGACGACGCCTTGTTCCGGCCGATGCCGAAGGTCGAAAAAACCGGCGATCTCATCTGGATCGGCAATTGGGGCGACGATGAGCGCTCCGAGGAAATCCTCGAGTATCTCGTGCGCCCTGCCAAAAGCCTTGGCCTTCGCACAAGCGTGCGTGGAGTTCGCTATCCTGCCGAGGCGCTGTCTGCGCTCAAAGATGCGGGCATTGCCTATGGCGGCTGGATCGCCAATGCTGACGCGCCGCTTGCTTTCGCCCGCAACCGGGTCACCGTTCATATTCCGCGCAGGCCCTATGTCAGCCACCTGCCGGGCATCCCGACCATCCGCGTCTTCGAGGCGCTTGCCTGCGGCATCCCCTTGATCTCGGCACCGTGGGATGATGCCGAAGGCTTGTTCAGGCCCGGCAGGGACTACCTCCTGGCCGAGGATGGATCGGCCATGCGCCGTCATCTTGGGGAGGTGCTTTCAAATCCTGAGCTTTCGGCCGAGCTCGCCGAGAGCGGGCTTCAGACGATCCAGGCGCGTCACACATGCCGTCACCGCATCGATGAACTCTTGGCCATCCTGGCCACCGTCGGCAGCCGCTCCGTCCTCGACCAGCTCGCATCGAAGGAGGCCGCACAATGAAGATCGCTTTTTACGGGTCAAGCCTCCTATCGGCCTATTGGAATGGCGCGGCTACCTATTACCGCGGTCTGCTGCGGGCGCTTGCCGAGCGCGGCTACGATATCACCTTCTATGAGCCCGACGTCTACGAGCGCCAGAAGAACAGGGATATCGATCCCCCACGCTGGTGCAAGGTGGTCGTCTACGAGGCAACGGCCGATGACCTGCGGGCGGTCGCGGTCAAGGCGGGCGAAGCCGAGATCGTTGTCAAGGCAAGCGGCGTCGGTTTCGAGGACGATCGCCTGATGGAGGAGGTGCTTCGTCATGCGCGGCCCGAGGCCCTGAAAATCTTCTGGGATGTCGATGCACCGGCAACGCTGTCGGAGTTGCGCAACATCCCCGGCCATGCCGTGCGCCTTGCGCTCCAGAAGCTCGACCTTGTCCTGACCTATGGTGGTGGCGACCCTGTGGTTCAGGCCTATCGTGAGTTCGGCGCACGCGCGTGCATCCCGATCTATAACGCTCTCGATCCCGACACCCATCATCCGGTGGCACCGGATGAGCATTTCAGCGCCGATCTCGGCTTCCTCGGCAACCGGCTTCCCGACCGTGAGGCGCGCGTCGAGCATTTTTTCCTCGAGCCCGCCGCACGCCTTCCGCAGGCCCGCTTCCTCCTTGGTGGCTCCGGATGGCAGGACAAGCCCATGACCGGCAATGTCAGGCGGGTGGGACACGTTGCCACCCGCGACCACAACGCCTTCAACGTCACGCCCAAGGCCGTTCTTAATATCTCTCGGGAAAGCATGGCCCGGAACGGCTTTTCACCGGCCACCCGCGTCTTTGAGGCGGCCGGCGCGGGGGCCTGTCTCGTCACCGACCACTGGGAAGGTATCGAACTCTTTCTCAAGCCGAACGAGGAGGTTCTTGTCGCGCGTGATGCACAGGACGTCATCGATCTCATGGCGGATCTGACGCCGCAACGGGCGGCGGCGATCGGTAAAAGAGCCATGGCGCGCGTCCTTGCCGACCACACCTACGCGCAGCGCGCCGAAATCGTCGATGCGCTCTTCCGTCAAAAGCTGCGGCGCCACGGGGAGGCAGCAGCATGAGGGACCCTCTCAATCTCGTGGTCTTCGGCCTGTCACTGTCCTCGTCCTGGGGCAATGGCCACGCCACGACCTTCCGGGCACTTGTGCGGGGGCTGGCCGCATCGGGCCATAATGTCCTTTTTCTGGAAAGAGACGTGCCATGGTACGCGGGCCATCGCGATCTGCCCTCACCGGACTTCTGCACGCTTGCCTACTATGACACGATCGATGCCGTCCTTGCGACCCACGGCGCCCGCTTGAAGGAGGCCGATGCGGTAATCGTCGGTTCCTACGTCCCGGATGGGTGCGAGCTGATCGATCGGCTGGCGCATCTTGCACCCAGGCATCTGTGTTTCTACGACATCGACACGCCGGTGACGCTTGCCGCTCTCGAACGCGGCGAGGAACCCTATCTCGCCAGGCGGCAGATCCCGCTCTTCGACATTTATTTCTCGTTTTCGGGCGGTGCGGTTCTCGACATCTTGGAGCATCGCTTCCAGGCCAGGAAGGCGGCGGCGCTCTACTGCTCCGTCGATGCCGAGCGATACGTCAATACGCGCGAGCCCTTGCGGTGGGATCTTGGCTATCTTGGAACCTATAGTGCCGACCGCCAGCCGACGCTTGAAAGACTGTTGCTCGAACCGGCACGACGCCTGCCCGACCTGCGCTTCGTCGTCGCCGGGCCCCAATATCCCGGCGAAATCGAATGGCCCGAAAACGTCGAGCGGATCGACCATTTGCCGCCGCGCGAACACGCCAGCTTCTATAGCCGGCAGCGTTTCACGCTGAATGTGACGCGTGCCGACATGATCGCGGCAGGCTGGTCGCCAAGCGTGCGTCTCTTCGAGGCAGCCGCCTGCTCGGCGCCGATCATCAGCGACGAGTGGCGCGGTCTTGACGAACTCCTGCCGGACGGGCAGGCGCTGGTCATTGCCCGCACGAGCGAGGATGTCGTTGCCGTGCTGACCCGCATGGACGACGCGACGCGCCGGATGATCGCAGAGGCGGCGCGAAGCGAAGTGCTCGCCAGCCACACCGGCCTCGCGCGCGCCCGACAAATGGCAGAGGCACTTGCCGCACTCGAGCAGACGCCATCCGCAACAATGACCCTTGATCCGCAGATTGACAGCGTAAGGAGATCGTAATGCTGCAGAAGAGCCGAAACGGCAAAGGAAGAAGCGTTCTTGTTGCCGGCGGTGCCGGCTTTGTCGGCTCGCATCTTTGCGATGCCTTGCTTTCGCGTGGGGACCGTGTGCTCTGCGTCGACAGTTTCATCACCGGATCCGTCACCAACGTTCAACCGCTCGCCAATCACCCCCAGTTCCGTCTCATCGAGGCGGATATCTGCGATCTACGCAGCATCGACGAGCCGCTCGACCAGATCTACAACCTGGCTTGCGCGGCCTCGCCTCCGCAATATCAAGCCGACCCGGTCCACACCATGATGACCTGCGTGGCCGGAACGGGAAACCTTCTGGCACTTGCCGAATATCATAACGCATCGTTTCTTCAGGCATCCACGAGCGAGGTCTATGGTGATCCCGCCGAACATCCGCAGCGCGAGGATTACCGTGGCAATGTCAGCTGCACCGGGCCACGCGCATGCTACGACGAAGGAAAGCGCGCCGCCGAGGCACTATGCTTCGATCTTGTCCGCGCCGGACGCGTCGATGCACGCGTCGCCCGCATCTTCAATACCTATGGACCGCGCATGCAGCCTCATGACGGCCGCATCATCTCCAATCTGCTGGTGCAGGCGATCACCGGCAAACCTCTGACGATCTACGGCAGTGGTCAGCAAACCCGCTCCTTTTGCTTCGTCAGCGATCTCGTGGCAGGTCTCATGGCCTTGATGAATGTCACTCCCAACCCGCAAGGGCCCGTCAATCTCGGCAATCCGGGAGAATTCACCATCAACCAGCTCGCCGAAATGGTTCACGCAATGGTCCCCACCGCGGCCAGGATCGCCTATCACCCCTTGCCGCAGGACGATCCGCAGCGCCGTCGGCCGGACATCTCCAAGGCGAAGGATCTCCTTGGCTGGGAGCCGCGGGTCCCTCTTGCCGAGGGCCTGCGCCAGACCGCCGCCTGGTTCATCGCAACGCTTGGCACGCAACCCGTCTCCGGCAAGAGGCGAGCGCCGCCGTCGGCACGAGCACGGCGCTCGAACGTCTCGATCGGGGTCTAGGACATGGATGATCGCCGGCTGACTGATCAGACGGACTTGAAGGCGAAGATCGCCGAGTTGGGTCCTTGGTTCCACAATCTTGACATCAACGGCGTCAGGACCGCGCCCGAGCATTTCCTCGGCGATTACCCGACCTTCAAGTGGCGGCGATTTTGCGATGTCATTCCTGAGGATCTTCAGGGTCGAAGCGTCCTCGATGTTGGCTGCAATGCCGGCTTTTACAGTCTCGAAATGAAACGGCGAAATGCCGGCCGGGTGCTCGGCATTGATGCGGATGCGCGCTATCTGAGACAGGCGCGCTTCGCCGCAGAGCAGGCATGCCTGGACGTCGACTTCCGGCAGATGTCGGTCTATGAGGTCGGCAAGCTCGCCGAGCGCTTCGACCTCGTCATCTTCATGGGCGTGCTCTACCACCTGCGCCATCCGCTCCTGGCCCTTGACCTGCTCTACGAACACGCAGTCGGGGACAGCTTGCTCTTTCAATGCCTGCAGCGCGGCGATGAACGCCTGCCGATGCTACAGGAGGACTATCCGTTTGAGGAATGGGCAATCTTCGACCGTCCCGACTATCCCAAGCTCTTCTTCGTGGAGGAGCGCTATGCATCGGATCCGACCAACTGGTTCATTCCTAACAAGGCGGCGGTCGAGGCGATGTTGCGCAGCGCCGGTTTCGTCATCGAAGAAAACCCCGAACGAGAGGTCTACCTCTGCCGCCGAGGCGAACGTCATTACGCAGTCGAGCCTCCCATATGGGCTGAAGCGACATCCAGCGTCGCGGCCAGCAGAGGCAGCGACGAGGCAATGAAAAGCAACGAAAGCGAAGCCGGTGCCTGGCGCGCGGATGACATCCGCCAATCCGCGGTTACACCCTCTAAGGAGGCTTAACCATGCCCGACCCCTCAGACAAGGATCCTGTGCAGGCACCGGCGACCTCCGCGTCGGGCAAGCGCCGTCGTCTCAATGCCGGGCGTGTCGGGCTGACGATTATCATCACCGTCGCCGTGATTGCCTTTTGCGTTTATGCCTTCATTGCAATCTATGGACTGACCAAGGCAGGATAGTGTTGTCTCGCGCGCCGGCGACTTTGCCGTCACGCCGCGCGCCCGACTGCACCCGCACGATCGAGTTTTCACGAGTTGTTCGAAACAACGAGGCACGTAAACCTTCGCGCTCGTTCCCGGGCTCGGGCAGCATGCGATCTTGAGACCACGCAGTGCTGTTTCTATGTCCACTTTGACGCCTGACCTGGTCGACGTTCCGAGCCATGGCAGATCGCCGTTCAGCATCGTTGCCCGACGCAGCCTTGAGGGCCCTCAGCATCAGCGATAGGTGTCATTGCCGCGCTTGCCCGGTTTCGCCGGATCTAGTGCATAGGGTCGGCCCTCGGGGACTGCGATCTCTTTAAAATTATCCGCCAGCTGCTGCAGGCGCGCGCGCATGTTGGCACCGCGCACGGGCTGGCCGTGGCCCGTTATGATGAGCTCTGGTTTGAGCTCGGCGAGTTGGACGACGGAGCGCTGCGCCTCGTCCCAGTCGGGCGTCAGGTAGCGCGGTGGCCCGTGCATTTCGGGGCGCTGCGTCATCACCTCATAGACAGATTCCTGCCCGGTGGTGACGATTGCATCGCCGGCGATCAAGCACCTATCCGCCGCGCGCCATAAGGATACATGACCCGGCGCGTGACCGGGTGTATGCAGCCAGGTCCAACCCGGCATGAAAGGGACGCTCCGGTCCTGGGGCAGGGGCTGCAGCCGTTGCTCGACATTGACCGGCGAGCGCGGATAGAGCGGTGACAATAGCGCCATTGCGCCGCCTCCCACCAAGGGATCGGCGGGTGGATAGGATGCCTGGCCGTTCAGGTATGGGAATTCCAGCCAATGAGCGTAGACCGGCACATTCCAGTGTTGCGCAAGCGTTTCCAGCGAGCCGACGTGATCGAAATGGCCGTGGGTCAGGAGGATCGCCGATGGTGGCCTCATGACTCCGAACCTGTGTTCGGCGGCCTCGATGATAGCCTGTCGGGAGGTCGGAAGCCCGGTATCGATCAACACCCAGTCCGCGTCGGTTGCGGGGTCCCCATAAAATATGACGTTGACGATCGACATGCGACGAAAGGCAAGGTCTGGCAGGATTGCGGATATGCCCGATCCGGTCTCAGTGGTCGGGGCAAGATCGCTGTCTTCGAGCGGAAGCTGGACGGTCAAGATCAATTCCTCGTTGCTGTGGCGCCCGTGTCCCTTGTCGGTTCAAGCGCGTGTTGCTAGCGGTCGACTTCCCCGAATACGATGTCGAGCGAACCTAAAACCGCCGATATGTCTGCGAGCTGATGGCCTCTGCACAGGAAGTCCATCGCCTGGAGATGGGTGAAACCGGGCGCGCGGATCTTGCATCGATAGGGCGCGTTGGTTCCATCGGCGATCAGGTAGACGCCGAACTCCCCCTTCGGCGCCTCGACGGCCGCGTACACCTCGCCGGCAGGCACCCTGAAACCCTCTGTATAGAGCTTGAAATGATGAATGAGCGCCTCCATCGAGCGCTTCATTTCCCCGCGCTTTGGCGGCACGATCTTTCCGTCCCTTGATGAGACGGGACCGGTCGCCTGTTGCGACAACAATCGCTCCACGCATTGCGCCATGATGCGCACAGATTCCCGCATCTCCTGCATGCGGATCAGGTACCGGTCGTAACAGTCACCATTCTTGCCGATCGGAATATCGAACTCGAGGTCCGAATAACATTCGTAGGGCTGAGCGCGACGTAGGTCCCAGGCCGCGCCCGAGCCTCTTATCAGGACGCCCGTGAAGCCCCAGGCCCAAGCGTCCTGGAGACTGATGACGCCGATATCGACGTTGCGCTGCTTGAAGATGCGGTTGCCGGTCAGCAAATCGTCAATATCGTCAAGCGTAGCCGGAAAGGTCTCGCACCAGCGGCCGATATCTTCAATAAGGTCGACTGGCAGATCCTGATGAACGCCCCCTGGCCTGAAATAGGCCGCGTGCATGCGTGAGCCCGAGGCGCGCTCGTAAAAGACCATCAGCTTTTCACGTTCTTCAAATCCCCAGAGCGGCGGCGTGAGCGCTCCGACATCCATCGCCTGAGTGGTAACATTCAAGAGATGAGACAGAATTCGGCTGATCTCGGCATAAAGTACCCGGATCAGCTGCCCTCTGATCGGCACATCCAGTTCGAGGAGCCTCTCGACCGCCAGGCAATAGGCATGTTCCTGGATCATGGGCGCGACATAATCGAGCCGATCGAAATAGGGCAGGGCCTGAAGATATGTCTTCTTCTCGATCAATTTTTCCGTGCCGCGATGCAGCAGGCCGATATGCGGATCGACCCGCTCGACGATTTCGCCGTCAAGCTCGAGCACGAGCCGCAGCACACCATGGGCAGCAGGATGTTGCGGCCCGAAGTTGATGTTGAAGTTGCGAATGCTGTGTTCCCTCACCACGATCTCCGTCTGTTCGCCTTCATGCGCTGGTCTTTTCGTCGCCCGGCAACACGTAATCTGTTCCCTCCCAGGGCGAGAGGAAGTCGAAATCCCGGTATTCCTGCTTCAGCTCGACCGGTTCATAGATCACGCGTTTCGCTGCGTCGTCGTAACGGACCTCGACGAAACCGGTAAGCGGGAAATCCTTGCGAAGCGGGTGGCCTTCGAAACCGTAGTCGGTAAGGATCCGGCGCAGGTCGGGATGATCTTTAAACATGATGCCGTACAGGTCCCAGGCCTCGCGTTCGTACCAGTCCGCGCACGCAAAGACCGCGCAAGCCGATGGGACCGGCGTGTCCTCGTCGGTTGCAAGCTTGACGCGAAGCCTGAGATTGAGACTGGGTGATAGGAGATGGTAGACGACGTCGAAGCGGGCGGCCCTGGCCGGCCAGTCGACGCCGCAAATGTCGAGGAGGCAGATGAAGCGGCACTGCGGATCGTCCCGCAAGGATCCAAGCAACTCGACGACATGATCGGCATCTGTGATCAGGGTCAACTCGTTCAACCGAAACTGTGTTGCGAGGACCGCTTCAGCCCGATTGGCAGAAAGGTGATCAAGCAGGGATGTAAACTGCACTTGCATTGTTTCTTGCATTGGAGCCTCCGGTTGCCGTCCAACAAGCGATGGCAGCACATGTTCCCGGCGGATCACGATTTCGATGTGGCGATGCGAACCACGCCGATGAGGCGGAGGCGACTTCCAACCAGGCAACACTGGCGGGCTGGGGTTGATCGGAATGAAATTGACGTGTGCCGGTGAGGGTTGACGGCTTTGAGCGTCACTGTGAACGTTGAGGCATTCGCCAAAACACGATACCCGCCCGCTCCCTCTCCTTGTCGTACGAGCACGGTAACGGCGATATGGCATTGCTGTTTTCGTGCTTGCAGCGACGAGGAGGCGGTCACCTCACTGGGTGATGTCGATGAGGCGGATGGGATCCAGCCATGCGGACTTGGCAGAGGCGAAAGATGCGCAGTGGAACAAAGAGGCCTTCGCGCGGTTCGAGCGGACAGACGAGGGCAACAATGTCCCGAAGCGGACAACGGGCCAACTGGCGGTCGCATGGCGAGCGACAGCAGGCTATGGCGCCGATCAGCTGAACTGGCTCGCCTCGCCGATATGCGAACGGCCCGACCTCCACCGGGCTGCCGAAATGACAAATGCGCAAGCACTCCCCGAACCGTAGGTGCTTGCGTTTGCACTCAGAGGCGGTAGGACGCTTGCTGTCTGTCCTCCAATGCAGAGACCAGAATGATCCTAACGCTGAAGGGCGTCACAAAGTCCTACCCGACCGCCGAGGGGCGGGTCGATATCCTCAAGGGGGTCGACCTTGACGTTGCAGCCGGAGAGGCGGTCGCGCTGACCGGCGAGTCTGGCAGCGGCAAGAGCACGCTTCTGCACCTTGCCGGCGGACTCGACCGGCCCGATGCCGGTCTTATCACCATGAACGGCGAAGATATCGGCGTCTTCGGCGATGCTGATAGGGCGAACTACCGTCGAACCGGGGTCGGCCTCGTGTTTCAGCAGTTCAACCTCATTCCGTCGCTCAGCGTATCGGCCAATATCTCCTTTCACGCCAGACTTGCCGGCCGACATGATCGTGCCTGGGAGGAGCAACTCATTTCCGCACTTGGGCTCCAAGACTTCCTGGGGCGTTACCCCGAGCAACTGTCTGGAGGCCAGCAGCAGCGCGTCGCCATCGGCCGGACGCTTGCCGCTAGGCCGCCGCTGATCCTGGCCGACGAACCGACCGGCAATCTCGATGAAGAAACCGGCGATCGTGTTCTCGAGCTGATGCTGGCGCTGGCTCGATCCGCCGGCTCGGCGCTGCTCTTCGTCACGCACTCGACGAGGCTGGCCGATCGCCTTGACCGAAAGGTCGTTCTGCGCGGCGGAAGGATCGTATCATGATGCTCTGGGGTATCCTGGCGCTTCTGTCGCATTGGCGACGCAGACCGATCCAGTTTCTAACCCTCGTCTTGGGAATCGCACTGGCGACCGCGCTCTGGTCGGGCGTTCAGGCAATCAACGCCGAAGCCCGCGCAAGCTATGCCCACGCTGCCGCGATGCTGGAGCAGGATGGGCTGTCGCAGCTCGTTTCGACGAGAGGCGAGGGGATTTCCATTGCCACATATGGCCGACTGCGACAGGCAGGGTGGAACGTCTCGCCGGTCATCGAAGGAATGGCGACGCTCGGCAAGGTGCGCCTGCGGCTTATCGGCATCGATCCCCTGACGATGCCGCAGACCGGCCTGGCGTCCTCGATCGTCGGCAAACCCGATCTGTCCGCATTTTTGTCAGGCGAGCGGCTGGTCGTCTCGCCAGCCACCGCCGAGAAGCTGCGGGGCGAGACCGAAATGATGGTCAAGATCGCAGATCAGGTTCCGGAGGGAGCGGCTTTTCTGGATATCTCGGCGGCCGACACATTGCTTGGTGCGCGAGGCGCCATCAGCCGCCTGGTGATCGCGCCCGATCAAAAACCCGATCTGGCGCCGCTTGGCGCACTCGCTCCCGATCTCAGCATTCGCCAGAGCGAACAGACAGATGTGGCGCGGCTGACCGACAGCTTTCATCTGAACCTGACGGCCTTCGGTTTCCTGTCCTTCACCGTCGGGCTATTTATCGTCTATTCGGCAACGGGCCTGGCTTTCGAACAGCGGCGGGGAACATTTCGCACGCTGCGCTCGCTCGGCATTTCGCTCCGCGCGCTGACCGTCATGCTCGTGCTCGAGCTTGCAGCTTTCGCGTTGGTGTCTGGCCTGATCGGTGTCGTCTTCGGCTACTTCATCGCCTCTGCCTTGATGCCGGGCGTGGCCGCGACACTGCGAGGTCTTTACGGCGCCTCGGTCCCTGGCTCGCTTTCGCTGCGCCCGGAATGGTGGCTTGCCGGCATGGCGATCGCGCTGGGAGGCACCGCCATCTCGTCGGCCCAGAGCCTGTGGCGTGTCTGGAGACTTCCCGTCCTGGCTGCCGCCCGGCCGCGAGCCTGGGCGCGCGCTTCCTCCACCGGACAGATGTACCAGGCTGGGGCCGCGGCTATTCTTCTGACCTCGGCGTTCGTTCTTGCATGGACGGGCTCGGGATTGCTAAGCGGATTTGCCGTTCTCGGCTGCCTGCTACTCGCTGCGGCCCTCATCTTTCCCCCGCTTCTGGCCCTTGCGCTAGCTTTCGCGCAGGCACAAGCGCGCGGTGCGCTCAGTGAGTGGTTTTGGGCAGATACGCGCCAGCAACTACCCGGATTGTCGCTTGCCTTGATGGCGCTGCTTCTGGCTCTCTCCGCCAATATCGGCGTCGGCACGATGGTCGCTAGCTTCCGGCTCACCTTCATCGGCTGGCTGGACCAAAGGCTTGCCGCCGAACTCTACGTGACAGCCGGCAACGAGGATGAAGCCAGGCGGCTGCGGGAGTGGCTGGCTTCCCGATCCACCGCCGTGTTGCCCATCTGGAACGTCGACGGAATGGTTGCAGGCGAGGAGATGCAGATTTTCGGCGTCGCGGACGATCCAACTTACCGTGACCACTGGCCGCTCATCGCCGCGGCCAGTGACACTTGGGATAAGGTTGCAGGCGGACAAGGCGCGATCGTCAATGAACAGATGTGGCGCCGCGGCATGGCGGCGATCGGACAGACCCTTGCCTTGCCCGGCGGATGGCACGTCCCCGTCGTCGGGATCTATTCCGACTACGGCAATCCGAAAGGGCAGGTAATCGTCGGTCTGGATGCTCTGGTCGGTCATTATCCGCAGGTGGCGAAACTTCGCTACGGGATCCGCGTTCCACCTGACGGGGCGGTCAATCTGAAGCGCCAGCTCGTCGATGAATTCGGCCTGCCACCAGACGCGATCGTTGACCAGGCAAGCCTCAAGCAGCAGTCGAGAGCAATTTTCGAACAAACGTTCAAGGTGACCGGCGCGCTGAACGTCCTGACGCTTGCCGTGGCGGGCTTTGCGATGTTCTCAAGCCTATTGACGCTCTCCGCCATCCGGCTGCCACAGCTTGCGCCGGTATGGGCGCTCGGCTTGCGCCGGCGCGATCTCGCCCGCTATGAAATTCTCAGAACGCTGGCGCTTTGGCTGGCGACCTTCGTCGCTGCCATTCCGGTCGGTCTCGCGCTGGCGTGGGTTTTGCTTGCAATCGTTAACGTCCAAGCCTTTGGCTGGCGGCTTCCCATGTCGGTCTTTCCGCTCGACTGGGCCTGGCTCGGCGCCACTGCGCTGCTTGCTGCGCTGGTCTCAGTCCTGGCGCCGGTGCGTCGGCTGGCCGTGACCGATCCGGCCGACCTGTTGAGGATATTTACCAATGAGCGCTAGAAGCTACGCCATCCTTCTTTTCGTATTGGGGGCGGGATGGCCGGCGCCGGCTGCGTGGCCGCAGGGATTTGCAGGTCTTGGATCCGACGCTCGCGGCTTTTCGGTCCCTCAGCGTGGTCATGAGCTAAGCTTTCCAGCCGACCATGGCCCGCATCCGGACTACCGCATAGAGTGGTGGTACGTGACAGCCAATCTGCAGGGCGAGGATGGGAAACAGTACGGCGCGCAATGGACCCTGTTTCGCTCGGCGCTCGCCCCCGTCGAGCGGGAAGGTTTTGCTGACCCGCAAGTCTGGATTGGCCATGCCGCGGTAACCTCGAACACGGGCCAATTCGTTGCCGAAAAAATTGCCCGTGGTGGTGTCGGACAGGCGGGTGTGACGCTCGCACCATTTCGAGCATGGATCGACGATTGGCAGATGAAAGGCACCAAGTCAGCGCTCGACGCCGATTTGCTGAGCACACTTTCGCTGAGCGCGGCCGGAAACGGCTTCAGCTTCAGCTTAGGCCTTAAGACGGATAAGGAGCCGATCCTCCAGGGCGACCACGGATATTCTGTCAAATCTGGCGAAGGTCAGGCAAGCTACTATTACTCACAGCCTTTCTTCGATGTCGATGGCGCCATTATGATTGCGGGCTCCAAGATCAACGTGACGGGCAAAGCCTGGCTGGACAGGGAATGGTCATCGCAGCCGCTTTCCGCCAGCCAGACAGGCTGGGACTGGTTTTCACTGCATCTCGACAGCGGCGAGAAGGTCATGGCCTTCCGTTTGCGCGACGGGAGAGCAGGCTTCATGTCCGCGACATGGATTTCGCCCGACGGCCGACCTGAACCACTCCCGCCAAGCGCGATCAGATTGGATCCGATACGCCAGGCCTTTGTCCAAGGGCGGCAGGTACCGGTTGCCTGGCGCGTTCGTGTCGCCGAAAAAGGCCTCGATGTCCTGACTGAGCCACTTAACGACCAGGCGTGGATGGCGACGTCCACTCCCTATTGGGAAGGTCCGATCACGGTGAAGGGCTCACGATCGGGCAGAGGGTACCTGGAAATGACAGGCTATTGAGACAAACGAGTAGAACATCCCCGGTCTTGGGTGCAGCCCGGGGATGCCGATATGTAGTGGACGCGGCGACCGCTGGAGAGCGGTCAAACCCTAGCTGGAGAGCATGGCTGCCGCGCCAGCAAGAAAACACGCTGAAGGAAGGATTGTTCCGGACGGTGCAGGTTCAATGAGCGGGATCGGCTTGACGCGCAGCCATCGCAAGGCCCGCAAGGATGCTTTCGTCCGTGAAGGGCTTGGCAATGACCGCCACCGATCCGGCCAATCCGTTGCCGACTTCGGTTGGACTTGCGGTTACGAAAACGACCTTCATATGAAATCGATCGATCAAACGGCGAGCAAGCGCGGCGCCGCTCGATCCGTCCGCAAGTCCAAGATCGACCAGCGCCACATCCGCTCTCGGCGCATGTGCAAGCGCCTGTTCGACCGTGGCGACCGGGCCGACCGGACGGTATCCGGCATCGGCCACGATGCGTTCGAGCTCCAGCGCAATGATGGACTCGTCTTCAACTATCAGAACCCGCATGCAACTCCTCCAAGTGAACCCGATGAGATAGAAGGCGCGAGCCGGATGTCGAGGCGCATCACGCTTGCTTGATCGCAACCGAGGTCTGGCAAAAGGGCAAACAATGGGCCGATGGTTCAACCATACCTGCTCCTGGCATGCTTGGGCTTCAGTCCAGCGCATCGGTTTACCGTGGCGCGATCGCTCAGGAACGATTTGCTGGATTGGCCGTTTCGATCGTGTTGCAGGTTATCAATGGAGATTTCGACATGGGCAGCACAGCTGACAAGGTAGGCGGCAAGGCAAACGAACTGGCCGGCAAGGTCCGCCAGGGCGTGGGCGACGCCATAAACGACAAGGATATGCAGGCCAAAGGCCTGGCGCAGGAAGCAAAAGGCGATGCCCAGCAGGCCAAGGGCAAAGCCAAGGACGCTGTCAAAAACGTCGTTGACCGGGCCTGATCTGGCCGAGCTCGTCGACCAAAAGAACCCGCCGTGTCATCGGCGGGTTTATCGTTTTGGAAATCCACCGATCTCATGCCGACATGAGGATGTAATGGAAAGTGAATCGAAAGCGCTTGCCGATGAATATCGGCGTCTTGGCGGCCGCCGCATCGCGGTCATGGACGACAATCTCGCCTCGACACGAGACTGGGATGGCGACCCTTCACAAGCCGCGACTTTCTGGTGCGAGCGTATTGCGTCGCTGCCCGAACGTGACAGACGAGATGTGATCTCGTTCCTTCCTTCACTCAATGACGAAAGTGGCGAGCCGGGGCCGATCTTAGGGAAGAGTTGAAACGAGTACTTGAAGGAGTGGTTGCGCCAAGCGGCCTGTGCCAAGCGACGCGAGGCTCGCGCCCCATCAACCTACACGTAGTGGAAGGCTACACATAGTGGAAGGCGGGTTTCACGTTCTCTTGTACGGAGGGATAGGATCTGGGGGAGGGCATATTCGATTGTCGACATTGCCATAGCGGGCCCATGGTCATCGGCATGGCGCGCAATTTGGCGTTGCCTCAGGCTGATGTCGTTGAAGGCGGCGAGAATCTTCCCCGGTTTTGTCAGCTACGGCCCCGCGCAAAAGGCCGCGCCCCTTTTCATCCCTCAGTCGAAACCGTCCGTCTTGCCAGTGCGGTAGATGATGACAGGATCTCCTTCCTGACCGAGGGCTGGAATACCGTCGCGGCGCGCGACAAGGACCCCGGCATAGGCGCGGGCAATTGACTTGGCCTCTTTGATGGCATCAATCTCCGAGCCGTCGCTGACTGTTTCCCAGGCCTGAACGGGTTGACCATGCTCATTCAAAACGAAGGCGAAGATACTGATTGATCTTAATGTTTCAGGCATGGCAGGCTTATGTCCGCAATCTGCTTTCACAGACGATTAATCAGGCGACTATCACGATCCCTAGTCCGATACGGCCGGCCGCGGCGGAGCGCGAAACCCGGGGCTGCTGCGGTTGGAACGGTGAGCTTCGGCTTGGCCAACGCGCTTGCCGTCGGCGGGACGAGGTGAGATAGTATCGTCCGCTTGCAATTCTGCGGGCTCGGCAAAACGATCCTTGTCGTCCATGGCGTCACTTCCGGTTCGAGAACTGCGGCGCAGGCATGCGACCCTTGGCGTTGGTGCGGCCCGTTTGCGGATCGGCTTGCGTGACGCCCCCATTGCTCTGCCGGCTGTTGCCCATGTTTACGGGTGGCGCGCGCTGATCATCGACATTGGTTTCGGGCAGTTCATCGTCTTGACTGTCCTCGTTCAGGGACTTGGGCGGCAACTTGGCTGAAGCGGGGATGGGGTTGTTCGACATCGCAGTTCTCCTTTGCAATTAACAACTCGGCTGGCCCGCCTCGGTTCCACTCTCGCCCCCGATGAGAGGCAATCCGGCTTCTCGGATTCGAGGGCGTCGCCCGATGCCGATGCCAACCTGCCCCGCCTACCGAAACCATTTTCGAGACGACACGTTTGCTGTTGAAGAAAATCTAGAGGTGAGCGTGTCCGATCCGCATTCGTCCCACATCAGCGGCGACCATTCCGCCGCCCCATCCCATGAGGGCTTCACGGATAGGTCGGAGCTGTCGGCATTCGCCTTCCAGCGTACCCGCTTGCCTATGGTGGTGGCAGACGCCAGACAGGACGATTTACCGCTCATTCTCGTCAATGATGCATTCCTGGAGCTTACGGGCTATGGTTCGGAGGAGGTTCTGGGACGAAATTGTCGGTTCCTCCAGGGGGAGGGAACTGCGCGTGCGGCAGTTGCCGAAATTCGCGATGCGATCATGACCGAGAGGGAAGCCGTCGTCGAAATCCTCAACTACAAGAAGGATGGGACACCCTTCTGGAATGAGCTCCACCTGAGCCCGCTTCACGACGAGCAAGGGAAACTGACCTATGTCTTCGCCTCCCAGGTTGACGTCACAAATTATCGGCGCGTGCAGGCTTTTGAGGAAGCCGAACGCCGCCTCCTGCTGGAGATCGATCACCGCACGAAAAACGTTCTGGCCATTGTCGACAGCATCGTCCGGCTATCGAAGGCCGACGATGTAAAGGTCTATTCCACGGCCGTGCAGCGACGGATACAAGCGCTTTCGCGCATCCACATGCTTCTCGCCGACAATGGTTGGAAAAGGGTATCGCTCGCCGATATCGTGCACACACAGACCGAAGCCTTCGGCGCGGAAAAGATCGAAGTCCTTGGCCCCGATGTGATGGTGGCAGCAGCATCCGTCCAGCCGCTTGGGCTTGCCATTCACGAATTGGCGGTCAATGCAGCCGTTCATGGATCGCTGGCACGCGAGAGGGGCGCGCTCCGGGTCAGTTGGAACTGCGTGGGCGAGGGCATTTCGCTGGAGTGGAGGGAAGAAGGACCACCCGTCCCGTCAAAGAGATCGGGTCGAGGGTTTGGCAATATTTTACTTGCCGCCGTCGTCGAAAACCAGCTCGGGGGCAAGATTCGACGGCAGTGGTGTCCAGAGGGTCTGCGCCTGACGATTGAACTCCCGTCCTTGGAAAGGATCGCCGGCAGTCTCAGGCGTCTTCCCTGAGCAGCCAGATGACGCCCTGCCTTCGACCGCCACCTTCGTACCGATCACTATCCGGCGGACCTGGCGGTGACAAAACAGCTAAACCCTCGGGACTTTGTGCTAATCCCAACGGTTCACTGCCACCCCGTGCATCCGCAACGTGAACCGGCAAATGGCCCTGCGATCGCAATATCAGGGTGATCGACTTTTCGAATAAATTACGAGGTTTCCTCCCAAGCTGACGAGGAACCGTCATCTTGTTTCCTCAGTGACGATGTCTATCGCCATCGCCTCATCATCGCGAGCTGGCGCTACGAACCGTCGATCGCGGGAGGGCAACGGCGTTCTCTACAATCTGATGGTTGGCCTGGAGCTGCCGGATCCCGAGTTGCACGACCTTGATCATATCGGTCATACGTTGGCCGAAAGCGTCCTAATATTCGTCTAACGTTGGTGTCTCCTGTGCAACGTGAATGAGTGCAGAAATCCGGTTCTCTTTGATTGCTTTGGCGCCGACCGCCCAAACACGGTTGAATAACGCTCTGTCATAATCATTAATTGACATATTGATCCATTGATTTGGCGCCCTCTACGAGAAAAGCCCCGCGAGGCGGGGCAAGTCGAGTGCGTATGGAAAAGCGAGAAACAGCGCATTGTTTCCCGCGTCGTTAACGCCAACCCACCGTTAAAAGTTCCTTAAGACTTGCTCGATTGTCGGTCCCCCTCGACCTATCACCATCTCTGTAGAACCGTCTTGTTACAACCGCCGCATAACTCCTTCTCGCGACGGAAAGTAAGGAGCCCACCTCGTTGCGCTTCCGATAGAGCAATTCCATCGCTCTGTTCTTTTGAGAGAAAAGCACCCTGCCATATCGTCCAACCACGAACAGTGGGCGAAAAGGTGCCCGCCGAAGCGGGCTAGTTTTTGGGGGAACAACAGGGAGCGGATCGCGCGACGCTGCTGGGACGCAGAGCCTGGGTGACTTGCCGCACGATCCAAGCTTTTAACCGGGGAGCAACAAAAATGTTCCAGACGTCTTTCAGGGAGTGGCTGCATCTCTCGCGAGATTCATCAACGAATTCCTCAAGCAAAAACATGATGTCATTTGCCGATGATCGTTACGGGATCCCGCGCTAACGCTTGAGAAGCAAATCGAGCAGGTTGAGCTGCATCTCAGGCAGCCTGTACGGGCCGGAGTTGCGAAGATCGGGGCGCCATATATTCGGAAGATCGCAAGTCCACCGACAGCCTGGCAGCTGGCGGCATAGCGAAAAAAGAAAACCCGCCGGGGTTTGCGGCGGGTTTTCAGAAGAGCAGCGTATCAGGGTCAGGCGAACGGCTGCTCTCCAGCTGATGGCTCTTCAGCAGAATGAGATTTATGGAACGAGCAGAGCTTTTCCAGCGCCCTCGGATGAAAAGTTTTGGCTAGGTTAACGCCATGCGCACCGCCTGATGATCGAGGCTCCGGCCTCGCGCACCAGCGACGGTTGGGTGTGGCGTCGACTGGTCCTAAGTTAGAGCCGGCGCCAGACTATCGTTAGCGCGAACCGCGTCGGACAAGTCGCCACCGGGCGTAACCTTTCTGCCCCAGGTACTGGAAAAGCAATGAATCACGAGCGGTTTTTTGCCGGGCGCGAGGCGCGCCAGGTCGCAAGCTCCGAACGCTTCTTCTCTTGTGCGAGGTAACTGATGAATTCCTCGATGGAAAGCATGATGTCAACGCCTATGATCAACGCGGGGTTTTCCGAAATAAGCTCAGAAGCAACACGGGCAAGCTGAGCTGCATTCTCCTCGTCTTGGCAGTAGACCTTTGCGATGCCGGCCAGATCTGCGGAAGCGGGAGGCGGAGAGAGATTCATGGATGAGTTATTCGATCAGGAAAAAGGATCGCGCTGTCGGCACGGACCTTTTTCATCGACTTCTGCAAAGTTGCGATGTTTGAGAAATGAGAAATACGCGGACTGCGGTGAAGGGATGGTGAAGCTGTCACCCTCTGGCAACAGACCATCGGCGCGTGCGCTAGCGCGTCGATGCGGCTGATACTCGAAGTCTCCATCCGCCCTATCATCAACGACGCGCGTGCGTCCTGTGACAGGCGAAATCATTCACGTTGCTGAGCAATTCGTTGAACAAGAGCAAACAAAACTTTCTCGAAATCCGGATCATCCAGAAGGGTCGGATCGCTTGCAACTGTTTGTAGCGCACGCTCTGCAAGACGAGCAGCATCAGCCTCTGTCTTCGCGTAGCGCCTCGCATGCCGATGCAATGTCTGGAATGCAGAGGGTAGATGTTCAGTAAGCACGAGACACCCTTCCTGTCCGGTCAGCGGGTGCACGTATGAACACTCAGTCATCAGCGCCAACGATAAGTTTGCTGATGATAACCACATCTTATGACCGAGCGCGGCTTATGGAAAGGTCGCTGGAGGTTTGGTATGCTGGCGTACGGTTCACGGCCAGTAGTCAGCATCTTGATCAGCGCATTTCTCGGGACCTAACTCTTGTCCCATCTCGCGCCAATAAACAGGAGCAACCATCTCCCCGTACCTTTCGGGCTCCTTCCCGAACGGGTTGCGACCGGCTCGGCAATGCAGCTTCAAGCGTTCAATGAACCGCTCGCAAAATTCCTCTTCGCTCATGGTGGAGAAGCTACTACACACACGAATTCCGTCAATAAACCGTGCGATATCGTACAGAATCCGGTCGTCAAGGAAGGGCACTGGCTGTGCTAACTTTGTTCTTGTTCCTCGTCCGAACTCTATTCCCGCAGATCCTTTCGGATGTTTTACACTTGCTGAAGTTGCTCGATAGGTCTCAGCTCCTGAACCGACGGGCCTATGATTCTCAGCACCGAACTCTCTACGCGAGTTACAGAAAAATTAACTTTATACGCGTGCAGTGCCGGAACATTTGATATTGCTAATAAGTTGAATTCCCGATTGGCCTTGGCAGTACCCACCCTAGGGTAATGAAAAAACGCCAGTCCTGGAGTGCGCGCCCTCCTCATTTTTGTCATCGAGGTTTTTCGGTCAAAGGCAGGAGAATTCCATGCAGAGTTACAAAAGGGCCATGGTTGCCATGGCGCTGGGTTGCGTAGGCGCAATTGCGTCAGCGCCAGCGATGGCGTTAGATATCGGCGGACGGAATGGCGTCAGTGTCGGACGCAATGGAAGTGGTGGTCTGGGCGTTTCGCTCGGCGGAAGTAGCGGCGTAAACGCTAGCGTGGGAGGCCGTTCCACAGGCGGACTCGGTGTCGACGCTTCGGTTGGCGCGGCAAGGGGAGTCAACAGCAACACGACGGTCGGCGGGGGTCGCGGGCTCGGCGTGGGGACCAGAGCCAGCGTCGGTGGCGCCAGCGGGGTCAATGCGAACGTCGGTGCCAGGGTCGGCGGTTCGAACCTTGCTACCGCAAACGCTAATGCCACGGTGGGCGGTGTTGATGGGGTTGCCGCTGACGTGGATGTCAAGGCAGGAGGATCCAGACTTGGAACTGCACGGGCCAGCATTGGCGCCGGCGGGACCACACTGGCCGACATCCTCTTAGGAGGCGGTTCGGACACTGACGCGGACGGTGCAGGCCGTGTCGGTCAAGCCCCGAATGCCGTCGGTCGATCCATCGGCTCGGTAAATCCGAGCGCGGCACGCGCCTTCAACGACATGTCACCGGGTGAACGAGCCAAGGCGAAACTTCGTTGTAGGGATGTCCTGGGTTCGGGCGGCTACGATGCAAGCTTGACTAAGCTCTGCAAGATGGTCGTTTCTATGTGATAGCCATACATTAAGAGGAGAATGCTCAGGAGCATTCTCCTCTTTAACAACTATTCATCCGCTGAAAACTATTTCATCCCTGTTTCTTGTCCGGGTCCTCTTCCCGCAGATCCTTTCGGATCTTTTGCATTTCTTGGTCAGCATCTTTCTTGAGTTTCTCGCGGTTCGCATCGGCGACCTTTGGGTCACTTCGCTCGGAATCACTTGAAGCGTCTCTATTCTTGTCCGTCATAGACCTATTCGCTCAATAGAGGGATGGTGGGCCGCGGGGCGCGTCATGTTGTGCAAGATTGATCCGAGAGGAATCCGCGCCCCACGATCCGATCTTCGAACCAAGCTAGGCAAAGATTGTTCCCATCCGCTCTCTTTGTGCACCTTTTGTAAGCGCTGGCCGGTCGAAACGGCATTGGAAGGGCTGGGCAAAGCAGAGGATGTCAGACGACATGAGCAACAAAAATGACGCCCATAGGGTCTATCACCGCCCAGCTTGGTGAGCGGGTCACGAATCTTGGCCGCCGGCAAAACCGATCTCAAGACAGAGGGGCGATCCGGCTTCTGCGAGCGAAACGCAAGCCTCGATCGCGGCGACGAACCTTGCCGAGCGCAACAAGCCGTAATGGCGGGCGCTGCGGTGGCATTAATGTTCACTCCTATGCTCGGCGGCCTGGCGCACCTGCCGATCCGCGAGGAAACCGCCGACCTGAGGCCTCCTCAATATCCTGGTGACAAGATGGTTACCCATGATCGGCGGAGGATCGGGCCCGAGCCGATCCAAATGTGAAAACCTTTGCGATGCAGAGGTACCGCGGAAGGAGCTCGATCGCGTGTTTGACACGTACGATCAACGGTTCACCGATCACCAGCGCCATATGGACGAGCTGAAACGCGCCTAACTAAGCGCAGCCCGCGGACGTGATATTGAACTATGGCGAGCGACTGGAACGGCTTGAGCGTCTGCGCTCGAATGATGGAGGTTGAACCAGCCTTGCTAGCGACTGCTCAATCTATCTTGGGCAATTCTGTGAACGATCACGGCCAATGATTTTCTTATGTCGCCGCCGTCGATGCACCAGGGATCTGAGGAAATTAATTGCAGGGCCTGTTCGGCTACCCGCTTCGCGTCGGCGTTGCTTTTGAAATAGCGTCGTCCGATTTTCATCAGTTCGTCGTTGATTGGGAACGGGCGTTCCTGAAGCATGGTCGCCCTCCTTTTTTAGCAGGCGAGAGCGGGTAAGCAACTCTCAGCCGTCAGCGCCTGCAGCTAGATCGCTGTCGGTACTATAAAACTAGGCTCCATTAGTAGTTGCGTCTATACCAAGCCGCCAGCAAAGTCCGTTGCGTACGGTGGCGCACCAAAGGGCGAAAAGAAGACGGCGCAGGGGACGATTTGTCAGCTCGGTATCTCCTGTCGGATGTTGGAGGCCGGATCACCTTCGATGCATTCAGGCTTGAGCCTTCGAGGCGTGCATGCTGAAACCACAGGGTTTCTTTAAAGGGAAGGGAGGCGAGCCAGCCCCGCGCGGTCCCAGAGCATATACCTCAGAAGCTTCGCTTCCCCGCCGCTTACAGAACAAAAAGCCTGCCGGCGCGGGCTAGTTTAGGCCGCATGTGGTGGGATCGCGCAAGCCGATAGTAACGGGTGCCGAGAGGGGCGCGAACACCCGCAGCACGATCCCGGTGCCCTTACTCAGCACCCGGGTATTTGTTCCCGCCACTTGAAAAGATGCCCGCTTTCGGCGGGCAAGTTTTCAAGGAGTATTGGTGGGACCGCACAGAACGAAGGCAGGTGACAAAGGTGGAGAGAAACCACCTGCTGCACGATCCCAATGGCTATACTAAATCACCTTGGCGGTTGTTCCCGAGGCGGTTAAAAAAGCGTAGGCTCCGTCAACCGTCGATGTTTTCGATCTGCGTTCTGCACCAAATCTAGTGCGGAAAACCACCGCCTCTTTCCGCGACGTTTGGTAGGCTGTAGTGGTGCTGGTGCGACACCGTTCGGCCTCGGGTAGTGACCGGCAACCGCAGCCAAAGCAGCGATGATAAGCGCCTCTCCAATGTTCAATGATGGAATCTCGCTTAAATTAAACCATGAGATGCCTCCAACTCGCAGAAAAGTCGCCAGAGGGAGGACGAGTCGGAACGACTTGGGCGCTGCCGTTGGGCGGTGAATGGAAACTGTGGGTAGCTACTCACCCGCCACTTCCTATATGACCATCCAGGCGAATAAGGAAAGTACCTTAACTGTGTGAAAAGACTGGTGCACACGACAGGGTTCGACCTGTGACCTTTGGAGTGGGAAACCAACTTCTATCGCTGAAATTCGCTTTGCAGACATCCTGACTCTACCGCTCTGCATATGGGCTCGACCGGCGCGGACCCGAAGCCCGATCATCCGCTTTTTAGCCCGCCTCCGGCGATACGAAGGCTTCTCGATCCCTCGTCCGGGACGCGTTGACCTATTTCGAGGCAATAGCCTCAACGCGCGTCAGATGCATGTGAAGGTCTGGCAAGATCTTGCTCGCTGTTTTCTTGAGCTCGCCATCCGGACCGTCTTTTGAGAAGCGATCGAAGAGTTCGACCGCCTGCTGGTGGGCCGTGACCTGTGTCGACAGATAGGCCTGATCCAGGTTCTCCGGATCGGCACTTTGCAGAGCTTCGATTTTCTGGCGATGTTCGCTATCGAGTTCCGAAGGTAGCGCAATGCCGTCTTTTCTAGCTGCCTCGGCTAACAATGGCCCGGCTTTGCCATGATCCACCAGCATGTCCTGAGCGAACTGTCTGGCGTCGGTGGCCTTGCCTTTGGCGATCTCGATCTTGGCAGCTTCGAGCTCGAACTGGTTCGAAAGCGCAGCCTTCGTGGCGAAATCGGCGGCCTGCTTGGTCGCTGCGTCGTCGGCAGCCATTACCGGGATAGCCGAGATGATGATTAGTGTCGAAGCGAATAAGATCTTCATGGTGCTCTCAATCAATGGGACCTGTCGCTAACATGGGCGCGGGCCAGAAGTTCCCGACCTGTCGCATGAAGGTCGATGCGGTTGAGTGGGGAACATGCGGGAGCGACGGGGGTTGAAGGAGGTCATCAAGCAAGGAGACCACGTGATGGATTTGGGCGAACGACAGAAAGACGCAGAACAGATCACCGAAAGTGCAACGCAGGCAAGACAGGGTCATCGAGGCCGTCCGGTTCTCGTCGTGCTCGTGAGCGCGCTTGCCCTTGCGGCTGTAGCTTGGAGCGTCTCGGAATTCTGGGGCGAAAGCATCGATAAGGATCCACAGGCGACCGCCTCGACAAAACCTGATCCTATCAATTCCCAGCCGAGTGGCCCCAGCGCCTTTGACGACAACCCAGCAGTCGGCGCAGGCAGGCCACCGCAGGCCAGCGACCGCGATCCCACCCCCACGGGAAATGGCGGCGGCCCGACAATGGTGACGACACCGAGCGGTACCTATAAGGTCCGTTGACGCGGGCTTCCTTGATAAACTTATCGCGGGACAGCAGGTGCTCCAAGGTGGCGAATTCGGAACGTGGCAGCTTGCGCTCCGATGTTTGAAGGTCGCCGGCCGCCGCAGCTGACCGCTATTTCCAGTGGCCCCGGAGAACGAGGTTCCGCGCGGGCGTTTGCATGGTGGCCGGGTCATAAGGGATTGGCCACCTCCGGCCGCGCGCTTCGGAAGACGGCGTTCGGACTGCGCAGATCGCGAAAGCCGTTCTCCGCGTGCAGCGGAGCGGGAAATATTCAGCCTGGTCTAGACGCGAGAGCGGTTCTCTGCGGGATGGCTTTCGCCGTGATGATGGATCGAAGTGCAGCGAATGGCCAAGGCGGGTAGGTGAAGCAGAGCGAGCCTCTGAGCATGGCTCATCGTTGGCTAGAGCCGCTCCTCCCGCAAAAGCTTGGACAGTTCGTCGTCATCGCGAACGCCGAACTCAAACCAGTTAAAGAGTGCCCTCGCTGCTGCCTGTCCACGATCACTCGACGTATCGCAATCATGTTCAGTACACCAATCTTCGAGGATGCGGTCCAGTTGCTGCAGTATCTCGTTCGTCAGCGGCTCTTTCGGCCAGTCAGTCTTACTCATAAGGGGTTCCTCATTGATCTGCTGCTTTGTGGCCGCTCCGTCGCGGCCGAGGCACCGGTGGAGGGTTAAGCGCGGGCGCGCGCAAAAGGTTTCCACACAATGTGGTGTGGCGAACTGTGGCGGGGAGCTGAATGCCTCTCGAGATCGGTTTTTGCAAAATCGCACAGCATGGCGGGTCCCGCAGACAAGGGACCTCGCCACCCAGTCGAGACCTTTGAGGTTCTGGAGCCGCTAGACGGTCTCTTCAGCATTCCCTGTACGGTGGCACAACATTCGTCACCGGCCCCGCGCAAACGGGAAAAGCCGGAACAATCCTGTCCGATCGAGGTTGGTAGACATCCAAACAGCAGACAAAAGGGAGCAAGACCATGCCGGAAGATGTCAAATCTCCGCAGGATCATCCAACAACCCGTAACACCACGGGAGGCCCTGATGCGCCAGGCTCCACACAGCCGGCGCCGACGCTCAACGATCTGAAACAGAAGGTATCTGAAGATCTGAACCAGGCAAGGGACGCCGTCTCGGAAAGCAAGGCGACCGTCATGGGCAAAGTCGAGGAGACGGTCGTCGATCAGAAAAACTTTGCAGCACGGCAGGTCGGGGGCATCGCAAGTGCGCTCGAGAAAGTTGGCGACGAGCTGGAGAGCGGCGATCAACGCGATGTCGGGCGCTTTGCCAAGCGTATCGGTCGCGACATTCAGGCAATCGCCACCGACATGGAAGGAAGGGATCTCGGTGAGATCGCCGGCATGGCGGAAGATTTCGGTCGAAGAGAACCGGTCGCCTTTCTAGGTGCTGCAGCTTTAGTCGGTCTGGTCGCAAGCCGGTTTCTAACCGCCTCGGCAAAACGGTCGAGGACGCCGACTGCATCCGCTCAATCAGGAGGAAGCAACAATGGCTAAGGCAAATGAGAACACGCCGCTATCGGAATTGATTGGCGGTCTTCTCTCCGATGTCACGGGACTGCTGCGAAAGGAAATCGATCTGGCAAAGACGGAGGTTTCCGAAAAGGTCAAGAAGGCCCTCAGTGGCGTCGAGTTCCTGATGATCGGGCTCGTTCTGGCTATTGGTGCCGTCGGCGTGCTTCTCAGCGCGCTGGTAAGCGGGCTGGCGGTCGTGCTCTCGCGATACGGTATCAGTGAAGTGAGCGCCAACGCGCTTGCAGCCGTCATCGTCGGCTTGGTTATCGGTGCAATCGCCTGGCTTCTCATCTCCAGGGGCATCGCCGCCCTGCGAGGCACGGAGCTCACGCTCGACCGCACCACGGCATCTCTTCGTCGCGATGCCGAAATCGTTAAGGAGAAAGTGTAATGGCGCAATCTTCCGACAAATCTTCGGCCGATCTGCAACGCGAGATCGACACCGATCGCCAACGGATCGAAGCCCGTATCGACGCCATCCAGGAACGCATGTCGCCCGGACAGCTCGTTGACGAGGTGATCGCCTATGCAAAGGGCAGTGGCGGCGCCGACTATATCACCAATCTTGGAAAAGCGGTTAAGGCCAATCCCTTGCCTGTCGCCTTAATGGGCGTCAGCCTGGCCTGGCTCGTAGCCAAGCAGGGAACGGCGTCGCAACAGACCCCAGCAGCCGTCGACAGACAGAACCTGCCTCTCTATCCCGCCCGCGGAACGATCAGGCGGGTGGGGCCGCCGGAGGAGATTCGCGGGGTCCGCTACAGCCATTTTACCGACGAGGCCGGAGAGCGGTTCAAGGCATTGAYGGATGAAACGGGCCGGCGCGCCGGCGATTTTCTCGATTCGACCGGAAAGGCTTATCGCGGCTTCTCAGATGCCGCTGGCGAACGCGTGTCGGCCATTCGCGATGAAGCCGGCTCGATACTCGATGCCTCTCTCGGCTGGGCGTCCGATACGTGGAGCACCGTCAAGGACGCCGTTGGCGGCGCCGCGCAGTCGATTGGCGACGCCGCGGGATCGATATCGAGTACCGCAACATCCACGGGAACGGCACTGCGCGAGCAATCGGGCCGATTGAACGATGCCATCCTCTCCCACTTCCGCGATCAGCCTCTCGTCGGTGGCGCTCTGGCATTTGCGGTCGGCGCCGCAATCGGAGCGGCGCTGCCACACTCACAGCAGGAGGACGAGGTTCTCGGCGAGGCGGCAGACGCAATCAAGGCGAAAGCTGCAACCCAGATTGATCAAGCCGTAGACCGAGGCAAAGAGGTTGCTTCGGATATGGTCGACAAAGCTGTATCGCTGACGGCCGACGTTCACGATGCCGCAAAGGACCGCCTTGGCGAGGAGATCAATGCTCTGAAAAACAAGGATGCCGCTCGATAGGGTGCGACAGTGTGCTGAAGCGCGATGTTCCGGCTCGTGCGTCAGCACGCTCATCCCTGGCACGCTCTTTTTCGCGCGGACCTGTGCAATTGCCGCACTGGCACCGGGCAGTCCACGCAGCCAATTGACGAATCGGGTGCGACAGGGTCGCCAGCTGTGGGCGCCGACAAGCGTCTGCGGCCGGGTTCGCTCCAGCTTTCAACAAGCCTCGCGACCGAGACATCGTCGCTGGTAAAGCGATGATGGTCGCGGATAAATTCCCCAGTCAGTTTGTATGAACCCCACCCAATAACTTCGCTGAGATGGAAGGAATGGAAGACGTCTCCGCCGTCTCTTCATGAAGAGGCAGTGCCATCAGCCGCCAATATTCAGCTTCCGGGACACCATAGGCTGGACCCGCAAGAACGGCGAGCTTGTTGCGATCGCGGATGACGATCTGATTTCGAGTTGATCTTATCATGCCGTCACCCTCCAGGATGTGAAGGGCGTCCGTCACAGACGATCTTCTGACGCCGAGCATCGTTGCGAGGTACTCGTGGGTCAGGTTGAAACTGAAGCCGCGAACGCGATCGTGCACCATGAGCAGCCAGCGCGCCAGACGCTGGCGAAGTTCAAACTTGCCGTTCGCAAGTGCAGTATAGCTGACCTGGACAGCCAACGCTCGCGCGAAGCGTGAGGCCAGAAGGCGGAGGCTTGGCATCTGTGCCGCGGCCTGACGAAAATCCTCCGCCGCCATCACCACCGAATAGCCCTCAATCTGCATGAGCAATTCGTAGGGTGTCTGCGGATCACCCACGGCAAGTCCGTAACAGGTCATGCATTCATGACCGATAAGGCCGCTCTCGATCCGCGTTCCGTCCGGCGCAATAACAATAACCGAAGCGATACAATCCAAAGGAAAATAGACACGTGAAACCGCCTGGTTCTGGAGCTCCATCAGTGATCCGCGCGGGACAAACACCTTTTGCATCAGCGGTGCCAGCGTGTTCAGTTGGTCAGCGGACAAGGCGCTAAGAAGGCGATTTTCGCGCGCCTCTTTTTGACTCACCGACTCTCGATAAGTCGCATTCAGCAATGCGGATGCGAGGGCATCATCTTCAAGCGGTTTTCGAAGAAGAATCTTGTCTCCGTGCCTGGCCGGAACAACTTGGGGGTCGTAGCCGGTTGCGAAAATAAACGGCAGCGCGAGCCTCTCTAGCTCGTCTGCCACCGGAAAAACCATCTCGCCGCCAAGATTGATATCGAGTATTGCCCCGGCAAGAAGCTCGGCATTCTGGATTTCCCTCAAGGCACTCCTTACGTCGGCGACCGGCCCGATCACATCGATGCCCATCGTGCCAAGACGCGAAGCAAGATCGGAGGCGATATAATAATCGTCCTCGACAATCAGAACACGTTTGCCGGAAAGGGTCTGTGGCTGTTCCATCTCGCACACGGTTGAGGTTAACGGTGGCGCCTACAACGCTTGCCGAGCGCCAGCCGGCGCAGCTGCTCCCGAACAAACGGTCGCAAAGCCAAGGAAGTTCCGTACTTCTGCACGTATTGATTGGGGCTCTTGGGGCCTTTTACTCACTGCGAGGCCCCGGTTGCTGGTTGCAAAACGTCGTCGTCGCCGATCCGCTTTCCTCCGAGTGGATCACACCGAAGCGCTTTCCGGTACATTGCCGCCCACAAAGATCATAAAGCCACCGTGCTTCTCCAGTCGGCCAGACAAGGGCCGGTCGCAGACAGGACGCGGACCGAGGATGGTAGCAGCGATCTGCATGGTACCAAATATCTGCTTAGGCGGTAAGCCAGATGATCCTGCCGATGACATCGCTTGGTGAGCGCCACGGCGATGCTTCGGGACGCAAAAACCCCCTCGACCACGAGACATGACCACTTAAAACAGCAAGGAACTACATCTTGCGTCCGGTTTTTGTGCTGAAGGCACGGGGGGCGCCGGACTTAGGGTCACCCGTGACGGCCAGGGGAGGTGCCTTCTACCGATAGCTGGAACGGCTCTAGAGGCGCGTTGGCATTGCGCACTGCCAGACATCAAAGGGCGAGTGTTGATCGGAGATGCTGTTTGCCGGAGGCTTTGCTTCCAGCCTTGTTGGAAATCGATCCGCTTTGAGCGGAACCTTGCGGGCAGGGTGCGGTTTGGAAGCGGTCTATCCGGGGGGCATGGTTGGGTGAGTGAGCCCACTGGAGGTGATTAATGCGACGAGTTTTTATTGTAGGCATTCTGACCGGCCTTTCCTGTGCGACATATGCCCATCAAGCGCCGTCCGGCTTCCAATACGCCCCCTACTGCTGCAATGGCGACGGCGAGAGCGGGGATTGCCAGCCGATCCCGTCGGAGGATGTCAAGATCGACGGTGCCGACTATAAAATCGCACTCAAACCAGGAGATCATCGAATGGCGACCCGCCTGCACTTATTTTCCGTTCCGCAATCGAAGGCGATGATGTCTGTGGATGGCTTCTATCACCTCTGCCTCTTTCCCAATGAAGATGTCGTACGTTGCTTTTACGCGCCTCAAATGAACTTCTGAAACCCCCGAGACCCGTGGTCTCATGAAGACAAAGCGAAAGAGGATCGGCCGCTCATCCGTGTCGATGGAGTTGCGCCCGGCCCCATCTTGAACCCGCGGCAAGTCAGCGGAGGGCAACGATGGAGAAGCTCGTGACTTTCGGCTCCGACACGCCGATGGGCCCAGCCGGCCGGAGTGGCTAGCCTCGCCAGGCGGCGTAGGCGCGTCGGGCTAGAGACCATCACGTTAGCCGGATGACGTCCCGGAACCGGATCGTAGCGACGAGCCTACCGGCTTCGTCCGTGATCTCGAAGCGCATTCCGTCAATATGTTCTTCCTGCAGTATCATTTCGGCTACCATTTCTCTGGCCGAGCGACGCGCTTCCGACCGCGCGGCCTCGAGCGAGGGCAGGTCCATGCCATCTTGGTCAACATCCTCGATGTTCTTTGATCGAATATTGAAGAAAAACAGCATTTTCGGCTCCTTGCCTGCAAAACGGCAGACACCTCAACTGGTTCCCCTCCGCTCTTCAGGAACTCACCGCGTGTCGCAAACACCCTCCCATCTTTTGTCTATTGGGCAGCCGAGCAGGCGCCAACGGTGAGGCGCTGATCACGATGCTGATCGGGGACTTTATTGGACGCTGGGCGAGGCGCGTCAACGCGCTACCTCCAACCCGAGTACACCAACGGGATCGACTGGCCTGGTTCGATTCCCTGGTTCGAACAAGAAGCATCAGGTGTCAGGCAACATGCCTTAGCGGTATTTGCAGGAAACGAACCGGCAAACGCCGTCATTGGCATGATCAAGATCTTTGTGCCTGTTTGTAGCAAGGGTGAACCCCCGTTCCATGGAACGGCTCACACGATTTCGTCGATTGACCGGCAATCATGACGATAAGATCAGTCTTCCGCAGAACTCTCGGGTCCGTTCTGCGTTTTCAAGATCAAAGCGGGGTGTCAAGGATGCGCGTGCTGATCATCGAAGATGAGCTGGAAATTGCCGTTGTGATCGAGGACGTTGCCCTTAAGCTCGGGTTCGACGTGGTTGGACTTGCGAAAAATGCAGCCGAGGCGATTCAGATGGCGGGTGATGCGGATATCGCAGTCGTTGACGTCCGCCTCGCCGACGGCTTGTCGGGTCCACAGATTGCGCAGGAGCTAGTCAGCCGCTACGGTGTTGGTGTGGTCTTCCTGACTGGGAATCCGGAACTGGTTCCAACCGACCTTCGCATATCCGTCGTGACGAAATCGCCGGATCCAGGCGCTATCGCGAAAGCCTTGAGCGATGCCGCAGCGTCGCGGCAGCCGCGATCAAATCCAAGATTTAAATAAAGATTTCTTGAGCATGTTGTCTGCTACCGTACAGAACATTCAAACGGCGAAATCCCGCAACACTTAATAATCTTTCGTCAATACTGCCATGGTCTATTTCCCCTGAATTCATGGGGAGCAACATGCTGGCAATCCTTCGTTTCTTGATCCTCGTTTTTTTTGTGCCTGTTGCAGCGATCGCGGCGGACGAGGATTGGCGTGTCGCCAAAACCTCGGGCCAAGTCAGGTACACGCTCGACCGCGCGACCTGGGTTGATCTGCATGCTGGCGACGCCGTTCCCAACGCGGCGTGGATATTGACGGGGCCCCGGGGCCGCGCGCAGCTCGTCCGTGGCGTTGAAAGCATAGGTTTCCAACCCGGCACGATGGCTTCGATCACCACGACCTCGGGCTTCTTCTCCAGGAAGACACAGGTCGTCCAGCAGGTTGGCGCGCTGGATCTGGAGATTGAAAAGCGCAGCCAGCCTCATACCACGGTGCAAACCCCCTTTCTTGCGGCCGTGGTGAAGGGCACAATATTCCATGTCAGCGTTGGCAAGACGAAGGCTTCGGTATCCGTGGATCGAGGGCTTGTGCAGGTCACGTCTTTTGCCAGCGGCCAGCGATCGAACGTCGGGCCTCGCCAGAGTGCCACAGTCGACGGAGCACGCGGTATGACGGTAGCAGGCAAGGCTTCCGCTCCGTCGGTGACTTCGGTTGCACCGTCTGTCGCCCTGGTCCCGGCTGTCGGAGCTGCAAAGCTCTCCGGTAAGGCGGCAAAGGAGGCAAAAAGCGGCGTGTCCAGCGCGGATGCGACGTCCGAGGCACCCGCCGGCAATGGCAAAGGCAAAGGTGATAGTCGTGCCAGCGGAAATGACGGCCGCAGTTCCAGCAGCGGCAATGGAGGCGGCAACAGCAATAGCGGCGGCAATGGCAGCGGTCATGGCGGTGGCAGCGGCAATTCCGGCAATGGCAACGGACATAGCGGCGGCAGCGGCAGTTCCAGCAGCGGCAACGGAAATAGCGGCGGCAGCGGCGGCAATTCCGGCAATGGCAATGGCGGCGGCCAAGCCAACGGCGGCAAGGGAGCGAGCGGCAACAACGGCAGCGGCAACAATGGACATGGCCAGGGCGGCGGCAACAGTGGAAAGGGAAACAACGGCAACGGAAATGGGCAGGGCAAGAACAAGTGAGAGCGATCGCGTGCTTGCGGTGGCTAAACGTCTTGCCTATCTCCGGTACGTCTGTCTTGCGGGCCGCCGTCGTGCTCATGATGCTGGCCCTGCCGCTGGCCGCTCCCAGCATCACGCCGCTTAAACAGATCAATGACAATCTCATTGCCGAGCGTTTTCGCTGGGCACCGCGTCACGCGAGCGGAAGGATCRTCTTCATTGCTATCGATAAGAGCAGCCTGGACGCAGTCGGCATCTGGCCTTGGCCGCGAAGCACCTACGCAAAGCTGCTCGACAACTTGGCCGCTGCTCAGGCCAAAGACATCTTCTTGGACATCGACTTCTCCAGCCCCTCCGTCGGGGAGGAGGATCGGGCCCTCGCATTGGCACTCTCCAATGCGGGCGGGGTCCTATTGCCGGTTTTCCGCCAGCAGCTCGCAGCGGGCTCAGCGCAGACGACATTCTCCAAGCCGATCCCCGATTTCCTTCAGGCCGCGTGGCCCGTACTCGCCAACGTTCACCTTGATGCAGACGGCTCGGTCCGTGAGTTCGACCTTGGTGGGCAGCTGGACGGCAGTCCAACTTCATCAGGCGCTGTCGCTTTGGCGGGTCGCTCGGAAACGTCCGGAACCCTGCCGATCGATTATTCGATCGCACCTGATACCATTCCGAGCTACTCTCTTTCGGACGTGCTGAATGGCAGGGTCGCGGAAGCGCAGCTCAAAGGGCGAGCCGTCATCGTTGGCGCTTCTGCCGCTGAACTCAAGGATTTTTTCTCCGTACCGGTTTACGGGACGCTTCCCGGTCCGCTCATTCATGTTCTCGCTGCCGAAACGCTGCTGCAGAACCGGATCCTGGCCCATCCTGACGCAATGCCTTTGGAGCTTCTGCTCGCTGCGGTTTTGATCGTCGTTATCTTGGCGACGCGCTTTGTGTCCATGATCGTCATCACAGGCCTCGCCGGTGTCGTGCTCGTTTCAACAGAAGTCGTCGCATTCCGCCTCCAGGCCGATGCCGGCTTGCTCGTGGGGACGGCAGAGTGCTGGGTACTTGTCGGGCTGGCTTGGGTGCTGGCCCTCAACGAGCGGGTCGACCTCAGCCGGATGCTTGCCCTGCTGACAAGCAGCGAAAGCAGGAATGCCCGATGGCTGATGCGGTCCATCATTGCCGGCAGTTCGGACGGCGTTATCGCCTTCGACAGCGCGCTTAGGGTTGTGGAAATCAACCAATCTGCGAAGTCAAGCCTCGGCATAGAAAAACACGCGTTTCTTCCCGACAGCCTCGATCCGGTCACGGCCGCCGCGCTTGGAGATTTGCTTCTGCGGCGCGACAAGGAGCCAGACAAGGTCCAATCCGCGGGCGTCGAATTCCGCCGACAAACGGGCGATGGAGATGCGTTTTTCGAGGCTTCGATAACCGTTTCTCCCATCGACGTGTCTCCTACGAAGCCAGCATCGTCCTTTGCCGGATGCGCAATCATTCGCGACATCACCGCCAGGACGCGCTACGAAGATAATCTGAAGAGGCTCGCTGAGCGCGACGAGCTGACGGGCCTCTTGAACCGTCGCGAATTTCTGGCGCGCCTGACAGGTGCTGACGGAACTATTGCGGTCATCGACGTCGAACGCTTCTCGACGATCTGCGCAACCCTTGGGCGCAATGTCGGTGATGCCCTTCTGAACGCCGTTGCCTCCAGGCTTGCGTCAACTTTCCGGGAGGCTCCGCTGGCCCGGATCGATGGCGATCTCTTTGCCGTTTTTCTTGCAGGACCGGAGACACCGGCCGCGCAGGTCGAATGCGTTCTCGGCCTGTTCGAAGAAGCGATCGTACTTGACGCCCTGTCCCTGACGGTTGCGGTCAGGCTCGGGCTGGCCCGATCGATCGCCGACGATCCGGTGGCGGCATTGCATGCAGCAGAATCCGCGCTGCACGCAACGAAGCAAGCAGCCGGTCGTTGGTCCGAATTTGACCCGGCAACCGCCTTGCGACAGCTGCGTTCACGTCGGCTGGAGATCGAGATGCGCGATGCGCTGAGGAAACGAGAATTTTTCCTGCTCTTCCAGTCGCAGGTCGACCTGGCAAGCGGAGACTTCGTCGGCGCAGAAGCGCTGCTTCGGTGGCAGCATCCAGAACTTGGAGCGATCTCGCCCGCGGAATTCATTCCCATTGCCGAATCCTCTGGTCTGATCTGCGAGATCGGCCGCTGGGTTCTGATGGAAGCTTGTGCAGAGGCGGCGAGATGGCCGGCCGGAATTATTTCGGTCAACGCCTCATCGATCCAATTCGAGCGTTCAGACATGGCCGCGGAGATCGAGGCGGCACTGACGTCGAGCGGTCTACCGGCATCGCGCCTCTGTGTGGAACTGACGGAGTCAGCCTTTATTGGCGATGGCGGGCGCTCCAGGACGAAGATGGCCGCCGTCCGGCAGACCGGTGTGCGGATCGCGCTTGACGATTTCGGAACCGGCTATTCCTCCATGCGCTATCTCGCCGACCTGCCGCTCGACAAGCTGAAGATCGATCAGTCCTTTGTTCGAAGAATGACCGGGGAGGCTGGGGTCCTGGAAATCGTCAAGGCGATCATGTCGATGGCGCATGGCTTGGGTCTGGATATCATCGCCGAAGGAATTGAAGGGAAGAACGAGCTGGATGTGCTTCGTCAGCTCGGATGTAGAACAGGGCAAGGCTATTTCTTCGCAAAACCGCAATTTTCAGATCAAATGCTGAGGCAATACGGTCTATCTCTTGCGTCACAGGTTTCAGCCTGAAGCTTCTCAGGTGGTGCCAACCACGCTTCGAAAACCGCGAACTGATGAACGTGCACGTTAACTTTGGCTGCGCGTGGCCAGTTGGCAGCACCGCCTGTCCCTATCTCACGCCAACCGTCAGGAACGCTGATCATAAGGCCAATTTCGTCAACTGATCTAGCCGCCTAAGAGCACGCTTTTTGCGAAGTCTCGGCTGCGAGCTTGAAGGATCAGCTCAAGGCACGCGGCTACCGTTGAGCCGGTGGCAATGACAGAAGCCGAAGGCCTGGTGGATCGATCTTGCAGAAGAGAGGCTCGAAGAGCATCTGCATATCTTCGCTCCGAGATCTATTGCTGGGGCGAGGCCGATCCGCTGTCGAGGAGGCTTACCGCGTTCGATCCTTTCAAGGCCTGGCCGCTTTCGTAGTGGACCGGGACATTGTGGCCTGACATTCCTCTATGCGCGCAAGGATCGAAAATTCCTCGGGCATCTTGTGTTGGTTTGATCCGACCAATGCAAGCGTCCAATATTCGCGATCCTCGCCAAAGACGGTCGAAACCTGAACGACAACTGGTTGCGCCTCCGGTTGTCTGGCGACAGCCCAGTAATAGGCGCCGGGTTCCAACCCAATCATTTTATCGGTCCTCATTTATTGATCGGCCAAAAGCGATCCGTTGTGTGAGAGAGGCCAAGATGATGATTCGACCTCTGTCGAGAGGAGACCACGATTCGGGTCGCAAGCCAGCATTTGTCCGCTGGCGTACGGTGGGCGCTCCGATTGAAGAAAAAAAGCTGCCTCCAGAATACGAGCGTGCCAATTTTCATCGGTTCGTTAAATTCCTGTGACAAGCGAGCGAGGACCTAAATGACGGGGGAACCAATGACAAGGCGCTGGACCGAAAGCTGTAGCCCGATTGCCGCCACGCAGCGTGATGTCGATAAAGCGGGGGCGATCAACGCGCTTCTCGTTCGACCGATCAACGTCTTGCCGCAGAAGGCTGGTGATCCCATCCGGCCCTTTGCGCGGGGTATCTTCGAGGACATCCGGCCTCTACTGAAGCCAGAGGTCGGCGTGACGAAGCTGAGACGGGCGACCGCAGTCTATGTCCGGCTGAAGCGCTACTATTTTGCGAGCGCCCAGCCCGACGCGATGCGACATGATCTGGAAGGCGCCGTCGTTGAAGCAGTGTCCGAGGCTGATCGCCTAGAAGCGCAACGCCGCTTTCTCGAAATGAAACAGGGCGGGCTTGCGGTCGAGAAAACGCCAGACTCCGAGCCCCCACAACCCACCAAGAACGAGCTCATCAGGGCCGCCCTTCTTAAGCGCCGTTCTTCGCCCTCGAAATAGACGGCTGCCAAGACGGGTCGAACCTTGAGGAACAAGCGAAAGGATGCAGATCGATCCTTCACTTCGGTGGGATGACGACCTGATCCATCGGCCATGGCGGTGCGCCTTGATCGGTCGCCAACGGGCGGCTCCTCCATTAGTAAGCTCGGCCACGGCGCTGCCATCTTGTCGGCAGCCGGACGAAGGTTATTCAAAACCGATGAAGCGCACCGTGCATTCTCCATAGGAATGAATGATGCGAAAGAGGCCGCTCGCCGCATTGGTATTGATGTGCTTTTGCGGCGTGTGCACGACGATGCGAAGATGTGCTTTCCTCGGCCGGTCCGTTACATAGGACATCTGCCCTTCTTCACTGACCAGCACGTCGAAGATTTCGGGCGCATCTGCCCCTTGCCTGAAAATCTCGATCAGCATAGCGCCTCGCCCCTACTGTCTCACGGAGGGGAGGTTAGCCGACTTTCGGTCAGGTTGAATCACCCTAATCCCTACCCTTTTGGGGGGCCGGGACCTACGCCCGCAGGCTGTGAATAAGACCTACCATCACTCACCGCCGGTTCTCGTTCGCCGAAGTCGACATGGCAAGATAGCTCCTTTCGCCCCTCACGGCTCCTGTTCCGGTTGGCAGCGTCACCGTTCCGCGTAGGCAAGCGCAATCAAGGTCATGACAAGTGGCCTTCGCTCCTGCACCGAAAAAAGCGCTGCCCTGGCGCCGAACTCCCTCCAAATGATATTGCACTATGCGGCAACAGCATCCAGCGCGTTTTCAACGCCGCAACTCAGAAGCGGAGGTCTTCCGTTATCGCATGGATGGAAGGCGTGCGTTTCTTCGCCGCCATCAAAAGGTCGAGCTCGATCGACGACGGGCCGAAACGCTCAAAAATGGCCTTGGCGCTCTCTCGGTCGAGAGCATATTTTTGTTCAAATTCTTCGAGGGAATAGGGCTGGCCGCGCACAGGGCGCTTGCGCTCGGATGTCGTCGCCACGGTCATTCAAAACTCCACAGTTTATTGGGGGCGTAATGGAACAGCTTCTTGATTGTTCCGCCCCCGCGACGTGATCGGTCGCACGGAGAATCCCAGGTTTGCGCGGTCAGGGAGGAAGCTGCAAGAGAAGGCCACGATGATCGACGGCGCGTCTTCCAAGTCGGCAGAATAACGAGCCTTCGTGTTCTTAAACCAACCCTAAGCCGGCCGGCCGCGCGGGAACGTACCCCGCGCGGTTTGATCGAAGTCTAGCCGTGCGCTCCGCTGACCAGAGAACGCTGGAACTTGCTTATCGGCATTCCTCCTCCAACGTGCCATCGGCCTTCCGTTCACGCCACTCTCGCGTTCCCTGCTGCGGGCATTCTGCCTTTGGGGGGCGCACGACAGTGACGCTACCTGTTTCGACTGGGTCGATCGGGATTGATATCCCACCCTGATCATAATCCTGCCGGTACCGGTCGGTGCCTGGCGGCATGCCACCGAAGCGGCCACTGGAGTCCATGTCGCCGAACGTCTGGGCGAGCGCGGGAACGGCCCCGGAGGCGGTGAGAATGATCGAGATAGCTGCGATGAACCTGCGCATAACGGTCTTCCTTTTTTGCTTGCTCGACTAGAGAAATCGCCGTCGGCCGTGCTTGTTCCAGGCCCGTGCTCTGCTGCTGCACATATTGGACCTGATAGACATACCTGGTGCCCGCGCGGGTCTTCGTCACTGTCGCCGCTTTGTCCCACGTCCGGCATCTCAAATCGCCTTCCGCAGCGGTCTTGAACGAAAGCCTATGGGTTGCTGGGGTTAGAAAAAGAGGCCGTAAGTTTGTTCAAGGTGATTGAGGGCAGACTTTATGGCGCGGCGGCACTTTATGCCGGGGCCGACCAAGTTTCAAAGCTTCGTGTGGAAGGGCAAAGGCGTTTGCAACAAACCGATCTCGAAGGCTTCGAAGCTCGCGAACGTGTGACGGGCATTGCTATCCCCTCATCCGTGGGGTTCTTCAAACTTCAGATCGGTTTTGCAATCCATTTCTCTGTCGCAGTTGTCGCCACTACCGGCCCGATTATATAACCGACCACTATTGGCCGTCGTGCGTCAACAGGTCTGCCATCGCCTGAAAAGCCCCTTGGTATCAGGCGCTTTTAGCGTTGCCGCTGGCTCGGCGGCCGTCTCGACGAGCGCGTGAGTTTCTTGTCTGTTGCTTCCTCTTCGTCAAGTTGGCTTTGCGCAGCGGAACGGCGCCCTTCAGACCGACCTGTTTGCCCAGGCATTCAGCGTGCCGTGACAGGCGATCTCGTCATGCTTGACCGAATGGGCGGAGCAGATCAGCCCTGTGGCGGAAATCAGGGGCACTAAATCACCGCCGGCAGCCAAACGTGTCGGCGACCATGACAAAGTGCCACTCTTTTTTGTGATCTGGTTTTCCTGGGCTGCGTAACATTCGCATGAACACATATCTGCGGATTGGATCCCGTCGAGCTGACTGCGCCAAGGCAATCGCGCGGCCAAAGCTGGGCAGGGAGCGAAAGGCCAGAGCTTTGGAGGATGAGAGGCTTGCTCTCGGCGCGGACCAGATGATTGGTTTGATGTCGGCGATAGCGAACTCGCGTGATGTTGGCGCATTCGAAATCCTATACGGGCATTTCTATCCGCGAGTGCGTTCTTACATGATGCGGATGACGAAGGGTGATCGCGTTCTGGCCGAAGAATTGGCTCAGGAGACTATGATGCGCGTTTGGCACAAGGCTGCGCTCTTCGATGCCGCCAAGGCGCAGGCGTCGACGTGGATCTACACGATTGCAAGAAACCAGATGATTGACTCTGCTCGTAGAGGCACGCGACCGGCGTTCGACGAGAACGATCCAGCTCTCGTGCCGGATGAGCTTGAAACGGCAGACGCGAAGATCGAGCGAGAGCAGGACGCGGCAGCATTGAACCGCGCAATGATTGCCCTGAGCGGTAAGCACATGGAGGTTTTGCGGATGTCGTTCTTCGACGGTCTCACGCATTCGATGATAGCTGACAGACTAAACCTCCCTATTGGAACAGTGAAATCGAGGATCCGACTTGCATGCGAGAAACTACGCCTAGCGCTTCAGGAACAAGCCAAATGATCGCACATCATCTCGATGGTGACATGCTGATGCAATACTGCGCGGGCACCCTTGCCGAGGGATGGAGTGTTGCCGTCGCTACCCATCTCGCCTTATGCCCCGCATGCCGATCAGAAATGCGGACGCTCGAAAGCGTGGGGGGGTACTTTCTTGAACGCGAAAATGCGGAAAGAGACGATGTCACTGAAAGCTGGCGTCGTGTTAAGGACAAGATCGAGGCAGGACACATGGAAAAAGCCGTTCGAATGAAAAAGCGTTCCTCGTCCGATCTTACCTACCCGGAACCGCTCAGAACCTATATCGACGCTGCAGGTGGCTTAAGGTGGCGCTCACTCGGCCGGGGTGCCGCGCAAATGATAATTCCGATCGGGGACAAGACGACGTCAGTTAGATTGCTTAAGATCCCCGCCGGTCAGCCGGTCCCGGAGCATTCGCACGGCGGGCTGGAACTCACGCTTGTCCTCGATGGGAGCTTTAGCGACGAAATCTCGACTTTTGGAAGAGGGGACATAGAGATCGCTGACGGCAATCTAACGCATCAGCCGAGAGCCAACCCTGGGAGAGACTGCATTTGTCTCGCCGTCACCGATGCCCCGCTCCGATTCAAGAGCAGATTGTTGCGGCTCATACAGCCATTGCTGGGGATCTGACTTCTGACCAGGAGAGACGCTCGTCGCTCCTGCTGATCCAAAACCGCTAGGTTGAAATGTCTCGGCATAAATCGCGAATACCTGACCAAGTATAAATTACATCTGATCGAGACTTATAACCGGCCCTTCCTCAGTTGAGCCGTCGACCTCGCCGCCCAAAAAAATGGCGCCCACGCCCGCGATCTGGAAAGCGTCGACGGTCGCTCCTATCTCATGCTCCATAGGAACTAAGGGACGTCATCATGCCAGAACCCATCGATCGTCTGGAAGAAAGTCCTCTTGCCGAGATCCTGCCCCCGGCGAGACTCTCGAACCGCGGAACCGTCCTCTGCGATTGCTGCCGTCAAAGAAAGAGCATGTGCGACTTCGACGAGGATGGTTTCGGCATCTGTTCAGAATGTTTCTGCTCCGACGTAGCCCCGATGGATCTCATGGCTCGGTTCCGAGACGACTAGCTGATTCTTCCGAGCGCGTACCTACGCTGAGATAAGACGTGTTCTTCATCGCAGCTGGTCATCGCTCCTGATTGAGCAATCAAGGGCTCGGTGCGCCAGCGTACTAGAATGCGTGCGACCTTCCTAAAAGCTGCCCTATCGCGTAGAAATGTCGTCATCATCAGCATACGGAGATCGTTGGCGCTGAAGGCTAAGTGTTTGTGGGTGCACCCCTCGACCCGAAAATGAACGGGTATATCGTGCTTCACTTCCGAAATCGTTCTGCTCGAGCAAAACTCCAAGAATTGGCCCGACGTTATGTGACAGCAGACCAGGGGACGGAGCGGCTTGCCGAACGCGCGCTCCAGGTCCTCTCCGATAATCCTTCGCTCGTCGATGAGCGCGACGTTAACAGGGCAATGATTGCGCTGGTTCACAAGCTTGCTCAGGAACAGCTCCAAATAACTGGCATCCTGTCAAGATGCGCGAACGGGGACGCCACTTAAGAGCCCTGAACGAACCCTCATCTACCGTGCGGGTGCAGCGGTCCAAGTGCGCGTTGGCAAGATATGAGCAAAAAAAGAGGGACGCCATGGGTGTTGCGACGACAAATTTCGAAGACACCATGTATGGCATCGAAGCGAATCTGTTGGTTCTGCGAGCTGCCTCGGCTTTGACGGCTGCAGGTATTCCGATAACGCGCCAAAGTATTGAAGAATATATGGGCCGATATTTTTCGAGGGATCTGGTAGACAAGCACCGGGTCGAGATCAATTTCATTATTGTTGACATCCTGGCAAGTGTTAAAGACCTCGACAAAGGATTCGCCTGGAATATGGATGGCTGACGCTATGAATGGTCGCTGCCCGCGTCATTCGGCGTCTCGCCTATTTTGGTCAGCACATGTGACGATGCCTATATCCGCTCGACAATCGAAGTGTCGCCGGTCTCCTCATGATAACGAGGCATCGGAGACGAGCAGCTTTGCGCGCGATCATTCCTAAGCGTGCCGCTGATCCTGGGGCTGCATGCTATTTTGCGGCCTGAGCTGACTTGTATCCGGTGCGGGTGTCCTGGATGCTTTCAGTCTTTCTCTCAGCAACAATAGCAATATCCCGGATGCAATGAAGCCCTGTAGGGACAAGTAGGCGCAGAAGATCCACCAGAACATGTTTCACCCATTTTTCAAACTCGGCGGATGTGACATAGGACAGCGGATATCGAGGAAAACAGGGACCAAAGTCTGATGCTGTCGCCCCAAACGGTCGCCGATCGCGGCGCGTGTTCAGGATGGCGATGCTTCAGGAGCGAACCCTGCTTGCGCGCAGTAACGATAGGCAGCGAAGAGCAAGTGTAAAACGGCAATGGCATTGGCTCCTGAAACTCACCGCACCATGACCCGCAAACGGTTCGGCCGGACGTTCCTGCGAGCGCCAGGAGGTGGTGCGAGGGCCATCCAACACGCTGACGAAACCGCTCGCCCGATCGGAGGCTCCTCGCCGAAGGCCGGTTGCGAGGTCCCGCGCAACGGATATCGACCGGCTAGAAATTCGCGCGGAGGATTTAGGCGCCATGCCAAGCCGTTCATTGTCAAAACAAAGCAGTGCAGGAGATTGGAGGGCGCCGCTCGCGAACAGTCGATCTGGTGCGATCCAGTTCTCTAGCAGGGTCAGGATAATGCGCCCGTTTCCGTTTCAGAAGCGCACGCGGCTGACAAAGGTTCTACGGACTGACTTTCGGCCAGAGCTGGCTTACCCCTAATACCCTCACGGTCTCAGCTACGCTCCCGAAGCGCCCCGACGGGGACATATCCCCTCCTGCGCTTCCTGCGGGCAATATCGAGGAAATGTGATATCGCCTGCTCTTCGCTGGAAAAGAGTTCACTCTTCTCACCGCCGGCCTTGCCGATCCGGCCCCAACTGCGCATGACCGCGATCTCTCCGAACAGCGTTGGCTGGATCGACAAGGTATAGTAGCGCGCCATGTTTTGCGTCTCGTCGATACGCTGGCAGTAGAGCTGGTAGAATTGGGTTGTCATACCTGCAGGATCGCCAGCTTTACTTTGCGCGTCCAACGACAAGTTTGAATCGATCCGGCCGAACCGATTCATTAAGATGATGGATGGGAGGCTGGCCAGACCCCGCCCATGGAGGCATAGTTGACTAGGAAACTATATTGTGATTGTTTCCAAGTCAGCGGGGAGGTGACTGATGAAGGCGGTTTCCGAATTGACCGATCATACCGGGTTCTGGATGCGTATGGTGTCCAACGCCGTATCGCAGGCATTCGCCCGCAAGGTCGAGACTGAAGGCGTCACCGTGGCGGAATGGTCGTTCATGCGGGCGCTATACGACAAGGATCCTACGCCACCATCGATCCTGGCGAACAGGATGGGCATGACCAAGGGCGCCATCAGCAAGCTTGCGGAGAGGCTGCTGGCAAAAGGCCTGATCGATCGGACGGAAAGCGCCAGTGACAAGCGTGTTCACAGCCTCTGTCTGACGAAAGAGGGAAAAGCCAAGGTTCCGGTTCTAGCCTCGTTTGCCGACGCAAATGACATCGAGTTCTTCGGTGTGTTGACAAAGGAAGAGCACAAAAAGCTCGACCGCATCCTGAGGGATCTCGCCGAGCGGCGCGGGCTTAAAACGACCCCGGTGGACTGACCGCGGGGCACAGTTGAACATCGCTATGAAAGGAACCCGCCATGGACGCGGAGCGCATTTCTATTGCCGAAACCTGCCTGCATGCTGCCCATAGTGGCAGACTGAGCTTTCCGGAGATCGTTGGCAAGCTGACCAACGCAGGCTTTGAATGCTACATGGTCGACTATCGTCGGAACAGTCAGACCTACTACCTGCCGGACGGCGACAACGTGACGATGGATATGGAGCCCTCCGCAGGGAGCGTCACCGAAGCCTTCGACCCCACCGAAATCGAGCGCCTGGTGCGGTGGGCGCAGGCGAATCCCGCAGACTACAGCTACGTCGCCTTCAGCGAAAAAGTGAAGGACGCCGGCTGCGCGGGGTACCTCGTCTCGTTCCTGGGCCGCCGCGTCGTCTATTTCGGGCGCACCGCAGAGACACATGTCGAACGCTTCCCGAAGTAATGGGATAGGTTCGTGAAGCTCTGCGGATTTCTGACCGGCACGCTAGCTCAAACGATCTGTGCTGAACTCGGATGGACGAAGATACTTTTGCACCAACAACGCGCAAAAACGCGGCTCCGCCGCCTTCCGCCTTTCAGTATCTCGCTGCAGATAAATTCGCTCGGCAGGCACCAAGCTTGACTCACCGCTCGAGCGGAACCCATCCGGAGCGACGAAGGTGGCCATTCCCTGGTTGAAGCCGGCATGTGTCGCCATCCTCAGCTTTACCGGAGCGGACATTTCCATTCATCGCTTGAAAGTAAGAAAAATTTACATTACTTTGTCGCAAATGCAGTGCGGAGAACTTTCATGCCTTCAGTTGCTCTCTCCATGAAAGGCCAGGTTACCCTTAAGCGCGACCTCCTTGCCCATCTTGGTGTGAAACCCGGAGAACGGATCGAATTCGAAAAGCTGCCTGGCGGCGAGTTACGAATCCGCGCTGTCCGGGCGACCGGCACGATCGGCAGTTTTATCGGACGGCACGCCGGCAAGTCCAGAAAGGCGCTGACCATCGAGGAAATGAACGAGATAGCTGCTGAGGGCTGGAGCGACGACGCGTGAAAATCGCGGCCGATACAAATGTCCTGGCGCGGGCGGTTCTGCAGGACGATCCGCAGCAAGGCAAGGCAGCTGCAAAGCTTCTTGAGGAAGCCACACTAATCTCTGTTTCATTGCCAAGTCTTTGCGAGCTGGTCTGGATCTTGCGGCGCGGCGCGAAGCTGTCCAAAGACGATATCGCTCAGACAATTCGCGATCTTCTGGTCACGGCGAAGGTGTCGATGGACAGGCCTGCCGTCGAAGCGGGTCTGGCTGTCCTTGAAGCCGGCGGCGATTTCGCCGATGGCGTCATCGCTCATGAAGGAGCGTGGCTTGGCGGGGAGACCTTCGTGTCATTCGACCGAAAAGCGACTGATCTGCTTAAGCTTCAGGGTCGGCAAACGCTTCTGCTGAGCTAAATAAAATTCGCCACGCGGACGAGAAGTCTTGGAAACCACAACTATAAGTGGTTGATCGCATAATATGTATTATGGAACCAGCCACTTCTGAGTTCCGGAGCTATCACAGGACGAAGTTACAGGAACTAAAAAAGCACCTGCGGCCCGGTAAGATCTACCGTCGGAAGGATCTCGCCCAATGGTCGTCGTCCGTCGATCGGCATTTACAGCAGCCGGTGGCTGAAGATCACCTGACGACGCTATCAACCTGATCGAGACCTTCGTGAAGGACGACCGTTATCTCGTCACCTCGCGTAATGCCATAACAGCTTTAGTCGAAATACTTGTCATGACGTACTGCGATAGATTCCTGAAAGCAACGGGATCGTCATGATGCCTCTCAGGGCGTTCCGCCCGCATGGATTATGGTTCACAAACAATTAACAAGCCAGGCGAGGTAAAAGAGTAGAAATACCGAGCGCGTCGAGCGCGCTCAATTTGATCCGCCACAATACCTTTTCGGATAGCGGTGATATGCACAGTCGCGCGATACCAGGTTGAACGCTTCCGGTTGCATTCAACTACGAATCCACGCATCTCGTTATCGCTGCCTTCGTCCACGCCGCAACAACGGTTGATCGCAGCTTAAGGGCGCTCCGACGCATGGTCGTTGAGCGCCCTTGCTTTTGTAACGCACAGCTTCAACGAAGGTTGGTTCTGCAGAAATATTCAATTTTAAATTAAATAATTCGCGCGTATGTTGCACGGAATTTAATGCCTTGGGGTTGAGGGCCATGTCCTGGGATACGTCATCGACATTTACGCCGATCGGCATTGTTCGGCACGGTACAGCAACGCGAAGGGTTGTGCGGACGCTGGGGGATGCAGCCCATCTCCTCATGAAAGATTGGCCGTCTGATGACGGCGAGGAGTATGTCGCTGCCGTGAAAGCCTGCGTCGACGCGATTACCGGAGAAATTTCCCCAGATCAATTTCGTGAAATCTTCTTGCTTGCTGCCAATGAGGCCGGAATTACCGCTCTAACGGTCGTGCATCATGAACTGGAGCGACCTCAACCTGGCCGGTCTTCCCAACAGTGCAATTGACGTCCAATTTCGAAGCTCCGATCGACCACAAGAAATTCAGGCCGCTGGCAATCTGTCTGCCGCACTCCTTCGGTGGAGGCGGGCTCATCGGGGTTTTCGATGCCGCGACGTTGACTCCAGCCCCGACCTGGTCGAAAACGCGTGGAACAACATGAGGATCATCGATGGCCGACGAAGAACTCCTTGCACCGTCTGATAACATCACAACAAAGACTGAAGCGGAGTCCGCTCGCGGCAAGCGGTCGAGGTCTAAGAAACCAACGGCGGCAAAGGCTGACTCGACCATTCAAAAGACGGCAAAGCCCAAGGCGCGCGGATTGAGTGATGACGAGAAGCGCGGGAAAATCAATCAAGTTGAAGCTGCCATTGCCGGTGGCGAAACATTGAAGGATGCCGTAAAGGCCGTGGCGATATCCGACCAGACCTACTACACGTGGAAGAAAGCCCTTGCTGTGGCGCCTCCCGGAGCGTCCGCGAACACTGCCACGTTGGACGGCGAACTCGCTGAATTTGCCCAGCTCGAGGAAGAAAATCGCAGGCTGCGGAAGTTGCTCGCCGAAAAACTTCGCGACGAAAATACCTCGCTGCGCAAGCGGCTAGGTATGAACTAGGCAAGGCTTCATGTTTGAGATGACTTCACCAACGAGGCAGTAGGCACTGCGCTCGATCAATTGATGTGAAGCTGGGGAACGATGAGAACAACACAGCGCAACTTCGTCGTCGAATACAAGAATCGGCGGCAGGCCCAAGTTCGATCTCCATCCATTTGGGGCAGCCTCGATCTGCGGGCCGTTGCGCTGCAGATCGAAACTGATGGCGTCTTGCCTGACGTCGATGGGGCGGACGCGGAACCTGCCAATGCTGTGGTTCCCGGCTTAGCGAGTACGTCCTCGATGGAGCCTTGTGTTCCGACCGGAACGATCCTGACCGAGCGTAATTTAGCCCTGCAAGGGCTGGACCATGAGCTTCCGGCCATCGATACGACCGCGGCGCATGACAATCCGCCAATAGCAATTAAGCCTGTTCGTTCTTCCAAGCCTGACAATCGCGCCTCTTTCCCGGAGCGCGTAGTCGGGGGACGCCTCGAAGTCTTTGCCCACGATAACGGCGAGGACGATCTTAACGCACTCGAGGAGGAGAACCGCCGGTTGAAGAGGCTGATGATCGTCAAGTTTCGTCAGGAAAATGCCGAGCTGAGATCGATGCTGAAGCGGTTCGGTGCCGAACATGTGGAGCGTTCTCTCCGGACGGCGGCCCGTTGGCCCAACAAGTCGTTCGCGACCTAGCTGGCAGCCGGCGGGATGGCCACCTTCATAGGGGAACTTGAGCTCTTAGACAGGCTGCGCTTCAAAGCGCTCGCGGCAAGAACAGGCCGCGCGGCCGATAGCATTTGCGAGATGCGCCAGGGACCACTTCTCGCGTGAAACTGGGCGAGAAACTTTGGGAGCATCAGGCTATGCATTGCATGTCCTGGACACGGTTCCCGTACTAGCCTGGATCATCATACGAGGGTGGACCGTACAGCCGACTTTAGTGGGGTCAGGGCTTCAGTCCCCCGGCTGCACGGCCCGCGTATGAAGCCCGGCGGCGAGGTAAAGTTCCCGCATCAAATGCGCCTCGATGAATCAACGTTTCTACGTGGTTAATGTCCGCAAAGAGACGCCTGGCCTGCCTTAGGCAGTAGGTAGGAACAATTATGCGTTTCTGAAGTTGTCGGAGCGGGATCGCGCGGCGGGTGTTTGCCAACCTTCGACACCCTAACCTCAAACTGTGCGATCCCGCCCTGCCCGACCGGGCTTCGAAGCGAGCATGAGCGTCAATCCTCACTTAATCCGCGCCCATTCCACGCCCTTGCACAGGAGGCCGGCAATGATGCATCCCTTCGTGACCATCTTGTCTCCATCTACCGTTACCGTCAGGCTGTAGGTTAGGTTACGCTGTGGATCAAAAGCTGTGCCGGAATAGACCCCGCTCGTGCCCCTCTTGATGGTCATGACCAGCTTGTCGCCCTGTTTTTCCTTGGGAGTCCCTGGCTTTATCCACGTGTTGATTGCGCAGAGATCGGGGCCACACGGCGCGATCCTTACGCTGGCATTCCCGTCGCCTCGCGCCCACCGACCTTCGATATCGGTGGCATTTGCCATGCCGTACAAACAAAGGTTGATAGCCATGGCCGCCGGGATCATTGGTGTCATCTTTGCTCTCCTTGGTTGCGCGACCTATGAATGCTTGATGGTATAGAGCCCAACATTGATACTGCCCTCTTCAAAACCTGCCTCGCAGTAACAGAGGTAATAGTGCCACAACCGCTTGAAGCGCTCGTCGAAGCCAAGGGTTGCGATGGCGGGCCATCGGGCATGAAACCGCTTGCGCCACTCCCGCAGCGTTCTCGCATACGATTTCCCGAAGTGGTCTACCTCTTGTAGCTTGAGCCCGGACGAGGTGATCGCAGCGACGAGCGCTGGCTCGGACGGCAGGAATCCCCCTGGGAATATGTATTTCTGGATAAAGTCGATGCTGCTGCGATAGCTTCTGAATAGCTTGTCCTCGATGGAAATGATCTGCAGAACCGCACGGCCCTGCGGCGCAAGGCATCGACGAAGGGTCTCGAAGTAGCTCGGCCAATATGCTTCCCCGACTGCCTCGAACATTTCAATCGACACGATGCGATCGAACTGTCCGTCCGTGTCGCGGTAGTCCTGCAGCCGCAGATCGATTTGCTGGCCCCTGCCGCTCGCCACGGCTACCTCTTGTGCCCACCGAAGTTGCGCGGGCGACAGCGTCAAACCGACCACCTGCGCGTTAGAATGCGTGGCGAGATCAGCGGCAAGGGCGCCCCACCCGCAGCCGATCTCGAGAACGCGTTCGCCACCTCGAAGAGCAAGTTTCTCGCGGATGCGCGAAAGCCGCATCTGCTGGGCGGCTTCCAGTGTGGGCGTCGTGTCGTCGAAAATCGCCGAGGAATAAAGCATCATGCTGTCGAGCCACTCCCGATAGAAGTCGTTGCCGAGATCATAATGCGCTTCGATATTGCGGCGACTTCCCCTGCGCGTGTTGGCATTGAACCGATGGCCGATCCGATTGAATAGCCGCATCAGGATGTTGCCGTCGATCGCGCGCGAAAGCGCGTCCCTATTCCTCGCCGCCAGGCGGATCAACGCGGTCAGGTCCGGCGTCGTCCAGTCCTCGTCAAGATAACCCGCCGCAAAGCCGATATCGCCGGCCGTGAGCAGATCAGACAACATCCGCCATCGCCGCATGACGAGCATCGCATCCGGCCCCGGTTCAGGTCCGACTTTTTCGATGACAGTGCCATTCGGAAGCACGATCCGCAGCCGGCCAAAACTCATCTCCGAAATAAGCCGCGCTACGAGACGGCCGCCAGGGCCAAGCTTCTGTGTGCCGGAAGGAGCGAGTGGAACGCCAAGGGAATCGTCAGGCTGGCTCATGGCTTGCCGTCCTCCCGCTCAAGCATGATTTGTTGGGCGTTGGGCGCAGGAACGAGCGACGCGTGATCGGCAGGCGGCGGCGGCCGGACAGGCTGCGGACGCGCGCCACCCGGATCGCCGACGTCCCCACACTGATGTCGCTATTCAGCGCGCATAATATGTTAACGAGCCGCCGCGTCTTTGACGTCCGCTGCAATATCAACATCTGGCCGAGGACGGCCAACCAAGCTTTTGTCCTCATGCCAGCACCTCCAGCTCGACCGGGCGCTCTGCCGGTCGGGTCAGGGGCTTGCGCACGATGCGCGCGCTTTCCTGCGCCACCTGCCAGGGTCGCCGCAATCCGCCGAGCTCTTCCGCCACGGCCAGCCCCGCTTGAAGGCCGTCCTCGTGGAAGCCCGCGCCGAAATGGGCTCCGCAGAACCACGTGTTGCGCTTTCCCTGCAGCGACCATAATTCCTGTTGCGCCTGCTCGGTTTCAAGGTTGAAGACGGGATGGTCGCAGACTTCGCGACGAAGGATGCTATCCGGACGTGGCTCGCGTTGCGGGTTCAAGGTGACGAATGTCGGTGGCGCGGTGCCGAGGGGCTGCAGCTTGTTCATCCAATAGGTAATCGAGGGCTTTTGCGCCTCGTCGCACCCGTCCGTTCGACGGTCGACGACATAGTTCCAGCTCGACCAGGCGGCGCGCCGTTTCGGCATCAGCCCAGTATCGCCATGAAGCACAGCCTCGTTGCGCGAATAACGGAAAGCGCCGAGGAYGCGCCGCTCTTCATTGCTGGCATCGGCAAGCATGCGAAGCGCCTGATCGGCATGCGTAGCCACGACCACATCATCAAATGCCTGCTGCTGACCGGAACCATCATGAACTATAACCCGCCCCTCCTCGCGACGAATGACCGTAACCGGTGTCGAGATCCGGATCTTGTCGGAGAAGCGTTGGCTCATGCGACTGACATATTCACGGCTTCCCCCTTCCACCGTGCGCCAGGTCGGGCGGTTCCACAATCTGAGCAGGCCGTGGTTACAGCTGAATTTCACGAAACCGGCGGCGGGATAGGCCGCGACATCCATGGTCGGCGTCGACCAGATGGCGGACGCCATCGGGTAAAGGTGATCAAAGCGGAATGCGCGGCCATAGCCGTGTAAGTCGAGATACTGCTCGAGCGAGATGCCGTCCATGGTCGCCAGATCGCGCGGCGCGTTGCGGTAAAAGCGTAGAAGATCGCGCATCATTGACCAGAAGCGCAGGCTAATCGCGTTGATCGGTTGCGCAAGCAGCCCGAAGCCGGTCCCCCCGGAATATTCGAACGCGCCGTTGTCCATCGAGACCGCAAAAGACATGTTGGACGCGGTCGTGGGCACCTGCAGCATATGGAAGAGTGCCGTCAGGTTGGGATATGTCAGTTCGTTGTAGACAATGAAGCCTGTATCAACCACGACAGGCCCGCTCGCGCTTTCGTATTCCACCGTAGTGCTGTGCCCGCCGATCCGATCGGCCGCCTCATACACAGTGACCTCGTGGCGGTGCGATAGTAGCCATGCGGCGGAAAGCCCGGAAATCCCGCTGCCCACGACTGCGATGTTCAGGCGCCGTTCGCCCGGGATCCGCTGATAAAATGTCATCAATTCCTCTCGTCGACGCTCTCTGCTCCGGAAGGCAGGTACGAAAGCTCGCTCGGCTCGGTTCGTAATCGGCGGAAATTTTTTTCCTGTTCTTTTGAGAGATGGCGAAAACCGCTGACCCGCGCAGACCGTAGATGACGACTGCGAAGTGAACGATAGTGGAAGGACGGACATGGAGGTTTTCCTCACCATCGCAGTCTGCCTATCGCTTGCCATGGCCGGCGCCTGGGGCGTGCAGCGCGTCACGGGCCTGAGCGGATGGATCGACACGGTCTGGTCACTTGCGGTCGGATCTGGCGGCATTGCTGCCGTGCTCGTAGCCGACGGAGATGTTTGGCGGCGCATGACGGTGCTGGCATTGATAGGCGCCTGGGCGGCAAGGCTTGCCTGTCATATCGGCGCGCGGACCCGTAGTGGCCAAGAAGATCCGCGTTACGCCAGGTTAATCCAGGAATGGGGTGAGACCGCCGCCTGGAGGCTGTTTTTGTTTCTACAAATCCAGGCGCTCGCCGCCTTCATTCTTGTCTTGGCCGTCTATATGGCTGCAACCAATGACGCGCCCTTCGCGCGCGCGGTGGATGTCGTGGCAATCCTTATCGCCGTCGTTGCGTTGGTCGGAGAGACAATCGCCGATCGCCAGCTCGCCCAATTTCGTCGGACCCCTGCGGCCAAGACCGAGACTTGCGAAATCGGGTTGTGGCGCTACTCGCGCCATCCCAACTATTTCTTCGAATGGCTCTTCTGGTGCGCCTGGCCACTTCTATCCTTGAGCTCGTCCGTATCGACCTTTATCTCGCTGCTGGCGCCGGCGCTGATGTACTGGCTCCTGGTGCATGTTTCGGGCATCCCGCCGCTCGAAGACCACATGCTGCGATCGCGCGGAGACAAGTTCCGCATCCTTCAGAGGCGCGTCAACGCGTTCTTTCCCGGACCCCGTCGAAACGGAGAACTGCCATGAACATGTTGGCTTTTGCCATAAATACCGCTGAGCGAACGCCCTTGAGCGATGGCATGACGCTTGCCGGCATCGATTTCCTCTGCGGCCGCACCAAGCGAAAGCTCGCTGCCAGCCCGGCTTTGGATGAACAGGCTTTCGTCGACACGATGATGCATTTTCCCGTCGCGGCTCATCCCCACGAAGCCAACCGCCAGCATTATGAAGTGCCGCCGGAGTTCTTCGCCTTGGTGCTCGGTCCCCAGCGCAAATATTCCTGCTGTCTCTATCCAATGTCCACCACGACGCTTGAGGAAGCAGAGACTTGTGCCCTCTCCGAAACGGTGGGGCACGCCGCGATCGGGGACGGCATGAACATTCTTGAACTTGGTTGTGGCTGGGGTTCGCTTTCGCTTCACCTTGCCCGGAAATTCCCCAACTCCCGGATCACGTCGGTGTCCAACTCCGCGTCACAGCGCGCCTATATCCTGAATTTGGCGGCTAAATACGGTTTCACCAATCTCACAGTCATCACCGCCGATATGAACGATTTCGCCACGGATGAGCGTTTCGATCGCGTCATCTCGGTAGAAATGTTCGAGCACATGTCCAACTGGAGCGTGCTTTTGGAGCGCGTACGAGCCTGGCTAAAATCGGACGGGAAGCTTTTTCTGCACGTCTTTACGCACAAGGACCGCTCATATCGCTTCGACCATGGCGATCCGGCCGACTGGATTGCACTTCATTTTTTTACTGGCGGCATTATGCCGGCGCATGACCTGCCCCACAAGTTCGCCAGTCTCTTCAAGGTGGAGAAGGAGTGGCGCTGGTCGGGTTTGCATTACCGCCGCACGGCGCTCGACTGGCTCAACGCCTTTGATGAAAGAATCGATCGCATCCAGCCGATCTTGCGCGAGGTCTATGGCAAGGACGCTTCGCTCTGGCAGCGCCGCTGGCGACTGTTTTTCCTCGCGACCGCGGGCCTATTCGGTCACGAGAACGGAAATGTCTGGGGGGTCGGCCACTATCTCCTGTCCCCGGCTTCGACCGAGTATTTTGCATGACGGCCGAAAACGAGCGGCGCCATCTCGACCCCCAGACACAGGCGACCGTGGCGATCGTGTGGGTTATCTTGATAAACAAACCCTTCTATCCGCTCTACGTCTGGTATCTGGTCGGCAATGGCACGACGGCAGCGCTGGCCACCCTGCTTGCCGCCCCGCTGTTCGTCATCATTGCCTTCATGGCCCACCTTGCACCTCTGGCCGCCCGCATCGCCCTGCCGCTGGTCGCCACGCTTGATACGCTCTTTGAGACAAAGCTTTTTGGTACCGGCTCCGGCACGCAGCTTTTTCTGGCCCCTTGCATCATGCTGGCAGCTCTCTCATTTCGCGCCGAGGAAATATGGTGGCAACGCAGCATGGCCGTCTTCGTGTTCCTGGCCTTCGTTTTATCTCGCTATGGCCTCGGTCAGCCGCTGCATGTGTGGAGCAATCCGGATCTGACCATTCTTCTCAAGCTCAACAGCTTTGCGGTCGCCAGCCTCATGGCGTTGATCGCAGTTCGCTACGCAGGGATCATGACCCAGCCCAATCACCATTAACGCATATGTTGCATCGGAAGGACGCCATCATGTCATCACCTTGGAGTTTTTCGGCCGTTTTTGCCGCCACGCTCGCCTTGACCATCGGCTTTGCAACGCAGGCTGCTACCGCGCCGGCCGTCGTCAAGGTTGGACCGGACCACTATTCCGGAACTTGGCTCGAGATCGGACGGACACCGATGTCGCTGACCGATGGCTGCGTTGCCGGTTATTCGACCTACCGGAAGGGCAAGGTGCCGGACGAGGTTCTCGTTGAGGACGGATGTCACGTTCATACTCCACAGGGGCGCCTGAAGACCATTCACGGAACCGGCAAGATCGAGGATTTTGGAACAACGAATGCGAAGATGCGTGTCCGCTACCCGTTCTTCATCACATTCAGATATTGGGTTCTCTACAAGTCGCCTGACAAGGCCTGGTTCATCAGCGCCAACCCGTCAATGACCGATCTCTGGATCTACTCGCGCACTATCCCCTCAAAGACGAACCTTCGTCGCATGGTGCGCAAAGCCGCCGACCTCGGCTATGATGTTCGCAAGCTCGAATTCCCTGCTCAGTGATCGACGATGCTCGAGGCGCGCGCGCTCATCGCATAGTTCTGGCTTTCACGTCTGGAACGATCGGTCCTGGTTCGCGCCGGTGCCGATGTCGGCTTCAGTGAGGAAGCGGTCGTGGACCAGCGGGTTGTCCTTGATTGATGACGCGAGCGGCGGGCATCGGATTGAAGCGGGGCTTCAGGCGATCGCTGAAAGAGCGTGCGCGTCCGGATGAAGTCTTTCCGTCGTACAATGCGTGGTTTTGCCCGAACAAAGCGTTGTTGACGACCACTTCGAATTGGTTTCGAGGCCCATGCGTTCGACGTTCCCTCGCCCGTTCCATGATCGCATCACGCCGGGCTTGAGCAGATCTTGCCCGCGATTTACCTGTCTTGCCATTGACGCTCGTTGGGCCATAAATGCCGAGATGAGCCATGTACCGAAGATTTTCGTCAGTTTGAAACCGACGCGCAAGAAAGTGGGCCAGCAGCGTGAGAGCGTTGGTCCGAAATGCCAATGGGACGGCTGCGACAAGGATGGGCCGCATCGCGCGCCAGTGGGAGCGGATGCAGAGGGTCTCTATCTTCTGTTCTGCTCCACCCATTTGAGCGCCTATACCAAGGGATACAACTACATTACGAAACTTTCCGACCCGGTGACTGCTCGCTATCAGCGCGAAGCGGCGAGCGGCACGCTGCCCACCTGGGGAACCCGTGCCACCGCTGCATTGGAGGTTCCTCTCCCCTCGTCCGTCCGTTCCGGAACGGCCAAAGCGATCAATTTGCGCAAAAAGGCCGCGACATCGCAGGAGAAGAAAGCGGATCTTCGCCTGCGAAAACTCAAGGTACTTGAAGCCAAGGCATTCGAAACGCTCGGCCTTGCTGACGACGCGGAACCTGCAGAAATTAGAAAAAAATACAAGGAACAGGTCAAAATACATCATCCCGATGCCAATCAGGGAGATCGGGCGTCGGAGGATCGTCTGAGGGCGATTATCGAGGCCCATAAGATTCTCAAGATCAACGGCTTCTGCTAGGGTCCGTGGTCGGCCCGCGCGGCCTTCACTTTTGATCAGCCTGCGTGGGCCGCGCCGCGGTATCCGATTTCCTCCTCAAATGCCTGAATTTCGGCCTGAGCTCGCTCGGCTGGCAATCGTCCGGAACTGATCATTCTTTCCGAGCACCATTTGAATAGCTGTAGGTACGCCTTGGCTTTGTCGCCAGGAGTCCGTTGATCGGACTGGGTCCGCTCGCTGAGGAGCGCAGCTGAAACATGCTCGGCAATCATCATATGCGCCGCGTCGCTGACAGACCATCCTCGCTTGAGGATCAAGTCCGTGGCAAAGGAGCCCTCAGTAGACAACTGCCTGGAAAGCTCTTGAGAAACGGAATCCATGGCTTTTTCGATCGAGGTCCCCCTGCTTCGAAACCGAACCCGAAGCTTTTCTACCTCAGACCAAAGTAACTGGACCTCGGGAGAGAAAGAACTGTGTTTCTTTCGTTTGAAGAAGCCGAACATTTTACCGCTCTCCCTTTGAAAACACTGATTCCATTGAAAAAAGTCTAAGCCAAATCCCTTGCCCGGTCCACTCGCCCGCGGGCGCGAAATGCTGGCGGAAAAAGCACATTTAATGTAGTCGACGCTGCTCCTCTATTGCCTGTTTTAGGGGGCTAAGCTCCTGCAGAGGGCGTCGAGCTAGTGACCTGAAGCGGCAGCGTGCCTGCCGCCCATCTGCTCACTGAGTCGCACCTCATTGTCTCGCGCAAGGGGGCAAAACGATCAGCGGGAGGGTGCAACGGGCTGGATGCCTCGATTTCGGGCTGTTATCGACTCATTTTTCCAGGCCTCGGTCGAGCGCGCATGCGCCCCTGAAGCCATTAATTTTGCTTAAGTTTTGGCAATTTTTCCGTTTGACAGGCTGCTCGCTTACCGTTCGTGTAACCCATTGTTAACCCAATGGTCTTGCCCTGTGAGGGGAATCGGGTCTTATTCCTTATCTGCGGTGTCAGCTCGTTGGTTGGCTTTTTTCCGCATGTGAGGCCCGCAGGCGATAATATGATGAACACCGCAAAGGCAAAGGAAAGCCGAAACTCTTCTCTCCGCTTCACGATTGCGGAGCACGCCTCGTCGCTTTCGACCAAGCTGCAGGAACATCAAACAAATATCTTTCCGCCCCATGCTCGTAAAGGGATCCGGGCCTTCACGCCGTCTGAGGCTGCCAAGCTGCTGGGTGTCGCTGAAGGATATCTGCGAACCGTGGCCGTCGACCTCGAAAAGAAGGCTTCCGAAGGAGGGGGCATCGAATTCAGGCCCGCCGTTGCCGGCGGTCGGCGCATGTACAGCGTCCAGGAAATCTCAGCAATTCGCGCCTATCTCGACCGCCCAGGTCGAACAAGCGGTCGCTATCTGCCTCATCGACGTGACGGAGAGGAACTGCAGATCATTTCTGTCATGAACTTCAAGGGAGGTTCGGGCAAGACAACGACCTCGGCGCACCTTGCACAATATCTCGCGCTGAGGGGATATCGGGTTCTGGCGATCGACCTCGATCCTCAAGCTAGCCTGTCGGCCTTGTTCGGAAACCAGCCGGAAGTCGACGTTGGTCCGAACGAGACGATCTATGGTGCCATCCGGTACGACGAAGAGCGCCGTCCGATTCAGGAAATTGTCCGCGGGACGTACATCCCTGATCTCCATATCATCCCGGGAAACCTCGAGCTGATGGAGTTCGAACACGATACGCCAAAGGCGCTCCTTCAACGCAAGCCGGACGACATTCTCTTCTTTGCCCGGTTACAGGCCTCCATCCGGGAAGTCGAGGACGCCTACGACGTCGTCGTGATCGATTGCCCTCCGCAGCTGGGATTTCTTACGCTATCGGCCCTCACAGCGGCGACATCGGCTCTGATCACGATTCATCCTCAGATGCTGGATGTCATGTCGATGAACCAGTTCCTTTCGATGATGAGCGCGCTGCTTGAGGAAATTGCCGAAGCTGGAGCCGAAGACCGTAACAATTGGATGCGCTACCTCATTACGCGCTTTGAGCCCACCGACGGCCCACAGAACCAGATGGTCGCGTTTCTTCGCTCGATGTTCGGCGAGGATGTGCTCGTCAACCCGATGGTGAAAAGCACGGCGGTCTCGGATGCCGGAATAACCAAGCAGACCCTGTTTGAAGTCGAGCGAACGCAGTTCACGCGCTCGACTTATGATCGCGCCATGGAATCGATGAACAACGTCAACGGCGAGATCGAGTCCCTTATCAAGGCGACGTGGGGGAGATCATGAGCCGGAAGAACCTCCTCTCCTCCCTGCACGGTGACAGCACGACGCCGCCGCCACATTCCAGACCGTTCATGGATGCCGGCAAGTCGAAGCCCATGACGGCCGTTAGCAAATCGCTTGGCGACCTCAATGACCGCAGTCGACGCGCCAATGAGATCGAACGGCGGCTGGCGGAAGGTCAAACCGTCATCGACCTCGAGCCGCAACTGATCGAGCCCTCCTTCGTGCAGGACCGCATGGGAGGAGATATTTCCGGGCTTGTCTCATCGATCAAGGAGCAGGGCCAGCACGTCCCGATCCTGGTGCGTCCTCATCCGGAAAAGCCTGGCCGATATCAGGTTGCATTTGGTCATCGGCGTCTTCGCGCAGCTTTCGAAGCTGGCCTTCCAGTCAAGGCAGTTGTCCGCGATCTGACGGATGAACAACTGGTCATCGCCCAGGGCCAGGAAAACAACGAACGCCAAGATCTTTCCTTCATCGAGAAGGCGCGGTTCGCCGCCCGTCTTAAGGAAGACTTTTCGCGGGAAGTCATCATGTCCTCTATGTCGCTGGACAAGAGTACGCTCTCGATCATGCTTCAAATAGTCGATCTGCTGCCAGCCGAACTAGTCGAAGCCATTGGCCCTGCTCCCGGCGTTGGGCGGCCAAATTGGCAGCAACTCGCAGCCCTCATGGACAAGGTTGAGGAGCCTTCTGAGGTCTGCACCTATGCGGAGGGTTTGGGCCACCTGGCTTCGGAGGAACGTTTCAGGCAGACCCTGGCACATCTGAAACCGATCAATGTGGAAGTGGGCAGTTACAATATGCTGTCCACACCCGACGGGAGCCGGCTTGCGCAGATCAAGAACAGCCGGTCGAAACTCGAAATCACAATCGACAAGAAGTCGGCGCCGGATTTCGCTGCCTTCTTGATAGAGCAACTGCCTGCGCTCTTTGAGGCGCATCAGACGACCAAGCGCAACAAGAAGGACGTGTAACCCGCAAAAGAAAAGAGCCCCAAAACGTCGCCGTCTCGGAAGCCCTGATCTGTTTCTAGCACATCCAGATTCGCATTTCCGAGAATCATCGTCAAGAGTCTTTGGCATCGTTTTTGATGAGCGCTTTCCTTTTGCCTGCTGACAGGTGAGAAACGATGGAAACCGGAAATGTGACGACGCCTTTCGGGCGGCGACCGATGTCGCTCGCGCTCGTGAGGCGGCAACAAGCCCTTGCCGAGATCAAGGCAGATAAAACCGTCGAAAAGTGGAAAGTGTTYCGAGACGCTTCTGCGGCCAAGGACCTGCTCGGCATTCAGTCGAACAGCCTTGCCGTCCTCGACGCACTCTTGAGTTTTTACCCTGACAATGAGCTGCGTCACGATGGGCAACTGATCGTCTTTCCTTCGAACATTCAGCTGTCTTTGCGGGCGCACGCCATGCCAGGCTCCACGCTTCGCCGTCACCTTGCAGCGCTGGTCGACGTTGGCCTTATCGTTCGCAAAGACAGCGCGAACGGCAAGCGCTATGCCCGCAAGGACGCCGCCGGTGACATCGAAAATGCCTTTGGCTTCGACCTGTCCCCTCTCCTCGCTCGCGCCGAAGAGCTTGCAATGCTGGCACAGCAGGTCATAGCTGAACGCATTGCGCTCAGGAAGGTCAAGGAGAACCTGACGATTTGCCGGCGTGATATCCGCAAGCTGATCTCGGCTGCGGTGGAAGAAGGGGCAAAAGGCGACTGGCAGTCGGTGGAAAGCATGTATGTTGCGCTAGTCAGACGAATTCCGCGCGTCCCGACACTTGCCGTTGTGGCGGACATCCTCGATGAGATGAGGATGTTGAAGGACGAGGTCCTCAATCGCTTGGAAACGCAGGCTCTCGCAGATAATATGAGCGGCAATGATGCTCAGAACGAGCGGCACTTACAGAATTCAAAAACCGAACCATCCACTGAACTTGAACCTAGCTCTGAAAAAGAGCAGGGCGAAAAGGCAGAGAAAGATCGGGGGCCTCGGAGGGAGCCGCTAAAGGCATTCCCTCTCGGTGTCGTTCTAAGGGCCTGCCCGCAGATCGGTCAGTACGGACAAGGTGGCGCGGGAATAGCAACTTGGCGTGATCTGATGTCGGCGGCGGTCGTGGTGCGATCGATGCTCGGGGTGAGCCCGTCTGCGTATCAGGATGCCTGCGAGATTATGGGTCCCGAAAACGCGGCCGTGGCTGTGGCCTGCATTCTGGAACGCGCGAACATGATTAACTCCGCCGGGGCCTATCTTCGAGACTTAACCAAGCGCACCGAGCGCGGCGAATTCTCCTTGGGGCCGATGTTGATGGCGTTGTTGAGATCTCAGGGACATGGGGATCTGCGGGCAAGCTGAGGTTGTTTGCAGCTGCAAACAGCTCATAGGGCTGCGATGGTCGGCGCGTCGCCAGTGCGTTGTACAACTATGATCTGCCGCATGGCCGAGTGACCTCAGAACGATGTGCGGTCATCCTTGCTTCTCATTGAGCGGTCTGCACCAGCAAACCCACAAGCCTTCAGGGATCTAGTCTGCGTGAGGACAGGTGGAGCCTCCAGAATACCCGGGCTCACTTCACTCAACCAACGCCCCCGGTCCTTATGGACCGAGAGCGTCGTGCAGGGAGACGCGACATCTCTCGTGACACTTCAAGAGGCTTGGCGTCGCGTCTAAAAACAAAACTTCGCTGCCATCGGGATGTTCCCGTGCCTTGTCAGCAACCAGATCGACAGCGATCGCGTCTGCTGCTGGGCGAGCCAAGGGCGCTGCATTTTCGTTAATGCCCTGCGTCGCGGTAGAGTCAGCACTGCAAGGAGCACGATTGTGCCCCGAAGCCGCAACGGAGTCTCTAATCCTGGTGAGGAATAAGACTTCTCGGCAGTTTTGCGAACCGCTAGCGGACGACGCGTGTGTTTTGTCACGATTAGCGGCAATCGACGGCGAGGCCGGAGCTGGGATGCTCCTCATTTGCCGGCGTTATCAGCCAGGCAAAAGCAGGCAGGAGAGGCCGGCCGATTACGCTCCGACACCATCCAGGACTAGTGAACGCAGCATCGAGACCAGCGCATCGCCGGTTAGTAGCTCGGGATCCAGAACGAGATCCGACTGGAAGCTGATCGAAGGACTGCCGACATAGGCCATGGACCAGTCGCCAAACGTGCGACCAATGATCGGAACACAATCCAGCAGCGCCACGTTGCCATGACGCTGATCTTGCTGAATTCTCTCGAAAGTTGCCTCTACCGCAGTTTGCGGTCCCTCCAGAACCTGTCCGAAAAAGCCTGAGCTGAAAAGGAGGGCACCGGTGACGTCGACGGCTGGATTGTTTCGTCGGCTAGCCGCAAGTATTCGATCAATCTCGTTGCGAAACAACGCCGGTTCGCGTTCAAGTCGATTGGAGCTGAGATAAGCCAACCTGTAGAGAGACATTTCCTAGCCTTTCGTTGCTTTGGCCAGAGACATGGCGTCGCTTGCCGACAACGGTCGTCCGGTCAGGTAGCCTTGTGCCTGGGTGCACCCATCGCGCGCGACCAACCGAAGCTGATCTTCAGTCTCGACCCCTTCGGCGATGGTCACCATGCCAAGGCTTGCGCCGAGCGCAGTCACGGCCCGCACAATTGCCGCACTGTCGGTGTTCGTTTCCAGCGTGGTGATGAACGACCGGTCGATCTTGATCTTGTCGAACGGAAACTTTTGCAAGTAGCTCAGCGACGAGTAACCTGTACCGAAGTCGTCGATCGAAATCCTGACGCCCATCGCTTTTAGCTCTCGCAGAATCGAGAGGGTTAGATCCGCGTCCTCTATGAGCGCGCCCTCCGTGATTTCCAGATCCAGTCGCGAAGGAGGAAGGCCTGAAAAAGCCAATGCGGAAGCCACGGCGGAAATCAGGCCGCTGTTTCTGAACTGAACGGGCGAGAGGTTGACGGCGACGGTGAGCTCGTCCGGCCAGCCGGCCGCTTCGGTACAGGCGGTGCGCAACACCCATTCTCCGAGCTGATCGATTATGCCGACCTGTTCGGCCACGGGTATGAACTCGACTGGCGATATGGGACCGCGATCGGACGTGGTCCAGCGGACCAGGCTTTCGAAACCGACCAGGACCTTGCCTTCAATCCTGTATTGGGGCTGGTAGACGACCGAAAACTCTTTCAGCACGAGAGCCCGCCGGAGCGCCACCTCGAGCTCCCGGCGTCTCTGCGCCTCATCGTCGAGTGCGGCGGAAAAGAAATGATAGGTTCCCTTGCCGTCCGACTTTGCCTTGAACAATGCAAGATCGGCCTTGCGGATCACCTCGTCTGGGGCATCGTCGTTCAAAGAGATACCGACGCTGGCTCCGATTTGGACCGAATGGCCCCCGATGAGGTAGGTGCGGCTGACGATTTCGATAATTCTAGCCGCAAGCGACTGGGCCGCCTCTGGTTGGGTGCCCGAGCCCTGCACAAGCGCAAATTCATCGCCGCCGACGCGAGCCAGAAGATCGCCTGGCCCGATCATCTTGGCGATGCGGTCGCCGACACGCTTCAAAAGCAGGTCACCAACCGCATGACCGAGCGTGTCATTGACCGCCTTGAACCTGTCGAGATCGACATAGAGCACGGCCGATCCTTGACGGGAGCTGGCGCCGTCACCGAGTTCAGAAAGCTTGCGCAGCAGGGCCGCGCGGCTGGCGAGACCTGTCAGGTGGTCTCGCTGCTGGCTGACGGTCATTTCGACCACATAGGAGACATCCACGAACCGCAGGCTACGGCCCGCATGACTTTCGCCGAATTCTATCAGGATGGTCCTGCCGTCCCCCATTTCGAAGAGGTGGCGATCGTCACCGCCTGCGACCGCAGCCATGATCGATCCTGTGGAGCCGGCCTTGGTCAGACCGCTTTTCTCACAGCCTGCCAGGACGTCATTCAGCATTGCGCCGACTTGAAGTCGCCCGGCGAAAAACGGGACAGCCGGACCGCTGAAGGCCACGATGCTGCCATCCGATCGGAGCCTCAATCCGGGCGCTTCGAAGGTTCCAGAGAAGTCGGCGTCGTGCCAGCATCTCTTGTCAGCAATAGCAGTCATCGGGAACACCTATGTGTAACGGCCAAAAGCCATTAGTCACCAAAGACCTTAATAAAGGCCAACGGTGGATATCACGGCAGGTCGGCATAGGTGCGAACACGAAGATGGGCTCCCCAGGTGCAGGTCGCAGTCGGCAGCAACTCTGCCTGCTGCACACGGGCAGGCTGCGATTTACGGCGCCCGGCCAGGGTCTGAAACTGCTGCTGCAGGTTGTGAAATCCGGTTACGCGGGCGGAGTGACGCCAACAGGTTTCGCATATTTTTAGCGATGAAGCGGGTAGATTGCCCGTGCCGGCGCTTTAATTGCCTGGTGGAGACCCGTTTTAGATCTCTAGGCAGCTGTCAGCTTGCCGATTCCGGGTAAGAAGGTTGCGGATGAGGCGAATTTCGCCGGTCACGCCTCGCGAGGATCTCCTATGCCATTGGAATTGTCGCCGCAGCCGTAGGATTTATCTCACCCAGTATCGCTGCCAGCGCGGATCTTGCGCGCGCGATTCGGCTCTTTGCCGTGCCCATTTCACACTCGAATGCAGCCGCGATCTGTTCGTAGGTGAGGCCGTCGAGGACCATCAGCAGCGCGTTCTTCTGGTGAAGCGGCAGGGTGGAGAGCGCCGACCAGACTTGCGTTGCGTAAAGTCCGGCCTCCTGGTTACACCATCCGGTTGTTGTCGAGCTGTCGTCGACCTCGGCAACCAGCACATGACGTTTGCGGCGGTTGACGTTATTGAGGAACGTATTTCTCATAATGGTAAAACACCAGCTTTTGAGACTTGTCCCGACCGTATATTGATCGAGATGGCCCAATGCTTTCGACAACGTTTCCTGGGCTAGATCTTCGGCATCTGCGGGATCCCTCTCGAAGCGATATGCAAATCGCCGTATTGCAGGAACCAATGTCAAGACTTCCGCCTGCAGGGATTCATTGACTGCTGTGTTCATTGCGGGATCTCCTCCGACCGACCCATCGACAATGACCATGAGCAAAGGGAGTTCCGCCCCTGTCCTATAGCGTACCGAGTTATCCGATCGGTAGCTCGCACTGCGTGCAGTATATCCGGCGTCCTTCTTGCGAGCGGTTCGACCAGGGTGGGGAAGGAGGAAAATCACCAACGCAGAGATCGTACCGCACCCTTGGTCTCTTTGGGGAAACGTCGTTTCCGCAACGTTCGCTAAGAATGGTTCCAAGTCGATGGTTGCGCGCAGGTTGCTCCGATAGACCTGGCGTAGCCTCGCACTGACCGGCATGCCAAACGTCTCTTTTGACGATGAAGCTGTCGGTCCACGGCGTGCGGCCTCATAGCAATGTGAGATTGGCCAGGTTGCCGTCGTCTAATCATCGCGCTCGCGTCCTCTTCTGCCTGTGGCCGATCGCGTGTCGATTTCGTATGTGTCGGTCAGTTCCCTCGCTGACTTGCGTTCGCTCACGCCCTGCCCTCGGCCCGCAGGCGGCGGACGGCTCGGATCTGTTCATCTGCGCTGGTGTTGACCGAACCTTGCATCCGAACCTAGTTCCAAGATTCCCGGAAGTACTATCGCGGCCACCAGATCACGATCGTCGACGTCATATACACAAAAGCCATCAACGTTGCGAGAAGTGCCCAGGCAGCGAGGCTCCGCACCCGAGGAAAGCGGCTGCTCATCGTTCGATCATGACGGTTCATTTTCATTCTCCTTGCGCCTCGCGCGGGAAACGTCTTGAAGCGAGTATTGTTTCAAACGCCTGGCGCGTTGTCCTGCTCGGCCAATGAAGCCGGAAATGGAAGTTGGGGGCGACAGAAGCGGCCATTGCATTCGCCAGCCGCGACAGCGTGCTTGGGAACGGGGAGTGGCAAACGCGCGTTCACACCAACAGCGCGACAACGCGCGTGGCGCCCTAAGGTTGTTTGAACAAGGACGTTCGCATGGTACCTTCAACGAGCCGCAACGCGTGGTGGCACACGGCGACCGTCTATCAGGTCTATCCCCGCAGCTTCGCCGATAGCAACGGAGACGGCGTAGGCGACCTGCCCGGTATCACGTCCAAGCTTGAATATCTCAAGGCACTCGGCATAGAGCTGATCTGGCTATCGCCCGTCTACGCGTCGCCGATGGACGACAACGGCTATGACATTTCCGATTACCAGGCTATCGCGCCGGAATTCGGAACGTTGGCCGATTTTGACGACCTCGTCGCGCAGGCCCGTTCGCGAGGCATCGGCGTTGTCCTCGACCTCGTGGTCAACCACACCTCCGATGCCCATGCCTGGTTCGTCCAATCGCGCGCATCAAGACGGAGCGCCTATCGCGACTATTACATATGGCGCAAGCCCGCCGCGGGCGGTGGTCCACCAAACCAACTGACGTCGTCCTTTGGGGGACCGGCCTGGACGCTCGACGAGCGGACCGGCGAATATTACCTGCATCTTTTCTCGCGCCGTCAACCGGACCTCAACTGGGCCAATCCAAACGTCCGCCACGAGATCTACCAGATGATGAACTGGTGGCTCGAACGAGGAATCGCCGGCTTCCGCATGGATGTCATCGATTATATCGGCAAGCAGGTGGATCAGAACATCGTGACTGACGGGCCGCATCTGCATGACTATCTCCAGGAGATGAACCGGGCGACCTTCGGTAACCGGGACGTCATAACTGTCGGAGAGACCTGGAGCGCCACGCCTGGCTCCGCGCTGCTTTATTCCGGGCGCGCTCGCCAAGAACTTGCCATGGTCTTCCAGTTCGAGCACGTGACGCAGCAATGGGACGAGATCTACGGGAAATGGCGCTCCCGACCCTTCGACCTCGTCAAGCTCAAATCGATCCTCGGCAAGTGGCAGTATGCGCTGGCCGAGGATGGCTGGAACTCCTTGTTCTGGGGCAACCACGATCTTCCCCGCGCCGTTTCCAAATACGGTGACATAAAGGGTTATCCGGTGGAGTCTGCCAAGATGCTGGCCACGGTCCTGCATCTTCTAAAAGGCACGCCTTTCGTTTATCAGGGCGAGGAGATCGGCATGACCAATGCTCCCTTCACCAAGATCGAACAATATCGCGATATCGAAACGCTTAACATGCACCGGCTTCATCTTGAGGCCGGCCTCTCGCCTGAAGATTTCATCAGGGGCGCAAATGAAAACGGTCGCGATAATGCAAGGACGCCGATGCAATGGAGCGCCGGCGCCAATGCCGGCTTCACCACCGGCATTCCCTGGATTGACGTCAATGAAAATTACATAGCGATCAATGCCGAGGTCGCGATGTCCGACCAACACTCGATCTGGAACCACTACCGAAGGCTGATCCTGCTCAGAAAATCCCATCCGATCATCGTCTACGGTCGTTTCCAATCCTATCTCGATCAGCATCCAGACATTTTTGCCTACACCCGTACGCTGGACGAGCAGCGGCTGACCGTACTGGCAAACTTTTCCGCTCGTACCATCACCCTTGATCTGCCGAACGAACTGCAGGGTTCGGGCCGCTGCCTCATCAGCAATTATGATCCGGTCCATAAGGTGGATGCGACAATGGAGTTTCGTCCATACGAAGCCTTTGGGATTCTGGCGCAGAGCAGGTCCTGACGGAACAAAAGCCTGAGACCGAGGTTCTCACGCCACCGGGCCGGAAGGACAGCCATGTCAGGATCATCACGCGAGACAGGCGATTTTCATAAGCGACGGGAACGGCGTTATGGCGCTGGTAGCGAATGCCTGGCCGATGCCGTTTCCTTTCGGGTATGGGCACCTGCACACTCGCAGGTCCGGCTTGTACTTGATCAGGCAGGCGACTATGCGATGCAGCCCGAGGACGGCGGCTATTTTCGGCTCGATCTTGACGGGGTGCGCCCCGGGCAGCTCTATGGCTTCCGGCTTGGCAAGGCCGAGGATCTGCTGGCCGATCCTGCCTCCCGGTTCCAGCCTCATGGCCCGGATAGCTGGTCCATGGTTGTCGACGCCGCGGGCTATTCCTGGCAGGACGGCGCCTGGGCGGGAGTCGAACCGGGCAGACAGGTCCTATATGAGATGCATATCGGCACCTTCACGCCCGAAGGCACGTACGGGGCTGCTGCCAGCAAGCTGCCGCTTTTGACGGAGCTCGGCATTACGTGTGTGGAGTTGATGCCGGTCAACGAGTTCTTCGGCGAATTCGGATGGGGCTATGACGGCGTTCTGCCATATGCGCCGACGAGGACCTACGGCACGCCAGACGAGCTCAAGGCTTTTGTGGACGAGGCCCACCGACAAGGTATCGCCGTCATTCTCGACGTCGTCTACAACCACTTTGGCGCCGGCGAGCGCTTCGAGCGGTTCACACCCCATTATTTTACCGACCGCTATACGAACGAATGGGGCAAATCGCTCAATTTCGACGGCGAGGAATGTGCAGGCGTTCGCGACTTCATTGCCGAAAATGCGGCCTTCTGGATCGACGAATATCATTTTGACGGCTTGAGGATCGACGCCACCCAGGCCCTCTTTGACAGCAGCGACGAGCATATCGTGGCGCATATTGCGCGAAAGGCGCGGGCAGCGGCCGAGCTGAGACCGATCTATCTCATTGCGGAAAACGAGCCTCAGGACACCCGGTTGGTCAGGGCACATGCCAGCGGCGGGTGCGGGCTGGATGGGGTGTGGAACGACGACTTTCATCATTCCGCAACTGTCGCCCTCACGGGCCGAAGCGATGCCTATTATCATGACCATAGCGGAAGCGCGCAGGAGTTCGTGTCGGCGGCCAAATATGGATATTTGTTCCAGGGTCAACGCTACGATTGGCAGGACGCTAGCCGGGGCCGCCCAGGCCTGGATTTGCCGGCCCGCCACTTTATTCATTTCCTGCAGAATCACGACCAGATCGCGAATTCGGGAACGGGCCAACGCGCCGGTTGGCTCGCGTCGGCCGCGCGCATGCGGACGATGACGGCGCTCCTGCTCCTCAGCCCCCAAATTCCGATGCTGTTCCAGGGACAGGAATTTGGCGCATCAACGCCGTTCTTTTTCTTTGCGGACCACCCTGACGAGTTGGGATCGCTTGTACGCAAGGGGCGGCTTGACTTCCTGCGGCAGTTTCCGAACCTCCAGGACGAGGCCTTCGGCACCACCATGCCAGACCCAGCCGAGCCGTCCACGTTTCAAGCTTGCAAGCTTGACTGGAGCGAACGCGAACGGAACCATGCTCAGCTTGCGCTTCACAGCGATCTGCTTGCTCTACGGCGACGCACACCTGCCATCGCCGCAGCATCGCGATCCTGCCCCCGCACACAAGTCGATGGAAGTGTGCTTGGCACTTCGGCCTTCCTTCTGCGCTATTTCACGCAAGACCCGGAGGAGGAGCGCCTGCTCCTTTTCAATCTCGGCAAAAGCCTACCGGTCCAAAGCGTTGCAGACCCGCTTTTTGCGCCGCCCCTCGATTGCCAGTGGTTCGTGGAATGGTCGAGCGAAGACTTTGCATATGGTGGAAGCGGCATACGACCGGCAGACCTCCAACGACGATGGGTGCTTGACGCCGATAGCGCGATAGTCTTCGCACCACGAAAATGCGAAAGGAAGTCTGCGCCCGACGGGAAGTCGTTGCGGCATTGGCAAAAATCCGTGTCTTGTCTCTAACCGCGCCTCGAAGCGGCAAGGCGGCAGAAATAGAACGTGCGGCAAGACGTCAGCGTCAGCGCAGCCGGCATTCTTTCAGTTCGACCGGCCGCCACGACACGATTTTGCCCGATCAGTTCGGCGAGCTGATGAAGACCGATCGACTTTATAAGCCAGTCCCGCACTCACGGGAGGCGTCCAGACCGGTTCGACGGCCGGACTTTTTCAGAGTGGCCATCGGGATCCATTGGTCTGTCCCGGGCAAACGAACCTGCCAGTAAGCCCATCCGTTCAGGTTCGGTGATCGTCCCATCCGGTTGACTGCCAATGCACTTGCCGCCTGCGAAAGCGTCGTAAAGTGTCGACCATTGACCACGAGTTTTCCGTTGAGGAAGCAGCCCACGAACCTCTGCCTCCCCGCCATATAAGACATCCGGGCTTCCGACCCATGCGGGACGCTGACGCCTTCCGACTGCCAGTCCATTTCCGCCTCAACTGCCCGATCGGCCGCTGCTGCCTCAGTTTTGATCACGTCTCTCACCATTCCCATTAAAGCAAGTAATGTCTCCTCGTGCAGCAAGTGGACGCATTCCGGCCGCAGGATCCGTGTGCCTATCTATGTCGCGACGGTCAACTTCCAAGATCTGCGGGTGGAGCTTTGTTCGGGCCGTGGTGGGGTCTGGCCGGCCTTGTCCTGTCGGGCCTGCCAACCTGCGTCATCTTTCCATATAACCGGCAAGCTCTTCGGGCGATCCTTCGGGAAAGGCGGCCTTCAGGTGCTCCAGAAATGCCGACACGCGTGGATTGAGGAGCCGCCGCGTCGGATAGAGTGCCCAGAGACTGGTTCGATGTCCCTGCACCTCGCCCCACGCGACAAGGGTACCGGCCGCGATCTCGGAACTGACGAACGAGAGCGGCAGAGGCGCGGCGCCGACCCCTGCGCGAACAGCGTCGCGCACCATGAAGAATGAGGAAAGGCTGAGGATCGGCCTTGCTGCGATTTGCGACAGTCCATCCGGGGTTATGACGTCCCACGTTTCGGCGCCAGCCATCGGTCCACGAACGATAGCGGGAACAGCATCGCCTGTGCGCGGCCGAGCAAGGGCCGGATTGGCGACGACGACGAGGCGATCGTGCAGGAAGATGCGCCCGACGAGGCTTTCGTCCGGCTTCGGATTGACGCGGATGACCAGGTCGTAAGCCTCTTCGACCATGTCCACCTCCCTGTCTTCCGTCGTGACCTGAAGGTGAACGGCGGGATTTTTTGCGATGAACCCGGCTGCAAGCTTTCCCATTGCGGTCTGCGAAAACAAAAGCGGCGCACTGATGCGCAAGTTCCCGCGCGGTGTCTGCGCGCCTGATGCGATCTCCTTCGCCGTTTCGTCGAGCTCAGTCAGCAGAGCGCTGGTGCGCGCAAACAATGCCCGTCCCTCCTCCGTCAGCGTCAGTAGGCGCGCGCCACGCTCGAACAAGCGCACACCAAGCTGCGCCTCGAGATCAGTGATGCGTCGTGACAGCGTGGCCTTCGGTCGGCCGGTGGCGCGGGCAGCGCGTCCGACCCCTCCGTGCCGGGCAACCAGGTTGAAATCGGAGAGTGCGACAAGGTCCATGTGCGTTCCACCTGCGAGACGGTTTGTCCAGAATTGGCGTCTATCGGTGCGAATGTGGATCGTTACGCTGATCTCTGTCAACGGAAACCAAACTGGAGTCAAACTATGACCATACTTGTTACCGGTGCTACGGGTCGGGTGGGCCGCCGCGTCGTCGACCAACTCCTCGTCCGCAACGCAACCGTCCGCGTCCTCACCCGCGACCCCTTGAACGCCCGCTTGCCGGCCAGCGTGGAGATCGCCCACGGAGACCTGCTTGATATTGACGCCATGCGCAGGTCCTTGAATGGCATTGACACGCTCTTCCTGCTGAATGCCGTCACCGGCGATGAATTCGCCCAGGCGATCATCTCGCTCAACATCGCCCGCCAAGCGGGTGTGCGTCGGGTCGTCTATCTGTCGGTGTTCGACGCCGATCGCGCGGTCAACGTGCCGCATTTTGCGGTCAAGTGGGGTGCCGAGCGCATGCTCCACGATATGAACTTCAGCGCCACGATCCTGCGCCCGACCTATTTTATCGATAACGAGGTCATGATCAGGGATGTTATCCTCGAGCACGGTATCTACCCGATGCCGATCGGCAGCAAGGGTATTGCCATGGTGGATACCCGAGATATCGGCGAGGTAGCGGCGATGGAACTGATCCGACGGGAGCAAGGCCCCGAGACATTGCCGGTTGAAACGATCAACCTGGTGGGGCCTCACACGCTTACTGGCGCGAACGTGGCGTCGATCTGGTCCGACCTGCTTGGGCGCCATATCGTCTATGCAGGCGATGACCCGGGTCCATTCGAGCAGAGACTTTCTGCCGGCATGCCGAGCTGGACAGCCTACGAGATGCGCCTCATGGCCGAGCGCTACGTCAGCGACGGCATGATACCAAAAGAGGGTGATGTCGAGCGACTGACGCGCATGCTAGGTCGCCCGTTACATTCCTACCGCGACTTCGCAGGTGAGATCATTGCCGCAGCCTGAGACGCTGCAGGCACGATGCTGGACGATACTCTCGGCGCTGGCGGCAGACGCCAGCGTTCCGCAGGGCTCGCAGCCCCCTTTGCTGCCGTCGCTTGGGCATGATCCCGATCCTGGCTGAGATCCAGATCGCCCCAGATCGATGCTTTGTGCGTCAGCGACTTTGATTTCCTGCTCTGCCTGATCTCGACGATGAACGGTCTGGTCTGGCGCATCTATCCTCCGCGGGGCAAACCTTCGGCAACGACAGCCGTGGTATCGGCCATGGGAACGGCGCCTGCGCACAAATGTTCCATGGCGCAGCAGGGAACGGTACGGTGAATCCGCGGTGCCGGATCTGGCCGAATGATCAAGGCGGCCAGGCGAGGACTGATGTGGCGACCTTGACGCCGAGGCGTCGAATAGCCATTTCACCGCCGCCGACCCAGAGGACAACCATGCGCGACTTTGTCAATGCCACATTCGGATCGTTGGAACTTGCGGTGATCGCCGAGGCACTGGAGGAGTGGCGGGTTAAAACAGGGGTCAGTCGTCAAGCTCCTGAATACGAGATCGCCGCCGCCGCTATCATGACCCTGTTTCGTCAGGGTCACAGAACGCTCCCCGGCTTGCGGGCCGCCATGAGCGTCCATAAATGGCTTTCCGAGGATATGCGATTTCTTTCCAGGTCGCATTGTAGAGCTGATTCTGGTGACGTGAGGGGCTCTTTACCTGCCATATCCGCCAAATCCGCAGGGACATAGGTAAACCTGCTCTCCTCAACGATCTGCAGGAATGCGCCGAAGCGTATGCCAGCGTACAGAAAAACATCTGCAAAATCATAATGCTATAGAATCGGCAGCCGTCGGGGAAAGCATAGGGCTGGGCGGTCGCAGCATTCGCTTGCGCCCGTAGTCGAGGCCATGCACATTTCTGAGAACGCTTACAATGGCAATCGCCTTCTCGCGCGCTTGCCCGACCATGAATTCAAAATATAGCGCCAGCGCTTCACCCGGTTGATCTGCCACGCGGCACCGTCATTGTCGGCGTCGAGCGCGTCATCGATCACGTTTACTTCCTCTGTCGCGGCATCGGATCGGTCGTCGCGGTTTCAGCGGACGGGCTGAGAGGAGAAGCGGGCATGTTCGGTCGCGAAGGCTTCTCGCCGACATCAGCCGGCGTGGGCGGCACGATCAGCATTCACGAGGTCCTGATCCAGGTCTCCGGATCCGGTTTTCGAATGTCGCTTGCAGCTATGCATTCCTTGATTAATCAAAACCCGGTCTTTGCCAATCTCCTGGCGCGATTCATTCAAAGTCTCGTCTCGCAGATCTCCTTTACAGCTTTTTGCAATGCCAATTACCAGGTCGGGGAACGTTTGGCCCGCTGGTTGCTAATGTGTCACGATCGCATGGATGGAGATGAAATCACGCTCACGCATGATTTCATCTCGCTCGTTCTGTCGGTTCGAAGGCCGAGCGTAACGAACGCGATCCATGTCCTGGAGGGCAGGAAGCTTGTCCTTGCAGAGCGCGGTCGCATCACGATCCGGGATCGAAAGGGGCTCGAAGAATTTGCCGGCGGCGCCTATGGAAAGCCGGAGCAGGAATACCGACGGCTCATTGGCGAAATCTAGGCCCCAGCACCCACCGCGTCGGTCGTCCCCTTTGCTCCAGACGGCTAGAAGGCACGCTTGTTAGAAGACACCCGTCATCAGGCGACGGTAGGCTTCCTCGGGTCTGCCGTAGGCATCCTTGGCGAATTCTTCCAGCCCGGACCTGTTTCGAATGGTGATCATGGCGCGATCGGCTCGAATAAGACGTTACCCTCCAGCATGTGAAGGGACGTCGTCACGCTCGGGCGGCGAACCGCCAGCATGAGAGCGATAAACTCATGGGTAAGGGCCAGCTCGTGTCCGGAAACCCTGTCATGGCACATGAGCAGCCAGCGGGCGAGCCTTTGGTTGACATCGTGAATCGCATTGGAAATGGCTGTATAGGCCACCTGGACGGAAAAAGCCTCGGTCGATCGAGCGAGCAGCCTGGCGAAGTTTCGGTTCTGCTCCATCCATTGGCAAAATCGGGCGGAATCGATCCGATAGCCCTCACCTTGAACTTGGACAGAAACGTCATGCGCGCTTAACGCCACGCCAGCAGCAGCGCTCGTCGGCACGAAGCCGTCAAAGCCAAAGAGGCCAGCCTCTGCCCGATGTCCGTCCGGCGTTGTGACGACGACCGAAGCGATACCAGAGGCCGGGAAATAGACGTGATCGATAAAGCCGCCAGCGCTCGTCAGCTTCAGCCCGCGAGGCAGATCGACGTGCTCGAATTCAGCCGCAAGCTGCGCATAATCTGGCTCCGGCAACAAGGCCAGAAGCTTATTTCGCATCAGGGACTGCTTAGGAAGGCCCACGGTTTCTCCTTCGGCAGTATCTGCGCCGATCGCAGCATCATTGTGACTGGTTGATCGCGTGAGGAGCCGGTTGTCCTTGCTGCTTTTCCGGCGTGAACACGAAGAAGTAGAGGCCCGCGATCGCCAGGGCGGCGATAAACAGAACCACAATGAATGACAGCATGCCGTGTGAAGCGCGGCGATCGGTGTTTTGACGAGTGGTTTTTTTCATGGCGCTCCAACCGCGCCCCACCGCGAAAGTTCCGGGCTTTGCGGCAAAAATCGCAGAACCGGCCTCTACCAGTCCCTGGTACGAAACAGGACAGGCCGGGAACTATCGAGCCCCGTGCGGATTTAGAGGCTCGCAACACCACGAGGCGGAAACATGACACAATCAAAGCTGGAAATCTTGCCGGGCGAGCATACGCGTCTTGGCGCCAATTGCGACGACGAGGGCGTCAATTTCGCTGTGTTCAGCGCTCATGCGCAGCGCGTTGAACTCTGCATCTTTTCGGACGACGGAAAGTCGGAGGTCGAGCGCCTTGTTCTGCCGGAGTTTACCAATGAGATCTGGCACGGTTACGTCCCCGGACTGAAACCAGGTACGCTTTACGGTTTGCGCGTGCATGGGCCTTACGAGCCCCAGAACGGTCATCGCTTCAACGCCAACAAGCTGTTGATCGATCCCTATGCAAAGGAATTGGTCGGGGACATCCGCTGGGGGCAAGCCCAGTTCGGTTACCAGATGGACAACGACGACAAGGATCTTTCCTTTGACGAAAGCGACAGCGCCGCATTCATGCCGAAATGTAAGGTAGTGGATCCCTCCGCTTATGACTGGGGAAATGACACCGGGCCAGCGATCCCCTGGGCCAGGACGATCTTTTACGAGACACATGTCAAGGGATTTACGCAACTGCACCCGGCGGTGCCAGACAAGCTTCGCGGCACGTTCGAAGGGCTCGGGCAGCGGGCAATCGTTGACTACGTAAAGAGCCTCGGCGTCACATCGATCGAACTGCTGCCGGTCCACTGGTTTGCCGATGATGCCCATCTTCTCGACAAGGGTTTGAGAAACTACTGGGGCTATAATAGCCTCGGTTTCTTCGCGCCGGCCTCCCGCTATTTCGGCCCRCAAGGCATTGCCGGTTTTCGTGACATGATCCGCGCCTTTCATGACGCCGGCATCGAAGTCATCCTCGACGTCGTCTACAACCATACTGCCGAAGGCAATGAGTTGGGTCCTACCCTGTGCTTCAAGGGCATCGACAACTTTTCCTATTATCGCACCATGCCGGACGAGCCGCGCTACTACATCAACGACACGGGAACCGGCAACACAGTCAACACCTCACATCCCCGCGTGCTGCAGATGGTCACCGATTCATTGCGCTATTGGGCGCAGGACATGCATGTCGACGGTTTTCGCTTTGATCTCGGCACCATCCTTGGTCGCGAGCCCGAAGGTTTCGACCAGCGCGGAGGGTTTTTCGACGCCGTCGGCCAGGACCCGGTCCTGGCGAAGGTCAAATTGATCGGCGAGCCTTGGGACATTGGCCCTGGCGGCTACCAGGTTGGGGGATTCCCGCCGGGATGGGCGGAGTGGAACGACAAATATCGCGACACCGTCCGTGACTATTGGAAGGATCAGGATGGAACCACGCAGGACTTTGCCGCGCGCGTTCTCGGCTCCGGTGATGTCTACGACCTGCGCGGACGACGACCATGGGCCGGCGTCAATTTCATCACCGCCCATGACGGCTTCACGCTGAACGATCTCGTTTCCTATAACGACAAGCATAATGAGGCCAATCAGGAGGACAATCAGGACGGTCACAGCGACAATCGCAGCTTCAATTACGGCGTGGAAGGACCGACCGAGGACGAGGGTATCAACCTCGCCCGAGAGCGACAGAAACGCAACCTGCTCGCCACGCTCTTCCTGTCGCACGGAACGCCCATGCTGCTGGCCGGCGACGAATTCGGCCGCAGTCAGATGGGGAACAACAATGGTTACTGCCAGGACAGCGATCTCAGCTGGGTGCACTGGGACGGCCTGCCTGCAAGCGCCGAAGCGCTGCGCGAATTTACAAAAAAACTGATTGCATTGCGCCATGCACAGCCGATCCTGCGACGCGAGAACTGGCGCGATGGCATGGTCGTCTCGTGGCTCAATCCCGGTGGCGGGGAGCAGACCGACGAACAGTGGGCTGATGCGGGCAGCACGACCATCGGCCTCAGGCTGGAGCGACGCCAGACAGAACGAGACAGCGGACTGTGGGAGGACGTGTTGATCCTGTTCAACCCACATGATGGCGATGTTTCCTTCTTGCTTCCGCAAATCGACAGCGGTTGGACGGTCGTGCTTGAGACGGCCGATCCGGACGGCCACGCCCGAGCGGTCGACGGCTCGAACTACGTTCTCACCTCACGCAGCCTCGTGGTCCTGAAGGCAGGCATCGGTGGCGATCATGACTGAATACGACTTTGGCCCCCGTATCGCCGGGGAGGCCGTGCATTTTCGCCTTTGGGCGCCACTCCAGGCCGAGGTCTTTCTGGCGATTGAAGGTGGCGAAACAGTTCCGATGATGCGCTTTGACGATGGCTGGCACCGCTGCGAGATCGAAGGCGCGACGCCCGGGACCGCCTATTCTTTCATCCTGCAGGACGGTGTGTTCGTTCCCGATCCGGCTTCGCGATACCAGCCGCGCGATGTACATGGTCCGAGCGAGGTCGTCGATCCTAACGGCTTCCAATGGAAAACCGGGAACTGGAGTGGTCGCAGCTTGGAGGATCTCGTCCTCTATGAGCTGCACGTCGGCGCATTTACCCCCGAAGGAACCTTCGCCGCTGCCATCGATCGCCTCGACCATCTAAAATCGCTCGGCGTGACGGGCATACAGATCATGCCGATTGCCGATTTTCCCGGTCGTCGCGGATGGGGCTACGATGGGGTGTTGCCCTACGCGCCCGACAGCAGCTACGGCCGTCCTGAAGAGTTGAAACGGCTCGTCGACGAAGCCCATGCGCGCGACATCTGTGTTTTCCTGGACGTGGTCTATAACCATTTCGGCCCGGATGGAAATTACCTGCCGCTCATGGCGCCGCTTTTTACGGACCATCATAAGACGCCCTGGGGCAACGCCGTCAATTATGATGGGGAAGGCTCCCGGCTGATCCGGGAGTTCGTCGTTCAAAACGCCATCTACTGGATCAGCGAGTTCAGGTTCGACGGTCTGCGCCTCGATGCGGTTCACGCGATCAAGGATGGCTCCAAGGAGCACCTGCTCCACGAGTTGGCGCGGCGCGTGCGCTCGGCAGCCGGTGAACGAAAGATCCATCTCGTCGTCGAGAATGAAGACAATGATGCTTCGCTTCTCGTTCGCGACGACGAGGGTCGGCCACGGTTCTATTCGGCGCAGTGGAACGACGATGTCCATCATGTCCTGCACGTTGCCGCGACCGGAGAAACTTTCGGCTACTATGCCGATTATGCGGATGAACCGGAAAAGATCGGGCGAGGTTTGGCGGAAGGTTTCGTGTTCCAGGGGGAGCATATGCCCTATCGCGGAGACGAACGGGGAACGATCAGCAAACATCTGCCGCCCTCCGCATTCATCTCGTTCATTCAGAACCATGATCAGATCGGCAACCGGGCTCTTGGCGACCGCATGGTCGCCAGCCGGCCCGTCGCCGTGCTTCAGGCAATTGCTTGCGTCTACCTTTTGTGTCCGCAAGTGCCGATGATTTTCATGGGAGAAGAATGGGGTGCTGAAGAACCCTTTCCCTATTTCTGTGACTTCAACGACGATCTCAACGAGAAGGTCAGGTCCGGCCGCCGCCAGGAACTCTCCCGCCTGCCCGGTTTCGACGCCGACGACTTGCCGGATCCGACAGCGGAGGCGACCTTCGCCTCGGCGAAGCTCGACTGGACGAAACGCGAAACGGACAGAGGCAGACAGTGGCTGGAGTTTTATCGTGGCCTGATTGCGTTGCGCCGGAAGCATATCGCGCCGATGGCGACAGGGGCAACCGTTAGCGGGCGATATCGCGCGTCGAACGGGGGCGGCCTGAAAGTCGAGTGGCAACTCTTTGATGGGCGAAAGCTGCAGCTTCGTGCCAACCTCAGCGAACACGCTGACAAGACCGATGAAGCGGCAGCCGACGAGCAGATCTTCTTCCAGTTCGGCTCGTTCGTATTGGGTCGGCTGGCTCCATGGTCGGTCGTCTGGTCCTTGGTCTCGTCGCCCCAGGTCCCGAATATGCAGGAATGAGCGATGGCAGCCTGGATAGCGCATGCGTCGCCGCGGCCTGTCTTTGCTTGGACGACAGTCACAAGATCCACCGTTGGATCAGGCAAGGCCCGTTAAACGCGCCATATCGGATCCCTCGAGTGCCGGCGTCTTCACCATCGCGTCGATCCCGGCGGATTCAACGGGCCTCGACAGGAAGTACCCCTGGATCTCGTCGCAGCCAAGCTCGGCCAGTCGTCTGCTCTGGCACGCCGTCTCTATTCCCTCGGCCGTGGTCTTCAGGCCTCGGGCATGGGCCAGGTCGACGATCGCGTGGACGATTGCTTCGTTGCTGCCGGCATCACCCATCTGATCGATAAAGCACTTGTCAATTTCGATCCGGTCGACGTCGAGCGCCTGAAGCCGACCGAACGAGGAGAAGCCGGTGCCGAAGTCATCGAGCGCGAAGCGCACGCCGAGCCGCCTTAAGGCCTCGATATTGCGTCGGCATGTTCCGTCATCGTCGATCACGGCGCTCTCGGTAATTTCAATTTCAAGCCTGCGGGGATCGAAGGCGTGCCTGTTCAGCGCAGCGGTGACACGCAGCGCATAATTGTCATGGCGAAGCTCGATTGGGGATGCATTGACGGCTAAACCGAGGTCCGGCCAGCGCTTGGCCGCATGGAGTGCCGTTTGAAGCACGAGGTCGCCCAGCCGGTCGATAAGCCCCGCCTCTTCAGCAATCGGAATGAAGACGTCTGGGCAAATCATCCCCTTGGCGGGATGTCGCCAGCGGGCAAGGGCTTCCACCGAGATCATCCTGTTGTCGCCGGCCAGGTAGACGGGTTGGTAATGGACCTCGATCTGACGGCCCTCTGAAAGGGCCGCGCGCAGGTCTTGCTCCAATGCGCGTCTGGCGCTGATAAGGCCCTCCATGTGCTGCCCAAAGATCGCGTAGCGGTTTCGTCCTGCCGCCTTGGCGTGATAGAGTGCGATGTCGGCTTGGCGAACGATCGCCTGTGCGTCGCTGGCCGCGGGCTCTGCGAAGGCAATACCGATCGTAAGCCCGATCAGGATCGGCTGCCCATCTATTTCGAAGGGCTGGCGAATCGCGCCGATCAGCTTCTCCGCAAGCGCCTCGACGGCGTCTCGTTGTTCGGCCGGCGCCACGGCCGTGAATTCGTCGCCCCCGATGCGCGCCAAGAAGACATCAACCCCTGCAACCGCGCTCAGGCGCTTCGCCACATCTGCAATGAGCTTGTCGCCGGTCGGGTGTCCAAGCGTGTCGTTGACCTGTTTGAAACGGTCGAGATCGAGGAACAGCACTGCAGCCTGCCCCGCCGCCAGGCGCCGTGATACTTCCGCGGTAAACGAGGCGCGGTTTGGCAAACCCGTCAGGCTGTCAAAATGGGCAAGGTGAAATAGCCTGCTCTGGCTGTCCATGAGACGCTCGGAACGTTTGTGCAGCACCAGCGCAAAGCCTGACACCACGGCAAGCAGGAGCAGCGCACCTGCGACAAAGACGGGTTCCGTTTGCCTGAGCGCACGCGTTCCCGGCCGGAACGGCGTCCAGCTGAAAAAGCCGAGGGGATCGCCGGCGGTCGATTTGATGGGATAATAGAGCCGCTCGGCGTGACTACCCTTGGCTCGCTCATAACGCATATCCGCAAAGAGATATTCTGCGCCCATCGTCTGAGCGAAATCACCATCGAGATAGCGCAGCGCTATATGGATTGCTTCGGTGCCTTGGACCTGCGCCAGATCTCCGGTGTCGGATATGACAGGTTTTGCGCTCAGGATGGCCGGCCTTCCGGAGATGGCGACGATTTCAGACTCTCCGATACTCAACGTCTGTTCTGTCTTGCCCTGCTCATCTCCCCGAGCCAATCTCTGCCGGAGCTTTTCGGCCAAGGGGACGACATAGGTATCGACCTTCGAGAACGCCTCGGCCGCGCCAGGTGCGTCGGAAAGATAGGAAAAGATCGGTGATCCGCTCGCATCGAGGACGAAGGCACCATCATGGCCGAAATAGGTCTGCATCCACCGACCAAGGTTGGCATTGATCCATTCCTGGTCGCGCGCGGCAACCTTGCGCACGGCGTCGTCCCAGACCGTGGCGCTTTCCTGGTCGTGAGCGATCGCCGCTTGCTGTTTTCCGACAGTCACATCGACAAGCCGCTCCTGGCGGGCAATCGACATCTGGTCAGATTGTCTGGTGGCCCACAGCATCGTGGCATAGATTGAGCCCAGGATCGCGCCCGCAAGCAAGCTCGGCAGGACGATCCGCATCGGCAGACGGGTCTTCATGAATTGCATTGCTGTCGCTCGCATCCCAGTGACGAGAGCAGTAACCGCGATCGGTTAAAAATATGGGAAAATACTAATGTACGAAAGCGTACGCAAGGATCGACAAGCCGCAGGGCGAGATGACAACTGAGGCGAGCTCGGCCTTTGCCGGGTGGACTCGGCGTTTTTCCTTGCCGGCGCAACCTTTCGTTTGATCAATAGTTACGCTGGCATGAGCAATACCGAGGTAAAGACCAGCCGGAGCATGATCAAGTTCGTGCTCACCATCTTCATCATCGCGATCCTAGTCGCACTCACCTATCTCCTGTTTTTCACGCCCGGGGAACCGACCCCTGTCGCGCAGAGCGTGAATGAAGTTGCCCGCTGATCCTCAGGAACGAGCGGCACCGGAATGCCTGAGTGCCCTGCCAAAGGCTGTCCAGCTCGTGCGAGGACAGGATCGGCGGCCTCAAACCGAATGACTTTCCCGCATGCCTTACTGCCGAACCCGATATCTCGGCAAGTCCATTGCACGCAGCAGCGATTGTCTGGTCGACCCGTGGCCGTGGCACCGGAAACCGCCACTTTTTCGATGCCACGAGCGTAGCCCAGATCATTCCGAAGGCCTTCGTTCCCTTACCGTCGCTGCCGCCCGGTCAATGCTTCCGCCTTTGCCGCGCTACCCTGCAAAGCGCTGTGCAATCAATCGCCTAAGATCTGGAACCTTTTGCTTTTCTTGAAGTTTGTGTTGAGCAAACGAGGAGACCATCATGCATAAGATCGCGCTAGTTTCGCTTGGCCTGCTGCTTTCGCCAATCGCCGCCTTCGCCCAGAGCGAAACCCCGGCGACGTCGCAGACCACGCCGGCCGTCAACACTGAACACAATCCTGGCGCGCCCGTCGCTGGCAAGAACAGTTTCACCGAAGACCAGGCCAAGTCCAGGATCGAAGCGGCTGGCTATACCGATGTTTCAGGCCTCAAGCTCGATGACCAGGGCGTATGGCGGGCAAGTGCCAAAAAGGACGGCAAGGAGTCCGGCGTCTCTCTGGACTTCCAGGGCAACGTGACAATGGCCAAGTGACACTGAAGAACCAGATCGAGGATACAAACATGCAGACGATTACGGGACTCTATGACAGCTACGACGATGCCAGGGCGGCCGTTCGGGCGCTGGAGGATGCTGGCATATCTTCGGATGATATCAGCATTGTGACGAATAAGGCCAATGGTGCCGAGGTGGAGGGACAGGGAAGCTATGCTGCCGAAGGCGCGGGCACAGGCGCAGGCGTCGGTGCCGTGGCCGGTGGCGCGGGTGGTCTACTTACAGGCCTGGGCCTGATGGCGATACCGGGGGTTGGACCAGTGGTGGCTGCGGGCTGGCTTGTGGCCACCGCCGCTGGTGCAGCTGCAGGCGCAATTGCCGGCGGCGCGGTCGGCGGGATGGTCGGGGCAATGATCAAAGAGGGTGTTCCCGAAGAAGAAGCGAACTTCTACGCCGAAGGCGTCCGCCGCGGCGGCTCGGTCGTTACCGCAAGAGTGGACGAAACTCGGCTTGCTGAAGCCAGGACGATCCTTCATCAGTCTCGGCCGGTTGACTATAACGCACGCCGAGCCAGCTATCAGGCGCAGGGCTGGAGCCGCTTTGACGAGACCGCGCAGCCCTACACGCGCGAGCAGATCGATGCGGAGCGTCAGCGTTACGGCTCGAACCGCGTATAAGCGATAACGCATTTTCCAGATCTGGCGGCTGTTGCGGCCGCCAGATCATTTCGGGTAAGATCACGGTGCCGAACGTGCCTGGAATCCAGATCACGGGAAACGCCTTCGCCCTCTGTTTAAGCCGACGCTTCTTTTCAGGCGCCGCGAAATAGGTTTCAGCTACAACTCCCCCCGCCCCTTCCGCCTCTATGGCATAACCGCGTGCCTCGATCCTTTGCCGCGGGCATGACGTCGCCGATGCCGGCTTTCGTCTCGAGCACGATCTCAGGCATGCCGGTTCCATATGACGGCGTCCCATGTCTCGATAGGCGCGCCTCTTTTCAAGAACCGCGGACCATCAGCCGGCTGAACGTCAATGAGTGCCTTGGACGGGAGAGCGGCCCGTCCGCGTGTCTTTGGCAGGGCCGAAGATGACATGTCCGAGGCTAGCCGGCATGTCCAGATCATTGCCCGGTCTTGGACAAACATGATCCGCATCCTGCCTTTCTCGACATTCAGCTTCTTCGGCGGGGACCGGTCTTGTCTATGCCTATTCGATCGCGGAGCGCTGCGCAAACGCTCTCGCCAGGCTTCGGCGGACAGCGCTGTCGGAGAAGGGCTTTACGATGACGTCGAGCGACCCTTCGCGGCCAGAGCCGACGGCCCCTGGCGCGCCAGTGACGAAGATTACCTTGATCTGGAAACGGTCGATCAGTCGGCGCGCCAATGCAGCACCGCTTGGTCCGTCCGAAAGACTAAGATCGACAAGTGCGGCATCCGTACGCGGAGCATGGGCAAGAGCCTGCTCCAGCGTCGTAACGAGCCCAACGACCTGGTGCCCCTCCTCCAACACGATCCGTTCAAGGTCCGCGGCAATGATCGGCTCGTCTTCGACGATAAGAACGCGCACTATTTCCTCCCTGACTTCACGCCGCCCGTCCCGTCATTTCCCGTCACGGCATCCGTAACGATGGACCTCCCCAAGCGGGGCTCGAGCTTATAGCGGCGCACCCTCTCACGGCAGTCGGCGAGCGACGGATCCATAACCTGCACAGCCATTGACTGTTCCCATTCCTCGAGCGTTCAAAGAGATAATTTTGAGGGGCGAACGTGGATCGGCATGTCGCAAAATGTTGGATGGCGGCTTGATGAAAGCTGTTTTATTGGGCGCCAGAGCTGTCGGAGCGCCGCGCTTGCTGTATGTCAGGAGCTTGATCGGATTTTGCCGACTGTCGCGGCTCGCGCGCTCATCGCACTCACAGGCCCGCGAGGAACTTCTTACCCTTTTCCGGATTAGGCGCTTATCGGCCTTGTGGCTGCGATATAAAGGACAGAAGGTGAGATTCGGTACGAGTTTTAGAATTCGAGCACTGAAGCGAGACGAGGTTAAAAGCCAATGGGCGCCGAAATCGATCGCCTTCTGAACGGCAAGCGCGTCCTGATCGTCGAGGATGATTATTTCATTGCCGACGAGACGCGACGCGCTTTGGAAAGCGCCGGGGCAATCGTCATCGGCCCGGCCTCGTCAGTCGAAAGCGCACTCGCCCTGATCGACAGCACTACGCCTGATGGCGCCATTCTCGACATCAGACTGGACGGAGAACTGGTGTTCCCAATCGCCGAGCGGCTCCAGGAGACTGGGATACCGTTCGTCTTCGCAACTGCCCATCTTGGAATCAACATCCCGGAGCGATACGGGGGTTATTACCTCTCTGCCAAACCGGGCGCACTGGATCAGATTGCGATTGCGCTGTTTAAACCTCGCTCTGCCGATCATTGAGCAACACTACTGCCGAGGCCGCACGACATCCAGGTATTCGATCGCCGTGTATTCGATCGCCGTCGCCTCTTCGCTGTGATAGGCCTGGGGCGAGGTTTCAGCTTCTCTGCCCGGATACGCCAAATAGGTCCAATCTTGATGACGTCTTCCGACAAGGTCCCTCATCATCCTGCTGTCGATATGCGTGCATGCCGTGAGGCGGATTGACGAGCGGGTCTGAGATTGGCCGCGAGAACCCTGAATGCGTGCGGCGGGGAACTGATCGCTCGGCAACAGTCGTGTAAGGCTCGCACTGCTGTCGGGGCAAATCCGGCGAAATTGTCCTGGCTACCATCCCGCTTCGTGGGAACAAGTCATCCTGGTCGAGGTTGCGTTCGCGTGAGACGATGGTCCCCCCTTCCCGACCTCCGGTCCGATACCGGCGTCGCCTCCACCTAGATGCCCTCTGGCATTCCTCCCGGCCAGGGGGCATCGCAAGTCGCAGATCAATGAAGTGCAGCTACAGATAAGCGCTGGTGGTGTAACGCGCGCCGACCGGAGTCGTCCTGTGATCCCTTCATCGTTCACGCGTTTGACTGTCAATGGCGGTTTGTGGCTCCCGACTGCCCTTGATCGTCTTTCAGGGTATATGCGCCCCGGCCGAGGCTCCTTTTGAACGGTGCCTCGCCAGCAATGGTATAGCTTGTCGCTCGGGCTCGGGCAGGAACGTGCGTTGGTGTGGATCCTCCTTGCACTCGAGCGTCGGAGACCCGTTCGGCTTTATTATCAACGATGAAGGACGTGGGGTGACGGCTGGAGGTGCCCCTGATCGAACCGGCAGCCTTCATGACATCGAAACGAGGATCTGAAGACCTGGGCGTGGCCGATGGCCTTGAGAGAAGGCAAATCAGCTGGAGGAGCAGGCTGCTCCTCCAGCTGGATCAGGTTAATTGTTGTGCGCCGAGCAGGCCTCGTCCATCGGCGTTGCGTTGCTGCTGCCGCCCTGCGTCTGCAGGTTGCCGGTGCCAGTGCTGCTGGCAGCTTCGTTGCCGTTGCAGTTTGCGTTGGCTGAACCATTGGAGCTCGTGCTGCCGGTTGTGGTGTTATCGGTAGACATGGGCTTCTTGACGTCGCTGGACGCGCCGCCGCCGGCATCGTTCGTGTTGCGGTCGATGGTGGCTCCTGTCGGCGCCGGATTGGACTGGGCCAGGGCCGGACCAGCAAGGCCGAGAGCGAAGAGAGACGCGATAATGATTTTCGTACGCATGTGATTCTCCAGGGGTTTTGCGTTGGTTGCAAGGTGTCAACCTCGATTCGGGCTCATTGTTCCGCCTTAAGACCAAAACGAATGCGGGGCAGCCAATCTCACGGTTTAGTCAGACGCAGGCGGCGCCTCGGAACCAAGTTCAGCTCTGTCGCTGCGTTCGAACGAGGACGGGTTCTGATGTTATCCAGGATCAATCGGTTGCTCCTTGCAACCGCGCTGATGACAAGCTTGGCCCATGCATCAGGCTCGGGCGTTCAGCACCGGGACTGCGCCATAGCCCTTGACGACAGCGGCTCCTGCGTCCCGGTTCTCGGGACATGAAGGTTTTTCGCCGGAAGAAAAGACGGGATGCTCGGCATCTGTCGCTGAGCCGGTTGATCTTGAGAGCACCGAAACCACAGATCTCGATGCTCGCAAGCAGCAGTCATGGCTGACGCCGTTTTGCTAGGCCATCAGCTTTAGAAGTTCCAACCCTGCCGTCGGCTTCGCGACAAAGGTGACGCCGGCGGCGACATCCTTATGCGAGAGCTTTACCAGCCCTGACGTCACGATTACCCGCGTCGACGGCCAGGATATGCGCACCTTGGCAACGAGCCCAAGGCCATCCATGCTTCCAGGCATGTCGATATCCGTATAGAGCGTGTCTATGACGTTGTTCTTCAGAAGGACAAGCGCCTCATCGGCATTGGCAGCCTCCAGCGTCCGGAAGCCGGCTTGATCGAGAAAGTCGACAATATTGTAGCGAAGCTGATGCTCGTCCTCGACAACGAGGACACTGCGCGGCTCGTTTTGCGATAGCGCCAGCCTCGGACGCTCTATCACCTCCCTGCCGTCGGCGGACGCCTGCGTTTTTTCCAGGAGGTCGCGCTCAAGTACGGCTTGGCGCCAATGGATCTCATCCTGGCCAAAGGGTTTGCCAGCCTCCTCCCAAAGAGAATAGGCACGCTCGGCGATCCATTCGTTGCGATTGTTGCTCATCGGTACCATCCCTGTTTTGACCCGGCTATCAAACGTTTTCTGACCGCTCGAGTTCCCAGGCTACGGCTTGGAATGAGCGTCTGTACGATGGCAGACATTGCAGTGCTGTCTCCCGGAAAATAGCGACGTCACGGCCCCGCTGGGGACGCGACCTTTGGCTCGTTCGTCCGTCGATGTAAGCCTCGATGCTCGGTGCTAAGCATCACGACCATCAGAACGACGCGAGGCCTGGAACTTGCGTGTGGTTTGGGTGTTCTTGCAGCGAAGGGAGTGGCGACGGCAATGGAAGCACCGATCATCATCGACCAATATATCGAAATCTACAGGCAGGGCGGGCTTACCGCTTTGAATGCGACCCTTGGTGCCATGGGAGCGGACCATCGGGCGGACATTCTGGCTGCGTTGGAACGGATAGGCTTTCAGATCGAGTGGCACGTGGAAGCCACAGGAACTCGATCCGGCATCGTCTGGGCAGGTCCCGATCCGCGTTCTGGCTGAGCCTGTTGCGGCGCCGGCATCTCATATAAGCTCGCTCGTATCGATAATGGAGGCGGCGATATAACGCTCGTCGCCATCGTTGAAGTAGTAGACGCAGACGAGGCTTCCGTCGATGCGCAGGATCGAACGTACATAGCCAAGATCGGGCAGGCGCCCGTCGTTGCGGATGATGTGTTCCAAAGACCAGGTCCTGCCGCCATCCGAGCTTGTTTTCAGGCGCAGGCCGAAAGGCCGATCTCTGACACCATAGACCAAGAACAGGCGCCCCTCCGCCGACACAGCCAGACTGGGAGGGTTTCCGCCCCTGCCCGTGCTGTCGACGACCCTACCCAGGCGATGCCATGTACAGCCGCCATCCCAAGATCGATAGGCGTCAAGCCAGCCGCGACTGTCGACGCCGTGCCCGCATCGCAGGATCGACAGGATGCTTCCGTCGGGAAGGCTGGCGCTTGACGGCATGATCGCGTAGCCTTCGGGGTTTTGGACATGAGTTCCGATCAGGCGGAAGCTTCTTGCACCGTCACACGTCTCCGCACAAAAGGTCTCCCCCTCCGTTCCGTCCGCCTTGGCGCGCGTCAACATGAACAGGGCTTTATTTTCCGAAAGAGCGACGATGTCGGTGCGTGCAGCAAGACCGTCCTTCATCAATCCGTTGAAGGCATAGGGGCCATCCCAGTGTTTGCCGCGATCACGGCTGACGTAAAACCAGCTGAGTGCACTCCCGCCAAGCCCCGTGCGGGCGGCCATGACGATCGTTTCCCGATCGAGAAAATTTACCGGGGTCCGAGGAGGCCCCAACACGGCGCCATCGAAATGCACTCCCGCCTTTAGCCGCGAAGAAAGATGCTCGTCAGCCGACAAGCTTTCGCCGCCGGGAATGATGGCGTTGAAGGGCTCGATCGCCCATGTACGACCGCCATCGAGACTGCGGGCCTGCAGCGGTGGAAAGGGGCTGTTCTTGTCTCGAGCATGCAATCTTCCCTGGGTTCCTTTCCATCCTGCGGCAAACACTGCAAGCACTTCCGCGTCCCAGGCCCAAGCTCCGTAGTTGGCCGGCCAGGCTGCAAATCGGCCCTTTCGGCGATAGATCTCGTAGTGTTCCATCCTCACGATGCGGCTTTCACTGCCGGCGCTTTGCGCGCGCGTGCATTTTGACGCCAAGTATAAAGGTCGAGAGACAGAAGCAGGCTGCGTTTGCCAGGATGATCGGCAGCTCGTTGCGGAGCAGACCAAACAGTGTCCACAAGGCAAAGCCTGTGACGGTCAGAAGGTACATTCTTGTCGAAATCGCCGCCGTCTCCTGGCTGCGCGCGATCTTGAGCGCTTGCGGCACGAAGCTTGCTACCGAACATAAAGAGGCCGCATAGCCGATCATCGTTACCATCTCCATGTCATTACCTCCGACGATGAGAATCTGCCTTGTCGAACGGTGGCGACATCATCAAAGGCGCAAACAGATCCTCAAAAAAGCCAATTCGCTCATTGCCCGAGTTCGTCGGGGTCGCAAACACGATGCGATCCGGATGCAACGCAGCGTCCCTTCCGCGCGACAGGACTTTCAGAAGGCTGGGTTTGGGCCTGGTGCGAAAGCCGACCGCCAGTCCTGTCGGGCCGGCCTCCAGCCTTTCGATACCGCAATTTCGGGCAACGGTCTTGAGTTTGGCGAGCCGCAAGAGGGTCACGATCTGCGGGGGCAGCTCGCCGAATCGATCCTCGAACTCCTCTGCAAGTTCATCGATCTGGCCGACAGACGACGCTTTTTCGAGACGAGCGTAAAGGTTCAGGCGCAATGTTGGATCGGGAATATAATCGGCGGGTATCGACGCGCTCTCGCCGAGCGCCGTCGAAACCGGCCCATTTGACGAAGACGACCTCTTCGATGCTGCGGCGATCGCGTCTTCGAGAAGCTTCTGATAGAGGCTGATGCCGATCGCCTTCATATGGCCGGCCTGGTCCTCACCGGTTAGATCGCCTCCGCCCCTGATATCAAGATCCTGCAGGCTGATCGACAGCCCCGCTCCCAGCCGATCGTGTTCGACGAGGGCCGACAACCGAAGGCGCGATTCCTCCGCAATCTGATGCTGCGCTTCTGTCAGGAAATAGGCCACGGCTTGCGCCTGGCCGCGACCGACCCGACCCCGCAACTGATGCAATTGAGACAGACCGAAGCGATCGGCATTCCAGATGAGGATCGTGTTGGCCCGCGGTACGTCAAGGCCGTTCTCGATGATGTTGGTCGACAGAAGAACGTTGCCGTCGCCATTTGCGAAATCGACCACGACCCGGTCAAGGGCTGTTGCACGCAACTTTCCGTGCGCGATCCTGACCGTTAATTCGGGAACGATCTCCTTGAGCATCCCGGCAAGATGATCGATATCCTCAATGCGTGGAACGATGACGAAACTTTGCCCGCCTCGCCGGTGCTCACGCAGGAGCGCCGTGCGCATGGCGACTGGGTCGGCCTCGACGAGATGGCTCCTCACGGGCCTGCGGCGCGCCGGGGGTATGTTCAGCAGGCTGACATCCTGTATGCCAACCATCGCAGCCTGGAGGGTGCGTGGGATGGGCGTTGCCGACATGGTGAGCCGGTGAAGCCCGGGCGAAAGAGTATTCATTTTCTGCTTGGCGCGTGTTCCCAGGCGTTGCTCCTCGTCGATGACCAGCAGTGCGAGATCGGCAAATCTGATATCTCGCGCCAGAATCGCATGGGTCGCCACCAAGATGTCGATTTCACCGTCTGCCAGTCCGGCCTTGATCCTTGCCGCTTCTTTCCTGGACACAAGCCTGGACAACATGGCGATCCTGAGCCCGGTCCGCGCGAAACGACGTTCAAATGTCTCGAAGTGCTGGCGCGCCAGAACGGTTGTCGGCGCCACGATGGCGACCTGTGCGCCGCAAAGCGCCACAACGGCTGCAGCCCGCAGCGCAATCTCTGTCTTGCCGAAACCGACATCGCCACACACGAGCCTGCTCATCTGCCTCCCCGAGGCGAGATCCGTCAGAACGGCATCGATGGCTTCAGACTGATCGCGCGTCAAAATGTAGGGAAAATGAGAGACGAACTGCTCGTAGTCGCGAAGAGGAGCCACGAAGGAACGCGCTTTTGCCTCCTGTCTCTGCTTTTGGAGACGGCGCAGGTGACGGGCCGTAAGGGCGATATCGCGAGCGATCGTCTGCCGGCGCTTGGCCCATGCTTCCGTGTGAAGGCGGTCCAGCGGCACGGCCTCCGGCTGGCCGCCATATCGCCAGATCTTGCCGAAATCCTTCATCGGAACGAGGATCGATGCGCCGTCGCGATACTCGAGCCGGGCTGTGTCCTGGATCAGCCCATCAATCTGCAAGCTCTCCAGGTCAGCCAGAATACCAATCCCGTGATCCTCGTGAACCACCGCATCGCCCAGTTGCAGTTCGGGCTCGGAAAGCGCCTGTGCGCCTGCGGGCGATCGCAATCCAAGGACATCGCCAAGTCCGATAACGACGAGATTATCGGCGGCAGAGGCGAAGCCCTGCTCCAGGTCGCCGGCAAGTGTGAGCAAAGATCCAGGCGGGGCGTTTTCAACATCGGACCACTGCAGAACGGGCCTGGCGCGGAGATTTCCGATCCGTTCGGCGCGCCTGCGCAGGGTGTCGAAGACATCCCCACGCCCTGCCAGCACCAGCTTTTGCTCATGGCCGAGCGCAGTTTCGATGAAGTCGGCAACTGCCCGACGGGGACGTGGCGTCTCGAAGAATTTCGGGACAGGCTCGCCGCCCCGAAGATCCAATTCCTGTAACGCGACCTTCCTCCTCGCCGCCTGCCATTCTTTTTCGTCGAGATAGAGGGATTGTGCTTCTGCCAGCGTCCCTGCGCGCAAGACACGCTCGGCCTGCCTGGCGTCGTCGATGATGGCGAGGTAACGTTCGGCGCGCGTCTCGGAACCAGCTGCAAAGATCATTGGCACCTCGCCGAGCGCATCGAACGCAGTTTGAAGGTTGCCATAAAGACCAAACAGGTGCCGTGCGATGTCGGACTGCGATGGAGACGGCGCACTCTCGGTACCTTCGGGCTGCCCGTCGCGATGTATCGCTTCGGAGGCCGGTCCCAACGAGATCGTGTTGAGGCTCCCTTGCGTCCGTTGCGTCAGCGCATCATAGCTGCGCAACTCCCGGATCCTATCCCCGTGCGTGAGCAGGGCCCGCACAGGATGCTCCCCTCCGGCGGGGAAGATGTCGATCAATTCGCCACGAATGCCGTATTCGCCGTGATCGTCAACGACACTGTCTTCTATATAGCCCGTTCGCTGCAGGAAACGCTCAAAGGCGAGGCGGTCAAATGGCTCACCCACGCTGAGTTCGTATCGGCTTGCCTCGATCACCGCTTGAGGCGGCACGCGTTGGAGGAGCGCATCGAGCGACGTTACCAGCAATCTTGATCCGTCACCGTGCGCCCATTGCCATAGCGCCTCCATTCTGAGTCCCATCGACTGCCGCGAGGGCGGTACCCGGTCGAATGGCAGACAGTCCCAGGGAGGAAAGAAGACAGGCTTCAGGTCTGGCGCAAGGCAGGCTACCGCATCAAAGATCGCGCGTGCGCTGCCCTCGCCCGATGCAACATAGATCAGTCCTTTTTCGGATTGCTCTGCCGCGACCAAAAGGCGAGCGGCGATAAATGCAGTTGGCGGACGCGAGGTCTTTTCCAAGGCCGGGTCACGTGTAAGCGGGGCACCCCCGGTCTGATCGGTCGTTCGCAACAAAAATCATCCTTTGCAAGGCGATACTCGGATCGCCGCTCTAAGATTGAGGCCACCGTTTACCTCCGACAGCGCATGCCCCGCCCGCGTCGGTGGGCATCGTATCGCTTCCTGGTAGGTGTGGTTCAGCCAGGCGCCTTAAAAACGGCGACGGCAGAATGGCAATGGCAAGGCTTTTCCTGAAGGTGGCATCTTTTCGTGTCCGCCGAGCCTTCCGCGCTGCCTGCCGTCATGGGTCCCAACCCTGCTGTTGGGCCTGCTGCCTTGCCGCTTTCAATTTCGCGCTCTTCTCGCTGCGGCGCCGGCTTTCCTCCTCCACTGCGCTGCGCGCCACACGATCTGTTTCCTCGAAGGCTTCCCGTCTTTGTTTGGCCGATGTGGACAGGCGTGGTCGCGGCGCGGCAGTATCGTCAGCCATCTGAGCTCTCCCAAGAAGTCATGATCACCTTCAAACGCTTCAAACGCGCGATTGATGCATGCCTGTACGCTAGCGGACCAAACGCCAACCTCTCGTGGTTGTTCGCATTCTCGGCGCTTGTCGATCGAGACGCGCGCGGCTGGATACCTTTTGAACCCAGAGCAGGAGAAAATGAAAGATACTGTCGATGTTGGGGTCGCCGGGAGGCGACGAGGATCGAGCCGGCAGATCTTGATGAGCGCGCGCGATCCGACATCATCAATGAAGGCGCCTGTCTGAGCGGACCCGTCGACGCCCACCGCGGCGTTAGTGCAGGGTCGTCACCGCGCGCTGTTTTGCGATGCTCTGAAGCGCTGCCACCAGGTTTTCGCATTCTTCCAGGAGTAGCCGAAGGTGGTCATCGTTCATGCCGGCGATTTCGCTGGTTGCGGTTGACATGGCGGCGATAAGCCGGTCGATCGAAACGCAGTCGGCTGCGGGCGAATGCCCGAGCACGCCTTCGCGATGGCGCACCAGTTCACTGACGATCCGCAGGACGAGGGACCGGCGTTCTATCTCATTCAGAGAGGACAGAAAGCTTATTGCATGCCTTAAATCGGCGAGCAGCGGTGTTCTCATTCGATCTCCCACCATGAGATCGAGACATATCACCGCCCCCCTCCTTGCAATACGGACCATGGTCCGATCTTAGGCTCTCCGTCATCCAGCGTACGATCAGTGGAACACCAGGTCGGGCCAGCCTTAGCCCGGCGACAATGGCGGCTGGCGCTTGTGCTCGCTTGCCTGATAGGCAGCGAGGATCTTTTGCGCAGCCGCCTGCGCTACGTCCCTGCCCTCCAGGAAGTCGTCAATCTCATCATAGGTCACGCCATAGACATCCTCGTCCGGCCGCAAAGGCGCATCGGATTCAAGGTCGGCGGTCGGGATCTTGAAGACCAGATCATCCGGTGCACCGAGATGCGCTGCTAGCGCTCGCACGCGCCGTTTCGTGAGGCCCGCGAGCGGCAGGATATCGGCGGCGCCGTCGCCGAATTTGGTATAGAAGCCCATGACCGCCTCGGCCGCATGATCCGTGCCGATGACAAGGCCGCGCGTCGTTCCGGCGAGCGCATATTGAGCCACCATGCGCTGGCGGGCCTTGATGTTTCCAAGATGAAAATCAAGTCGCTTCTGTTCGAGGAGATCACTCGCCTCGCGCCTGACGCCATCGAGCGTGGCGTCGGCGGCAGGTTTGATATCGATGGTCACGATCCGATCCGGTGAAATGACCTCCAGTGCCTTTTGCGCATCATCCTCGTCTGCCTGTTTGCCATAGGGAAGGCGAACTGCGATGAACTGGAGGCTGTATCCAACGTCGCGAAGAGAGGCGGCGGCGTGTTGCGCAAGCAGACCTGCGGCGAGGGAATCGACGCCCCCACTGATGCCGAGCACAAGGGAGCGGCAGGATGCGGCGCGCGCATAGTCGGCGAGAAACCGTATGCGACGTTGCGCCTCTGTGGCTTGATCGAACCGATTTGCTACCCCAAGCCGCTCGGCAATCTCTCTCTGCTGGTCGAAATTCATCGTCACCGTTCCGATCAAGGCCAGACGCCAAGTCTAATTTCGCTCAACGAATTTGGCAAACCGGCTCGTTTTGCCATCCTTCGTCTCCTCCTGATAAAGAAATTCCAGCTTGTTTTCGTCAAAGATCTGAAAGAATTCGTCCCAGCCGATCTCCTCAAACGCCTCTTCCTTTTCGCCGAAATCGATGCGAAGCAGGCCTCCTTTACCTTTGGTGCGGATGACAGAGGGACGGCCTTTTCTCTCCTCGACCCAGTCACGGATCGTCTGGTGATCGGTGGTCCTGTCAGAACTGCTCATGTTAGCCTCCTCTGGCTACAGAAGATGCGCGAGGGCATCTACAAGAGTGGATGGGTTTTCTTCCAGTTTCGATAAGGGGCAAGTAGCTGTCCTGGAAACCGGGCTTCGATTTCCTCCTCCACCAGCGCGATGCGCGAGAGTATCTGCTCGCGCCCGGCGACGTCGACGGCCTCGCTGGCGGTCTCCAGCTGCCGCATCGCCAGGAAAACCTCTTCGATGCTCATGGCCGAAAGCTGCGATGCAATCTCTTCAACCGGTCGCGTGGAAATGTCGATGGCGGGCATTCGCGGCTCCTTTCTGATTGGCAAGCAACTTCGCTTGCGTCGCATTGTTCCTCGCGCCCGGGAACAACTAGCACCGATCCTTGTTTTGCATCCCGGTCCAAAAGGAGGTCCTCATGAAGAACATTCTAACCGCTTCGATCATTTTCGCCGCCGCCACTACCTCGGTCTTTGCACAATCGGCAGCCGAGAAAACCGGCGTGAACTCGGTCATGGGAATGGCGCCGAAAACAGAAGACTTCGTACTCGAAGCAGCCAGCAGTGACATGTTCGAAATCGAATCCAGCAAGCTTGCGCTCGAACGCGCCGATGACAAGACGAAGACATTCGCCCAGCAGATGGTGGCGGATCACCAAAAGACCTCCGAGGAACTGAAGGCGATGATTGCCGGCGGTAAGGTCAAGGCAGCTGTCCCGGCCTCCATGACATCGTCACACAAAAGCATGCTCGATGATCTCAGCAAGCTCCAGGGCGACGACTTCACCAAACTCTATCATTCCGACCAGGAAGACGTGCACGAGGAGGCCGTCGATCTGTTCAAGCGCTATGGCGAGGAGGGGGACAATCCCGAGCTCAAGGCCTGGGCCGCAAAAACCCGTCCTGCGTTGGAACACCATCTTCAGATGGCAAAGGATCTGAACAAGTAATCTCGATTGACCCTGTGGAGACGATCTCCGCGGGGTCGCCCCGCTGCATCCAAGGCGTGCGCCTCATCGCAACTGGACCCTTGATGCGTCCCTCAGAAAACTCTCGGTTTCCAGGAGCTCGAGTTGCACCGAGAAACGGTCTCCGAGCAAGGCAAGCGAGGCATCGTGCGTGTCGTCAGCGCCACTGCAGACCGCATCGGTCAGCAGGCGCACGCGATATCCAAGATCGATCGCGCCCAGTACCGCCGCTAGCACGCACACATCCGTTTCACCGCCCGTGACCACGAGTGTATCGACGGATTCTGCCTGCAGCGCTGCATGCAGCTTGCCGCTTATCCATGGCGAGTAGGTCATTTTGTCAAAGATTCGGGCAGGCGGTACGAAACGGCGAAGCTCCGGGACGAGATCGAGCATATCCTCGCCAATGCGCTCACGCGTCATATCCTTCCACTTGCGGTAATAAGCCTGCCACGCACCTGGCATCTGATCGGCGCGCGCAGGCGGGATGAAACGCGTGAAGAGAGTTCTTTCGGGGTGACGTGCGACAAGTTCTGCGACGGCAGGAGAGACTTTTGCCATCCAGGCAACATGCCAGGGCGTCTCTTCGGCAAACATCCGCTGCATGTCGATGCACAAATGGATCCAGTTTGCGTTCAAAATCGTCGTCTTTCGCTTTGGCCCTTTGAAGAATTGAACTTCGCTCCGGGGCCCAGGTTCCCGCTGCGCTGGAGACGTGCCGCGGCAGTGCCGGTCATGCACAGCCGACCGGTCTCCATGAAGCGAACAGGCGCTTGAGTGGAACCACAAAGCTGGCCCGGGTGTTTTGATTCGGGGGCCAAGCCAGGAGATCAGCATGCAAGTAAGAGACGTAATGACGAGACAGGTAGTGACTGTGGCGCCCCATGTCAGCATCCGCGATGTTGCGCGGCTTATGTCGGAAATTGATTCCGGTGTCATCCCTGTCATTGGGAATGAGGTCTTCGGGATTGTCACCGACAGGGACATCGTCGTGCGCGCCGTCGCCGAAAACGCCGATATCGCCGGGCCAATCTCGAAAATAATGACGAGCGGGATCGAAAGCTGCCTGGAAAGCACCGAGCTTCGCGAGGCGGCCCACCGTATGTCCGAGCTTCAGATGCGCCGCCTTTTGGTTTTTGATGATGGTGGAAAAATCACCGGCATCCTGTCGCTCGGCGACATAGCAAAACTGAACGAGGAACTTGCCGGCGTCACATTGGAAGATATTTCCGACGACGAGAGCCACTAGCGCCGACGGTCAGCATTCGTTTGGAGCTACAAGCGCTTGCCAAGCCTGCCATCGCCATCTCCTTACGCCGAGCCGCGGCCAGGCAATCGCCGATTAAAGAAGCCTCAGCAGGTTTCATCGAGATCGCCATGATCGCTCGGCTGGCAGTCACTCGCTTTTCGAGCGCGCGCCGGAACCGCAACGATACCTCTACGTTCGAGCGGGGAGAGGAGTTGCCGGCATGAACAAATTCAAGAGATCTGCCCTGCTAAGACATCCGGATGACGCTGGACTGACACTTGCTGGCGCGTTGACGCCAGGGATCCTCCCGATCTGGCTAATCAGAAAACGGATTGTATCGCCGCAAATCGGCCAGGCTGGGGTGGCGGGGCCTGCGCCCCGATCGGGCACAGGACCTCCGCTTTGGAAGGGACGATCCGAGGAAGCGAGCACCTGGCCTGGATTGCCGCCGGAGGGCAGCTGAGTGAGGATGCACATTCCGTGCGATCGCCATGATCGGTTATCGGTATGGGGCCCACTCAATAAAAAGCCATCGCGGCACGCGCGGCTTGGCAAATGCGGCAATGATCGTGATCTCGCCACCAAACAAGTATCCGAAGCGATTTGCTCAGCGTCGAAATTCGCTGAAGAAAAAACGCGCCCTGCGGAAATGAGCCCGCACCGCAGGATTGCCGCAGCGACCATTGGCAAGGGGAGCGCCACCCGGATGCGATGGAACCAAAATTAATGTTGCAAGTTCGGATATCAGCGCCATGGAGGTAAATATGAATATCGGTTTCAAAGCAGTGCTTTTATCGTCGGTGATTGCCAGTTTCGCCGCACCATCGATCGCCGATGCGCAGGTCGAGCTGCGTCTCGGTCCTGGCGGTGTCGAGGTCCAGAACCACGATCGGGACCGTTACGATGATCGCTATTATGAGCGCGGCCCGCGCCGCCGCTGCGATCCCCGCGATGCGCTGGACAACGCCCGCGATGCGGGACTTCGCCGGGCGCAGATCATCCGCGAGACCCCGCGCAGCATTACGGTTCAGGGATTTACCCGAAGCGGCAGGCCAGACCGCATGAGCTTTGCCAATGTCAGGGGATGCCCCGAGATCTGAGCGCGCGTCCTCCAAAGCCAGACCATGCACATACCGTCGGCAAATGCCGAGCTGCGAAATCGGTTGGGTATGAACGGGCGTTGCATGCTATGTATTTGGGCGGCTGGTCGCCTTAGATCAGCAAGCATGCCTCGCAAAAGCCGGTGCCGAACGCATGGATGATCTCGACAGCGAAATGATAAGCCCAGCAATCCTTTGCGACGTCATCCTGACGGAATGGATGGGGCAAGGACGAACTGGCTTTGAAATCCGGGCCCTGCGGCAGGAAATGGAACTCTATTATTTAAACGCGGGACTGACCGTGCCAACTGAGATCGGCGATCCTCGCAGGCTGGTGCCTGTGAGGCGGCTCCTCGAAGCCCGCCCGGATCGGGTCAGCTCGGTAGATCCGGCTGCCATTCACTGGCGCTTCACAACTGCGTCCTGATGGCAAACTTTGATCACTGGGATAAAAGCTTTCCCCGATCGAATAGGGCGTAGCGCCCGGCCATGCCAACCAACTAAAACGTGTGTGACAGGTTTGTGTTCCGGTACGGCGGCGTACGGGAACATCAAGGCGGGGCGCGCATTGATCAAGGCTCGTACGGCGGCGAATGTCGGCAAGGAGCGATAACCCATTTGACAGGAGGAGCCACTATGGCAACCGCTAAGACATTGGATGATCTGTTTCTAGACACTCTGAAGGACATTTACTTTGCCGAAAAGCAGATCCTGAAGGCTCTGCCGAAGATGGCGCGCGCAGCCCAGTCCGAAGAAGGCAGGGCCGGCTTCATCCAGCATCGAGACGAGACCCAAGGACAGATCGAGCGCCTGGAGCAGGTGTTCGAGCTTCTCGGAAAACCGGCGCGGGGAAAGACCTGCGAGGCGATCCAGGGTATCATCGCGGAAGGTGAGGAAATCATGGAGGAGTTCAAGGGCTCGCCTGCGCTCGATGCAGGGCTGATCTCCTCGGCGCAGGCCGTTGAACACTACGAGATCGCGCGCTACGGCACCTTGATCGCCTGGGCCAACCAGCTTGGACTGAAAGATGCCGTTCCTCTTCTCAAGGCAAATCTTTCCGAAGAGGAAGCGACCGACAAGAAGCTGACGCAGCTTGCGCAGGCGCAGGCCAACCCCAAGGGCCAAAAGGTCGCCTAAGGCAAGCACATCAAAAGGTCGCCCGGCGGGCGGCCTTTTTCGTTGTGCCCGCCGCTCTGGGCGACGGACAGCACCTCTGCCAGATGAAGCGGATTGTTCCCGACAGGTGCCGGCGACGCCTTATGCTTTGTTTAGTCCCGCCGGCGTCTGAACGCTTCGCGCAATTGCCGTTTTTTCCGGGCCTGTTCCAGGAAGTAATCGGCGTAGCCGAGACAGGCGTAGAGGAGTGGTCTGCCAGCAACGGCAAGGATCAACAACAGAGCGATCTGTAACATGGGTGGGCTGTCCGATTTCGTCTCTGTCAGGAACATGCAGCAAGGCGCGATGTTCCCGAATTGATCGCTTCCCCGCCATGCGATCAGAGATCAACCTCGACGTGATCTCCCATATCCGGTCGCGCTTTGCTGACCGCCGCGGCGGCCATCTTGATGTAACTGACCAGCGTGCCGGGACTGTCCCAATATTCGGCGAAAGATGGTGTCACCTTGAGAATGCGGATGGACGGATCATCCGCATCGTCCCACCAGGCCTTGGCGGGCGTTGCCCAGAACTCGCGGATCTTCTCGCGGTCGTTCTGGATGACAGCTGTGCCAGGATGGAGACATATTTCTGGTGGCCAGGATCGGCAAAGGCCAGATTGACGTGCGGGTATCGAGCAATTTCCTCATCCTTGTGGCTTGCAACATCGGTAAGGAAGTAGATGGCGTTTTCCAGCCTTTCGACATAGGCCGACATTGGACGCGCTTTCAGGTCCAGGCCATCATGGGTCGTCAGCATGCAAAAGCCGATTTTTTCGATGAGATCCCAGAGCTTTTGTTGTTCGTCAACTTGATCGGGCATTTTACCTCCAATTTGGCAATGTGGGCTGACCGCGGGGAAACCTGGTCGACGCGGAAAGCGCCGGGATAGCGCGCGCAGCGCTGCGCATCCAAAACAGGCAGAACGCGGCGGATGTTCACGCTGGCTCGATTACCGGGAACCAACTCCGCCGATGCTGGTTGTGTTCCCGAACGAGGAGAATAAGCATGTCGAATGTCTTGCGTGGCGGTGATGATGCCGTCAACAATGCCACGAGTACCACCCATTTCGGTCGCTCCGTGGAAAGCCGTGCACAGATGCTTGACGCGCAAGCGGAGGCGGCTGCCGGCGATCAGAACGAAGCCTTGAACCTCTATAGGCTGGAGCCGATCGCCGCTCCGGATGATCCGCGATGGGACAATAGCCTAAATCACGGGATTGTCCTGGTGGCAGCGCGCACGCCCGGTGATGCCCGTATCGTAGCCTCGGGCCGCGAACTGGATTTCATGGAAGTGGATTCGGCGCCCGCCGAAGACGTCACCACGATCAATGCAAGCGCTTTTCGCGACGACAAACTCTATACGGTCGTCGAGGTCGAGCGCAATCGTAGCGACCTCATACGCGGCGTGGTCGAGGGCGAGATCTCCGTTGCCACGATCAAGCCGGTGCAGCTGGATTAAGGCCAGCCATCTTCGGAAAGGCGCAGGACATCATGCAGATCATCAACTTCCGATCGCAGCCTGCCGCTGCAGACCGGCCGGACCACGATTACGTGTCGATCGACCAGAACGGGCAGGAAATCTACAAGTTCGCGTTGCAGTACCACTGGAACGATAAGACCTGGGCTGCCGAAATTTGGGCCTATTCCCTGGATGACGCCGAGAGGCGCGTCCAGGCCATGCGGCAGTCTTTGATCGTCTCGGGACAGCTCTACAGCGATATCGGTTGCGAAGCGCTGCCCTTCATACCCACGGGCTGACAGGTCGACACATGCCATCCGAGATTTGACAGGAGATCGCCGTGACACCCTATCATCGTTATAGCCAGGGACAGGAAAAAGAGGGTGACCTCGTCATCAAGTTTTACCGATCCGGTGAAGAGATCCGCGGCTATGTCCGCAAGGTTGTCGCTTCGAAAGACGACGATGCTGTCTTCCCGGGCGAGGAGATGCGCCCGGCCGCCGCGTTCGAAATCGCGCGCAGCCATGTGCGGGACGATCACCTTATTCTCATCGAACTTGCCGAGGGGGTCGAATGGGATCGCGCTTGGGGCGACCTGGTTGTCTGACAGCCTAAGCTCCAGCCGCAATCGACTTACCGACGGCGGTTGGCAACAGCGGCGCGATCAGGCGCCGTCCGGAATGGAGAGATTCGATGACAAAGACTGTCGGCGATTTCGTCGTCTCGCGCCTGAAGGACTGGGGCGTACGGCGCCTGTTCGGCTACCCGGGCGATGGCATCAACGGCGTCTTCGGCGCCCTCCAACGCGCGTCCGGAAAAATAGAATTCATCCAGGCACGTCACGAGGAGATGGCAGCGTTCATGGCGAGTGCCCACGCGAAGTTTTCCGGCGAGCTCGGTGTCTGCATCGCAACATCGGGACCAGGCGCCACGCATCTGATCACCGGTCTTTACGATGCCAAGATGGATCACCAGCCAGTGCTCGCAATCGTGGGCCAGCAGGCGCGACATGCGCTAGGCGGCCACTATCAGCAGGAACTTGATCTTGCCTCCCTTTTCAAGGACGTCGCCGGTGATTTCGTCCAGCAGGCCTCGACCCCGGCGCAGGTCCGCCATCTGATCGACCGGGCTTGTCGCATCGCGCTCGCCAACCGGACGGTGACGACCGTCATCCTGCCGAACGACCTTCAGGAGATGCCCTATGAGGAGCCGCCGCGCAAACATGGGACAGTGCATTCAGGACCGGGCTACAGCCGTCCACGCATCTTCCCGCATGGTGACGATCTTCAGGCCGCCGCTGACATCCTGAACGCCGGTAAAAAGGTGGCGATTCTGGTCGGCGCCGGCGCACTGAACGCAACCGACGCGGTGATCGCCGTTGCCGACCGCCTGCAGGCAGGTGCGGCAAAAGCCCTTCTTGGAAAGGCTGCCCTTCCAGACGACCTGCCTTGGGTCACCGGCTCGATCGGCCTTCTCGGAACCAAGCCATCCTGGGATCTGATGCAGGATTGCGACACACTGCTCATGGTCGGATCCGGATTTCCCTATTCGGAATTTCTGCCCGCGGAAGGCCAGGCGCGCGGCGTGCAGATCGACATCGATCCGGACATGCTGTCACTGCGCTACCCGATGGAGCTCAACCTCACCGGCGATGCGGGCGAGACGTTGCTTGCGCTGCTGCCGCTCCTGACACAGAAGGCTGACAACAGTTGGCGCAAGACGGTTGCGAACAGCGTCGCGGACTGGTGGAAGACACTGGACGAGCGCGCAAGGGTGGACGCAAATCCTGTCAATCCGCAGCGTGTCGTCACCGAGTTGTCGCCGCGACTGCCGGACAACGCGATCATTACCAGTGACTCCGGATCCTGCGCCAACTGGTATGCGCGCGATCTGAAGATCCGCCGCGGCATGAAGGCGTCCTTGTCGGGCGGCCTCGCCTCGATGGGAGCTGCCGTTCCCTATGCTATTGCGGCGAAGTTCGCAGAGCCTGATCGGCCGGTGGTCGGGCTCGTCGGCGACGGCGCAATGCAGATGAACAACATGGCGGAGATGATTACCGTTGCCAAATACTGGAAGACCTGGGCCAACCCGACCTTCGTCATCTGTGTCTTCAACAATGAGGACCTGAACCAGGTAACTTGGGAACAGCGGGTGATGGAAGGTGATCCGAAGTTCGCCGCATCCCAGACGATCCCCGACATGCCCTATCATAAATTCGCCGAGCTGATCGGCCTTCGCGGCATCTTCGTCAATCGCCCTGACGACCTCGGCACTGCCTGGAAGTCGGCACTCGAGGCCGGTTGCCCCGTAATCCTCGAGGTAAAGACCGATCCGGAGGTGCCGCCGCTTCCGCCCCACATCACCTTCGAGCAGATGCGCAACGTCACGTCTGCTCTCATGACAGGCGATCCCCACGAGACCGGCATGATGGCCGGCATGCTCCGCCAGCTCTTCTCGGGCATTCTGTCGCGCCCTTAGCGATCGGGCCTCGCCGGGGACATTGGCGGGTGCCTGCTTAGGACTTACTTGCCTTCTCGTGAGGAGGTAGCCTGCGCCAGATTTGCCGGTTTAGGCGCCCTTGAGCGACGAACCGATGATTTTGGCAAATGCTGCAGGTCCGCCTCTGCCAAGCTCTTCGTGCCGATGCCTTTCTTGGCTCTCGAGGATCTGACGCCCTGACGATAGACACCCTGCTGGCGGGGCCCAGCCCGCGGCGAAACGGGCGGCTGCATATGTCTCGGCTGTTCCTCAATGTCCTGGCAGCACATGCGATATTCTATCAATAGAGAAGTATCAGTCACATCACATGCTTGGCCGCAGTCGCATCAGACAAGCCTCTTCATGGGCCTCGCAAAGCTCTTGCAACAAGCCGTGGCTGTCGAAGAGACGCCGTAGATCCTGACGCAGATCGGGAAGCCTCAACATAAGCCGCGTCTTGCCGACATGTGCAAGGTTTTCCGTCATCCGTTCTGCCTCCCTGCGAACGGCAGCCTGAACAGGGCTCACCCGGTTTTGGTCCCACGGTGATCACGCGCGATCCGGATCGGCCGGCGCCCAGGATCTCGGTCTTAGGGTTCAGCCTCTTCCAGCTCTTGCCGACCGGTGCGACCTGCCTTGGCGGTGCGGCACGGACGCGGTCCGATCACTCTGCTCGATCATTTCGGTCTCGGGGCCAGCTCTCGCACGTCGTCGCCTTGCGCCTGGAGCACGCTGGCGGTCACATCGCTTGAACGACGCCGGCTCGAAGTCCTGGCGCGGGCTCCTTCGGTTGCATTGCGGATTTGCCCAGGGCAAAGATCGGCCGTTGCGGAAGCGGAGCCTTGACGCTTCATTCCAATTCGACCGAACAGCAGGTCTGTGGAACCTGCGCGGCCACGCTCGCGTTTGTGGATCAAATTGATCAGGACGCTTGTTGACCATGGATACCAGCTTTCCGACCGCATTGGCCTCGCATGAGACTTCGCCCAAAGATCTGTCACATGGCCATCCTCAAACATCCTTCGCCTTTCAGGGCCAGGCGGACGCCGTCGCGTTTCTCGTCAACGGTCAGGATTATTTCGCCGCTCTTGCCAAAACCCTGCGTCAGGCGCGCAATTCGATCCTCGTCGTCGGGTGGGACTTCAATCCCGACATCCTGCTGCAGCCCGGTCTGTCCAGTGAAAGCCTCGGTGACCTGCTGCAGGCCGCGGTCAGATCCAATCCCGACCTGGAGGTCAGGATCCTGGTCTGGGCGATGGGACCGATCTATTCGCAAAAGTCGCTGAGGCTATTTTTTCGGCGCGATTTTCCGGCCCATCCGCGTATCCGCATGCTGTTTGCCCGCCATGATGCATGGCATGCCTCGCATCATCAAAAGCTGGTCTGCATCGATGACGCTGTCGGCTTCATTGGCGGTATTGACCTGACGTCGCGACGGTTTGACGATCGACGTCATGCACCTTCAGACAGCCGTCGGCGCGATACGAGCGGTCGCTCCTATGATCCTCTCCACGATGTCCAGACGATGGTCACCGGCGAGGCTGCCCGACAGATCGGACAAATCATTCGGCGGCGATGGATCGAATGGGGCGGCGATAGCAATCTTGTCCCCGCGCCCGCCCCCGGCCGAGCGCCGGGCCAGCGTTTGCTTCACAGTCCGGTTGCGGCACGTCGCATGCCGGCAGCTTTCGCGCTGACCCAGCGGGAAGACTTGGCCCGTGGCGGTGTCAGCGAGGGCCTTCAAATGACGCTCGACATCATCAGATCGGCCAGCCGGCATCTTTATATCGAGACGCAATATCTGGCCTCGCAGACCATCGCAAAGGCCCTGGCCGCCCGCCTCCTCGAAGATGAAGGGCCGGAGATCGTGATCATCTGTACGCGCAGCTCGCATGGCTTCATCGAGCAGCTCGTCATGGGGCGCAATCGCCGCAGGGTGATCCGCCGGCTGAAACAGGCTGATCGCCATGATCGATTGCGGGTCTTTTATCCGGTGGTCCCCGATGACACCAGCGAGATCGAGGTCCTCGTTCATTCCAAACTCTTGATCGCCGATGACCAAAGTCTGCGGATCGGCTCGTCCAACCTCAACCACCGGTCCGAGGGTCTGGATACGGAATGCGACATGCGTCTGGATGCGACGACGCCGGACCATTTCGCGGCGATCGCGAAGCTGCGCTGCCAGCTCCTTGCCGAGCACCTGGGTACCTCGACGGAAATCGTCGCCGCAAAGGTGGATGAAGCGGGCTCGCTCATTCGGGCAATCGATGCGCTGAATGAAGGGCTCGGACGGTTGAAGGCTCTCGATGCCGATGTTGGTCCCGGGCCGCTTTGCCCTGTTATCGGAACCGCGCTGTTCGATCCGAAGACAGCCTGATCAGGCTGAGCTCGCCTGCGCAGGCTTTCCTGCTTGCGGTTCTTTCCCGGGGCGGGAACGGCCCGGGATAAATTCGCAGATAAAAAGAAGGCCCGTTCCCAGGATAAGAGGAAGGACGAAATAGATCGCCCGGAAGGCGATCAACGCGCCGATCGAGGCGGCATCGGGAACAACATGCTGGACGGTCGTCTCCAGCACCCCGAGTCCGCCAGGGACATGAGTTGCCAAAACGGCAGAATTGGCCAGTACGAAGGCCGTTACAGACTGAAGGAAGGCGACATTGCCGAAGGCTGCGAGAAGCGCGTGCAGACAGGCCGATACGAAGGCAAAATTTAACGTTCCGACGGCAACCTGCAGGATGGCAATGCCAGGCGACGGCAGCTGAAGCGACCAGCGCCAGAGATGGAGGCGCGCCCTGACCAGCGCGGCGACCACCACATAAGCCATCGGCACCAACAGCAGGCCCAGGCCTGCAACCCTGGCACTTGCCTCTGACAGGCCCAACAGCGCCGCAGCGTCGGCGGGGTTGACGATCAGCGCCATACCGCCGAGGCCAACCAGTCCCATGCCCACCGTCACGCCACAAAAGAGGATGATCTTCGCGACGTCCTCGGTCGACAATCCCCATCGCGAATAAAAGCGATATCGAAAGGCGCCACTACTCAGGCCGGCAAAGCCGATATTGTGTCCAAGGGACAGGCTCACGAAGGATGCAAGGGCAATGCGCCTATAGGCGATCTTCTTGCCGATGGAGCGGATCGCCAGGAAATCGAAGCCTGTGAGGCAGAGGTAGGAGCCCGCTGCAGCGAGTGCGGCCAGAAGGAGGTTGTAAGCAGGGATACGTGCAAAGGACTCGAGGATCTGGTTCGCGCTATATTGATGGAAAATCCGGTAGAGAAGGAAGCCGGCGAGGCCGAGCGCAGCCACGAACATCGCCTTCCAAAGCAATGATTTCATGCTCATTTGATTTCACCTGAATGCGAATGAGAACATTGAGGTGGAACGAATGAAGGCTTGTTGTGTTCCTTGCTGGTCAGAGGCCATGAAATGCCGTCACGTCAAACGATCACCCTCCTCACCTACAATGTCCACAGCTGTATTGGTACGGATCGAAAACTTGATCCGGCGCGCATCGCCGCGGTTATCGCGATGGCGAGGCCCGATATTGTGGCGCTTCAGGAAGTCGACGTTTTTCGATCCCGAACTGGCGGCGTCGACCAAGCAAAAGCCATTGCTTCACTTCTGAAAATGCAGGCCCATTTCCATCCGAGCATGACCGTCGCCGAGGAGCGATACGGCGATGCGATCATCACGGCGCTTCCGACCGGCACGATTAAGGCCGACGCCCTTCCCTCGATCGGCGAGCCGAGAGGCGCGATCGCGCTCGAGATCCAAGTCGCTGGTCATGAATTGCTGGTGATCAATACCCATCTCGGGCTGCGGGGGCGCGAGCGCATCCAGCAGGTGAATACACTGCTGGGAGCGGGCTGGCTTGGCGAGCGGAAAAGCAGCGCGGTTCTGTGCGGTGACTTCAACGCAGTTCCGAGCTCGGCAGCCTATCGAGCGGCGACGCGAACGCTTGGCGATGCGCAGCGCGCAAATCCCGCCGGCTATCGCCCGACCTTTCCATCGCGGTTTCCGATCCTGCGGCTCGACCATATTTTCGTCACCCCGGACATCGAGGTGTCGAAAACTTTTGTTCTCGACGATCCTCTTGCCAGAGTGGCCTCTGACCATCTTCCCTTGGTCTCGGTCCTTTCCTTGCCCGGATGAGCGAGCTGCAGTCGGCCCGCCAGGCGGCAAGCGCCTATTTCGCGCCCGAGCCAGGCTCGGCCATCTTGGCATGCTGGTGAGCGAGCATGCTGGCGGGAGTGACATTGGCGACGGCTGCCTGCAACTTGTTTTTCCAGCCGCTGACGACATCGCCCTCGCCGTCGAGCATCGCGTCGTAGCCGATGCGGGCCACCTCGGCCGGATCGTCCTTCTTGGCCTGACCGACCGATGTGTCCATGAGGTCCGCGCGCTTGAAGAACTCGGTTTCGGTCGGACCGGGCATTAGGCAGCTGACGGAAATGCCGCTGTCCTTCAGCTCCTCCCGCAGCGCGAAGGAGAAACTATTGATGAAGGCTTTCGTGCCATTATAGACAGCCTGATAGGAGCCCGGCATGAAGCCGGCAATCGAGCCGGTCAGAAGAATGCGACCTTTTCCCCGCGCCCGCATGTGATTGCCGATGTGGTGAACAAGATAAATGGTGCCGGTGACGTTTGTGTCGACCACCTTGCGCGCTTCGGCGAAATCCTGATCAAGAAATCCCTTGCCGAGGCCGCGACCCGCATTCGCCATCAAAAGGTCGACCGAACGGCCGTCGGCCTCGATGCGTTCCATCAGCCTGTCGACGCCTTCGACGGTCGACAGATCAGCCTCGACCGCCTCGACGGCTCCGCCGACTTGGCGCAGATCGTCGGCTGCTTGCGCAATGCGGCTCTCATCTGCGGCGATGACAAGATCGTAGCCATCCTGTGCGGCGCATCTGGCGAGTTCATAGCCAATGCCCGTTGATGCTCCGGTGATAACGGCGAGGCCCTTTGCGGGTGCGTTGTCAGACATGTGCTTCTCCTGGCTTGAATGAAGAGGGCTAACGCTGGCAAACCTCGCTATTGCCCCGTTGTTCCCAACGTCTTTGCCGATAGCGCACAGGCGCCGGTAAAGCGCGCGGTCGGGCTGGAGCGATCAAACGAGATAGGGCCGAATTGTCAAAGGCTGGGGCTCGTCCGTGATGCCGCTCAGGGGCATGGCCGGGCCGTCAGTTGCTCGGGTCGATCCACACGGTTTGCCCGTGCGGATGGTGCGAGCATCGAGCCCGGTAAATGCTCAAATCTGGATAGCGCTGGCGCACCTGGGCCGGGGCGACCGCGGCCCAGTTTAATGGGTCCTACCGGACCGGGTCAGACAGTCGCAACATCCTCTACCGGCACGCGGATGGCGCAACGCAGGCCCTCAGGATGAAATTCGAGCTTGGCCCCGCCATTCGGAGAATATTGCAGGCTGCGGTTGATGACCGTGTCCCCGAACCCTTTCCGTGTCGGCGGCGTGACCGGCGGACCGCCGATCTCGGTCCAGCAGACCTCGATGGAGGCTGCCTCGCGCCTGACGGCGATCTCTATCCGGCCGTGATCGTTGGAAAGCGCGCCGTATTTGACGGCATTGGTCGCCAGTTCATGAATGACAAGACCGAAGGCGATGGCTGCGCGGGGCAGGATCTCGACATCCTCGCCGCTGATCTTCAGCTTGGCGCCGAGGTCGCTGACATAGGGTGCTAGCTCTGCAGCGAGGATCTCCGTCAGCAGAATGGAGGACCAGGATCGGTCGGCAAGCACGTTGTGGGTGGCCGCCAGCGCATGAATGCGACCCGAGAAGGCCTTGCGAAAACCCTCGATCGTATCCTCGGTGGAGGCGGTGCGATTGGAGATCGACACGACCAGGGCCAAGGTGTTCTTGACGCGATGATCGAGTTCGCCCATCAGCAGAAGCTGTTGCTTTTCCGCTGCCTTGCGGCGCGAAAGGTCGACGAGGGTCACAACCGTGCCCGTCACTTTACCGTCGCCGACGATGAGCGGCGAGGCGCTGACGAGCACGTCCTTGCCCCCGCGGCTCTTTGGCGCGATTGCCTCTATTCCCTGGATGGACTGCCCTTCAACGACCACGGCCAGGAAATCTTCGCCCTGCATCAGCCCGGTCGCACCGCGCACGTCAAGTGCGAAGGCCTTGTCGAAGGGCGATCCGATCGGGTCGCCGTTGGCAAGGCCGAAGGCGGCCGTATTGGCATGCGTGACGATCCCGGCGAGATCGCAAACGACGACCGCTTCTGCCGCAGACGACAGGATGGCAAGTACGGTCCGCTCGGCTTCCTTGCGCTCTTCGGCGCGGATGCGGGCGGTGATGTCGGTAAAGCTCATGGCGATGCCCGGATTCGTCCCGAGCATCATCCGGCCTGCCGAAATCTGTAAATAACGCGCCGCCTCGCCCTGTCCGAGCTTGATCTGCACCCCGGCCGCTCCTGACGTCGGCTTTTCGATCAAAGCGGCAATGACGGCGGAAGCCTCCGCACCGATTGCCTCAAAGAGCAGCTTTGCGTCCAGCGCGTCACGGGAAACGGCAAAGAGATCGCAAAGCGCCTGATTGGCATAAAGCAGGTTGGCGTGGCCATCGAAGGCAGCAGCGCCGAGATCCATCGCCTCCATGAAGGAGCGATAGGATTCGACGCCTCCCTCGAGCGTGAAGATCTCCTCCTCCCGCTTCTGGTTGCGAACGACCAGCGCATCGATCTCGCCCTCGCGGATCGCCCGGATGACCTCTTCGGCCTCCTCGAGCCGCCGGCGCAGATCCGCGTTCAGGGCCTCTGCTCGCGAAACTGCCTCGAGGCTCATTCACCCTCTCCAACCTGCAGATTGACGAGAACTTTCTCGGTATTCGACAGGTCGCCTATGATCTTGCGGATGGGCGTCGGCAATTCCCGAACCAGCGTCGGAATGGCGACGATCCCGTGTTCGCGCGCCAGCTGCGGCGATTTTCGAAGGTCGATCACCTCGATGACATATTTGCCCGGCAGGCTTTCGGCGCAGATGCGCTCGAGGTTCTGGATGGCAGCCAGTGATTTCGGTGTCTGACCGGCGACATAAAGGACCAACTTCTTGGGTGCGCCCGCTGTTTCGTTTTCCATTTCACCCATCGTCATTGCGCCGAACGGCGGCTTTTCTCCATGGCCGCCCGATCAGAGGCCGCCTGATTCAAATAGGCCGCTTCCGCGTCCTGGACAGTGGTCAGCTCGGCCTCGTCCGACTCCAGTTCGGCCTGCAGCGCTTCGATCTGCGCCATGACCTTCCTGCGCTTCTGCTTGAGCAGTTCGGCCCGCCGTGCCACCTCGGCCTTCCGCTCGACCTCCGAGCGTCGGGCTTTGGCCTCCTCCGACTGTCTGAGAGTGCCGGTCAAGGCCCGCCCATCGCCGATATATGGCGCGAGCAATCGAATTCCATCTTTGGACATGACGAATTCGCGCACCTGGTTGGAATGGGCGGTGCCGCGGGCCTTCAGGAGGTAGAGTTCCCGATTGAACTCACCGCCAATCTCCCGATTGAGAAGCAGGATCCAGGCATCCATCAGCGAAGAAAGGCCTGCGTCGGTCTCCGTCGTTCCATCCTGCGAATGCATCAGATGGGTAAAGACGGCAGTCGTTCCGCGCGATTTCAGAAAATCCACCATGCGCAACAGCATGGACTGGACCTCGAGAACGTCACCGCTGCCCATGAAGGCCGAGATCGGATCGAGAACGACGAGGGAAGGATTGAAGCGGGCTATCTCGCGAAGCATCACCGCCAGATGCATTTCCAGACTGTAGAAGGTCGGGCGGACCGCGACATAATGCAACGATTTCGCATCGACCCATTTCCTGAGATCAGTGCCGATCGAACGCATGTTGCGCACGGTCTGGTCGAGCGATTCCTCGAAGGAGAAATAGAGCGCGCGTTCGCCGGCGCCGCAGGCCGCAGCGCAGAAGCTTGCGGAAACCGAGCTCTTGCCGGACCCGGCCACACCGCTGATCAGGATGCTCGTGCCGCGATGAAATCCGCCCCCGGACAACATTTCGTCGAGGGTCGCGATCCCGGAGGAAATGCGCTCCTCGGAGACCTTATGGGAAAGGCCGAGCGTGCTGACCGGCAGGACGGAAAATCCATCCTGGTCGATCAGGAAGGGAACTTCGTTCGTGCCGTGGGCCGTGCCGCGATATTTGACGATCCGCAGCCGGCGCGTCGAGATCTGGTTGTGGACGCGATGGTCGAGCAGGATGACGCAGTCGGAAACATATTCCTCCAGGCCCTGACGCGTCAGGGACCCATCGCCGCGCTCGCCGGTGATGATCGTCGTCAGTCCCTTGTCCTTCAGCCAGTCGAACAGGCGGCGGATTTCGGCGCGAAGAATGGCAGGATTGGTGAAGGCCGAAAACAGGCTTTCGATCGTGTCGAGCACAATCCGCTTGGCTCCGACCTGGTCGATGGCAAGTTCCAGCCGCAGGAAGAGGCCCTCAAGGTCGTAGTCGCCGATTTCCTCCAGTTCGGAGGGATCGATGGCGATGTGCTCGATATAAAGCTTTCCCTCGTCGATCAGCCCCTGCACGTCGAAACCGAGTGAGGCGACATTGTTGACGATATCGATGGGGCGCTCCTCGAAGGTGACGAAGACCCCGGGCTCGTCGTGATCGCGTGCGCCGTTCAAAAGGAACGTGGAGGCAAAGAGAGTCTTGCCGCAACCGGCGGTGCCGCAGACGAGCGTGGGGCGCCCGCTTGGCAGCCCGCCAAGCGTCAAATCGTCGAAACCAACGATCCCGGTCAATGATTTGGAGATGCCTTTCGGCTCGGACATGGCGTAGTTGATCCCGTTCCTGGCCATCATAGGCCTTAAAGGGATCGAATATCGCAATGAGGCACGAATGGCAAATGACCGGCTTTGTACTTCAGCGTACCAAAGCGTTGGGATGTCGGTCGTTTCAGTCGACCGCGCGCCCGAGTGTGTCGGCGACATAGGCACCGCGTGCACCCATCGGCTCGGGCGCACCGGTCGTTGTATCCTTCCTTGTTTGATGCTCGAGCTCGGCATTGAGCTCGGCGCCGACGATCAGGATCGTCACGGACAGCCAGATCCAGACCAACAGGCCGATCAACGCGCCAAGCGCGCCGTATGTGGCATTATAATTGGCGAAATGCTCGAGATAGAAGCCAAAACCGAGCGACATGGCCGAGCAGGCGATCGTCGTCAGCGCCGCCCCCCAGGTGAGCCAGCGCAGCTTTACCGGCTCCCGGCTCGGGGCAAAGCGATAGATCGTCATCACTGCGCCGGCGACGATGATGAGCAGCAGTGGCCAGCGGCCGATCAAAGCCAGGTTTTCCTTATAGGCGTCGAGCCAGACGGACGACAGGATAACCGGTATGGCTGCGACGAGACCTAAAACCGCGATCGCGCCGACGACAGCGCAAAGAGTAAAGACGAGGCCGATCAGGTTGAGGCGGATGAAACCGCGGCGTTCCTTTTCCTCATAGGCGACATTCATTGCATCAAAAAGGGCAAGTGTGCCGCTATGGGTGCTCCAGAGTGCGAAGGCCAGACCGACGAAGAAGGTGATGCCAAGGCTCTCCTCCCGACGCCCGGCGAGCGCGCGGATCTGCTCGGCAACGATATCGAAGGCGCCTGGCGGCAGCAGGATGGAGAGCTTTGCCAGGTGGTCGGCAATGGTCATCGGATCGGCGATGAGCCCATAAAGGGAGACGAGCGCGGCGAGAGCCGGGAACAGGGCGAGCAACAGATAGAAGGTCACGCCCGCCGCAATCAACATCACCCTGTCATCACTGACTTCCTCGACAAGGCGCCAGAACACGTCGCGCAGGCCGCGCACCGGGATCTCTTCCGGGACCTGCGCGCTCCGGCCCCGTTCGTCATCGGATGGCGGCGTCGCGTTCGGCGGCGACTTTCCTTTCGATCCTGCAAGCGCCAGCGCAAGGCCGGCAATCGCCATCAGACTGATCACGGCTCTGGAAGAGGTCGGCCGCTGGATTTCCATGATCGTTTCTCCATCTTCCGCGATCGGCCTGCCGGCAATCGGCAGGTTCCGGCAATGGTCGGAGGCTGCGGTTTCCGGCCTGCGCACAACGTGCATTGCACTGTTGAGGCGCAATCGTGCGAAAGCGCGATTTGTTCCAATCGCCTCATGTCGAAAGAACGTCGGTTTTTGCAGTTTACAGGCCCGCGCCCGCGCCTATCTTTACGCAGCGGCAGATAGCGCTACGCGAAAGGACTTGAACAGATGCATGTCTTGACGGCTTCCGCTGCGGACCTCGACAGCTGCGCGAGCGAGCCGATCCATATTCCGGGGGCAATTCAGCCGCACGGCGCCCTGCTCGTCCTCGACATGCACACTCGTGCCGTCCTTCAGGCGAGCCAGAATCTGCTGTCCTTTACCGGCCTGGACCTGGCGGCAGACGGGGTCCTTGCCGCTAGCCTGCCAGATCTCGACAGCGCGCTCGCCGCCTGGAGCCCGGAGCGCAGCCCGTCACTGCAGGTCAGGCTGGAAGAGCAGGCACTCGTCGCCATTGCCCACCGATCCGACGCCGTTTTCATCGTCGAGTTCGAAAGGATCGAGAGGAGCGGAGCCGACAGTCTCGTTTCCCGTCTCGGCTCCTTTGCGCAATTGCTTTCGGGCGAGACCGACATTGCCGGCAGCTTGCGAGCCTGCGCGACCTTCGTGGCCGAGCTGACCGGCTTCGATCGTGTCCTTGTCTACCGCTTCGACGCCGAGTGGAACGGACATGTCGTTGCCGAGGCCAACAATGGCGGGCTTCCCTCCTATCTCGATCTGCGCTTTCCCAGTGGCGACATCCCCGCACAGGCGCGCCACCTCTACACGATCAACCGAGTGCGCATGATCCCGGATGCATCCTATCAGCCGGTTCCGATTGTTCGCGCCGACGCACAGCAGCCACGTGCCCACCTCGACCTGTCGCTGTCGCAATTGCGCAGCGTCTCGCCCGTCCACCTCGAATATATGCGCAATATGGGAACGGCCGCCTCGATGTCGGTCTCGGTGATCGTCGACGGCGCGCTTTGGGGCCTCGTCTCCTGTCACAGCGCTGCGCCACATGGCGTTTCAATTTCCGTCCGCGATGCCTGCGACTTCGTCGTACAGTCACTTGCGATGCGCATAAGCGCCCTGGAACGGGCCGAAGCAGCAGCCGAAAGTGTCGAGCTCGCAGAGGTCCACTCACGCCTGCTGACCCGAATGAGCCAGGCACAAAGCTGGCACGTCGACTTGCTGGCTGCGCAGGACGATCTCCTGCAGCTGGTGGGCGCCGAGGGCGCTGCCATCCTCACGGACGATCAGATCGTCACGACAGGCCGCGTGCCGGAGCGTGCTCACATTGCCGAAATCACCGACTGGCTGAAGTCGCGCGGCGAGGAGTTTTTTCATTCGAGCTGCCTTGCCGCCGATCTTCCGCAAGATCTGTCCTCTCCGATCGCGGCCGCCGGCATGCTGGCAATCAGTCTGTCGGGTCTTCATTCGAACTGGCTGGTCTGGTTCCGCCCGGAAATCGTCAGGACCGTAAAATGGGGTGGTGATCCTCACAAGCTGGTGCGCGAGGCAGGGCGCATCCATCCCCGCAAGTCCTTCGATACATGGCGCGAGCAGGTCCGCGACCAGTCAGCGCCATGGACGCAAAGCCAGATCGGCGCTGCCCGCAACCTGCGCGGCGCCATCGTCGGCATCGTGCTTCGCAAGGCTGAGGAACTTGCGCAGTTGACGGGCGAATTGCAGCGCTCCAACAAGGAGCTCGAGGCCTTTTCCTATTCGGTCTCACATGATCTGAGGGCACCGTTTCGCCATATCGTCGGTTTTGCCGAACTCTTGCGCAGCCGCGAAACGACGCTTGACGAAAAGTCGCTGCATTACCTGCAGACCATCTCGGACGCGGCCGTTGCGGCGGGCAAGCTCGTCGACGATCTCCTGAATTTTTCCCAGCTTGGGCGAACCGCCCTCTCCAAGAAACCCGTCGACATGAACAAGCTGGTCCTTGAAGTTCTTCGCAGCCTGAAGGCCGAACAGGAAGGACGTGACATCGACATCCAGGTGGCCGACCTGCCGCCAGGCTTCGGCGATGCGACGCTTCTGCGCCAGGTCTGGTATAACCTGCTCGAAAATGCCGTCAAATACACGCGCCCGCGCAAACGCGCTGAAATTGTCGTGGGCGGCCAATCTTTTTCCGACCAGACGGTCTACAGCGTCTCTGACAATGGAGTTGGCTTCGACATGCAATATGTCGGCAAGGTGTTCGGTGTTTTTCAGCGACTGCAGCGCGCAGAAGATTTCGAGGGCACCGGGATAGGACTGGCGCTTGTCAGACGGATCATCGAACGTCATGACGGCACGGTGTCGGCATCCGGCGAGGTTGACAAAGGTGCCAGCTTCTCATTTGCTCTGCCGCTCGAAAAACAAAAGGATGACATCCTTGCCTGAATTGCGTCCGATCCTCCTGGTCGAAGACAGCCCCCGCGATCTCGAACTGACCCTGGCCGCCCTTGAAAAATGCCAGCTCGCCAACGAGATCATCGTGGCAAGAGATGGCGCTGAAGCCGTCGACTACCTGTTTGCCACCGGGCCGCATGCCGGACGCGAAAGCGGCGATCCGGCCGTCGTCCTGCTCGACCTCAAGCTGCCGAAGATAGACGGCCTGGAAGTGCTTGCCAAAGTCAAGCGCGCCGAAGGCCTGCGCCACGTCCCGATCGTCATGCTGACATCTTCTCGCGAGGAACAGGATCTCGTGAGGAGCTATGAGCTCGGGGTCAATGCCTTTGTCGTCAAGCCCGTGGAATTCAACGAGTTCTTCAAGGCGATTCAGGATCTTGGCGTCTTCTGGGCGTTGCTGAACGAACCACCTCCTGGACATCGTGGAAATGGCTACAGCTGAATTGATATCCCCTACGCCCACAGTTCTTCTTCTGGAAGACAGCCCGCTTGACGCCGAGCTTGTCGCTGAGCAGCTGCGCACCATGCAGCCCGAGCCGCAGATCATACGCGCCGCACGCCGGGCAGATTTCGTCGCCGCGGTGTCGCAAGGTGGTTTCGATATTATTCTGGCAGACTTTTCCCTACCCGATTTTGACGGCATGTCGGCCCTCGATATCGCCAGCAAGGCCCGTCCCGACGTGCCATTCATCTTCGTGTCGGGGGTTTTGGGCGAGGAGGCCGCAATCGAATCCTTCCGGCGGGGAGCGACCGATTATGTCCTCAAGCAGCGCCTGATCCGCCTGCCCGCCGCCGTCTCCAGGGCCCTTGCAGAAGCGCGCGAGCGGCGCGACCGGCGCCATGCCGAGGAGCAGCGCGAGATCCTTGTACGCGAACTTAGCCATCGGGTGAAGAACACGATGGCGATGGTCATGTCGATCGTGCGGCGAACGGCCCGCGGGCGCCTCTCCGTCGATGATTATGCCGACAGCTTGTTGCAACGGCTTGATGCCATGGCCCAGGCGCACGCACTTCTTTTCCAGTCGAATTGGGAAGAGGCACGCCTTGCCGATATTGTCGAGCGCATCGTTGCTGCTCATGACCGCAACGCTCGTTTCGACCTCGGCGGCAGCCAGGACGTCACGCTGGGCCCGAAGAGCGCCCTTGCCGTCAGCATGGTGCTGAACGAGCTCGTGACGAATGCCAGCAAGCATGGGGCGCTATCGAACGATGCCGGTCAAGTGCGCCTGAAATGGCGCCAGCATACCGATCACGCCGGGGTCGATATGGTCGACATCGAGTGGCGGGAAAGCAACGGTCCGATCGTGGTCCCGCCTGAGGCAGCCGGTTTTGGAACGGCGCTGATCGAACGCTCCGTACAATATGAGCTGGAAGGGGCAGTCGATCTGCACTATCTGGCCGACGGGCTCACCTGCTCCATCAGCTTTCCGCTCTAGCCTCTTTCGGTCATGCGCGTGTTCAGCGCCTCGTCGATGCGTCTGGTCAGCGCCTGTGGCGACCATGGTTTTGCGATGAGGGGCAGGTCGGCGAGTTTGGAGCGGATCTCCGGCAGTTCGGCATAACCGCTGCAGACGATGACGGGTGTTTCCCGGCGCCTGAGGGTGTCGATGAGCGGAAAGGATAGCTCGCCCGCAAGGTTGAGATCGACGATCGCAAGATCGACAGGCTGTCCTGAGAGCGCCTGGAGGGCCTGCGCCAGTCGGCCAAACGGACCGACGACCTGATAGCCCTGATCGACAAGGAAATCTTCCATGTCCATTGCCAGAAGAAGATCATCCTCGACGAGCAGCACGCGTGTTTCGGAATTTGCTCTTAACGTCATACGTACCTCAATAATGCCGTGCGGGCTTTAAGTGTTTTCCTGAGAATGAAAGTCAAGCGTCGGATAATTGCGGCGCCGCAAAGTGTCCACGGACGTGAACCTGTGAGACCGGCCCTGCCATTCCTCTAGACCTCCGTGCGCTTGAGCAGGTAATCGAGCCCGCCGACGCGAAACCATTTGTAGGCGTATCCATCAAGATAGAGGCAGTGGCGACCGGCCGCGTCTGCCCGGCTGTCGGTGCCATCGGCAATGTCGATCAAGAGGTCACCCCCGTCCTTAAGGCCGGGATCGATCGTGACCTCGACCGGGTTTTCGTTGAGGTTATGGACGATGAGGACTGCGTTGTTGCGCCAGTCGTAGCGGATGGCAAGGATGCCGCTCTCTTCAACGTCAAGGACGCTATAGTCTCCCCACCCGACTTCTGGTGCTTCCTTGCGCATCCTGATCAGGCGCTCCATCCAGTTCAGCATGGATTGCGGGCTCCTGCGCTGGTCGGCGACATTGATATGCTCATACCCGTAGGGGCCGCCCGATATGACCGGCAGGATCGGCTTTTCGCTCTTGGTGAAGCCGGCCTGCGGTTCCGTCGACCATTGCATCGGTGTGCGGGCGCAATTGCGTTCGGGCAGGGACAGATCGTCGCCCATGCCGATCTCGTCGCCGTAGCGCAGCACCGGCGTGCCCGGCAGCGAAAACATCAGCGAGTAGGCCATGCGCAGACGGTCTCGGTTGCCGTCGAGCATCGGCGCGAACCGCCGTCTGATGCCGCGATCGTAAAGCTGCATGGTCTTTTCGGGTCCGAAGGCGGCAAAGACGAGGTTGCGCTGGGTCTCGCTCAAGCGGCCGAGATCGAGCTCGTCATGGTTCCTCAAGAACTGGCCCCATTGTGCCGATTGCGGGCGCATGCGGGTCGCCTCGAGCGCCTTTGCAAGTGGCGCGCAGTCGCTGCTTGCAAGCGCGTAAAACAATGTCTGATTGACCTGGAAGTTGAACATCATGTGCATCCGGTCGCCGTCCTCGCCGAAATAGTCGAGATCCGTCTTCGGCAGCACGTTGGCCTCTGCAAGGATGATGGCGTCGCCCTGGCGCCATTGCAGGAATTCGCGGAAGGTGCGCAGCATGTTGAACTGTTCGCGCGGCTTCTTCAGGCCGGCGCCCTTTTCGGCGATCACGAAAGGAACGGCGTCCATCCGGAAGCCGGAGACACCGAGCTGGATCCAGAAGCCCATGATCTTTAGGATCTCGGCCTGCACATGGGGGTTTGAGGTATTGAGGTCCGGCTGGAAATCGTAGAAGCGGTGGAAGTAATATTGACCGGCGACCGTGTCGCGGGTCCAGGTGGTTTTCTGAACGCCTGGAAAGACCATTCCCTGATCGGCGTTGTCGGGCTTTTCTTTCGACCAGACATACCAGTCGCGGTAGATCGACTGCTCGTCCTTTCGCGCCTCCTGAAACCAGGGGTGTTGGTCGGAGGTGTGGTTGACGACAAGATCGATCAGAACGCGGATGCCGCGCTGCTTGGCCCCATGGGTGAATTCGACGAAGTCGCCGAGCGTGCCGTAGCGGGAATCGACATTGTAATAATCCGAAACGTCATAACCGTCGTCCCTGCCAGGAGACGTCTGGAACGGCATCAGCCAGATCGCGGTGATACCGAGGCCGGCGAGATAGTCGAGTCGCCTGGCAAGTCCCTGGAAGTCACCGACGCCGTCGCCGTTTCCATCCATGAATGTCTCGACTGACAGGCAATAGACGACCGCGTTCTTGTACCAGAGATCGTTGATCATCCGTTTCTCCCTTGTGCTGGAGACGCAAATGGTTCGTGCGGTCGATTTGTTCCGCAAGCCACAGCGCCCTGCCCGCAAGCGCCGACTGTCGGGACGCGGTGGGGAGCTTGCCCTGCCTTTGCAGCGCCCTGAGCGCCGAGCGTGCCTGAAGGACTCCTACCGTACTGATCCTTGACACCGATAGCCTGCTATCCGACAGTCCGATTGTGTCGGATCATGAGGGTCGCATGGGCCTGACCAGAGGCTTTACGATTGTCGGCAGGGCTGCCATCGCCGCAATCGTGTGCCTGTTTGCCGCCTTTTGCGTCGTTTTGGCTGTTTGGCTGCATTCGAGCTATTCCTCCGCGGTCCGGCGCGGCGAGGAACAGGTCGTTGCGACTGCAAAGATCGTCGCGGCAAACGCAGTCTGGATCAACTCTTTGGCGCGTCAGACCCTCGATCGCATGGACAATGCCTTCGGCTCGGCGATCGACCCCGACGATCGCGACCTGTCGAGGCGGCTGAACCAGGCGACTGCAGCCCTTCCGACGAACGCGACCGCCTATGTGATTGCCGCCGACGGGACGCTCATCTATTCGACCGACCGAGAGGGGTCGCCTGCCGATATCCTCGATCAGGCCTATTTCCGCCGGCTCGCCAACGGGGCGGACGCCTATACGTCGGCAATGACGCAGATGGGCAATACCGGACGACGCATATTTCTTTCGGCCGCCCGCATCGAGCGTGATCACAGGTTCCTGGGCGTGGCGGTGCTTGCCTTCGACATCGGCATGCTGCGTTCCATCTGGGACGCCTCGCCGCTTGGACCCGGCTCGACCGTCAGTTTCTTCCGGCGTGACGGCAAGCTGATCGCGCGTCACCCCGAGCCGCCGGACATGGTCGATCTCGGCAACTATGTGCTGTTTACAAACTACATGCGAAAGGCGACGTCGGGCACCTATCTATCGACTTCGCCGGTCGACCAGGTCAAGCGCCTGGTGGCCTATCGCATCGTCGAGCGTACGCCCTTCGTCGCGATCGCTTCGGCTGATATCGGCCTGATCCTGAAACCGTTCTGGAACGATGTCGCGATCGCGCTCCTCGTTACGGCGCTCGTATCGGCCGCCACTGTTGCTGCGGGACTGAAAATCCTGACGCTCGCGCGCACGGATGCCCGCCATACGGCCGAGCTTGCCGAAGCGCTGCGAACGAACCAGGTCCTGATGCGCGAGATCCACCACCGCGTGAAGAACAATCTGCAGACCGTGATGGGGCTCGTACGACTGCAGGGGCTGAAGCCTGAAACGGTCCAGAGGTTGAACGACAGGATCCTCGCCATGGCGGCTGTGCACGAGCAGATGTACGGCTTCGATCAGTTCGACAGCGTCAACGCCCGCCAGCTCGTGCCGACCCTTTCGCGCACGCTGGTCGGGCTGCACGAGCAGGCTGTCGATCTCGTCTTCGAACTTGACGATATCAAGATCGATGCCGAAAAGGCGACGCCCTTTACGCTTCTGCTGAACGAGTTGCTGACAAACAGCATGAAATACGCTTTCGCCGGCAGGAAGCAGGCACTGATCCGGATCCGCCTCCTGCGGCAGCCAGACGACACCGTGCTTTTTGAACTTTCCGATGACGGGATCGGCTACGATCCGGCGGCTGCAAGATCGGGCATGGGCAGCCGGCTGATCAAGGCCCTGGTTGCTGAAATGGGTGGATCTTTTACCATTGCGCGTGTCGACGGTACGGTGTTCACGGCGCAGCTGGCGCTGGCGCGAGCGCTGGCCTGAAGAAGCGCGACCGGTGAACCCGCCGGTTCCTCCGGATTGCGGATCTTGGACGTGGGACCCTTTCTGCTGCCATTGTGGCGTCTTCTTAGGGATCCATGTAGCCGGCCGGCCGGATCGTCACGTCGGCATCGGTGACGTCGGTCGAAAAGATCAGGGCGCCTGTGGTGCGCGAGCGGCCTGGCACATAGTCGAAGGTGGTCTCGGCAACTTCGGCGCTACCGTCGGGCTTCCTCGCCTCGCCATGGACGAGGACCGAGGCGGCTGTCCTGTCGGCATGGTTCCTGATCTCGAAGCGCACCTGGTGGTCTGCCGTGGGAGCATCGATCCTTTTGACGGTCAGGCGGGGCGGCAGGCTTGAATAGCTGGCTGCCTGATAGGCCACAGACGCAATCAGGGCGGCGACGAGCACCGTGCTCGTCAACCCGACAACCCATTCGACGGGATGGGATCTGTTTCTGGCCTTGTTCGGTTTATCGCTCACACGCACCCTCACAATATCAGCCGCGCGGCAGCCGCGCCAATGGAACAGGGCAGGCCGAGGACGATGACGGTCGCAAGCACCGGCCAGGGGGAAGAATCGCCGAACTGCTCGAAGGTCCACAGCGCGTAGGCGCTGACGAGAAGGGCGATGACATATCCGGGCAACGTGAAACGGATGACCATATGCCAGGCGGCGACATCCTCGCCGATCTCGTGCCCGCCCTTGAACGAGACGGCATAGACGAAGCCATGCATCACGATCAGAGACATGACCAGGACTGCAAGGACATGCGATGGCGTCATCTTGTAGGAGAGCAGGATCATCTCCTCTGTCGGGGCGACATTCAGCCCGAGAAACAGCGCCCCGATCGCCATCAGGAACATCTCGCGCGCGTAGTCGCGCGGACCATTTTGCACCGGATCCTCGTCGTCCTCGTCATCTTCGTCGCTGTCGCCGTTCAGCTGGCTGCGGGCAAGCAGCGCGCCGATGCTGGCCGGGACGGCCTGCACGGCGATCTTTCCGACGATCTCGATGAAGGGTTGATCAAATTGCAGGACGCCGACTGCAGCAAGGATAGTTGCAGAAGAGACAATGCCGATCGCGTAGGCGATTGCCGCATCGCGCAAAGCGTCGCCCCATGTGTAGGTGGCTTCGAAGCCTACCTCGTTCGACAGGAGGACCAGAAGCGGGATGTTGACGATCAGCAAGAGCAGCAGCCGGCCTCGATCCATGGAAAAGCCAAGCTCCCACATTTCCATCGTCATGAACATCGGCAAGGCAAAGATCAATGCCCCGGCAAAGCCGCGGCCAAGGCCGGCGGCAAATCGCCAACCGTCGAAGTCAAAATTCCTGGTCTGCTGCGCGCGCTGGTCCATCATCGGCCTGAAATTAGGAGGTCGCTGTTGCATTGCCAGTGCGCGAAGGATTGCAACCAGGCCGGGATGATCCAATTTGGCTTGGGTCGGCTGCGGGTGCGGCAGCATAGCAGCTCATGACGGCAGGGCATCCTTGAAACGAACGACGGCAGCCAGCGCGCCGGCGACATCGACGATCTCGAAAGCCTGCCCGTCGAGCTCCTTGCCGGACCTCAGGCGTTCCGCCATGAGCTCTCGCGCATGGGCCTTGGCCTCCTCGATGGCGATCGCCAGAGTGGCGCAATCACTCCCGTCGGGATCCAGGATCAGGTCCTTGCCGTCACGAATGTTGAAATAATATCGCATGCGTCACCATCAAATACTGTCTGTTGCTTCCTGCGCGCTCATGACGTCGTGCTTCAGCGGCCTCCGATGAGCCGTTCGAATTCCTCCTCCGGAACCCCGTAGGAGCCGGCTGCGAATTTTTCGAGGCCGGCGCGGTTGAGGACGACGATCGATCCGCGCACCGAACGGATCAGACGATGTCCTTCCAGAACGTGAAGAGAGGTGGTGACGCCGGGTCTGCGGGCTCCGAGCATCAAGGCAATATAGTCATGGGTGATCGCCATCTCGTCGCTGCGAAGGCGATCGTGACACATCAGGATCCAGCGCGCGAGGCGCTGATCGAGCAGATAGCGGATATTGGCGAGTGCGGTATAGGCAACCTGCGTGGCAAAGACATGCATGTATTTGATGAGCGGCACCTGGAAAGAGGTACTCTGCATGGTCGCCTGACGCATCGCCTCGATCGGCACCCGGTACCCGGAGCCGGCGACGTTGATCTCGACCCTGTAGGGAACTTCGTCGTCACCGACGATGGTGGCCGTCGGTACGAAGCCCTCCCAGCCGAACATTCCTGCTTCGGCGGTCTGGCCGTTGGTGGAGACCGTCATCACCGCACCGATACCCGTTTCGAGAAAATAGACGTGATCGAGCTTCTTGCGCGGCTCGGCGATGCAGAATTGCGCCGGCAGATCGACCCGCTCCAGGTGCGGGGCCAGGAGCGCGAAGTCCTGCGGCTCGAGCGCGGTCAACATGCGGTTCGAAATCTGTGTCTGACTTGGCGCCATATGCCTCTCCCACACTGCCTGACGAGCTTCGGCAATTGTACCCATTGAACTATCGTTGCAGCTTCTGGTTCCGCATGCCGAAGAGATCCAGCATCGGCTTTCCCATCAAGGCTGAAGCGTCAACGCTGGAAAACCCGATGCCTCAGGCGGCCCGCAGCCGCAACGACGGTGTTCCCGGGCCTGTTCAACCAGGCGCCTGGCCCCCGGGGGTCTCCTCATGCAGAAAGATCATCGTCGACAGTCCCGGTAGATCAAGGCGGACCGACTGGTTGCGCCCGTGTGCGCCGATCTCTTCGCTGTGGCGGTCGCCGCTGCCCGTGCCGGTGCCCGCATAGATCGATGCATCCGTATCGAGGATCTTTCGCCAATGGCCGGCAAAGGGGACGCCGAGCCGGTAATCCATGCGGGCAACCGGCGTGAAGTTCGACACGACGAGGGCTGTCTGGCGGCGCTCGCGGTCATAGCGCAGCATGGCAAGAACCGAATTATGGGCGTCGTCGGCGACGGCCCATTCGAAACCGGAGGGCTCGCTGTCGCCATAGTGCAGGCAGGCGAAATGGCCGTAGATGCGGTTGAGGTCGCGCACCAGCCGTTGCAGGCCGGCATGGATCGGGTCATCGATCAGATCCCATTCTACCGACGCGTCGTGGCTCCATTCCGATATCTGGCCGAGCTCACATCCCATGAAGATGAGCTTCTTGCCGGGATGGCCCCACATGAAACCGAAGAGCGCGCGCAGATTGGCCATTTTCTGCCAGGCGTCGCCCGGCATCTTGGCGAGCAGCGATCCTTTGCCGTGAACGACCTCGTCGTGGGAAAATGGAAGGATGAAATGCTCGCTATAGGCATAGATCATCCCGAATGTCATCGAGCCATGGTGATATTGGCGATAGACGGGATCGTCAGACATGTAATGAAGCGTGTCATGCATCCAGCCCATGTTCCATTTCATGTCGAAGCCGAGCCCGCCTTCGCCCGGCGACCGGGTAATGTTGGGGAAGGCCGTCGATTCCTCCGCTATCATCAGCGCATGGGGAAATCGTTCGTGCACGATGCTGTTGAGATGCTTGAAGAACTCGATCGCCTCGAGGTTTTCGCGCCCGCCGTAACGATTGGGAATCCATTGACCCTCGGCCCGGCTATAGTCGCGGTAGAGCATGGAGGCGACCGCATCCACGCGCAGTCCGTCGATGTGATAGTGCTCGAGCCACTCCAGGGCGCTCGCGATCAGGAAGCCTTTGACCTCGTTGCGGCCGAGATTGTAGATCAGCGTGTTCCAGTCCTGGTGGAAACCTTCGCGCGGATCTTCATGCTCGTAAAGGGCGGTTCCGTCGAACCGTGCCAGTCCCCAAGCGTCGGTCGGAAAATGGGCCGGGACCCAGTCGAGAATGACGCCGATCCCGGCGCCATGGCAGCGGTCGACAAAATAGGCAAAATCTTCCGGGGTGCCGTGGCGGCCGGTCGGCGCAAACAGGCCAAGTGGTTGATAGCCCCAGGACCCGCCGAAGGGGTGCTCCATGATCGGCAGGAGCTCAATATGGGTGAAGCCCATGTCGCGCACATAGGGAACGAGCCGCTGCGACAGCTCGACCCAGTTCAGCATGCGCGCGCCATCGCCCATGTCACGCAGCCAAGAGCCGGCATGCACCTCGTAGACGCTGATCGCCTCGGCTTGTTTGTCGACGGCGCGCCGTCCCTCCATCCAGGCCGCGTCGGACCAGTCGAAGGGATCGGTGGAGGCGACCACGGAGGCCGTCGATGGTGCCGGCTCGGCCGCCCTTGCCACCGGATCGGCCTTCTGAGGCAGAAGATTGCCGTGCTGATCGAGGATTTCGAACTTGTAGCGCTCGCCGACGGTCAAATGCGGGATGAAGATTTCCCAGACCCCGGCCTGGGGCCGCAATCGCATCGGATTGCGCCGACCATCCCAGCTGTTGAAGTCGCCGACCACGGAGACGCGCTTGGCATTCGGCGCCCATACGGCAAAACGCACGCCTGCAATATCGTCGATCGTCATCGGATTGGCGCCGAGCGCGCGTGTCAGGTTGTAATGCGTGCCTTCGCCGACGAGGTGGAGATCGAGGTCGCCGAGCAAGGGGCCGAACCTGTAGGGGTCGTCGGTCAGCTGGAGCGCGTCGGGCCAGCGCACCCGCAGACCGTAGGAAGAAGGCTCCGGGACGATTGCGCCAAACAGGCCGGCCGGATGGACGAGCTCGGCAGACGCCAGATGCAGACCGGTCTCGCGCGCAACGAGCTCGACGGAGGACGCGCCGGGCAGGAACAGCCGGACACTATAGCGGCCGTCCGCGCACCGATGCGGGCCAAGGATGGAAAACGGATCGCCATGGCGTCCCTCGATGAGGGCCTGGACCGCATCCGGCTCCACACCGAAGAAGATGTCGGCGAAGTCTGTCGTCATGAGCGGCTCTCCGAGAGGCGGGTCAGGATATTGGCAAAACCGTTCAGCGGGATCGGTAGCCATTTGGGACGATTGCGCGCTTCGTAGGCGATCTCGTAGGCCGCCTTCTCAAGCAGGAAAATGTCGAGGACCTTCCTGATGTCGCCGGCCGAGCTGGGCAGGTCCGCAGACAGCGACAGTGCCTCGCTATAGGCCTTGAGAAAGACCTCTTCGGCTGTCGCGCCGAAGCGGGTGATGACTTCGCGCCGGCGGGTGTCGTGATGATCGGAGATCGCGTCATTTTCGAGCATGGCGGTCGCCGTCAGGTAATCGAGCGAACGCAAGAGCCCGGCCGCATCGCGCAGCGGACTGGTCTTGGCCCGCCGTTCGGCAAGATTGCGGGCAGGTTCTCCTTCGAAATCGATGATGACGGCGTCGCCTTCCGTCACCAGTATCTGGCCGAGATGGAAATCGCCGTGCGCGCGGGTGAGCAAGGTTCCCCTCGCTCCCTCGGCAAGCGTGCCTGCCTGCGCAACGATTGCCTCCTGTTGTTCAAGAAGCGATGCGACCCTTGCCGCCATGCCCTCGTCCACCTCCGCGCCAAGATCGGCAAGCTTGGAGAAGGCATAGGCGATTTCGCCGGTAACGGATTTGCGAATGGTTTCGACATCTGCCGCACCTGCCCGGCGCGGTGAAAAGGCCTCGTCTTTTGATGGCTGGGCAAGCAGGACATGCAGTTCGCCCAGACGCTCCCCGACCATGGAAACGAAATTGAGCAGCGGTCGCAGCTCCTCGTCAGCGGCCTCGACGGGGGCTTCCGTCATGACGATCTCATCGGCGACACGCCTGAGATTGGAAAGCATCCAGTTCCAGGCGTCCCCCTGGTTGCGGATGGCGCCCTGGACGATGATCAGGGTCGAACGCCGGCCCTCGCCATCGGTGCGTACCACCTCGCCCAGCAATGGCGCGGTATGCTGATAGCCGTGCTGCGTCAGATAGCGGGTCATTTCGACTTCGGGATGAATGCCGATGAATATGTGCCGGATAAGCTTGATCATCGCCGCGTCGCCGACGATCAGCGAGCTGTTGGATTGCTCTGCCGAGAGCCAGTGGATCGGCATGTCGTCGGATAGAGCCAGGCCGTCGAGCTGGTCGGTGCCGATGAACTCGATCTGGCCCGTGCGGCCGCTGACGACCGAGCGGTCGCGCAGGCCGCGCAGGATGCCGCGCGCCATTGTCTCGACGGCAAAACCATCGGTGAGGAAGCCGACGCGGCGCCCCTGCCTGATGCGCGCAAGCGACAGCTGCTGGCCGAGCACGTTCGGCGGCGTGTCGTCCCATTCGGCGGCAAGCGGCAGCTGGTAGCTTTCGACATGGTCGGGAAGGACCGCCTCGAGCTCGCCAAGAACGACCCCTTCGGCAAAGGGTATGGGTGTCGCAGATATCAGGCGGGCTTCCTGAAGCGGCTGATCCTTGGCGCCGAACCAGCGCCGCTTCGACAGGTAGGCCGGCAGGATGTCGCGGCTGAGCATGGAAGCATGCTGGGGCTGTTCGACGAGTTCGCTCAGGCTGCGCCGCACGACGACCGTCACGAAGTCGGCCAGCTGCTCGGGCGGGGCCGTGCGCCAGGCCGGACCGTCGGCCTCCTTGTTGAGTTGGAACCAGAAGAAGCCATAGGGCGGCAGGGTCAGGAGATAAGTGAGCTGGCCGATCGGCGGAAAGGGCGACATGCCGGTGAGTTCGATCGGAATGCGGCCTTCGAAGGCCGACAGATCGAGTTCGACGGCCTGGGGAAGGCGCGACAGGTTGGCAACGCACAGTATGACTTCGTCGCCGTGCTCGCGCAGGTAAGCAAGGATGCGGCGGTTGCTTGGCGCCAGGAAACGCAGCGAACCGCGCCCGAAGGCGCTGTGCCGGCCGCGAAGCGCCAGCATGCGCCGTGTCCAGTTCAACAGCGAATGGGCATCGGCGACCTGGGCCTCGACATTGAGCGCTTCGAAACCGTAGAGCGGATCTGCGACCGGCGGCAGGACGAGGCGGGCCGGGTCTGCCCGCGAAAAGCCGCCGTTGCGGTCGGGCGACCATTGCATCGGCGTGCGCACCCCGTCCCGATCGCCAAGATAGATGTTGTCGCCCATGCCGATCTCGTCGCCGTAATAGACGACAGGCGTGCCGGGCATCGACAGGAGCAGGCCGTTCATCAGTTCGATGCGCCGCCGGTCGCGCTCCATCAGTGGCGCCAGGCGTCGGCGGATGCCGAGATTGATCCGCGCCCGCTTGTCGGAGGCGTAGGTCTCCCAGAGATAGTCACGCTCGGCGTCAGTCACCATTTCGAGCGTCAGCTCGTCATGGTTTCTCAGGAAGATCGCCCATTGGCAGGTGTCGGGAATGTCTGGCGTCTGACGCATGATGTCGGTGATCGGGAAACGGTCCTCCTTGGCGATGGCCATGTACATGCGCGGCATCAGCGGGAAGTGGAAGGCCATGTGGCATTCGTCGCCGTCACCGAAATATTCGCGCGTATCCTCCGGCCATTGATTGGCCTCGGCAAGCAGCATGACGCCCGGATGGGTGGCATCGAGGGCAGCACGGATCTGCTTGAGGATCGCGTGGGTCTCCGGCAGGTTCTCGTTGTTGGTGCCCTCACGTTCGACGAGATAGGGAATCGCATCGAGCCTGAAGCCGTCAATGCCGGTTTCCAGCCAGAATCGCATGATGTCGATGAGCTCGTCCATCACCTTCGGATTGTCGAAGTTGAGATCGGGCTGGTGGGAATAGAAGCGGTGCCAGTAATAGGCGCCGGCGACGGCATCGAAGGTCCAGTTCGACTTTTCGGTATCAAGGAAGATGATACGGGTCTCCGGGAACTTCTGGTCATTGTCGGACCAGACGTAGAAATCGCGCTCGGGGCTACCGGCAGGGGCCTGGCGGGCGCGCTGGAACCAGGGATGCTGGTCGGACGTGTGATTGATGACGAGCTCGATGATCACCTTGATATTGCGCTCGTGGGCGGCTGCGACGAACCTGCGGAAATCCTCGATGGTGCCGTAGTCCGGGCTGACGCTGCGGTAGTCGGCAATGTCGTAGCCGTCGTCGCGGCGCGGCGATGGAAAGAAGGGCAGAAGCCAGATGGCGGTGACGCCGAGCGCGGCAATATGGTCGAGCTTCTGGTAGAGGCCTTCGAAATCGCCGATGCCGTCGCCATTGGCGTCATAGAAGGACTTGATGTGCAGTTGATAGATAATCGCGTCCTTGTACCAGAGCAGGTCGTCGGCGATCGTCTTCTTGTCTTCGATGAAGGCTGTGTCCATTTCAGGTCTCTCCTGCCCTGACCCGCCATATGGCGAATGGCAAAGAGGCCGGGTCCAGCCTGATCGTCTGCCACTTTCCGCTGCGCTTGAAATTCTGGCCGCTGACGAGGTCTTCGAAGGCGAGCGTCGCGCCGTCGCCGAGGCCGAACCGCCAGAGCGGAAACTCGACGTTGCTTTCCTCGATACCGTGCGGATTGAGATTGACGGCGATCAGCAAGACGTTGTGACGCCCGCTGTCGGCTTTTTCGAAGAACATGACGTTCCTGTTCGACGAGGGCAGAAGCGTCAGCCCGAGATGCGAATGCAAGGCGGCGTTGTCCCTGCGGATGCGGTTGAGCATGGCGATTTCCGCTTTGATATTGCCCGGGCGATCGTAGTCCCAGGCGCGGATCTCGTATTTTTCGCTGTCGGCATATTCCTTGCGCTTGGCGTCAGGCCGTCCCTCGCAAAGCTCGAAACCGTTATAGACGCCCCAGAGGCCCGACAGGGTGGCTGCGAGCGCGGCGCGGATGAGATAGGCCGGGCGCGGCGCGTTCTGCAGAAAATCCGGGTTTATGTCATGGGTGTTGACGAAGAAATGCGGCCGGAAGAATTCGCGCGCCTCGCTCGTGGTTAGTTCGCTCATATACTGTTCGAGTTCCCAGCGCTCGTTGCGCCAGGTAAAATACGTGTAGGATTGCGAAAAGCCGATCTTGGCAAGCCGGTACATGACCTTGGGCCGCGTGAAGGCCTCCGACAGGAAAACGACGTCGGGATGGCGCGCGCGAATGTCGCCGATCAGCCACTCCCAGAATGGAAAAGGTTTGGTGTGAGGATTGTCGACACGAAACAGCCGCACGCCCTCTTCGACCCACATCTCGACGATATCGCGCAGTTCGACCCATAGGTCCGGTATCGCATCCTTGGCGTAGAAGTCGACATTGACGATGTCTTCGTATTTCTTCGGCGGGTTTTCGGCATAGCGGATGGTGCCGTCCGGCCGCCAGTCGAACCAGCCGGGATGTTCTTTCAACCAGGGATGATCGGGAGAGGCCTGGATTGCCAGATCGAGCGCGATCTCCAGACCTGCCTTTCGCGCCTCCTCGACCAGATGCTCGAAATCGTCGAACTCACCGAGCTCGGGATGAATGGCGTCATGGCCGCCGGCTTCCGAACCGATGGCGTAGGGACTGCCTGGATCGCTCGGTGCGGCGCTCAGCGAATTATTGCGGCCCTTGCGGTTGGTGCGGCCGATCGGATGGATGGGCGGGAAATAGAGGACGTCGAACCCCATGTCGCGAATGGCCGGCAGACGTGCGATCACATCCTCGAACGTGCCGTGACGATTGGGGTCTCCGCTCTGTGAACGCGGGAAGATCTGGTACCAGCTCGCAAATCCTGCCTCGCGCCGCTCCGATTCGACGCCATAGGTGCCGCTGCGCGTGGCAAACGGGCGCCGGTCGGCGCGAGCCATGAGTTCGGCGGTGCGCGGCGCCAGCAGGATGTCGAGCTTGGACATGCCTTCCCGGCGCTCCAGTTCGGCAATAAGCGCGTCGAGCTCCGCCCGCTCCTCAGCAATCATCGCGGCGGCCGGATCGGCTGCGCCAGCGCGGATCAGTGCCTCGCCTTCGATCAATTCCAGACGCAGGTCGAGCCTGGCTTCATGTTTCTTGACCAGTTCGTAGCGAAATATCGCGAAAGGATTTTTCCACGCCTCGACGCAGAACTCGAAGCGGCCGACCCGATCGAGCACGAAGCTTGCCTGCCATCGATCGTTTTCGGCAAGCGTCATGCGTTCCTGGCGCCATTCGACCTCGCCACGCGGACGGTGGAGAAGGGCTGCCGCCAGAAGGTCATGCCCATCGGCAAAGATGTCGGCTTCGACGACCATCGTATCGCCGACGATGCGCTTGACAGGGAAGCGACCCTCGTCGACCTGCGGGGCAATCTTTTCGATGGCGATGCGCGCTGACCTCGTCGCTTCCGCAAGCGGCAGATCTCCCTGCTCTGCCGTGACGGAGGCGCGCGCCCGCGTTGGTATCAGGCGCACCTCGCCCGGCTCCAGGCGCTGGCCGGAGGCGCCAGGGTCCACCGGCACGAATGGAGAGACGGCGCGATTGAGGATCGTTTCGGGAAGCAATGCCGATCGACGAAGGTCCCTGTTGACGGCGATCAGTCTCACCGTGGCGGCGGTGCGAAGATCAGCCGCATCGGCCTGCGACAGGATGCTCACCTGGCTCGTGGTATCGCAATTGACGAGCTGCATCGCCTGGCTGCTACGGACCGCCATCAGTTCACGCAGTGCGCTCGTCAGGTCGAAGGCGCCTTCGGCTCTTAGCCTGCGCAGCCCCTCGCCGTGCCCATGCGTTGGATCGAGCGGCAGCCCGGCACCGAATTCGAATCCCATCGGCACGAGAAGACCATCGCCGATTTCCGCCGCCAGTCGCAGCGCCCGGCGCGAGCGACGCTCGCGGATCTCCCTGCTCTCGGTGCCATGCGCAAGCCGTCTGGCAAAGGGGGCCTCGGGAAAGGCGATCTGCGGTGCGAGCCCATGCTGCAGCCGGTACTCCTCGATAAACCAGCTTTCGCGCAAGTCCCACCAGGCAAGCGAGGTGAAGGTGGCGTCGAACCCGCACTCCCGCAAGCCATTTCGCAGCCCAAAGTCGGTCCCGGGCGTATAGGCAAGAAAACGCGTTGCCGCATTTGCGGCCCTTGCTCCTGCGATCAGCTGCTGCCATTGACCGGCCGCGAGCCTGTCGAGGCCGATAACCCGGTAGCCGCTGATTCCAGCAGCAGCCAGACGTAAAAGCCGCGCCTGCCATGCCTCGACATCGCCGGATGGGGGCGACCCAACGAGCGGCATAAGAGGCGATCGTCTCGGATCAAGGGATAGCAGGCGGGCATCGTCGTTTGCGACGCCTGCGCCGATCGCAAGGTCGAGCATGAAGCTGATCCCGCGGCTTTCAGCCTCTGTGGCCAACCCGGCAAGCGCCTCTTCAGCTCCCCCCTCAAGGGCGAGCGCCGGGTCGAGGGCGTCATAATCAACGGTTGAGAACAGGCTCTCTGCCATCCTTCGAAAAGGAGGGGCCGTCAGGACGGTGTCGAAGCCGAGGAAGGCCGCGTGATCGAAGACCTCCAGCCAGCGATCCCGGCCAGACAATAAAAGCGGGTTGACATAGTAGATCCGCGAAACGTGAAGGGAAGCGGTCGAAGGGGATGCTGTCGTCATCACTCGGTCTGTCTCCGCGCGTCCGGTCCATGAACGATGTTTGAARGTTGCGGAGATGAACCTTCAAGCGCTTTACTTGTTCCCTGGCGCCGCCTCAGATGATGCGCGTGGGGACCAAGCACCGGGACCGGAATGAAAGGCCGCGCCCACGCGCTGGCGCGTCAAAGGGCGCGGTAGCGCGCCGCCGGAAGAGCAGGCCGCAAGCCTGTCTTTTGCCCGCCTTGTTCAAGACGTTCGCTTAGCCTTCGAGCAAGCGCTGCAAAATCATAAGGCTTTGCAAGAAAGGCGGCGCCTTCGAGGGCGGAGAGGTCGATCACGCGTCCAGAGGTCACGATGAGCGGGACCGAAGGCCTGGTCTTTCTGACGAGGGCGGCAAGATCGAGGCCGCTCAGGCCCCCCGGCATGTCGACATCGGTCACGACCGCGGCGATATCGTCATGCCTGGCGAGTGCTGCCACGGCCTCGAGCACATTCCCACAGTCGACCACCACATGACCCGCGTCGATCAACGCGTCGGCAAGTGAAAAACGGATCAGTGTTTCATCTTCGACGATCAGGACCTTTGCCATTCCCGCACCTTTCTGTTCAGTCAGGAAGGGAACGCCTGTTGTCCCAAATCGATACAGCCGCCCGCTGTTCCTCTCCTTTTATGGTGAAGAGAGGGTTAACAGCCGGAGGCAGCGCTTGGACTTCAGCGCGTGGCGCCGAGGATCCATGCCACCGCGGCAGTCATGGCGACAGCTGCGATTGGGTTCTTCTTGATGAAGCCGCGCGCGCCCTCGACAAAGGTTTCGCGCTCGGCCGCGTCGCTTTTTTGCGGCGCGCCGGCCACCGACGTAATCGAGTGCGATACCGGATCGGAGGCTGGAAACGTATCTTCCAGCGCCTGGTCGAGCTCGCCCGTGGCTTCGCGGTGCTGCCTGTTGGCCTTGTCGAGTTCATAAGCTTGAACGGCGGGTGATTTGGATTGGCTCATGTCTTTCTCCATCTGTTGGCCGCTTAACGCCGGCAATCCGTCGAAGTTCCGGACGTCATGGACAGCCTTCGTCGGCCGGCGGCTCGGTGGATACAGGCGACAAGGCCACTGGCACGGCGATGCCTGCTTTGCCGGCGCCTTGAGGAGAATTCGTGGAACGGTGCGCGCCAAGCCGCGTTCATCGATCAACTGATCAGGAGGATTGACCATGACATTCACGACCTATGTTGCATCGCCGACCTTTTGCCCCGACGCAGCTTCGCGCAGGACAAACCTGAAGCAATGTCTTGATGTTGCCCGCCGGCGTCTCGACGAGACCAGCGGGGCGGGCGAGACCGAAAAGAACGCCGCGCTTGTCGCCTCTGCCGTTTCTGCCGGGTGGGAGGAAAACGAAGTCAGGGATCTCCTGCAGGGGTCGTCTTTGGGTTTTGCGCCAGAGCTTGGTCAGCAGCCAAGGCCGATCGGTTTGGTCCCCTCCTCTTCGCTATGAGGAGGGTAGAGCCTTCGTCAATCAGAGTAGCCATAGACGAGCGTCCGGATCAGAGCGACAAGCTGGCGGATCTCATAAGGCTTTGCGATGTAACGAACGGCCCCTGGCAAATCGGCAGGCCGTAAGGGGCGGTCTCCCGACATCAGCACGACTTTCTTGTCTGGCCACGTCCGGACAACTGCTCTGGAAAGAGCAAAACCGTCGATCGCTCCCGGCATCCTGATGTCGGAGACCACGACATCGATATCTTTGTCTTCGTTCAGGTGCTTGAGTGCATCTGCGCCATTCATCGCCTCGATCGTCGTAAAACCTGCGTCCTGAAGCTCCGTCGACAATGCCATGCGCACCATGATCTCGTCATCGACGATCAGGACGACAACGCGTTGCTCGTGCATACCGCCTCCCTGCAGTTGAACAGGACATGGCGCCGAAGTCACGACTTTCCATGGCGCTTGTCTGCATGGCTGCCCTGACCTTGATGCGCGGCTGTCGATCCGTCACCCGACGTGCCGATTGCCGGAACCATTCGGGCTGGAGGAAGGTTATGCAGGTCCAAAGATCGACGCAAACGGAGACAGGCGATGGGTCAAGACAGGCAAGCGCGCGAGGCGGTGGAACAGGCTCGGTCGGACCTCGACAAGCCATCTGAAGGCGTGCTGCCTGCTGCCGGGCCGCATGCGAAGAAGGCTCTGACAGACGAGGCGAAGACGCCGGGAAGTGGAGCACTGCCCGAAAATGACGACAAATCCGTCATGCCGGGATCCGGTTGAGACCGGCGACCTGGGTCGCGTCGCGGCGATCTCAGGCGATGAAATCGGCAATCGCGCGTGCCAAAGCTGCCGGATTTTCCTCGGCGACATGATGGCCGCTGTCGATTCCAAACCCATGCACGTGGCGTGCCCAACGGCGCCAGATGGCAACCGGATTTCCGTAGATCTGTTCAAGGTCGTCCCTGAGCGACCACAGACATAGGGTCGGTGCTTCCACCAGACGGTTACTGTCGCGGTCCTGGCGCTCATGCACGTGGTCGATGCGAAGACCGGCTCGATAATCCTCGATCATGCCATGGACGACCGCCGGGTCGCAGAGGGCAGCGACCAGGTCTTGGTATGCGGCGGGTCCCATGCGATCGGGAACGACCTGATCGTACCATGCAAGTGGATCAGCGTTGATGGCGCGTTCCGGCTTGTCGGGCTGCGCAAAGAAGAACCAGTGATACCAATCCCTGGCAAAGCACCAGTCGGCACGCTCCAGATGTTCGAGCACCGGCAGCCCGTCGATGATGATGAGCTTGCTGACGGCGTCTTGATGATCGAGTGCCATCCGGAAGGCCGTCAGGCTGCCGCGGTCATGGCCGGCGACCACGAAGCGTTCGTGGCCAAGCCTGTTCATCATGTCGACAAGCGCTTCGGCCTTGGCTTTCTTTGAGGAGAAACGGCTGTCAGGTGCATCGGCAGGCAGGTAGGAGCGCCCAAAACCCGGCAGGTCCGGGCAGACGAGCCTGACGGAGGGAGCAAGCAGGTCCGCCACGCCGCCCCATGTCATGTGGGTGCGCGGATGACCATGCAGCAGCAACAGCACCGTATCACCCGATCCCCCGTGCCTGACGCGGATCGACCCGTATTGCGTTTGCACGAAATCCAGCGTGAAGCCGTCAAACATCACGTCAGCCTGCCGATCTGTGCTGCATAGTCGGCAAAGGTGAAGCGTTCCCCCCGTTCGTGCGCCTGGTTGGCAAGACGCAGAAGGTGGATCGGAAACAGGATCGCGTTCTGGTTGGCCTCCGACAGACGGTGACTGTCATCGCCTTCGACAGCGTCTTTTGCCTGCGCCAGGGCCGCGTCTATTGCCTCGTGGCTGAGCAGTTGCTTTTCGGCAAGCGCCTGGCACAGCGCTGCAACAGCCATCACCATGCCTTCCAGTTGAAGATTTGCTGTATTCACGGGAACTCCTGTCCGACAACGGGTCCTGGCGGGGCGGCTTGTCCGTCACAATGGGGGGCGAATGGCACTGCCAGATCAAGGCCCGTCAGCCGATCTCGCCTGCGCCATCTTGGGAATTTCCTCGAGCAGCAGCCGGAATTCCGCGATCGGAACCCTGTCTTCGTCGAAAAGCTCGACCGAGATCATGTTGAGCGGAGCTTCCGGCAGGCCCTCGCACGCCATTTCGGCAAGCGCCAGCCGTGCCTCCTTCTTGGCTTCTTCGAGGCTTGGAAACTCATGGGCAAGTTCGGTCGGTTCCGGGCTCGTACGGTCGATGACCTGAAAGAAGAATTTCGGCATTTGCACCTCCTTGCCCGAAAACATCAAGCCGGTCTCTTTGTTCCCGCAAAGGGCGGTCGAGGAGATTTGGCTTCAGAGAACGAGAGGCCCGGTGCCGGAAAGGATCTAGCGCCGATGGAAGACGGCTTCGATATTATTGCCGTCCGGGTCGAGCACGAAGGCTGCATAATAGCCGGGATGGTAGTCGCGATAGCCGGGCGCGCCATGGTCTGTTCCACCCGCATCGAGGGCTGCTGCGTAAAAGCGGTCCACCTCCTGCTGGTCGGCGGCCCGAAACGCAAAATGGACCCTGGAGACCTGTCCGTCGGCGGTGTCCACCCACAATGGATCGCAGGCAAAATGCCTGTCGCTGTGCGAGGTGAACGTCCGGCCGAGGGCAGCAAGCGCCGCACGATAGAAACGACGACTGGCCTCAAGGTCGGCCACGCGCAGATGAAGGTGGTCGATCAGTTCGCTATGCGGATCAGTCATGTTTGTAGCTCCGTTGGGACGAGATTGTGGACATGTCCCGGATCGTGACGGCGTCAATAGCGTGGGGCCGGCGCATGTTCCTGCCCTTGCGGGCAACCGGGCGACAAATCCCGACCTCAGTGGAAGTTTCGGCTTTTGACCTTCAGGCTGTCGATATGCAGATCCGGGATGAAGATGTCGCGTGCCTTGATTGCAGTTGCCGGCGGTTCGCGCGTATCGGGTCGTCCGGGCGAACCATGCGCAAATTCGTCTCCCCTGCCCGTTGCCGGTCGGAATTCGAGATCCCGATCGGCAAGGCCGTTCAAACCGGCAGAGAGGTCAAAAAGCTGCTGGGCGACGAGATGGACGACGTCGCCCTCCCGCTGGATACGTCCGTTGATCGCCATCATCGAGGCGCCGAGCGCAATCGGTCGCGTCCGCTCGAAGAGCGTCGGCCAGATGACAACATTGGCAACGCCCGTCTCATCCTCGATCGTCAGGAAGATGACGCCCTTTGCCGATCCGGGCCGCTGGCGCACCAGCACCAGTCCCGCCGCCATCAGCCAGCGGCCGTCCCGCCCCGACATTGCCTCTGCGCAGGTGACGATGCAACGCTTCGCAAGGTCCTGGCGAAGGAATGTGACGGGATGAGCGCGAAGCGTCAGTCCGGTATGCCCGTAGTCCAGGACCACATTATGGCCCTGCGTCATCTGCCGCAGTTCGACATCCGGCTCCTGTTGCTCGGCAACGGTCCTCGTCTCGCGAATTCCTGCAGCGGCAAACAGCGGCAGCGGTTCGTCTCTCAGCGCCTTGATCGCCCAGAGCGCGTCACGGCGCTCCAGTCCGAGCGACGGCCCGAAGGCGTCCGCCTCGGCGAGCTCGACCAGCGAGGCAGCCGGGATGCCGGCGCGCCGCCACATGTCGTCGACGTTCTCGAAGGGCTGATCGGCGCGCGCGGCCACGATCCGGGCCGCATCCGCCGTCGCCAGGCCGCGGACCATGCGCATGCCGAGCCGAACCGCAAACCGATCGTTTCGCCCATCAATCGGTTCCAGCGTGCAATCCCATCGCGAGCGGTTGACGCAGACGGGCATCACGGTAATGCCGTGCTGGCGCGCATCGCGCACGATCTGCGCCGGCGCGTAAAAGCCCATCGGCTGGCTGTTCAGCAGTGCGGCGCAGAAAATATCGGGATGATGGCATTTCATCCAGTTCGAGGCATATGCGATCAATGCAAAACTGGCGGCATGGCTTTCAGGAAAGCCATAGGAACCGAAGCCTTCGAGCTGGCCAAAGGTCTTTTCGGCAAATTCGGGGCTATAGCCGTTGCCGATCATGCCGGATATCAGCTTGTCCTTGAAGCGGCTGACGCCGCCGGTGAACTTGAAGGTCGCCATGCTTTTTCTGAGCTGGTCGGCCTCACCGCCGGTAAAGCCGGCGCAGACCATGGCGACCTTCATGGCGCTTTCCTGGAAGAGCGGCACGCCAAGCGTCTTGCGCAGGACCGTTTCGAGTTCCGGTGTCGGGTAATCCGGTTTTTCCTTGCCCTCCCGCCGTCTCAGATAGGGATGGACCATGTCGCCCTGGATCGGGCCGGGGCGGACGATCGCCACCTGGATGACGAGATCGTAGAAGGTTTCCGGCTTCAGGCGCGGCAGCATCGACATCTGCGCCCGGCTCTCGATCTGGAAGGTTCCAAGCGTGTCCGCCTTCTGGATCATGGCATAGGTCGCCGGATCTTCCTGAGGGATATCGGCAAGGTCAAGGTCGATGTTCTTTGCCTCGCGCAGGAAGGCGAAGCTCTTGGCCATGCAGGTCAGCATGCCGAGTGCCAGAACATCGACCTTCATGAATTTCAACGCCTCGACATCGTCCTTGTCCCATTCGATTACCTGCCGGTCGACCATCGAGGCCGGTTCGATCGGGACGAGATCGTCGAGCCGGTCATGGGTGAGCACGAAGCCACCGGGATGCTGGCCGAGATGGCGTGGCGCGCCCATCAGCTGCTGTGCAAGCTGGAGGGTCAAGGCAAGGCGGCGATCCTCCGGATTGAGGTTGAGCTCCCTGACCTGCTTTTCGCCGACCACCTCGCTCCAGGCCCAGACGCCCGACGACAGCGCCTTGATCAGGTCTTCAGGCAGACCGAGCGCCTTGCCGACGTCGCGGATGGCGCCCTTCGTGCGGTAGCGCGTGACCGTAGCGCAGAGTGCCGCCTTGTGATGCCCGTAGGTCTTATAGATCCACTGGATGACCTCCTCGCGCCGCTCGTGCTCGAAGTCGACGTCTATGTCGGGCGGCTCGTCACGCTCCTTGCTGACAAAGCGCTCGAACAACAGATCGTTTGTATCGGGATCGATGCTGGTGATGCCGAGGATGTAGCAGATGGCGCTGTTGGCGGCCGACCCCCTCCCCTGGCAGAGGATATTCTGGCTGCGGGCGTAGCGCACGATCGAAAAGACCGTCAGGAAATACGGCGCGTAGCGCATCTCCCTGATGAGATCGAGCTCGTGGCGGATCGACCGCAGCACCTTTTGCGGCAATCCTTCGGGATAGCGTGTCGGAATATATTGCCGGACATAATGCTCCAGCGATTGCTGGGCATCCATACCGGCAACGATTGCCTCCTGCGGGTATTGATAGGTCAGTTCCTCCATCGAGAAGGTGCAGCGCGCGACGATCTCCGCGGTGCGGGCAAGTGCTTGAGGGTAACGCCCGAATAGTCGCTGCATTTCCTCCGGCGGCTTCAGGTAACGGTCGGCATGGCGCTCGCGCTCGAAGCCGACATCGTCGATCGTCGTGCGATTGCGGATGCAGGTTACCACGTCCTGCAGCTGACGGCGGGACGGTTCATGGAACAGCACGTCATTGGTGACGACGGTGCGGACCTTGTAGCGGGCCGCCATGGCGGAAATCTCGTGCAGGCGCAACTGGTCGTTCGGCCGGCGGCGGAGACTGAGAGACACATAGGCCCGGTCCTGGAATATCTCGGCCATTTTTCTCAGCCGGACGGCGCAGGTCTCGTCGGCAAGATCCGGCACCAGAATGCCGATCAGCCCTTCTGCGTAGAGGGAGACGTCGTCGAGGCTCAGGATGCACTTGGCTTTCCCGCCCCTGCTCTTTCCCAGCGTCAGCAATCGCGTCAGCCGCTGATAGGCAGCGCGGTTGGTCGGATAGGCCAGGATCGACATGCCCTCGCTCAGATCGAGACGGCAGCCGACGACGAGGCGAAGTCCTGTGGCGCGCGATGCCTCCAGCGCCCGAACGATCCCTGCCAGCGAATTCCGGTCGGTTATGCCAAGCGCCGCCATGCCCATCGCCTTGGCCCGCGCAAACAGTTCGTCGGGCGAGGAGGCGCCTCGCAGGAAGGAAAAATGCGTCGTGACCTGCAGCTCGCAATAGGTCATGAGAAGGTTCCGTGCAGGAACCAGCGATGCGATCCGGTCTCGGGATCGACACCGTCGCCGGCGCGATAGATCCAGTAGCGTTCGCCATTTTCGTCGGCGACCGTGAAATAGTCGCGCACGGCGAGCCATTCGGACGATCGCTGCCACCATTCTCCGAAGATGCGCTCAGGCCCGTCGGCCTGTTTGACACGGTAGCGCTTGCCACGCCAGGTAAACCAGACGGGAGGATGATCCGGCATGAGGGCCATGACCTCGATCATTTCCGGGCGATCGAGCAACCGGACCGGACGCGGCCAGATCAGCGGCCAGTTCTGCCCCTGCTCTTCTGCGACCGCCGAGATGGCTTTCAGCGATCGTTCGGCAACATCGCTTGCTACCGGTGCCAGCCGGTAGATCCGAAATTTTCCGCGATTGCCGAGAATATCGACGAAGGCGGCGATGTCGACCTTGTCATCATCGATCAGGTTGGAGGCGATCTGCCGGTCTTCCAGCGGCTCGACGAGCGTCGCGGCAAGCGAGAGCTTTTCGATGCCGAAGCCCGGCTCGATGCGCTCGATCCGGTCGTGAAGAAGCTTCGTCAGCCAGGCAACGTCGCGCACTGGCTTGGCGGTACCGGCTCGCAGCGCCTGGACGCTGTTGTCGACCCGGTGGACGATGAGATCGGCGCGGCGTACGCCAAGACCCTTTTCCTGAAGACCATGACAGAGCCTGCGCACCAGAACGGCGATATATTTGGCGATCGTCTCCGGCGCACCGATCGGTTCTGCGAAGGACCTGGACACTTCGACCCATTCGGGCGCGCGAAGCGGGTCGATAGGTTCTGCCAGCCCGCCAAACATCTGGTCGAGCCTGCGGACGATTTCCGGCCCGAAGCGCTGCGTCAACGGTGCCCTTGGCGTTGCGGCAAGCTCGCCGACGGTGCCAAACCCAAGCACGCGCAGGCCGGTGATGATCTCCCTGTCGAGACGAAGCGATGAGATCGGCAGATCGATGACGGCCTCGGCCGTCTTGCCTTTGGCAACCACCCGTGTCTCTTGCGCGATCGTGCGCGCCAATGCGTGGGCCGCTCCCCAGCTGTCGGCAACGACGGCGCGCGCGGGCAGGCCCTTGGCGCGGAAGCTGTTGACGAGGCGTGACAGCATCGGCCCTTCCCCGCCCTGCAGGTGGTCGGCCCCTTCGGTATCCATGACGATGCCGTCAGGCGGGTCGACCGCAACGATTGGCGAATATTGAGAGAGCGCCCAACGGGTGATGCGCTCCAGAGCAGCTCGATCAGCGCAAGGATCGGCATCGACCATGACGAGACCCTGCACCAGCGCCTGGGCCTTGGCCGCCGGCATGCCGCTTCGCAGGCCGAGCCTTTTGGCGTTGGCATCGACGGCCGACAGCCACCGCTTCGAACCGCTGCGGGCGACGACGACGAGCGGCGCCTCAGCGGGAATGGACGGATCGGCGCGTCTGACGCGATCCGTCGGCAGCGTCGGAAGAAATACGGAGACGACCCTGACCATCACATGCCTCGAGGATGAATTCTGCACTTTCGCCGGCCTTGATCCGGATCAGCTCGACATGCCAGCGCGTCCTGCCGATGCCGGGAACCGGAAGCGGCTCCGACGGCAGGACGCATATGCGCCAGCGCGAGACGGCAGCCGTCGGGCGCCCGAACTCGCCGGCCTCGGCCGGACGGCGCCAGCGCCGGATGATGAGGCCGAGCGCACCGGAGGCTTCGGCCGCCAGCTGAAGGCGCCGCGACGCGACCATAGGCAGGCGCGCCGTCTCGGCGACGACGGCGCCAAGCCCGCCGAAGCGCAGGGCCTCCTCGCAGGCTTCAAGCACATAGTCTTCGCGGATTGCCTCGACATAGATGACCCGGTCCGGATGCAGACCGGTCTGCGCCAGCGCAGGAGCAAAAAGGTCCGCTCGCGCCAGACACCAGACGACGATGCCGCGCGTGCGGGCAGCGATGCCGGCGGCAAAAAGCGCGGCTGCAGCCCCATTGACGGCGCCGGCCCCACCGCCGGCAATTTCATGGATTGCACCATAGGCAAGTCCGCCACCTGGTAGCGTTTCGTCGATCTCGCTGACGCCGAAGGGAAGGACGTTCTTGGGACGGRCAGCCATTCCATCAAGGTGCTGAATGCGCGCCCGAAGCTCAGAAATCACAGGGTTTGCATTTGGGCGAGCCATGTCCGGTCTTCATCAAGGTTTGCAGAGTGCAGAAAAGCAGATATGTTCTTTATTTGTTCCTAATTGGAATGTGAGTCAACGCGCATGGTCTCGAACGGGATTTCGACAGGATGCGCTGTCCACATTGCCGGTAGGATAAAAAATCAACGAACGCAGCCAACTACGGACAATGGATGGACCGAAAAAAAATATCGACATATGCCACCGATGAGCTGACGCTGCGCCTCGTCCGGCAGCCTTCCATCACGGTCGCCTGTCTCATCTGCAATCGTCACGGCGCTTTCGACCGACAGGCGCTGATCAGGCGGCATGGTGCGGGCCTGACCTTTCACGCATTGCGCCGGCGGGTGGCGATGGGATGTGCAAGGATGCACGAACCGGACGGCGTCGACCGTTGCGGAACCCATTTTCCCGGCTTCACCTCCGCCGGATCGGATCGGAAGTCTTAGTCGATCCTCTCCGCTGCTCTGATCCTGGCTGGAAAATGACGCTCGCAACGTTGTCCGCGGACAACATTGTACCGCGCTGATCGAAGATTTCCGCCGCCCCTTGTTGGTGAGGATGATCGCCCATGCGCATCCACATGCCGTCGATCCAGCGCGGACAACGCGTCCGACACTGTTCGAATCCGGCATGGGCTGGAAGATGCCCGCCGCTATGCGCTGCAGCTGCGGGGTCAATGCAGCGGCAATCGCCAGGTAAGGTGCCTGTCACAGGTCCCTGTGGATAGGCGCGTGGTTAAGGGTTTGTGAAACTGTAACGAATCGGGCGATAATATAACTGCGCAGTTGGCCTCTCATTATCGAAAATTGCGCAGTTCGATTGGAAACCACGATGCTAGCGAATCCAGTTCTGAAAGACGATCAAGAGCACCTTCCGTCGCTTTTGGCAGCGGATGCTCAGGAGCTCGCCTATCAGCTCCAGCAGCACCAGGCGAAAATTTTCCCGCCGCTGTCTCGAAAGACGATGCGGCTGTTTTCCCCCACGGAAGCCGCCGGCTTCATCGGCATCGGCGAGGGTTATCTCCGCCAGATCGCCAAGGAGGGCCACGGACCGGACCCCCTTGCCAACGGCCGGCGGCAGTATGGCGCCGAAGACATGAACCGCATCCGTCAGGCACTCGACGAACGCAACGGTACGCCGAAATATGTACCGGTGCGACGTGGCGCTGAAAAACTGCAGGTCGTCTCCGTCATGAATTTCAAGGGCGGATCCGGCAAGACGACGACCTCAGCGCATCTCGCCCAATATCTGGCACTGCGCGGCTACCGCGTGCTTGCCATCGATCTCGACCCGCAGGCGTCGCTATCGGCGCTCTTCGGCCACCAGCCGGAACTCGACGTCGGCGAGGGAGAAACGATTTACGGCGCCATCCGCTACGAGAGCCCGGTATCGATCTCGGAAGTGGTGCGCTCGACCTATACGCCGAACCTTCACATCATTCCCGGCAATCTCGAACTCATGGAGTTCGAACATGAGACACCGAAGGCCATGGCGGGTGGTACTGCCGAATCCCTGTTCTTTGCCCGGATCGGTCAGGCGCTGACCGATATCGAAAGTCTTTACGATATTGTCGTCATCGATTGCCCGCCGCAGCTCGGCTTTCTCACGATGTCGGCGCTCTGTGCTGCGACCTCCGTGCTGATCACCGTGCACCCGCAGATGCTTGACGTCATGTCGATGTCGCAGTTCCTGACGATGACAAGCGAACTGATGTCGGTCGTCGAGCGGGCGGGCGGGCGCACGAGCTATGACTGGATGCGTTACCTCGTGACCCGCTTTGAACCCAATGACGGACCGCAGAGCCAGATGACCGGTTTCATGCGGGCGATCTTCGGCAACCGCATGCTGCAGAACGCGATGTTGAAATCCACCGCAATCTCGGACGCCGGCGTCACCAAGCAAACGCTTTATGAGGTCGATCGGGCACAGTTTATTCGAGGAACCTACGACCGCGCCCTGGAATCGATGAACCTCGTCAACGGCGAGGTCGAGGCGCATATCCGTTCTACCTGGGGCAGGAGATAGCTCAATGGCGCGCAAAAATCTCATCGAAATCTCGAACGCGAACGAAGCCCGGCCCGATCCGTCAGTGTCGCCAGCGCGCGACAGCCGGCCGATCGCCGGCTTCATCCCGCAGACAAGGAGTGCGGGCCTCGTCGGGGGGATTACCAAGACGCTTGGCAGCATCACCGAAAAGGTCGAGCGGGCCAACGATCTGGAGCGCCAGCTCGCCGAGGGTCGCACAATCGTCGAAATCGATACGGCCTTGATTGATGCCTCCTTTGTCGCCGACCGCCTCGATATCGACGCGGCGGAGCTTGCGCAGCTGACGGAGCAGATCCGGGAACACGGACAGCAGGTTCCGATCCTGGTGCGGCCGCACCCGCAGGCCAAGGGCCGCTATCAGGTCGCCTTCGGTCACCGGCGCCTGGCAGCGGCCAAGGCGCTCAAGATCAAGATCAAGGCAGTCGTGCGCGCCTTGACCGACGAGCAGCTCGTCGTCAGCCAGGGCCAGGAGAACAATGCGCGCGCCGATCTGTCCTATATCGAGCGCGCTCTTTTCGCCCATCGGCTGGAGGAGAAGAGCTTCGGCGGGGCCGTGATCACCGCAGCTCTCAATATAGACAGGGCGGCGCTGGCCAAAATGCGCGCTGTCACACGCCAGGTCCCGATTGCTCTGATCACCGCAATCGGCTCTGCGCCGGCGATCGGTCGCCGCCGATGGATGCAGTTTGGTGAGCATCTGGAAAAGGTCGACATCGATGCGCTTATCGAGATGTTGTCCGCGGACAACATTGGCCAATTGTCGAGCGATGACCGGTTTCAGCGAGCATTTGCCTTCGCAACGGCAAAGCAAGCTGCCCTGAAGGCGAGTTCGGCCGCACAGATCGCTGATCTTCCAGTGAAGTTCAAACGCACGCCGACAACCGCCACCTTTGTCTTCGACAACAAGGTGGCGCCCGGTTTCGACGAATTCGTGCAGGAGAGACTGGAGAGCCTCTATGCACAATACCGGCAGGAACGGGACGCGGGTTAGGCCCGAGGCAGGCTCTCCTACCTTTCAGGCGTGCGAGCTTTTTGCGCGATAAGATCGGCAATCGCATTCTATGAACGCACTTGCATCTCACGCCAGCGCCTGATGAGCGCGGTTGTTGCCCCGCGTAAGGCCGGATGCAGCGCTTCAACTCAATGACTGGCAGATCATGAAGCCGCAGGCGAGGCGGACGACGCTTTTACGCACAAACGGCGGGCAAGCGGCAACTGGGCCGAGGACAATAGACGACATGCCCGCCAGGGCCTGGGTTGGCGCGGGCGCCGGCTTTGGCCGGTTCTTGGGAAAGTCGTTTCAGAATTTGATCTGCCACCAGACGAGAGCAAAGGAGGCGAAGGCGAAGGTCGTTGCCAGAAGTGTCTCGTGATCCATAAAATATCCCCGTGAAGTTGGCTGATAATGCGGACCGGGGGCTTCGGGTTCCAAGCTGCGCCTTCCTCTCGAGAAGACGCGTTCCCCCAAGAACACATGACGTTCGCGCTCCTCCTTAGGTGAAGGAAACAGGCCGTTGGCGGCGGGCCAGAGAGAAAGGCGGATCTGCCATTGCGAAGCTGCATTGGGCTTCGAAGTCGCGCCATCACCAAAAACACGACCATACCGTTGTCGTCATGTCTGATCGCGCCATTTACGTCGTTCGAAAAGAGTTTACCGAGGAGAAGACGCATGGCAGCGAATGAAGATCGTATCAGACAACGGGCCTATGAAATCTGGGAGCAGGAGGGTCGGCCGCACGGGGAGGACATGAAACATTGGCTGCAGGCGTTTGAGGAAATTGCCGCAGGCGCTGCGACGAGCGGTCAGGCGGTCAGGAAGAAAGCGACGAAGAAGGCAGCGGTTCCGAACGTATCCGGCAAGGCCAAACAGGCGGGAACGTCAAAAGCAGGCGCCCAGAGCGCAACGATGACAAAGCCGCCGGAAAAAACAACGCGAACGACGACCGGCGCGACCAAGCATTGACAAGCCGCTCTTGAGCGGCTGGCCGATTGGCGGCGATTGTGTGGGCGGAGCGCGCCAACGACAGGGCGCTCCGAAAACGTCCTTGAGGGATGCGTTACAGCAATCTGACGTTTTCGGCCTTGGACTTGCCGGTCCTGCGATCCTGCCCAACCTCATAGGAGACATTCTGGCCTTCCTTGAGGAGGTTTCCCGATAGCAAGGCGGTCACATGGACGAAGATATCCGGTCCGCCCGTTTCCGGGGTAATGAAGCCAAACCCCTTGTCGGCATTGAAAAACTTTACTGTGCCAGTCGGCATGACGGTACCCTTGGCTGCTCGTTGCTTGAGGCAGCCTAGCAACCAAACACGCCCTGTTCAACCGGACCTGTCGCAGGTTGGGCCCGTCTGCAAGCCATAACCAGCGGAGGGGGGATGGCGCAGGCGGGTCGTTGCCATGGCTCAACGCTTCATGGGACGCAGAGGGGTTGCGCAGCGTTTACTCAGGTGCCCGCTTGCAGCGCCGTCTTGTCTGGTCGTCAGAAATAGACCTTTCCCTGACCAAGCCTCTGGCTTGTCAATCTTTTCTCGGTATGCCGCTTTGCGTGCGGCCGCAAAGCCGGCGAAGAAGCGGGCCGTCAGTGCAAGTGACTGCAAGAGCAGGCAAGGCAGATATTTGGGTTGATAGGCAAAGCAGCGATTTTCACCCCGGACTAAAGTCCGATACGTGGAACAGGGTGAGCATTGGCCCGTTCTTTGACCACGGTCGCCAGACCGGTATCAGTCAAAGGAGGATAAGATGTTTCATAAGATCATGATCGGTGCGGCCGTGTCGGCTGCCCTCATGTCGGGCGCAGCCTTCGCCCAGTCGTCTACCGTCAATGGGGCAGCAGGCGGTGCGGTCACCGGCGCGATCGTCGGCGGTCCGGTCGGCGCAGCCGTCGGCGGCGTGGCCGGTGCAATCGTCGGTACCGCGATCGACCCGCCGCCGCAGAAGGTCGTCACCTATGTCCAGGAAGCGCCGGCCCCGTCCACGCGAGTCGTCGTCAAGGAGAAGGTTGTTGTCGGCCAGGCGCTGCCCGAAACGGTGGTCGTGACGCCAGTGCCCGAAAACCCGAAATACGCCTATGCGATCGTGAACGACGAACGCGTCATCGTCGAACCGTCTTCCCGCAAGGTCATTCAGGTCATCAACTGATCTGGCGCCAGGACGCGGCTTGCGCCGCGTCCATCTCCTTCCAAACAAGCAGGATATTGGATCATGAAGGCCATCGCTTCCGCCGCGTTCGGCATTGCGAGCTCTATCGGCATATGCATTGCAGCCGGCTCGCTCGCCTCCGTTGTGCTGGCCAATTCCGAGACTCACACGTTCGAAAGCCTCTCGCAACCCGATCTCTGGACAACCAAACCGGTTCGTGTCGACATTGCCCACCAGAATTACGAGCGCATCCCCGCCGTCTATTCCAGCTATGTCACCGACGCGCCGAAGGTCGCGGTGGCGTCTCGCGCGAAGGCGACGCTCCCCCAGGAACCCGAGGCAACGGCGCCGACGCTTTCGGCGGAGCATCTCAACTGGTGCGCCGGCCATTACCGCTCTTTTGATGCCGCCACCAACAGTTACCGGGCCTATAGCGGACAGATGAAGACCTGTATGTCGCCCTTTGCCGCTTCTTCAGGCACGGTTGTCGCGACCGGGGCGGTATCGAATGGTGCAGATAGCGCCGCGGCGGCATGGTGTGCCGCCCGCTACCAGTCCTATCGCGCCGAGGACAACAGCTACCAGCCCTATGACGGGCCGCGTAGAGCCTGTGTGCCGCCGACGCGGCAGGTCGTGGCCTCGACGGCAGGTTCAAACGGGAATGAGGCAAGCACATTGGCGTCGAACTGAGACCGAGCGCCGGGCTGACAGGGCAAAGATCCTGCAGGCTTGAGGACGGCGGCGCTTCCCGAAGGCAGGCGACGCGCGGGGCCTCTCAATGATCGGCTCAAACGGCATGCAAATCCGATAAGCTCGATCCGGCCTGCCTGCGCCCAAGATCGGACGCGCAGCTGAACGCTTATAATTTTCCGTTTTCAATTGCAGCTGGACCGAAACTCAATGCGCAAGCGGCAGGGCGGATAAGCAGGCTTCGTAGCAGTGCCTGCATGCCTGTGCGCAGATCCGGCAGTGTCGATGCATTTCGCCATGTTCGTTGCATTCGCTCTCGCAGGCGTGACATGCCTCGGCGCAGGTATCGATGAGCTTGTGGACGACCTCCATATTGGAGCCGGTCATCCGAGATGCGATCATGCCGGTCGTCGCGCAGATATCGCCGCAATCGAGGTTGAGGCGTATGCATTGGGCAAGTCCGGCCGGGGATGGTTCTGCAAGGCAGGCATCCGCGCAGCTCGTGCAAGCCTGAGCGCAGGCGTAGCATTCTTGGATGCACCTGAGCAGAGCGTCTGCCGATCGGCCGTGGACATTAGGGTGGTTTTCGATCATTTCGCGAACATGCATCGACGATCCTCCTGCGAGACAGGGGTTTCTAACTGCCAGGCATGCTTCAGGTTCCAAGCCTGCGGGACATGAGAAACAACACGAGCCCGCCCTTGCGCTCGTTCCCTGAGAAGCGAGTGCAACAGGTCGATCGATGAGGCTGCCTTCAGCGCGGCATGAGGCCGAACCGATGGGCTTCGTCGAGCAAATGGCGAACCGAGGACGGCTGCCATTTCTGGCCACCGCGAGCTGGGCGCTCCCCCATCTGATCGAGCTGCGCTGCGATCTTTCGAAGCGAGAGATCCGGGTCAGCGATCGCAATCGCCGCGACCAACTTCATCAGACGGTCCTCTGCAGGCCGGCGGGGAGCGCGCGCCAGGAGTTCCTGTTCTGCCAGTTTTTCGCCAACCATGCGATGCACGGCGCGACGCAGGCGTTCCACACTCCAGTCCTGGCCGCGGCGACTGAGTACCTGTACGACATTGTCCCAGCTGTGCTGGGGCCGAAGTTGCCGCACGACTGGCAGCCATGTTTGCGCGGATGCCGTCAGTTCGTCGAGGTAAAGTTTTTGTCTCGCCTGCGAGACGGCCCTGATCGCTTCCGGGCGCCGCTCTCGCAGGCCGGGGTTCCCAGGACGCTTGCCCCGCGACTTTGCCGCCTTTATGCCGGCTTTGGTCCGTTCGGAGACCAGCGCGCGTTCGAGCTGCGCCACCGCGGCGAGCACCTGGAGGGAAAACCTGCCCTGAGGCGCTGCGGTATCGATCGGATCGCCGATCGACCGGAAATAGACGCCGCGGCTCTCTAGATCCTCGAGCACTGTCATCAGATGGCCTATCGAGCGCGCCAGGCGATCAAGACGAACAATTACGAGCACGTCCCCGGCGGTGAGTTCGCCAAGCAGCCTTGTCAGCACCGGTCGCGCCTGCGATGCGCCGGAGCCATGTTCCTCGTAGATCCGATGACAGCCTGCGGCGCGCAGTTCCTCCATCTGTGCGTCGTGGACCTGATCCTCGCTCGAGACGCGGGCGTAGCCGATGAGCCGGCTTGGGGGCGGCCGTACGCCGTCGAATGTTTTTACCATGTTGGACGGTCCGTTCGCAGTCGCTTGTACAAACAAGAACTGCAGGAGAAAATGATAATTTGCAAGCGTGTTTTATTATCACAATCCGAGGCCGCCGGAGGCGAAGTTCGGCTAGCGGCGAGCAACAGCCTTCGAGTTACTCCACGCCTGTCAGCGGGCTTCTGTGGCGGAAATAGCCGAACATGGCATTATGTAGGGACTATCGCCGAGAAGGGTCCGGGAAGGGCTCATCAAGCCCTTTTGGCAGACGCGCGTTATCCTGCTAGTGTATGAACGAAGCACTTTGCGGACATACCATCCGAGGATGCCGGGACGACGGCTTCCACTGCGTGAGAGAAGTAAACCGTAAGATAACTTCCGTGTGCGGAAATACCTGTTGCAAACCCGGCACTTGTTTCCAGAAGGAAATGCGTCGGAACTGTCAAGCGAAGCGAAGAATTGACCCCCTTGGCGAATTGAAGAACTGACCCCCTCATTGGTTTGCGGTTTCGTTAGTTTCGAGCGCCGTTCCGGCCTTCTGCAGAAG
>NZ_JBFTME010000012.1:0-211854 GCF_056396805.1 Rhizobium sp. 05N49
CTCATCAGCCTGAAGCATATCCCCGCCCTGCATCGTTCGCGACAATGCAGCATGCGCCGAAATCTCAGTCGTCATCCATCTCTCCTCGTTTGACACGAGGGGTCAGTTCTACGTTTCGTTAGGGGGTCAATTTCTCATTTCGCCCGACAATTCCGAGGGTCGAATCCTCTCTCTGTCCGGAACTTTCGAAGTTCGTGCTGGTTGGACTGAACATAAAGAGCGTCAATCGCAAGACGGTGTCCGGCAAAATGGGTGTTCATTGTGGCTTTTTCGCCCTGGCGTTGGCGATACCAATCCGCGCTCATGCGCGAAAAACTGCCCCGGGATACCTGGCCAGACACACGATTGATCGGATGCAATGAGGCCGGTTATGACCAAACTCGACAAGCAACATCGCGAACATTTGGAAACACCTCCAGACGCCCCGGAAAACAAGGTCGGGCGCGGCCCGCCTATCAAGGGGTCGAGCGAGCAGGATGCCATAAGGCCGGGCATCAACGATCCCCGCCTGATGCCGATTGGCAAGCCAGGCATTCGCGTTCGCGAAGGGAAGCGATGACCTGCCTGCAGATCAACGCAGGTTGGGCGAACCGGGAGTGACACCGATGTGGACTTTGCGGCAAGTACCGTTGGCCAGGCAGCCGATGCATCGCCTTTCCTGTAAGCCATTCTTGTTTGGGCTTGCCTTCGGGCTTTTCATCGCCGCTCCCCATACTGCCATGAGCCAAGCCGGCAGCAAGGAGCAGCAACCGGGATGTCAGGCCGATAACCCGTCGTCAGTCGAGACCGATCGGCAGACGGAGAATGAGGGATCGGAAAGCAAGATATCTCGCTGCAAAGGCGTATTGACGCCTCCGCCGACGGGCGATCGCGGGATGGTTGAACCGGCCCCTCCAACCGGGGACATGCCGGTCATTCGACCGGGCGACACACCCCAACAGGCACCTGCGCCCAAACAACAATAGGCGAGACAGCGCCACTTGGCGTTGTCGGATGCCCGATATCTACGGGAACATGTCGTACCCGCCGCGGCGGAAGGACGGTCGTTCCTTGAGGCGCTCGAAATAGGCTGTAACCGCCGGTAACCTGGGTCGTTCGATGGGCGTGTGAAACCATCTGTTGACCGAAAGGCCGATCAGGATGTCGGCCAGCGTGAATTCGTCTCCCGCTACGAAAGGTGCCGTCGTCGCGAGGGTGTTCTCCAGGATTTCCATCTTGCGATTCCAGTTCCTGGCGCTGTCGGCAATGACGGAGGGGTCGGAATAGGCGAGGTCCTTGCGCACAAGGCCCTGGAATGCACCGCGCCAGGCACTGTTGAGCTCCGTTGCTTGCCAATCCATCCATCGTTCGACGAGCGCCCGTCTCCATGGGGAGGGTGGCAGGAGATCGTCGCGGCCATACCTGGACGCAAGATAACGGCAGATCGTATTGGACTCCCACAGGATGCCGTCATCGCTATCGATGACCGGCACGAGACCATTCGGATTAAGCGCAAGGAATTCCGGTGTGCTGGTCGAGGCAAATCCCGTTCCCCAATCTTCCTGCACATAGTCGATGCCGATCTCTTCGCAGGTCCACAGCACCTTACGAACATTGATGGATGATTGCCTGCCAAGAACTCGAAGGGCGCCCATGATCCACTCCTAACCGGTGGGCCTTGGTTATCGAATGAAATCTTGCTTTGCACCACCAAACATGTCGCGGCGACAACAAAACCTGCACTTGTGTATGCCCGGCAATTTACCGCAGCAATTTCAGGGAGCCGGTCAGCGACCTTACCCATTTAGCCGGTCCGGCAAGACCCAGTCCATCGATCTCCTCATCGCTCAAGTCCCTGTTCGGGAACTGACGCTGGTAGTCAGTATAGTCGTGCAGTGACCGGGCAAAACCAGGAAACGGTACGATGGCGTGTTCCTCCGGCTGGTTCAGCGCCTTCAACAGGATCTGTCGGATCGTCTCGCCATCGGCCTGCAGGATCGGCACCGGTCGATTGGAGACGATATCGGTGGCCCTGCCAGCACGGTCGCTGAGCCTCTCGGCGCCAAGGAGCGGCATTTTGGCGCCTACGCCAATGCCGATGGCGCTGACTGTATTTGCAATGAGAGCGGACGGGAGTTTGGGGTCGACGACAATGGCAATGCGGATATCGGAGAGCATCTGAAAGACCTGAGATTACGATGGCGACAGCCTAAGTGATCGCAGCAGAACAATCCTGTCTGATATTGCTGTCCTTGGCCGATACTTGGTAGGATCGACCTGCTTTGTGCAATTTGTAGGTAGATGCTTCCCATGACGACATTTGAGCCGGTTGAACTGAAAATCCTTTCGAGCCTGCAGGCCGAGGGACGACTGACAAATCAGGAATTGTCCGAGCGTGTCGGCATGTCCACATCCCCTTGCTGGCGAAAGGTGCGGCAGCTTGAAGAGACAGGTGTGATCCGGGGTTACAAGGCCGATCTCAACCGGCGCAAACTCGGGCTCGGCGTCCTTGCCTTCATCCGAGTGAAGATAGATGGTCACAACGAGGCAGAGGCGGACGCCTTTGCCGCCGAGGTTGCACGGCTACAGGAAGTCGTCGCTTGTTATAGCATTGCCGGAGATTCGGATTTTCTATTGCAGGTCGTCTCGGCTGATCTCGATTCCTATGCCGATTTCGCCATGTCGGTCGTGCGCCGCCTGCCGCGCCCAAGGAAATGCAGACCACGTTTGTTCTCAAGGAAATCAAACCGTTCGAAGGTTTTCCGGTAGGATTTTAAGAAGCTGATCCGAACTGATGATCGGTGGAATAGCCGTCCAGCGGGTGCTGGACGGCTAGAGGGTACTGAAAAGCGGGCCGTCATGGCTTCAATATAGCTGGATCAAATAATCACATTTCAACAGATCCAGAATGATCGGTGACGCTTGCGCGAGACTTTTCGCGACGCACAATAAGTATGACAATTTGATTTGTCAGGCCGTGCCACAGTTGTTGAGCCGTTTGCCGCGATGTGTATTAGCACAGAAGAATTCAGTTTCCAGGAAGCCGAAATTTTTAGTTTCCACCCGATTGACCGGATCGGAAACCTTGCGTTAGCTTGATTAAATCAATTTGATTGAATCAAAAAATAACAACTAAGGGAACGAAAAAATGGGACTGGATAAGAGCGTAATCCGCAGTGTTTCTGCGCGCGCCGCCTGGGCCGCGGCCACCGCCCTGACGGTGGTGATGACCTTTGGTATATCGGCTGCTTCGGCTGCCGAATCCGTGCTGACGATGCATATCGAAGAGCAGTCGAGCTGGGTGCAAAACTTCAATCCGTTCGATCTTGCCGGTCGTCGGCAGAGCACCATGGATTTCATCTATGAGCCGCTGGTCATCTTCAACGCGCAGGATGGCGGCAAGCCGGTCTGGCGCTTGGCGACAAGCTACAAGTTTTCCGACGATATGATGTCGATCACCTATGAATTGCGGCCCGGCGCGAAATGGTCTGATGGACAGCCGCTGACCTCAGCTGACGTCAAGTACACAATCGATCTGATGCTGAAGAATGCCGCGCTCGACACGGTTGGTGTCGGCGAGACCGTTGCATCCGTCGAGGCGCCGTCGCCGACGGAGGTGACGATCAAGCTCAAGGCCGTCAATTCCGACTTCCCGGAATCGCTTGCCGATCTTGCCGTCGTTCCCCAACATGTCTGGAAGGATGTTTCAGATCCGGTTGCTTTCAAGAATGAGAAGCCGATCGGTTCCGGTCCGATGACGGAAGTGCGCCGGTTCACGCCGCAGGTTTATGAACAGTGCCGTAACCCGGACTACTGGGATGCCGCTTCGTTGCATGTCGATTGCCTGCGACTGCCGCAGATTTCCGGCAACGACCAGATGCTCGCGATCCTGCCGGAAGGCAATATGGATTGGATCGGCTCTTTCATCCCCGAGATCGACAAGACCTTCGTGGCGCTCGACGCCGATCACAACGGCTACTGGCAGCCACCGGCTGAAACCGTCGCCTTCCAGATGAACTTCAAGAGCAAGGACGAGGGCAATCTGGAAGCCTACAAGGATCTGAACTTCCGTCACGCCTTCAGCCTCGCCATGGACCGCAAGTCGATGGTCGACATTGCCGGCTTCGGCTATCCCGCCGTCAACGAACATGCCTCCGGCCTGCCGCCCCGCTTTGAAGGCTGGCGCAACAAGGCTGCCGAAGGCGACAAGGATGCCTTCATGGGTTTTGATACCGAGAAGGCCAGCAAGATCCTCGACGACGCAGGCTACAAGAAGGGTTCGGACGGCTTTCGTACGACGCCGAGCGGCAAGCCGATCAATTTCCCGATCATCGTTCCCAATGGCTGGACAGACTGGATCGATGCCGTGCAGATCGCCGTCGAAGGCCTGCGCGCAGCCGGCATCAATGCTTCGGTCACGACACCGGAATACGAACAGTGGCGCAAGCAGATTCTCGACGGTAGTTTCGAGGTCGTTATGAACTCGCGTGCCGATGGGGCGACTCCATTCCGCGGCTATTACCAAAGCCTGTCGACGGCTTATGCCGGCCGCGTCACAGGTGCTCCCTCGCGCTATTCCAACCCGAAACTCGACGCGCTCTTCGATCAATATCTGAAGGCGACGTCCGATGATGATCACAAGAAGATCTTCAACGACATTCAGCTGCTGGTGGCCGAAGATTTCCCCGTCGTGCCTGTCTTCAATGGCCCGACCTGGTATCAGTTCTCCAGCAAGCGCTTTACCGGCTGGGTAACCGACAAGGACCCGGTCATGAACCCGGAAGATCACGATAACAACCGGATGCGCCTCATGCATCTGCTCCGCCTGAAGCCGGTCCAATAAGACCGGCGAGGCAAGGGACATGCGTGTTTCCGGACGGCGCCTTGGCGTCTATGCAGTCGCCCTGGCGTTCGCCATCGTGATGAACTTCATACTTCCCCGGCTTATGCCGGGGACGCCCGTCGATGCCATGGTCGCGCAGCTCGGCCCGCGGGCGACACCTGCAGCCGTCGAGGCGATCAAGGCACGCTTCGGCGCAGTCGATCAGCCGGTGCTCCTGCAATTCGTCGACTATTTGAAGGGACTTGCAACCTTCGATCTCGGCGTCTCGGTCAAATATTACCCTCAGACGGTTGTCCAGGTCCTCAGCCGCTCGACAATCTGGACGATTTTCCTTGTCGTCACCGCCATCATTTTTTCGCTCAGCGTCGGCGTGGTTCTGGGTGCAATTTCCGCCTGGCGGCGCGGCGGACGTTTCGACACGATCGTCTCTCCGCTCGCGGTCGTGATGATTTCGGTGCCGCCTGTCATCGTGGGTCTGACGACGCTCTTCTTGTTCGGTGTGTCGCTGCGGTGGCTACCCGTCGGCTACGCCTATGATCCGAACCTCGATCCCGGGTTCAACTTCACTTTCGCCGGCAGCGTCTTCATCCACGCCATCATGCCGGTGCTGACGCTGTCGCCGTTCCTGATCGGGGAGTTTCAGACGACAATGCGCTCGTCGATGATCTCGGTGCTTGGGGAGGATTACGTCACAATGGGCCGGGCAAAGGGCCTCAGCCATCTGAGCGTCATGTTCGGCTATGGCGCGCGCAATGCCATGCTTCCGGTCCTGACGAACCTCGCGCTGATGCTCGGCGCCGTCTTCGGTGGCTCGATCGTCACCGAAATCGTCTTCAACTATCCGGGGCTCGGCTTGACGCTCTATACCGCAAGCATCGCTCGCGACTATCCGGTCATCCAGGGCCAGCTCCTGCTGATGACGCTCGCAACGCTCGGAGCGAATTTCCTCGTCGATATCATCTACGGGTTCATCGACCCCAGGTTGCGGGATGCCGTGTAATGGGGTTCACGCTCAGATCCATTCTTCGTCAGAAGAAGGCCGTCGCCGGCCTGATCATCGTCGTCGGCCTCTGGCTGATGGCATTGCTTGCCCCCGTCATCGCCCCTGGCGAGCCGGGCGCACGTGTCGGCCGTTCCCACCAGCCACCCTCCATCGAGCATGTGCTTGGTACGACGAAAATGGGCCGCGACGTCTATCGCCAGTTCGTCTGGGGTGCCCGCAGTTCGCTGTCGGTCGGTTTTGCAACGGGCATTGCCATCACCGTCATCGGCACCGCGATCGGCCTCGTCGCCGGTTACGCCGGAGGCAAGACGGACGCGGCGCTGGATCTTGCGACAAACGCAGTTCTAGTCGTTCCAAACATGCCGCTTCTGATCCTGCTTGCCTCCTTTGCCGGCACGGTCGGGCCGATGACGATCATGACCATCATCGCGCTGACCTCCTGGCCATGGGGCGCGCGCATGACGCGCTCTCAGACCATGGCGCTGCGCAACCGCGATTTTGTCACCGCATCGAAAATGATCGGCGAACCGGCATGGCGTATCATCTTCGTCGAGATCCTGCCGAACCTGACGCCGCTGATCGGCATCAACCTCGTCGGCAGCATCATCTACGCGATCGTCGCACAGACGACGCTCGAATATCTCGGCTTCGGCGATCCACTGAAAGTTTCCTGGGGCACGATGCTCTATAATGCCCAGAATGCATCGGCGATCATGGTCGGCGCGTGGTGGGACGTCGGCGTGCCGGCCATCGGCATCGCGCTGACCGGCCTCGGCCTTGCGCTGCTTAACTTTACCTTCGACGAGATCGCCAATCCGCAGCTTCGCTCCGGTCCGGCACTGACGCGCTGGTTCCGGCTCACCCGTGCCCGCAACCGTGAACTGGAGGCACGCCGATGAGCGGCAATCTCCTGGAAATCGAAAAGCTCAATGTCGACTACCTGCTCGACAGGGGAGAGTTCCGCGCCGTCAAGGATGTCTCCTTCAATATCGGCAAGGGCGAGATCTTCGGGCTTGCCGGCGAATCCGGCTGCGGCAAGAGCACAATCGCCTATGCCATCACGCGACTGTCCAAGGCCCCGGCCTGGATCAGCGGCGGCAGCATCCGCATGGATGGGCAGGATCTCCTGAAGATGCCCGAGCGCGATCTGCAGAAGATCCGCTGGAAGCGCATCGGCATGGTCTTTCAGAGCGCGATGAACTCACTCAATCCGCTAATGCGGGTCGAAGCGCAGTTTCATGATGTGCTTCACAGGCACACCGGCTGCTCTCGTCAGGAGTCGCGGGCGCGCGGAGAGGAGATGTTCCGGCTCGTGGGCATACCGTCGCAGCGCATCAGCGACTATCCGCATCAGTTTTCGGGCGGTATGCGACAGCGCATTGTCATCGCCATTTGCCTGGCGCTGAGGCCCGAGCTCATCATCATGGACGAGCCGACAACGGCGCTCGATGTCGTCGTGCAGCGCGAAATCCTCGAACAGGTCGTCGACCTGCAGCGAGCTTACGGGTTTTCGGTGCTGTTCATCACCCATGACCTGCATCTGATGGCGCAACTCTGCCAGCGCATTGGCGTCATGCTGAAGGGCGAGCTCGTTGAGGTCGGAGATGTCAGCCAGGTCAGTCAGGCGCCGTTGCATGATTATACGCGCAAGCTCTGGAACGCCATTCCCAAGCTTCCGAGCACGCCCCATCTTTCAGGAGCACTGGCATGAAGCCCGAGACACATCCGTCCGCGGCCGCACCCGTCATACGGATCGAAGAGATCAGGCGACAATTCGGGCCGGTGCATGCACTGAAAGGCGTTTCCTTCTCGCTCCATCCCGGCCGCGCACTGGCGCTTGTCGGCGAGTCCGGCTGCGGCAAGACGACCTGTGCCCGTATCATCGCGCGTCTCGACCGGCCGACCGGCGGCAAGCTATTCTTTCGCGAGCAGGATCTGACCGCGCAGGGGACGGCGAGGGATGAACGTCTCTATCGCAAGGACGTTCAGATGGTCTTCCAGGATCCGTTCTCGTCACTCAACCCCGCCTTCACGGTCAGTCATCATCTTTCCCGGCCACTGCAACTTCATAGCCAGGACACGTCGCGGATAGCTCTTGAGGATGGCATTACGGAATTGCTGACAAGCGTCGGTTTGGACCCGGCCGTGTCGAAGCAGAAATTCCCGCATGAGCTTTCCGGCGGCCAGCGGCAACGCGTCAACATTGCCCGGGCTCTTGCGGTCGCGCCGAGCGTGCTGGTTGCAGACGAGCCGACGTCGATGCTCGATGTTTCCATCCGCAAGGACATTCTCGATCTGCTTGCCCGGGTGAAGAGGGAGAACGAACTGGCGATGCTCTATATTACCCATGACATCGCAACGGCGGCGCATGTGGCCGAAGAGATCGTCGTGATGTTTGCCGGTCAAATGGTCGAATGGGGTGATACAGAAACAGTGCTCTCCAAACCCCGCCATCCCTATACCCAGCTCCTGCTATCGGCGGTGCCCGATGGCGGACGCCCTTTCGTGACCGGCGGCAGTGCACGCTTCCTCGAGCAGGCAGAGCGCGTCCGTTCGCTCAGCCGTCCGGAATCCACGGTGATCGAACAGATCGGCCCCAATCATTTCATGCGCGCACTCGGCGCCCAAAGCTAACAGGACATACGCCAATGGATTATCTCGTGAACCTGTCCACTCTTCCGCAGGACACAAAATCACCCGACGCGATGGCAAAAGCGGGCGTCACTATCCGCCGGGCACTGCCGCCTGAACTGAAGCTGATTGTCCGCTGGATCGGCGAGCATTTCGGCGACGCGTGGGCAAGCGAGGCAACGGTTGCGATGACACGCCAGCCGCCGACCTGCTTCATCGCTACGCGCGAAGGCAGGCTCGTCGGCTTTGCCTGCCACGAGGCGACCGCTCCCGATTTCTTCGGGCCGACCGGTGTCGATGAAAGCATGCGGGCGCTCGGCGTCGGCAGGGCGCTGCTCTTTGCCAGCCTCAACGACCTGAAGACCATGGGCTATGGTTATGCGATCATCGGCGATGTCGGCCCATCCGCCTTTTACGAGAAAGCCGTCGGCGCCACTCCCATCCCCGATTCCGCTCCCGGCATCTATGCCGGCATGCTCAAGAGCTGATCACGACAATCCGAACAGAAAGAAGCAATCATGTCCAAACCGCGACATCCGGCCTTGCGGCTCGAAACCCTCTGGAATCCACCAGCCGACGGCAAGGATTTCTCCTATGTCCTGCAGCTCAAGAATCTGGCCGCCGAGCCACTCTCGGGCTTCTCGCTCTGCGTCAGTGGCCCAGGACGGGTCGATCCCGCTGGACGTGTGGAGGGGGCAACCGTTTTAAAAAGGCTGTCGAACTTCACCGAATTCCAGCCGCCGGAAGGTTTCGTTCTCGGCAAGGGCGAGACCTGGACGATATCAGTCCACGCCCTGAGCTGGCAGTTTCGCCATTGGACGGATGGTGCAACCAGCGCCTATCTTGCTTTTGCCGACGGTAGCACTGTTTCGCTCGGGATCGAACCTACGCGGTCATCTGCCAGCAATGCGCCCCTGAAGCGTGGCGCGGAGATTTTCCCCGTGCCGGCGATGGCGCCGGTGCAGGTTTCGATCATTCCCTGGCCGAATCATGTGGCTGTCGCTTCACGGCGACCCTTGCCGGCAGGCTTCGCACTGCAGGCTGAAGATGCGGATGCGATAGCTGCAGCTGGTAGCTTCAAGACACTGGTCTCCCATCTCTTTGCCGTCGAAGGTATCGTCCGCTCGCCTGCGGAAGGGGCTGCAACTGTCAGCTTGAAGAAGTCTGCCGGTCTCAGTCCCGAGGCATACCGGCTGACATTCGAAGAGGAGGCGATCACCGTCGAGGCAAATGGCCAGACCGGCTTTCTCTACGGCCTCGTGACCCTCGGCCAGATCTGGCGGGGTGCGCGCCTGCATCCACAGACTTTCCAGTTCCCGGCTTCAGGCGAAATTGTCGATGAACCATCGATGGCCTGGCGCGGTTTGCATCTGGATGTTGCTCGTCAGTTCTACGGCGAGGCGGAGATCAAGAAACTGATGGCGGTACTCGCCTGGAACAAACTCAACCGCTTCCACTGGCACCTCTCCGATGACGAGGCCTGGCGCGTGGAGATCGACGCATATCCGGCATTGACCGAGATCGGTGCGTGGCGTGGCCACGGTCTTGCCCTGCCGCCGCTGCTCGGCTCCAGCCCGGCCCGTACAGGCGGCTATTACACCAAGGACGCCATCCGCGAGATCGTCGCTTACGCCCAGGGGTTCGGCATCGAAATCGTACCGGAGATCGATATACCCGGCCACTGCTACGCAATGCTGCAGGCGATACCGGAGCTGCGAGATCCGCAGGAGGCCGGTAGCTACTATTCCGTTCAGGGCTTCCCCGATAATTGCATCAACCCCGCTCGTGAAAAGACCTATGAGGTGATCGAAACGATCTTCTCGGAACTCATCGAGCTGTTCCCCTTCAAGACCATCCACATCGGTGCCGACGAAGTGCCGCTCGGCGCTTGGTCAGGCTCACCGGAGGCGCTCACAAATCTGCGTTCGCTCGCCGGTGACGAGGTTGCCGATGCGCATGCGAAGCGCCTGAATGTCATTACCAATACTCATGGTGCCGACGATATCCATGGTTCTGGTGCTGCCTACCTTCAGGCCGAGTTTCTTGAGCGGGTTCAGCGCTTCCTTGCCTCCAAGGGATGCATCACCGGCGGTTGGGAAGAAGCGGCGCATGGCGATGTCATTGACAAATCGAAGAGCTATCTTTGCAGCTGGCGCAATGTTGAAGTCGCCGCCGAGCTTGCCAATCGCGGTTATGAGATCGTCGTCTGCCCTGGGCAGGTCTATTATCTGGACATGGCGCTGCGGCCGGATTGGGACGAGCCGGGTGCGAGCTGGGCCGGCACCTCGGATGCCGAAAAGATCTATACGTTCGATCCGGTGGGCGGCTGGACTGAAACTCAGAAGCAGAAGCTTCGCGGTATCCAGGCCTGCATCTGGTCCGAGCCGATGACGGATCGTGCCGTCTTTGACCGGCTCGTCTTCCCGCGCCTTTCGGCACTTGCCGAAACGGGCTGGACGAAGCCGTCTGCGAAATCCTGGGAACGGTTCAAGGCACTCGCAGGGCTGATGCCACTGCTCTACGGGCTGCAGCAGTCCTGATCAATTGATGAGACGGCGACGGCTGATCTTCACCTCTCGGTCGAGGAGGAGATCAGCCGACCGGCTTCTGCAACACGTCGAAGCGCGGATTGGTCTCCGAGAAGATCGGCAGGGCGGCCGCTCCGAGGATCGCTGTATCCTTGCCGGTCATGCCGATCATGACACGCGGAATGGTTCTCTCTTCAGCGGGGTCGATCGGTACGTGCAACGGCTCCAGCCGCTCGGCTAGCCGGCGCATCATCATGGTCGAGATGCTGCCGCCGAGCACAATTGTCTGCGGATCGAAGGCAAGCTCGAGGAAATCGATAGTCTGTCGCAATGGCTGCACGGCCTGATCCAACCATGTATCGAGGCCATCGCCGCTTCTGGCGATTAGCGCGTCCAGATCGTCGGGCGAAAGCTCATCCGCGTTGGTTATGCCCATAACCTCATAAGCGACGGTCGGCGAAACGTAACGGTCGAGACACCCGCGCTTGCCGCAACTGCAAAGCCGGCCGTGCGGCTCGACGATGATGTGGCCGATCTCGCCGGCATTGTGACGGCTGCCCTTGTAGAGGTGTCCATCGAGAAACATCCCGGCGCCGATGCCGCCGCCACCCGCAAGGAAGAGATAGACGAAGCTGCTGAAGCCGCGGGCGACACCATGCAGGCGTTCGCCAATAGCCGCCGCCGTCGCGTCATTCTCGACGAGCACCGGGACCTTGACGCGCCGTTCCAGTTCGTAGCCAACCGGGAAGTCCTGCCAGCCGGGCAGGTTCAGTGGGCTCAGCGAGGTGACGCCGCCATCCGCATAACGGCCGGGCAGGGCCATGCCGACACCGAGCAACCTGTTACGGTCGAAGGAGAAGGCCTGCTGCAGATCCTCGACAATAGACCCGAGGACTGGCATGGCCTGTTCGGGATCGGGATGTTCGACATGGCGCTCGATGCGTGCACACACGGCGCCGGAGAGATCAGTCAGCACACCGCTGGCGCGCTGGCGGCCAAGTTCGAGACCGATGGAATAGGCACCGTGCGGGTTGATCGAATAGGGGATGATCGGTTGGCCGCGCGCAAGCTTCTGCGCTTTGGCGGGCACGAGCAGGTGGGAACGCTGCAATTCCTCGACGATGTTCGAGACCGTCTGCGCCGTCAGCGCTGTCATGCGGGCGATTGCGGCGCGCGACAGCGGACCATTGGTGCGGATAGCCTCGATCACGACACGCCTGTTGTGTGACTTGGCCTGCTCGAGATTGGTGCCTGAAATAGCCTTCATGGTGTCTTTTATAGGAGTTGAATATCACCTTTGCCACAAGACGATCATGTGGGAAAGGGCAGAAGTGTGCAGTCTTTTCAATGTGATCGCGACGACAGTTGATGCCGATTGTTTCGTCGGCTCTTAAAGTATCACTTTAACGACGGTGTCGCAGGCGTCGATGCTGTTGACGGTGCCGGACAGGGCATCGAATTCCCCTGAATGATAAGAGATTTGTCGTGAAAATCGTCTGCCAGGATCGACGGCGCCAGGATGAAGTTCTATGGCAGGCGGAATGCCTAACCAATTGAGGCGAATCATGAATTTGAGCATCAGCCGCACCGCAGGAAACGCCGTACTCTTTGGCGTGCTTCTGATGCTTCTCGGAGATCTCCTATTTTCCTTGAATGACGCCATGGGCAAATGGCTGGTGGCGAGCTTTGCGGTCGGTCAGGTCCTGGTGATACGTTCGTTCGGTTCCTTTCTCATCCTTGCTCCCATGATTGCCAGGCAAGGACCTCGCACGTTGTTTCAGGTCGAGCGCGTGCCTCTGCAGGTCCTGCGAGTCATCCTGACGACAGGGGATGTTGCGTTATTCTATGCCGCGGTCGCCTACCTTCCGCTCGCCGACGTCATGACTTTCTACATGGCCGGGCCTATCTACGTGGCCGCTCTGTCGCATTTTTTCCTTGGCGAAACGATCGGCTGGCGCCGTTGGTTAGCCGTCATCATTGGCTTTGTCGGGGTCTTGGTAGCCCTGAGACCTTCAACGGCAATGTTATCCTGGCCCTCGATCTTCGGTCTGATCGGCAGCCTGTCCTTCGCGCTGACACTGATCCTCGGCCGTCGGTTGCGACAAACGAGCGATGCGACGCTGGTGACATGGCAGACAGTCGGCGCCCTGGTCACCGGTCTAATCCTGAGCATTGGCGACTGGCGTTCAATGTCCTCCCTCGACTTCATCGCGATGCTGGCGCTGGGTGTCGTCGCGGGCAGCGCGCATTTGATGATCACGCGCGCCCTGAAGCTCGCTCCGGCCTCCCTCCTTGCACCGCTTCAATACAGCCTGCTGCTCTGGGCAATCGTGCTGGGCTATGTTTTCTTCGGCGAATTGCCGGACAGCCAGATTCTGATTGGCTCCGTTATCATTGTTCTGGCAGGCCTCTTCATCTTCCATCGCAAGAACATCGTGGATGTCACGCCCAAAGCCGACGTTCCGCCCGATGGGCATTAGAAGTCACGCGGTCCCGTGGTGATTTCAGCGATGGGCATGTCTACGTGCTCATCACCCACACGGATTGAGCCGAGCTTGGCATCCGCCGCAGTCAGTCGCATCATATGGTGGCGTGATCGCGGGGTCTCCTCGGGGCTTTCAACCGAAAGCGAGATTTGCTCGTCGAATTTCGATTTTTTCAATTGCCGCTGACCATTCGCAATATCTGGCTTGGGAGCACGGCGTTGCTTCATTACAAGCAGGTAAGCCTGCCATGCGAAGCTGAGCATGAACCGCGGGTTTTGAAAAATCGCCCAGGCGGTCACGATGGACAGACGCAGGTGCCTTGCCCTTCTGTACTGCCGGAACGCATATTTTTGAGTAAGCGCGATAGCACTCCTGGCCGCGTATCTCGGAAGCTGCGGATTTGCGATGATCGAGCGCTTGATTACTTCCAAAACACCTCGACCCATCCGCGCGTGGTTGGACGACATATTGCCGGGATATTTCCTGTATCCCACCAGGCGTTCGGGGACGACTTCCATGCAATAACGCGCGGCAAGCCTGAGTTCGAAATCGAGGTCTTCACAGCCTCCGATATCTTCTGCAGCGTATGAGCTATCAAACCCGCCAATCTCAAGCGCAGCGTCCCGCCGGACGAGAAGCGCGCTTCCGTTCCCTACATATTTAAAATTCAGATGCCGGGCGTAGATATAGCCCCTAGCGATCTTGGAGCCGCCGAGCCCGATGATCTCATCGTCCTGATCGATGATATAATGCAGCACATAGACCGCGGCCCATCGCGGGGATAAGCGGATGAGAGCGTCTACCTGCTTCTCGATCTTCGTCGAGTGCCAGAGATCGTCGGCATCGAGGAATGCCACATATCGACCTGATGATGCATCGATTCCAGTATTTCTTGCGGCGGCGACACCATGGTTTGGTGTGGACAGGAGGCGGATCCGTGAATCCGTCATCGCTATCTGCTCAACCAGTTTTGCCGTGTCATCCGTGGAGCCGTCATCGACAACAATGATCTCCAGCGCAGCATAGGTCTGGGCCATGGCGGACCGAAGCGTGCGCTCAATATAGCGGGAAGCGTTGAAGGCTGGAATGACCACCGAAACCAACGGTTGGGTGGAGTGAAAAGCATCACCTCGGTCCATCGGCTCTTCCTTATATCCCCGCCGGGACGAGGCAGATCTGATGCTTCATCAGGCTGGCGACAGACGATCGGTGAGTGACGATGATCAGTGTCCTAGTCCGGTATTCCCCAAGCAGGAGGGAAAGCACCCGCGCTTCGGTCGCCTCATCGAGCGCATTGGTGGCTTCGTCGAGTAGCAATATTTCAGGTCGACCGGCGAGTGCGCGCGCCAGGCCAATGCGTTGCCGCTGGCCGCCAGAAAGCCTGATTGCCTCATCGCCCAGCCATTCGTCGAAGCCGGCGGGCAGTTTCTCGATGAATTCTGTGGCGCAAGCCATATCCGCCGCCCAACGGACATCCTCCTCGGAAATTTCGCGGCGGAACCGGATGTTGTCCAGAACCGTGCCTTCCATCAACTCGACGTCCTGGCCCGAGACGGAGAGCAGTCGCAACCAGCTCGGTCGCTCGATGGTTGAAAGATCCCGGCCATCGAGAGTTATGCGCCCCTCGCTCGGCTGGATGAGATCGAGCAGCATGTTGAGGATCGTTGTCTTGCCGGAGCCGCTTGGCCCCGTCAGTGCGGTTGTTTCTCCTGTTTTGATGGAGAAGCTCACATGGCTGACGGCGGGAGCGCTGCTGCCTTCATAAGAGAAGGAAACATCATGGAAAACGATCTCCTGCTGCAGATGTCTGAGCTTTTCTCCGCAGGCAACCTGCCTCGCATCATCCGCCTCGGAAATTACCGCCATAACGTTCTGCAAGGGGGCTTCCAGGGCATGCAGGCCAAGGATCTGGGAATCGAATTCCTTGATATATGGTTGAAGCCTGTAGAGGAGGATGGTCGCCGACAAGGCTGCACGGAAATCCACCGGCAGAAATTGCGAAGACAGAATGATCGTCAGGACTACGCCGAATGTCAGCGCCTCGCTCAAAAGCGAGGTTATCGCACCCATCTTGTCGGAATGGGACCAGGTTTTCCCGACATCTGTTGAAAGGGCATCGAAACTGCTTTCGTGGCGCTTTTCCAGGCCGAAGCTTTTCACTGCCTTTACGGTCTGCAATGTGGTCCAGGTTAATTGGGTCAGGTCCTCCATCGCCGAGATGGCGGCCGCGCCTGTGCGCCGATAGGTCTCGGCAAACAGGCCAAGGGTCAGATTATGGACCACACCGAAAATAAGGCCGAGCACGGCGATCGGCCATGCCATCACGAGCATCCCGGTACCGAAGATGATGATGGTCCCGAGATTGATACCCAGGCGTACCAAGCTCGCGTGAGCCGAAGCGACCGCATAGGACTCCGTTGCGATGACATTCATCAGATCGCTGCGTTCGTAGCGCTGAAAGCGTTGAAATGGGATCGTCAGGATTTTTGAATAGAGACGATGGCGGATGCTGCCGCTGATTTGATGGCTGACGGCGCTCGCGATGATCGAATTGGCGAAGCCAAGAACGATCCTGAGGATGATCGCGCAGACGAGGATGGCGACTAGCATCGATTTCGATATCGCAGCTTCAAACCCACCGAAGAATGCCGGAAGCCCAGGGATCGCAACGCCGGTTGAGGGGCTTTGCTGGCCGAGAACAAAAACGAGGCTCACCAGAAAGGTGATCCCGACCATTTCCATCAGGCCGCTCAGGATACCGATCACGACCATTACCGACGTCTTCAGCCGAAGCGACGGCACGAGTTTCAGGAGCTCACGGAATCGAGCTGCGATGACCAAATTGAAGGGTCTGGCCGACTTGGTGGATACGGAGTCTTGCTGCGTTGTCATAAGCCATTCCCGCGTGGTTTGGCTAAGACGCCGCTCTGACCAACAGCTTCCGTTTCAAAACGAGCATGGAATGAGGTGCCATTCTCGGAGAGGGCGATAACGGCCATTGTATCTGCGGCCTGCGGGGCAGGGCGCTTCCCCGTCAGGCGTCTTGCCAATCGTCGTGCCCGGCGTTTGGCTGAGTGCCAGACAAGGCTGGCCCCATGCCTAGCAAGCCTCACGGGGAACCGCCCAGCAATCATCGGCGCGAGCTTTCTGAGCTGATCGTGGTCTTTGCTGGAAAGCGCCTTATGGAAATACCATCGCGCCGTATCGAATTCCGCGGTGGCGGCGGCGGCGGCAAGATGCGGATGGCGTTTTTTTACCTCTGCCATCACCAGGGCATGTGATCTCAGCATGCGACAGGCATTGCTCGACATGTTCCCCTGAGTGAAACGGTATCCCGTCAGAAAATCAGGGACTGGGGTGAAAGGCAGCCTTTCGGCCAGCGCCAAATAAAGCTTCTGGTCTTCGCATCCTTCGGCATCCTGATCGCGCAGCGACGGATCGTAGCCACCACATGCCAGGACATCCGCACGCGGCATCAGCGGCGTGCTGCCGTTACCGATAAAATTTTCCCGTATCATGATTTCGAAGACGTCGCCCTTGTACAAAACCGGGCTCGAATGAGCGAAAATCACGCCATTCGCGTCGATGGCCGCATACCAGTTGTAGGCGACGCCGCGCCCGTCGGGAAGGCCTGCGAGCGCCCGGAGTTGCAATTCGATTTTGCGCGGATGCCAGAGATCGTCGGCATCGATGGGGGCAATGTAACTGCCGATCGCTTCGCCGATTGCCGCGTTGCGGGCGCGAGCCACACCGCCGTTTTCCTGCCTCAGGACCCTGACGCGTGAATCCTGGAGCCGATAATCGATTGCCAGTTCGTAGGTCCCATCCTGCGAGCCATCATCGACCACGAGGATTTCCAGGCTTTCGTGGGTCTGGCTCGAGACGCTTCGAAGTGTATCTACGAGCGTCCTTGCCGCGTTGTAGGCCGGAATAACAACAGTGACCAAGGGGAGGGGATCGACATTCATGGCGCGCTATCCGATGAAAGCGTCGGGTTGGCCCATCATTTCGGCAAAGGCCTTGAGAGGAAGGTCGCCGCGAACTTCGAGGCGTGGCAGAGACAAGGGGTGGTCAACAAAGCTCGTCCTCGCGGGCTTGGTTGAAAAGCCGATCTCGTAGCCCGCGCGAACAAGGATGCCGGGAACACGGAAATCGATGGAGCCGAAGGGTAGGGCGATGGACCTCACGGGCTCGCAGAGCCGGCTTTCCAGTGCATCGCGCGAAAGAGCGGCCTCGTCGAGCAATGTCGCGTTATCAAGCGAACTTGCCGGCCTGTGAGACGCGAGATGAGACCCGAAGCGGATGCCTTGTCGGTGCAGGCTCTGGATATCGCCCCAGGACATCAGCGGTGCCGTATCCCCGTAGCGGGCATCCCAATCCGACCTGCCGCCCACCTTATCCGTCACCACGAAGACGTCTGCACTGAACCCGTTTTCCGCCAGGATCGGAAAGGCATCAGTGAGAAAATCGAGATAGGCGTCGTCAAAGGTCAGAACGACGGGTCGGCCCTGGATAGGTTTGCCTTGACGCAACAGATTGGTCAGGCTCTCGGCCGTCAGCGCATAGTAGCCCTGCCGCCGGAGGAACTGCATCTGTTGACGGAAGGTTTCCGGAGGCACCCGGAAGCGACGGAGCGAGTCCGGACCGTCAAGTGCGACCCTGTGATACATGAGCACCGGGATCGAGGTCACGACCTCATTCGCCCACGCGACCTCGCGATCGACGCCTGCCGGTCCCCAGATAATGTATTTGGCGACGTTCGCATCGAGAGGCACGCCATGGGCCGCGATATGCACGACTGGCGTTGCCGTATTGCGCTTTGCGAACCGATGGATTGCGTAAAGCTCGGTCTCGATCGTTTCCTCAAGCACAAGATCAGGCAGGTTTGACAGGACCTTCTTGATCGTCCCCATGCCAAACGGATTGTCCCAGTCGAAACCGGTTCTGTCGGGCTCGTCGCGCCGGAGATGGGCGTGTGCCGTGACAAGGCAGCCCCCCGGTGTCAAGGCGGCGGCGATCTTCCGGCACACCTGTTCGAGGCTCGCTTCATCGTCGATGAAATAGAGGACCTCCGAGCAAACGACGAGATCCTGTTCGGGCGGAAGTTCGCCTTCGACGAAATCCAGGACGCGAAGCTCCACATTCGGAAGGTCGCGGCATCTCGCGGTTGCTCTTTCAACCGCGCGGCTGGAAATGTCGGCGGCCGTCACGAAACCGACCTTTTGTGCGAGTTTTATCGTGAATAGTCCTTCAGCGCAGGCGAGCTCCAGAGCCTTCCCGACACCATCAGGAATGAGGCTCAGCGTCTGCTCGTATTTGACCTGTTCGTATACTGAGACATAGTTCCAGGGGTCCGGGCGCTCGAAAAAACGTTCCCAATATTCCTTCTTCGTCGCTGCTTCGGATAGATACGCTTGCTTGTCTTCCACGTCAGGAGACACGTCGCTGGACACAGTTACCACGAGTGGATGCTTGGAATGCGAGCTCGCCTCGGGCATGCCTGCATCATCCTCTCGCGCGTTCGCTGCCGGCCCGACGAGTGCGGTTACCTGGATCGTTTTGAAGAGATGGTTGAGTTGCCTTCGCCGTCCGCGACGCTGCCTCATAATTTTGCTGAAAACCCTCGCATTGCGGATGGCTCCAGTTGCCCAAGTGCGCGCATAGGAAAATGTCAAAGGTGTCGGCAAACGATCTGCGGTCTTTAGTTCATTGATGATCAGATCGGCCTGGGCGCGGATGGATAAGTCTCCCCACAGGGCGGCGACATGCGATCCGACATGGTGCCGACCGGCATAGAGATGCAGCAGCAGTGTATCGGCCTCGTCCGCCCTTCTGATCAAGGCTAGCTTGCCGATGTCGGTTGCCACCACCTGCAGATGGCCGAGCGCGAAGGAGCGAGACCGGTCAGCCGCAGAGATCGGCCAGACAGTGAGCTCTTCTATCCGGCGTCCGGTTCCGGGAAGAGAGTGCCGCTCAAGCAATTGTACAAGGTCGAGGAACGCTGGCTTCCAGCGCTCAAGCAACGCGATAAGATCGGAATCACGTTCAACTTCCTGGCCGACCTTCAACCCGTGCAATATCACCTCGGCCAGGAAGCTCTCGTAGCCCGAGGCATTCGGGAATTGGGGAAGAAGTTTCGCCAGCTCGGCAAGATCGGTTCCCGTGCACAGGTTGACGGAAGCGGCCCAGGCAAGCATGCGCAATTGACCGAGCGCAGGTGCGGTCCATTGGGCATCCTCATCGGACTGCGAAAGTCCCTCTTTCAAGCGCAGCTCTTGCGCGCTGGTGGTAACGCGGATTGCATCCCTCACCGTTTTGAACGGATTTCTGGAGAGAGAACCGGTCTTCATGCGATAGAAGGCAAAGCACCCCTCGACCTGTCGGAACGCAGCTCCCGCAAATGCCATGCGGAGCCAGAGATCCCATTCCTCGCAAGTTTGCAGTTCGACATCCAAACCGCCCATGCTGACGAAAAGGTCTTTGGGAAAGACCACTGCATGAATCGCTAGAGCACAGAACGACGAGAATTCCCGCTTTGCCCTGTCTCCTGTGAGATCGGGAGGTGTCTCGATGCCTAGCTTCCGGCCGTCTGGCGTGACGCGGCGATAGCTGCAATAGGCAATGACCGGTTTCAGACCATCGGCGGCGACCGGTAGCATGTTCTGAATGAATGCAGGATCCAGCCAGTCGTCGGCGTCGAGCATGCACAGCAGAGGAGCGGTCGCAAAACGGGCGGCTGCGTTGCGCGCTGCGGATGCGCCGCCATTCGCCTGACGATGGACCAGGATCCGGCTGTCCGATTTCGCCAGGCCTTCGAGCACATTCCAGGTATCGTCTTTCGAACCGTCGTCGACGACCACTGCCTGCCAGTTTGATACCGACTGTCTCTGCAAGCTGCCCAAGCAGTCGGCCAGAGTTTCCGCCGCGTTATATGCGGGGATCAGGAACGATATGACAGGCTTTGATACTGTTACCATGCCGGCATCTTCCAGCGGCGCAGGACATACCAGGCGCCGTTGACGCATCCCAGCATTTCCTCCTTGAGAAAGAAGTCATCCGAGGTCGCTCCCTTGGGCAGCCGTTTCCTCAACTTTCGAAAATAGTATCGTGGCAGGGCGACGAGGATGCGCCGCAGATTTCCCCGGTTTCCGGTGTTCTGGTACTGGACCAGCAAGGCAGCCACATGGCCACTCATATATTGGCGGATCTGCTTGGCGAGCCCTTTCATCTCCTTGCGATGGAAATGCCAGGAAACCGCCGTTGGCTCGTAGCGGCAGGTGCGACCGTGATGCAGAAGTCGATTCCAGAATTCGGAATCGCCCGAGCACCCCGCCGCGCCCATATCCAGCCGGACGTCGAACAATCCGATATCGTTGAACACCTGACGGCGGAACGCCTGGCTTGCGCCAGCGCCGATCAGCCAGGCAGGCGCCCCGTATGGTGCGCTCTGGCGATAGAAGTCCGGACCGAAATCCAGGCGCTTATAGCCTCTGCCAAATCCCCAATGGGTTTCGAAGATCAGTTGCGCGGGCGTGGAAAGCTCTCCGGGAAGGACAAGGCCGGTAACGCATCCGATCTCGGGCCGGTCAAAGGCCTTCATCAGGTTTTCTAGCCAGCGTTCATGCAGGACCACGTCGTCATCCGTGAAGGCCACGAACTCGGTACTTGCCGCGCGGACGGCCGCATTGCGAGCGAAGTCCAGGCCTATTCTGTCCTCACGCACATAAGTCGCGCCGGCCGCCTCCACGACGCGGCGCGTGCCGTCGTCGGCTGAGGCGTTGTCGACGACGATGACCTCAACCGGCGGCAGAGACTGGTTCGGGATCGATGCGAGACATCTGGCCAGTTCATCCGGCCGGTCCTTGGTGCAGATCAGGAGGCTGACGTCGCGGTTCCTGATTGGCGTCTGCATTACAGTCCGGGCGTGTTCAGTGGTCTCTGGCAGTACGGTGTGTGCTGCCAGTTCGGTCAGGTCTTCTGGCCCTTTGATAAAGGCCTGACCGACGGGAAGGCCGTCGGAGGTGAAGACGACCAAGCCGGCAGCGACCGCCCGCGCATCCGCACGGACGTCATCCAAAAGATCCAGGTACTGGATGGGCACAGGAAAGACATTGTCTTTCATGTCACGCGGGACGGCGTCACTCATTACCACACTCTGCGCCAGATGCCGGGGAACTGGTTAACGTCCTGCCTTGGCCAGCCGGCGCGTCTCAGACGGAGCAGCCGCAGCCTCTGCGGCAGTAATTTTCATCTCCTGCCTGAACCAGTCCAAAGTTTTTGCGACGCCTTCCTCGTAGCTGATCGCGCACGACCATTCGGGCATCACGTAGTTTGCATTCGTCAAATCCGGCCGTCTGTTTGTCGGGTCATGCGGCGGCGAAGGTTCGAAGACGATCGGAATCCCGCCCATCAGGCGCGAGACATATTGGGCTACTTCGAGGACGGAGATTTCCCGATCGTTGCCGACATTGAGCGGGCCTCTGTAATCCGTCTCGTTCATCCAGAAGTAACGCGCAAAACCATCGATGATGTCATCGACATAACCCCAGCTTCGGGACTGCAAGCCATCTCCGAATACCGTAATGGGGCGGCCTGTGAGAGCCTGGGCTACAAAGTTGGAGACGGCCCGACCGTCGTCCGGCCGCGTCCTTGGTCCATAGACGTTGAAGGGGCGAACAATTTTGACGTCCAGCCCTTGCGTACGCTGCATTTCGAACAGCAGGGACTCCGTGCAGCGTTTGCTTTCGTCATAGGATGAGCGTGGCCCGGTGCAATCGACCTGGCCCTTGTAAGATTCCGGCTGCGGCGAGATGAGAGGATCACCATAAACTTCCGAGGAAGAGGTGAAACAGAAGCGGCCTCCCYTTTTCAGAAGGTCCAGAAGACGGTACGCTCCGATGAGATTTGCCGAAATGGTTCTCTTGGGTTCCTTCATGTACCAGGGCGGCGAGGCCGGAGAAGCAAGATGGTAAACTTCGTCAAATTTGTCCGACGTCTGAAGCTCTTCCACGTCCGATCGCACGAAATGGAAGCGCGGATCCCTAATATGGGAAATATTGGCCTCAAGACCGGTCCAAAGATTGTCAACGACGACCAGCTTTTCGATGTCGGTGCGATTTAAAAGCCTATCGCACAAATGGGATCCGAGAAAACCGGCTCCGCCTGCTACAAGCACTTTCTTCATGACTTCTCCTGCGGATCGAATGTTTCGTTTTGCTTATATGCGAATGCTACGATCTAAGATCGTCAATAACTCCGGTCCATTTTGGGAATTTAGCGTTAAGAACTTTGAATAATGTCGATAATGGTAGTAAATCTGCACAGAGATCCCCCGGCTGGAAAGCATAGCCAAGCGTCGTCGCGCAGGCCGCAACGATTCATCTGCCCCAGATAAGGGAGGTCTCCTTCGATTTGTTGCCGCGCTTCCAAATGCAGTCCGAGCGCTAGCGGAGTGAACTCCATCTAATGGACCGTTTTGGAGGACCGCTTTCAACGCACCTACAATGTCCTCGACTAAAAGCAACACGGTCGCGTTTTAGCTTTTTTGTGCGGTGCAGAACACGGACTTTAGTCTGATGTGGTCTACCTCATGCGAAGTAGTTAAAGAAACCGAGGATATGCTTTCCAAATCGGACTTAATTCTAGATTGAAACTTTAAGGCCCTTTTCCTCGATCTAGAGAGCCGGCGCAGCCTTATCCATGTTCCACGTCGCTAGAACTGGAGGCAGGTAGCCCTATCGGGCGAATGACAACTGGTGACGGGCTCTTGTTGTGCGTCACTAACCGGTGACCATGCCAGCGCAGGCAGAGCAACCTACTTCTCAAATCGGAGAAACCGCTCTCCTTTTTCAATCACTAATTACAATTTGATTAGACATTCGCGCAACCATTGGAAAATCGAAAACGATCGCGGTCGCTTGCATCTGTTCATTTCCAACGATGGAGCCACTTTCCTGATTGACAGGACCACTTGCGTCGCTATTCTATTATAAAAATCGACATAACATAATTGTGGAACATTAAAACGGGAGCATGAAATGAAGACACTGGTCGCATTCCTTCTCGGCACGGCGTTAGTCGCTTTGCCAACAACTTTGATGGCTCAGGAAAAGGGTGGCGTGATCAACGTCGCGACGATCGGTGAGCCGCCGACGCTTGACCCGATGTCCTCGACCGCCGACCTCGTCGGTATCGTCACGCAGCACATTTTCGAAACGCTCTACACTTTCGACAAGAAGTGGAATGTTACGCCGCTTCTGGCTGAAAGCCTGCCGGAAATCAGTGCGGACGGTAAGACCTATACGATCAAGCTGCGCACCGGCATCAAGTTTCACGATAACTCCGACATGACCTCGGAAGACGTCGTTGCCTCGCTAGGCCGCTGGATGAAAATCGCCTCGCGCGGGAAGCAGGTTGCGAGCTTCATCGACTCCATTACTGCGGTGGATCCGGCGACCGTCAAGATCGCGCTGAAACAGCCCTATGCGCCGCTGACTTCGCTGCTCGCCTTCAACAACTCCGCAGCCATCATCATTCCCGCCGAAAAGCAGGATGAACCGATGAAGGAATTCATCGGCACCGGTCCCTATATGCTGAAGGAGCGCAAGGCAGACCAATATATCCAGCTCGTCCGTTTCGATGGCTATAAGTCACGGGATGGCGAGAGCGACGGTTATGGCGGCGCCCGCCACCAGTATCTCGATGAAATCCGCTTCGTGCCGGTTCCTGATGCCAACACCCGCGTCGAGGCCGCCGTTTCCGGCCAGTACGATTACGTCGACTCGATCCCGGTCGAATCCTTCGATAAATTGAAGGCGTCGAGCGCTTCGCAGCCGGTCATCCTGAAGCCTTTCGGCTATCCGGTCTTCGTCTTCAACACGAAGGAAGGGCTTGCCAAGAACGTTGAGGTCCGCAAGGCGATCCGCCAGGCGCTCAGCATGGAAGACATGCTTGCCGCCGCTTTCGGCAGCACGGATTTTTACACGCTCGACGGCGATATCTATCCGAAGCCTTACAGCTGGAATACGGATGCCGGTGTCGAGGGCAATTATAATGTCGCCGATTCTGAAGGTGCCGCCGCGGCAGCAAAAACGGCCGGCTACAATGGCGAGCCGATCCGTATTCTGACCAGCCGCCAGTATGAATTCCATTACAAGATGGCGCAGGTCGCTGCCGAATATCTGAAGGCTGCCGGTTTCGCCGTCGACCTGCAGGTTGTCGACTGGGCGACGCTGACGCAGCGCCGTACCGATCCGAAGCTCTGGGATATCTACATCACTCACAGCCCCTTCCTGCCGGAGCCGGCGCTGATCGGTTCGTTGTCTCCGAGCTCGCCTGGCTGGTGGGACACGCCGGCCCGCAAGACCGTCGTCGATGCCTTCACCTCCGAAGTCGACCCGCAGAAGCGCGTGGCACTTTGGGCCAATGTTCAGAAGGCCATGTACGACGAAGTGCCCTACATGAAGATCGGCGATTTCAACGCCGTATCAGCAAAATCGACCAAGCTCGAAGGCGTCGACCCGGCTCCGTGGCCGTACTTCTGGAACGCATCGGTCAAGAAGTAACGCTCTCCATCGCGGGATACCGGTGCACTCGCGCCGGTATCCTTTTTCCATCGGCCCGCCCGGCACCGAGGCAGACCTCATGATACGTTACATTTTTCAGCGCCTGCTTGGCATGATCGTCGTGATGTTCCTCGTCGTCACGATCGTCTTCGTCATCGTGCGCGTCACGCCCGGTGATCCAGCCGCCGTCATGCTCGGCCCCGATGCGACCTCGCAGGATATCGCAGATCTCAGGGCCAACCTTGGTCTGGATCGGTCGATCGGCGTGCAATATCTCTATTATATCGGCCAGTTGCTGAAGGGTGATCTTGGGCAGTCGATCTTCCTCAATATGCCGGTGACGTCAGCGCTGCTCGATCGCGCTGAACCGACCTTCTTCTTGACGATCTTCTCGCTTGTTATCGCCGGCATCATCGCGCTGCCGATCGGCATCTATGCCGCCTATCGCCGTGGCTCCTTCATCGATCAGGCGGCAACGACGCTTGCGATGTTTGCCGCCAGCATTCCGAGCTTCTGGCTCGGTCTCATCCTCATGCAGATTTTTGCCGTGCGTTTCGGTCTGTTTCCCGTCTCCGGATATGGCGGGCCTGGCTCGACATTCCTCGATCGCATGTATCACCTGACGCTGCCAGCCTTTGCGCTCGGCATCGTCTCCTCGGCGCTCATCCTGCGCTTCACGCGCGCCTCGATGCTCGATGTGCTCGGCGACGATTACATCCGCACCGCCCGTGCCAAGGGCCTGATCGAACGCCGGGTCATCCTCAAGCATGCCCTGAAGAATGCGTTGATCCCGATCCTTACAGTTCTCGGTCTCACCGCCGCGGTGCTGATCTCAGGCGCGGTGGTGACCGAGACCGTCTTCGGTCTCCCGGGTGTCGGCAATCTCGTCGTGTCAGCCGTCCTGCGCCGGGACTATCCGGTCATTCAAGGTGCGCTTCTGGTGATTGCGGCCCTCTACGTCCTGATCAATTTTGCGATCGACATGCTCTATCTGCTCGTCGATCCGAGGGTGCGCTACTGATGACGGATATCGCGATCAAACCGGCCGAAAGCGAAGGCCGTAAATTCATCCGCCGCCTTCTGAAGCGCAAAACGGTCGCCTTCGGCCTGCTCATCCTCGCGGTTTTCGTGTTGCTGGCGATCCTGGCGCCATGGGTGACGCCCTATTCGCCGTCCAAGCTTTCGATCGTCAACCGGTTGAAACCCCCGAGCGGCACATACTTCTTCGGGACTGACGAATTCGGCCGGGATGTGCTGTCGCGCACCATTTTTGCCGGCCGCCTGTCGCTGCTCGTGGGTGTCGCGGTCGTCGCACTTTCGGCGGTGATCGGGGTGACGCTCGGGCTGCTTGCCGGCTTTTTCAAGAACCTCGACACGCCGATCGCCCGCCTGATCGATGCGATGATGGCCTTCCCGGATATCCTGCTGGCGATTGCGCTTGTCGCGGCTCTCGGCCCGTCGCTGACGACCGTCATCATCGCGCTGTCGATTGTCTATGCGCCGCGCCTTGCCCGCATCGTCCGCGCCTCGACCCTCGTCATCCGCGAATTGCCCTATGTCGAGGCGGCGCAGGCGCTCGGTATTTCGACTTTCCATATCATGACGCGCCATGTGCTGAGGAACTTGCTCTCGCCGATCATGGTGCAGTCGACTTTCCTCTTTGCGAGCGCCATGCTCGCCGAAGCTGGCCTGTCTTTCCTTGGCCTCGGGGTCAGCCCGGAAATTCCGACCTGGGGCACGATGATTGCCGCCGGCCGGCAATATATCGGGCAGGYCGACTGGATGACGCTGTTTCCCGGCGTCGCCATCATTCTCTCCGTGCTTTCGCTCCAGATGGTCGGTGACGGTCTGCGCGACATGCTCGATCCCAAACTTCGAAAGGACCTCTAAATGACCGGTGGAACAGCGGGCAAGCCGCTCCTTCTCACCAACGTGAAGCCCGTTGGCTTTGGTGCTGGTACGCCTGAAGGGGCGATAGACATTCTGGTCGATGCGGATGGCAAGATCGCCAGGCTCGGCCCGTCCCTGGCCGTGGCCGATGACGTAACACGCGTTGACGGCAATGGTGCCTTCGTCTCGCCAGGCTGGGTCGACCTGCATGTCCATATCTGGCACGGTGGTACCGATATCTCGATCCGTCCGTCCGAATGCGGCGTCGAACGGGGCGTGACGACATTGGTCGATGCCGGTTCCGCCGGTGAGGCCAACTTCCACGGGTTCCGTGAATATATCATCGAGCCGTCGAAGGAACGCATCAAGGCTTTCCTCAATCTCGGCTCCATCGGACTGGTCGCATGTAACCGTGTCGCGGAACTGCGCGACATCAGAGATATCGACCTTGATCGCATCCTCGAATGTTATGCCGAAAACAGTGAGCACATCGTCGGCATCAAGGTGCGCGCCAGCCATGTGATCACCGGCTCCTGGGGTGTCACGCCCGTCAAGCTCGGCAAGAAGATCGCGAAAATCCTCAAGGTGCCGATGATGGTGCATGTCGGCGAGCCGCCGGCGCTCTATGACGAAGTGCTGGAAATTCTTGGGCCTGGCGATGTCGTCACCCACTGCTTCAACGGCAAGGCAGGCTCCAGCATCATGGAGGACGAGGATCTCTTCAATCTTGCCGAACGCTGCGCATCCGAAGGCATCCGCCTCGACATTGGCCATGGCGGCGCTTCCTTCTCCTTCAAGGTGGCGGAGGCAGCGATTGCCCGCGGTCTCCTGCCGTATTCGATCTCGACCGACCTGCACGGTCATTCGATGAACTTCCCGGTGTGGGATCTGGCAACGACGATGTCGAAGCTACTCTCGGTCGGCATGCCCTTTGACAAGGTGATCAATGCGGTGACCCATGCACCGGCATCGGTCATCAAGCTGTCGATGGACAACCGCCTTTCGGTTGGCGCTCAGGCCGAGTTCACCGTTTTCGATCTCGTCGATTCCGATCTCGAAGCCACCGATTCCAATGGCGACGTGTCGGTCCTCAAGAAGCTCTTCGAGCCGCGGCATGCAGTCATCGGCAACGAGGCCTATACCTCCAGCCGTTATGTGCCGCGCGCCCGCAAGCTGGTGCGCCATAGCCACGGTTATTCCTACCGGTAAGACCGAAGCATAAAAGAAAATCGCATGACAGGAGTTCGCGTGAACCAGTCTTCCGCCACCGCCGGCACTATCGGCACGTCGCCTTATGAGCGGCTTGCCGCGCTCGGCATAAAACTTCCGGCTTCACCGCCGCCGATCGCCAATTTCGTCACCCACGTGCAGGAGGGCAACATGCTCTACCTGTCGGGGCAGGGGCCGCGTGAGGCCGACGGCTTCATGCATGCAGGCAAGGTCGGCGCCGAGGTCGGCATCGAAGCCGCCTACACGCATGCAAGGCTCACTGGCATCAATCTACTTTCCGTCATGCATGAGGCGCTGGGCGATCTCGGCCGCGTCAAGCGTGTCGTCAAGCTGCTCGGCATGGTCAATGCCGTGCCACACTTCGTCGACCATCCCGCCGTCATCAACGGCTGCTCGGATCTTTTGATCGATGTCTTCGGTGAGGAGATCGGGCAGCATGCGCGCTCGGCCGTCGGGTTCGGATCGCTGCCGGGAAATATCACCGTCGAAATCGAGGCTATCGTTGCGCTCAGGGATTAACGAGGCTGAGCATGATTGCTCGGGCCTAACAGTTTGAAATTGGAGACATCCATGTCTGAGGACATCCGCACATCGATCGGCCTTCGGCCAGTCATCAACGTTTCCGGCACGATGACCAGCCTCGGCGCTTCGATCGTCGTCCCCGAGGCGATTGCCGCCATGTCGTCGATCCTGCCGCAGTTCGTCGAGATCAACGATCTGCAGCGCAAGGCAAGTGCGATCATTGCGCGGCTGACCGGCGGCGAAGCGGGTTTCGTCACCGCCTCCTGCTCGGCCGGCATATCGCTTGCTGTCGCGGGCGCGATTACCGGCAATAATCTTCTCGCCATCGAGAAGCTGCCGGATGTCGTTCCGGAGAAGAACGAAGTTCTCGTCCAGATGGGCCACGTCGTCAGCTATGGCGCGCCGGTCGATCAGGCGATCCGCCTTGCCGGCGGCAAGGTCGTGCTGGTTGGTCAGGCAACCTCTACGCACCGCTTCCACATGGAGCATGCGATTACAGAAAAGACCGCGGCAGCCGTCTATGTGGTTTCGCACCATGTCGTGGATTATGGTCTGCTGAACCTCAAGGAATTCGTCGAGATCGCCCACGCAAAGAGCGTTCCCGTCATCGTCGACGCAGCCTCGGAATATGACCTGCGCATTTTCCTGGAACAGGGGGCCGATGTGGCGCTCTATTCCGGTCACAAGTTCCTGGGCGGTCCGACCTCGGGCATCGTTGCCGGCAAGAAGGAACTGGTGCGCAACGCCTTCCTGCAGAATATGGGCATCGGCCGTGGCATGAAGGTCGGCAAGGAAAGCATCTTCGGCGTCATGGCAGCACTTGAGGCCTGGGATAAGCGTGACCATGCCGGCATCCGTGAGCGTGAAACGAGCTATCTCAACCTCTGGAAACAGACACTCGATGGCCGCCCCGGCGTAATTGCATTGATCGAGCCGGATCCGACCAACAACCCGCTCGATCGCATGCGCGTTATCATCGATACCGATGAGGCCCATATCACCGCCTGGGACCTCGCCGATGCGCTCGGCCGTGGTTCTCCGCCGATCATCGTGCGCGACCACGAAGTCGAGCACCGCTACTTCTATCTTGATCCGTGCAATCTGCATCCGGGCCAGGAGAAGATGGTTGCCAGCCGTCTGGCCGAGGAACTCGACAAGGCACGTGCCTCCAACGAGATCATCGCAACGCCCATCGAAAACCGCAGCAAGCGCCGCTTTGAAGGCGTTCTGAAGTGGCCGGATTGATACGAGACCAAAGGCGCGAATTCTGAGGAAGCGATCATGACAGGCATTCAGGCACAATCCATCGTAACGGCAGAGCCCGTTCTCTCCGTCCAGAATCTGACGACATCGTTTCTGGTCGATGGCGCCTGGAAGCCCGTCGTTCGCAATGCCTCCTTCGATGTCGCTCCGGGCGAAACGGTTGCCATTGTCGGCGAGAGCGGCTCCGGCAAGAGCGTGACCTCGCTGTCGATCATGCGCCTTCTGCAGGCGGATTCGAGCCGCATTGAAGGCAAGATCATGCTTGGCGGGCGTGATCTTCTCGCCCTGCCCGAGGACCAGATGCGCAAGGTCCGCGGCAATGACGTTGCGATGATCTTCCAGGAGCCGATGACGAGCCTCAATCCGCTCTTCACGATCGGCGACCAGATTTCCGAGGCCTTGCTCTGCCACCGGTCGATGTCGAAGACCGAAGCGCGTGCGGAAACCGTTCGCCTGCTCGAAAAGGTGCGTATTCCTTCGGCAGCATCGCGCTTCGACGAATATCCCCATCGCTTCTCCGGCGGCATGCGCCAGCGCGTCATGATCGCCATGGCGCTTGCCTCACGGCCGAAGCTTTTGATCGCCGACGAGCCGACGACGGCGCTCGACGTTACGATCCAGGGCCAGATCCTCGATCTGATCAAGATGCTGCAGGAGGAAGAGGGGACCTCGGTTCTCTTTATCACGCATGACATGGGTGTCGTGGCCGAGATCGCCGACCGGACCGTCGTCATGTATCGCGGCGAACAGGTGGAGACGGGAGCGACCGCCGATATCTTCCATCGCGGCAAACATCCCTATACCAGAGCGCTTCTGTCGGCTGTGCCGGTACTCGGTTCCATGCAGGGTTACGAGCGGCCGCTTCGCTTTCCCGTCGTCAATACGGCAACGGGAGAATCAGACATTCCGGTCGAGACCGCTGATACGGTCGCCGCGGCTGCGCGCCCGGTGCTCGAGGTGAAGAACCTCACCAAACGCTTCGACATTCATTCTGGCATGTTCGGCAAGTTGACTGGTCGCGTCCATGCGGTCGAGAACGTCTCCTTCGACCTTCATGCCGGCGAGACACTGTCCCTTGTCGGCGAGTCCGGCTGCGGCAAATCCACGACCGGGCGTGCGATCATGCGTTTGATCGATGCTCAGAGCGGTTCCGTCATCGCCGACGGCAAGGACGTCTTGGCGCTCGATAAGGCGGGCATGCGCGAGATGCGCAAAACGGTGCAGATGATCTTCCAGGACCCCTTCGCCAGCCTCAATCCGCGCATTCGCGTCGGCGACGCCATTGCCGAGCCTTATCTGGAACACAGGATGGGGACCGCAAAACAGGCAAGGGAGCGCGTCGCAGACCTCCTCGTCAAAGTCGGCCTGACGCCCGACATGGGCTCACGCTTCCCGCATGAATTTTCTGGCGGACAGCGCCAGCGCATCTGTATTGCGCGTGCACTCGCACTAGAGCCGAAGGTCATCGTGGCGGATGAAAGTGTTTCGGCGCTGGATGTCTCGATCAAAGCGCAGGTCATCAATCTGATGCTGGACCTGCAGCAGAGCCTCAACCTTGCATTCCTGTTTATTTCTCATGACATGGCCGTCGTCGAACGTGTCAGTCATCGCGTGGCCGTCATGTATCTCGGCGAAATCGTCGAAATCGGCCCACGGGCTGCCGTTTTCGGCAACCCGCAGCATGCCTATACAAAAAAGCTGATGGCGGCGGTACCCGTTCCCGACCCTGATCGCCGCCGCGAGAAGCGGGCCGTCGCCAATGACGAGATCAAGAGCCCGATCCGCCCAATCGATTACAGTATCAAACCGCTCGACTATCGCGAGGTATCGCCGGGACATCTGGTCGCCGTCTGATAACGCCTCTAGGCCGCGGCTGCCAGCTTTCATCGCTGCCACGGTCTGCAAATTGGCGGCGCCGGGAGCGCTCAGTGCTTCGTATCGTCGGCTCGAAGCTGGTCGATCGCGTCAAGCGCTTCGTCCGCCGTCCAACCCGCGCGCAATGCCGCGGCAACGAGCCGAACCTCCGCCTCCATTTCAAGCCTAAGATATAGTCCCTCAAGGGCCTCTTTGGCCGTAACCACGTGATCGTCATGCGGCACAACTTCAGCAATCCGTGCGGTCATAGACACATTCCTTTCCTTCCTCGAAGTGGGGTTGTGCTTCTTGTTAGAGCGATAACAGGTTTTTGTGCGTCCCAGTGAGAGGATACGCAGCAGCGCCGATTTTGTTCCATCGACTAATGCGAGCGTTGAAGATTTTTGCAACGGAGCTTATCTGCTGCCGCGATGGACCGCGGACGAAATTGCGGTAGAACGACAGACCTCCATCAAATCTGGAGGCCAGAGGGACCGTGACTATGCCGCGTTTGCAAGACCTGATCGACTGGATCATTGCCGAAGGACTCTCGGCGGACTCCATCGAGACCATTTTGCAGGGCGTCGTAGAACGACTGACGGATCTCGGATATCCGATCCTGCGTGCGTCTATAGCGATGCCGTCGATCGATCCTCTGCAGCGGGGATTTTCGGTCGCCTGGTATCGTTCTTCCGGCTTCTCGACGGAAGTTCAAGGGCATGATGAAGCGGGGCAGGAATTGTTCCGGCGCTCTCCCATCTTCTACCTCTTGGAAAACAATCTGCAATATGCCCGATGGCGATTGCCGCCGGGATTGGATGCTCCGCCGATTCCGTTGCTGACAGAGTTGGCTGAACTCGGAGCCACCGATTATCTGATGAAGCTCGTTTCATTCCCTGGCGATACGGCATTGGCGGGCGTCAGTTTCTCGATCGCCGTTGATGACCCCGACGGCTTTTCGGACAGGTTGATCGCAGATCTGGATAGATTGGTGCCGGCGTTGTCACTCGCGTGCTGCCGCATCGCGACCACACGGATTGCGAGCGATGTTCTGGCTGTTTATACGGGCGCACGGACCAGCGGGCGTATCCTCAACGGTCATATCAGGCGCGGCGACGGGACCGCGATCTATGCCGCAATCCTGTTTGCCGATCTCAAGAACTTCACTTCGCTCAATGAAAAGCATCAACCCGAACGCATCGTTGCCTGGCTCAATGAGCACTTCCAGGCGATCGGCGCTCCGGTCGAGCAGGAGGGCGGTGAGATACTGAAGTTCATGGGCGACAGTCTGCTTGCCATATTCCCTGCCGATATCGACAACCCGGCCGAGGCATGCGGCCGCGCTCTGTCGGCGGCGCGAGCAGCCATGGGCGCCAATGCTGATGTCAATCGCAGGCGAGCAGACGCGGGAGAGCCGGAGCTTCTCGTCGATATCGTCCTTCACGTCGGCGAAGTGTTCTACGGGAATGTCGGCGCGGTCCGTCGGCTTGACTTCACTGCCATTGGCAGAGCGGTCAACGAGACGGCACGCATGGAGAAGCTGGCCGACGAGATCGGCTATAGCCTGCTGGCATCCGCCGATTTCGTCGTTCAGGCGCCGGGTCGCTTCGAGAAAGCGGGCACGTTTGCGCTCAAGGGCGTCGCTCGCCCAGCAGCGATTTACGCCTGGCCGGACTGATCAGCCCGGTTGGGCCGGATTGATGCAAACAGACGGGCGTTTCCGCGAACGCCATCGTCAGGCCGATCGGCTCGCGTGCGCCGCCGGCCGTCGCATTGCAGGGAATGGAGAGTAGGCGCCATCTCTCGCGCCGACTGCGTGTCTTGGGACCCAGACTAACGTTGTTGGCCGCCGGCGCGGGGTCCATCATCGTTGCGGCTGGCGGTTTGTATCGGTCGTCCCTGTATTGCGTTCGTCCGCGCAACCAGTCCGTTCATCAGCAATCGAAGTATGAATCTCATTGCCGCGCCCACCGGATCAGGCGGCAGATGTGCGGCGCATATAGCCGCGCCAACCGCCGAGTGCAGTGATCTCTTCCGCATTCATCACCGCATGGGATTCGCAGAGGAAGCACGATACGCTCGATCCGTCCTCCAGCGTGACCTTGCCGATGCCGAGGGGTGCTGGGATCTTGGCGACAAAACGGCCGAATCCATCAGGCGGCAGCGCCCAGACCTCAACCTCCAGGCCACGCCCGTCATAGCCCGGTTCGCGAATGAGGCCAGGCTTTTGGGGCACGGTATTCGGCAGCACGAAAAGGCGATAGTCGCCTGTGGTGCGGCAGGCCTTTACCAACGTGCCGCCCAATGTTGTCAGCTCGTGATTGAGCGGCATGCCCGTCAAATGCGCACCGACCACCGCGATGGCGATGGTATTGTCTGACGGCAAGGCGACACGGCTCGGCTCGGGGACGGCCGCACCGCGATCAATCCCCATGCCGGCAGCAGCAGCACGATGTAGTGCGTCGGCAAGCGGGGCCAGCGCATCATCGGTGAAAGCCGGCGCAATCAGCGTCACGCCACCAGGCAGACCATTGCTGCCGAAGCCAGCAGGGACGGCGATGGCCGCGCAATCGAGCAGGTTGACGAAATTCGTATAGCGACCCAGTCGGCCGTTGAGAACGATCGGATCGGCCTGCATGTCGGCAACCTTGAAGGTCGTCGGGGCCGTCGGCAGCAACAGGATATCCGCTTTTGCCCATTCGGCTTCCGTCTTGCGCCTGAGCTCTTCGAGCTTGTATCGGCCGTTGAAAGCCTCAACTGCTGTCTTGCCTTTCGCACCTTCGATGATCTTGCGAACCGTCGGATCGAAATCGGCGGCATTGCTGGCCAGAAAGTCCTCGACAGCTGCCAGACGCTCGGCAACCCAGGGGCCGTCATACAGAAGCGCAGCTGCCTCGCGGAACGGAACATAGTCGAACGGAACGATAGTAGCGCCGAGTGCCTTCAGACGCTCGATCGCCTGATCGTAAAGCGCCTCAACATCGGTATCGCCGAAGAACTCGCGTTCCGCACCTGCGAGAACGCCGACGCGCAGGCCCGTGCCCGGCAGGGTGGCGGGCTTGGCACGCCGCGAAAAGGCATCGGCAGCATCAAAGCCCTCAGCGATCTTGCGGATCGCGACCCCGTCACCAACGGTCGGCGCGAAGATCGTGATGCAATCGACGCTCTTGCAGGCGGGCACCGCGCCCGTATTCGGCAGCAGGCCCGGCGTCGGCTTGATGCCGACGAGATTGTTGAAAGCGGCCGGCACGCGGCCGGAACCGGCCGTATCCGTGCCGAGCGCGAAGGTGGCGAGGCCGGAGGCCACCGTCACCGCCGAACCGGAGCTCGAGCCGCCCGAAATATAGTCGGCGTCAAAGACCGAACGCGGCGCGCCATAGGGTGAGCGCGTGCCGTTGAGACCGGTCGCAAACTGGTCGAGATTGGTCTTTCCGATCACGATCGCGCCGGCTGCCCGCAATCTAGCAACGACAGTTGCATCCTTCTCGGGATGATAGGTGAAGGCCGGGCAGGCGGCTGTCGTTGGCAGTCCCGCCACGTCGATATTGTCCTTGACGGCGAAGGGAATGCCCCAAAGCGGCAGGCTGTTCGGCTGCGGCGCACGCTCCATCAGGGCTCGAGCTTCGGACCGCAACGCCTCATCAGGCGTCGATGTGATGAAGATTGCCGGATCCTTAGAGGCGGCCCGCCGGGCAATGACCGTCTCGATGATCTCGAGCGGGCTGTGGCCGGCCTCATAGGCTGCGCGAAGGCTTGTCAGATCAAGAATGGTCGGCAGCATGGATCAGCACTCCTCTAGAACAACAATGATATCACCCGCTTTGACGTTTCGTCCGGGGCTTGCACGCAGGTCGCGGACGCGGCCTGGCGCATGTGCGGTGACGTTGATTTCCATTTTCATGGATTCGATGATGGCAAGCGTATCTCCGGCTGCGACCGGTGCGCCCGGCTCGACCAGCAGTTTCCAGATATTGCCGGGCACGGCGCTGGCAACCCCAAAGCATCCCACGGGAATGTCCCCATCCGGGCTCTCGCCGGTGCCTTCGTCGGTGACAAAGCTGTCGAGTCCGGCTTCCTTCCAGCGCTGGCGCTCGGCATCGAAGGCGGCCTGCTGGCGCGTCTTGAAGGCTCCGATCGAGGATGCATTCGCCTGCAATTCCCGCTCATAGGCGGCGTAGGAGAATTCCGTCTCCTCGATGCGGACGGGATATCCGCCATGCGGGAAGGCGCTGCGGGCTTCGGCCAACTCCTGATGGTTGACCGGGAAGAAGCGGATCTGATCGAAGAAATCGAGCAGCCACGGCTTGTCCTTGGCAAAGACCGGCGTCTGCCGCCAGGTGTTCCAGACCTGGATGGTGCGGCCGAAGAGTTGGTAACCGCCGGGGCCTTCCATGCCGTAGATGCACATATAGGCCCCGCCGATACCAACGGCATTTTCGGGCGTCCAGGTGCGGGCGGGATTGTATTTCGTCGTCACTAGCCGATGGCGGGGATCGACCGGAGTGGCGACCGGCGCGCCGAGATAGACGTCACCGAGGCCGAGCACGAGATAGCTTGCATCGAAAACGACATCGCGCACCGCCTGTTCGTCCGCCAGCCCATTGATGCGGCGGATGAACTCGATATTGGACGGGCACCAGGGCGCATTCGGCCGCACGAGTTCCTGATATTTGCGCATGGCAAGTTCCGCATCCGGATCATTCCAGGAGAGCGGCAGATGCACGATGCGGCTTGGTACCTTGACGTCCTGCGCCGCCGGCAGGCTCGCTTCGATCTCGGCCAGCAGGCCGAGCAGGCGTTTGCGGGTCAGCGATGTACCGTCATAGTGGATCTGCAGTGAGCGGATGCCGGGCGTGAGATCGATAATGCCGGGCAGACGCACTTGCGACACGGCTTGCATCAAAAGATGCACCCTGAGTCGCAGCGCGATATCGAGCGACATCGGCCCATATTCGACCAGCAGGTTGTCATCACCCTGACGGCGATAGACGACAGAGACTGGTCCGTCTTCACGCTTGCCAATAACGGGCGAGCCCATCTCTTCCTTCGCACGGTGCACGACCGGTCCGGCAATCGGATCGTCCGGCCGTGCAACTGGATGGAAGCGGATGCGATCACCCGGCTTGAACTGGCCCATCTTCCACTGTTCGTCGCGAGCGATCACCGCCGGGCAAACGAAGCCGCCGAGGCTCGGCCCGTCCGGCCCGAGGATGATCGGCATGTCGCCGGTAAAATCGATCGCGCCGATCGCATAGGCGTTGTCATGCAGGTTGGACGGATGAAGGCCGGCTTCGCCACCATCGCTGCGCGCCCATTTCGGTGCAGGACCGATCAGGCGTACGCCGGTGCGGGCGCTGTTGAAATGCACCTCGTAGCTTGTCGAAAACAGCGTCTCGATATCACCGTCCTCGAAGAAGTCGGGCGCACCATGCGGACCGTAGACGACACCGACATCCCATTCGCGCGTCAGTTTTGCCGCTTCGGTTGCCGGTGTCGACGCTTTGGCGGCCGTCTGGCGGGCAAGATGCAAAACATGGCCCGTCTTCAGCGTGCCGGTGGCGTTGCCGCCGAACTGGCCGAGCCCGAACGTGGCCCGCGAGCCAAGCACGACCGGGGCGGCGAAACCGCCTGCTACGGCGAGGTAAGCGCGCTGCCCAGGTCCATCGATGCTGCCGATTACGAGGGTCCGGCCGGCGCGGACGGTAACGGCCTCGTCATGCGGCAGTTTCTCACCATCGACGCTCATTGGCATCCTGGCGCCGGCAAGGGCGATCACGGTGTCGGTATGGAATTTCAGGACCGGACCTGAGACCGTCAGTTCCAATGCTGCGACCGCATCGCTGTTGCCGACGAGACGGTTGGCATGCCGGAACGAGCGCTCGTCCATCGGCCCGCTCGGCGGCACGCCAACATGCCAGAGGCCAAGTCGGCCGGGCAATTCCTGGATGCTCGATTGGGCGCCGGGTGCGATGACCTCAATCACATCAGGCACGAAGGAAAAGTCGCGCAGCGCTGTCGTTGCCACCTTGCCGCCGGCAAGCAACTCGGAGCCGGCAATGGCGCGCAGATAATCGAGATTGGTCTCGATGCCTGATATCGATGTTTCGGCAAGGGCCGACTTGAGCTTTTCGATCGCCGCCGGTCGATTTTCGGCCGAGACGATCACCTTGGCGAGCATCGGGTCGTAGAAGGGTGTTACTTCCGTGCCGGTCTCGATCCAGCCGTCGATACGCACATCTTTGGGAAAGGCGACTTCGGTCAGCAGGCCAGCGCTCGGGCGGAAATCAGCATGCGGCATCTCGGCATAGACGCGCACTTCGATCGCCACTCCCTTCTGCTGCAGAGCCTCCGCGCCCGAGAGCACAGCTTCGCCCGCAGCCTGGCGGATCATCCATTCGACGAGATCGAGGCCGAACACGGCTTCGGTGACAGGATGTTCCACTTGCAGACGAGTGTTGACCTCGAGGAAGTAGAACTCCTCGCGAATGGGATCGTAGATGAATTCGACGGTACCGGCGGACTCGTAGGAGACCGCCGAACCGAGATCGACGGCCGCCTTGTGCAGGCGCGCACGCGTGACGGCCGAGAGACCGGGGGCAGGGGTCTCCTCGACCACCTTCTGGTTCCGCCGCTGCAGCGAGCAGTCGCGCTCGCCGAGCGCGATAACCTTGCCTTTTCCGTCGCCGAAGATCTGAACTTCGACATGGCGGGCTTCGGCCACGAAACGCTCGATATAGACGCGCGCATCGCCAAAGCTCGCCCGCGCAGTGCGCTGCACGCTTTCGAACGACGCCTTCAGGCTTTCGGCATCGGCACAAAGCTGCATGCCGATACCACCGCCGCCAGCCGTGCTTTTCAGCATGACGGGATAGCCGATCGTTTCGGCTGCGGCGAGCGCTTCATCGGCGTTTGAAAGCAAGCCGGTGCCGGGCAGCAGCGGCACGCCGCTCACCTCGGCAAGTTCGCGCGCCGTATGTTTCAGGCCGAAGGCCGAGAGGTGTTCGGGACGGGGGCCAATGAAGGCGATGCCTTCGGCGGCAAGGCGCTCGGCAAAACCGATGTTTTCCGACAGGAAGCCGTAGCCGGGATGAACCGCCTCTGCTCCTGTGGCCTTGCAGGCGGCGATCACGGCATCGATATTGAGATAGCTTTCGCTGGCTGGCGCAGGCCCGAGGCGCACAGCCTCGTCGGCCATCAGGGCGGGCTTGGCGAAACGGTCGGCATCGGAATAGACGGCGACGGACGCAATACCCATTCGTCGCAGTGTCTTGATGACCCGGATGGCGATTTCGCCGCGGTTGGCGATCAGGACTTTCTTGAACATGCTCAATACTCGCCATCCCAGATCAGCACCCGGATCGGCGTCGGGTCGAAGCCGTTGCAGGGATTGTTGATCTGCGGGCAGTTGGAGATGACGCAGAGCACGTCCATCTCGGCGACGAGTTCGATATAATCGCCCGGTGCGGAAATGCCGTCGACGATCGTCATCTCGCCATTCGGCTTGATCGGCACGTTCATGAAGAAATTGATGTTCGGCACGATATCCCGCTTGCCCATGCCGTGCTTGCTGACTTCGAGTACGAAATTGTCGCGGCAGGCATGCAGATATTTGGTGCCATGGCCGAAGCGTACCGTGTTGCTCTCGCAGGAGCAGGCACCGGCCGAAGTGTCATGACGGCCGCAGCTGTCGGCCGTCATGGTCAGCATGACATTGCCTTCGTTCGACATGATTTTCGTGCCGATGCCGATATAGGCTGCACCCTGCATGCGCATCGTATCCTGATTGGAATAGCGCTCGGAGAAATCATCGGCACGATAGAAGAGCGTGTCGATCGCCTGCTGGCCAAAACTGTCCTCGATGCGGATCGTCTGGCCCTTGCGCACGATGCCGGACCACGGGGCTTCGGCCGCAATGAAATGATCCTGAGCGGCGTTCTGCGGGCTGCGGGCAGCGGAGGTCTGGATGAAATCGGACATCGTTTCCTCCTCAGGCCTGCAGCAAGGTGTTGTTTTCGAAGCCGCGCACGGCTTCGGCGGTCGCCGTGCTGCAAAGATCGTCCGCAGCCGGCACGGGTGCCTTGTAGCGGGTGATGACAACGGGCTTCGGTTGGTAGATGGGGTCCGGGTCAAGCGGATGCGGGCAATTGGAGAAGCCGACCAGCATGTCCATCTCGGCGCGCAGTTCGACGTAATCGCCGCTGTTGGAGCGTTTGCCCTGCCAGCCGAAACCGCCGGCCTCGGCAAGGCGCACGGGCGCGAAGAGGTTGAGGATAGCAGGAATATCGCGACGGTCGAGGCCGAGCTTGACGGCAACGAGGATAAGGTTGTCTCGGGTGTTGCGGGTCTTTTCGCCGGGATATTTCGCCGCGTTCGAGGCCGCCGTCGAGCCTCCCATCAGGCAGTCATGGGCACCGGAACTATCTTCAATCATCGAGAACATGACGCGGCCCATGTCGGAAAAGATTACACGTCCCTTGCCGAGCGCCGTCGTCCACTGGACCTTGGCCGTATCGACGAGGTTGATCCGCTCACTCGTATCATCGGCATTCCAGGCGACGAGCGCCACCGTTGAATTGCCCTCGGCCTGATCGACTCGGATCGCCTCGCCGCGCTGGAGTTTCGTTGACCAGTACCAGCCGCCAGGGATGGTTTCCTGATGGACGATAGCCGCGGCATCGATCGCCGGTGCCGGCAACGGACTTGCGCCGGGCAGAGCCTTGGGCGCAAATTCCAGACCCTTCTTCTGATGCTCTTCGTAGCGCGCGCGATTGGCGGCGATCTCTTCGGGCGAGCGTCTCACATGCATCATAGCATCTCTCCTGATGGTGCCAGGTCGTCCCGGCCATGCCCCAGGGAAGCGACCGGGCCGTCCCGGTCGGGGCTGAAAATCGATGACTGGCCGGCAAGGCGCGGCGGCCAGATGGAAATGTCCTTGGTAATGGTGGCGCCGTAGCGCTCTTTCTCTTCGGGCCGGTCACGGCGGCGCTCGAAGGCGACGACGCGGCTTGCGAGCGTGAAGGCCTCGCGCATGTCATGCGTGACCATGACGACGGTCATCTGCGTTTCGTGCCAGAGCCGCTTCATCAACGTGTGGATCTCTGCGCGAATGCCGGGGTCGAGCGCGCCGAAGGGCTCGTCGAGCAGCAGCACTTTCGGCTTCATGATGAGTGCTTGGGCGAGCGCCAGGCGCTGCTGCATGCCGCCGGAAAGCTGCGCTGGATATTTGCTTTCCGAACCGGCGAGCCCGACCTCGGCGATCAGCTGGCGCGCTTCCTCGATGGCGTTGCGGCGAGCTGCGCCGAAGAGCTTGGCCTTGTATCGCGCGGCTGACAATTCCTTGCCGAGCAGCACATTGCCGAGCACCGTCAGATGCGGAAAGACGGAATAGCGCTGGAAGACGACGCCGCGATCCGGTCCCGGTTCCGGCGGCAGCCGCTCGCCGTCGAGCAGGATCTTGCCTTTCGTCGGCTGTTCTTGGCCGAGCAACATGCGCAGAAAGGTGGTCTTGCCGCAGCCCGACGGGCCGACGAGTGCGACGAAGGCGCGGGAGGCGACGGTCAGCGACACGTCCTCAAGCACGATCTGGTCGCCATATTCCTTCCAGACCTTTTCGATCTTCAATTCGCTCATGCCTGCTTCTCCAGCTCCGACCAAGGGAAGACGGCGATGCGCAGGCGATCGAGCAGTGCATTCATGACCACGGCAAGCAGTGTGATCCAGACGACATAGGGGAAGATGATATCCATCGAGAGATAGCGGCGGACGAGGAAGATGCGGTAGCCGAGACCGGAATCCGACGAGATCGCTTCGGCCGCGATGAGGAACAGCCAGGCCGGGCCGAGTTGCAGTCTGAGGCAGGTGATCAGCCGCGGCAGGATCTGCGGCAGCACGACCCGTAGGCCGATCTGCCACGAGGAGCCACCGAGCGTTTCGGCCTTGACGATCTGTTCGCGCGGCAGTTCCAGCGCCTTCAGCGCCAGATCGCGGACCATCGTCGGCGCGACACCGATGACGATGAGGGCGATCTTCGAGGTTTCTCCGAGCCCCATGACGATGAAGAGGATCGGCAGCAGCGCCAGCGGCGGCACCATGGAGATCACGGCGATGAAGGGGGCAAGCAACGCCCTCAGATAGGGCAGCATGCCGATCAGCATGCCCACGACAAGCGCGATAGCCGTGGAGATGCCGAGGCCGGATAGCAGGCGGATCAGGCTCGCACCGGTATCCGACCAAAGCAGATACTCGCCGGTGCGCGGGTCAGCGACGAAGGCTAGACGGTTAATCGCATCGGCAAATCCCGCAAGGCTCGGCAGAAGCTTGTCATTGGCGTTCTCCGCCAGTCGCGCAGCCGAGCCGTAGGCATAGGCAAGGGCGAGCAGCACGAAGGGCAGCAGCGTCAAGGCAAACTGTGCGCCCCGGCTCGGCCTCGTGTTGATCCAACGCATGGGAAATGCTCCGCTGGTGAAGAAGGGGAGACGCGATTAAGCCGCGCCTCCGTTGCGATCAGAGCGAACCGTCGGCGGCTGCCTTCATGTAGGTCTCGGTGAAACGCAGCTTCACATTGCCCGTATCGCCCAGCACCTTGCCGTCAGGCATTTCGATACCGATGACATCGGCAGATGGTGCACCATTGCCGAGCAGACCCTTCTCGAAGAGGAAGTTACGGACCAGATCCATGGTCTTCGGCAGGTTCGGCGAAGCGGTGAAGGCAACGGCATCGACCGGCTTGTCGAAGAGCTTGGTGGCGGCAAGCTGGGCTTCAAAACCGGCGAGATCGGTGCCCGAAGCAGACCCCATTGCTTCACGGGCTGCCTTGCCCTCGGCAGTATCGGCACGCAGAAGAGCGGCTGTCTCGTACCAGATGCCGGCCAGCGCCTTGCCGAAGTTCGGATTGTCCTTGAGCACGCCGCTATTGGCGACCATCAGGTCGATGATTTCGCCCGGCACCTGCGAACTGTCGAAAACTTTCTTGGCCGTGGGATCTTCCAGGATGGTAGAGACCAGCGGGTTCCAGGTGACGACGGCGGAGACATCGGCGGTCTTATAGGCAGCGACCATATCGGCGTCGGAGGTGTTGACTACTTTCACGTCACGCTCGGTCAGTTTGATGCTTTCGAGCGCGCGGGCGAGCAGATAGTGCGAGACGGAGAATTCGACGAGATTGACGTTCTGGCCCTTGATATCGGCAAGGCTTGCCTTGTCCTTCAGGATGACGGCGTCATTGCCGTTCGAGAAGTCGCCCACGATCACAGCCGTCGTGTCGACGCCGCCGGCAGCCGGGATCGACAAGCCATCCATGTTGGTCAGCGTCACGGCATCGAAGGCGCCTGCCGTGTACTGGTTCATCGACTCCACATAGTCGTTGAACTGGGTGACATCGATCTTGATGCCGTATTTGTCGGCCCATTTCTTGACGATGCCGTGGTCAGCCGCATAGCCCCAGGGCATCCAACCGACATAGATGGACCAGGCGACCTTGAATTCGGTCTTCTGTTCGGCCTTGGCGAAGGAGCTGAAGCCCAGTGCCAGCGAAGCGGAAAGCGCGGTGATGGAAAGGATCTTCGAAAAAGTCTGCATTGAAATTCCCCTTTTGCTTTTCTTCAAAAGGGATCGGCAATGACCATCGTGCCGCCAATCCCTTGGCTTACGAGGTCTCCCGGGCTTTTGTCCCGCCGTGCACCCGGCGGAATTTCTCCCCCGCCGGTGGTGGCTCTCGGACCAGTCACGCCCTTCGAAAGCGCCGGAACCCTAGCCACCAACTCTGCTTATATCAAAGCAAGCGCTATGCCAGATTATCTATGTGTTTGATTTGTAAGGACTGGTAGATATGCCGCTTACTTTAAGGCAGCAAAAGTGCATACTCATGCCTAATTATTAATCGAAATGCGAAAGTATCCTGCGGTGATGCATAAAATTTAATGCGCCGCTACGCTCTTCCCGTTCTCGATGCGCCCGGATCTAACTGTCTGGCCTTACCGGTGACCTATGGAATGTCCCTCGACTCCAATTCCGGGCAGCTTGGCTCGTTTCCGAAGGTGATCTCCCTGCGGTATCCGCCAAGAGTCAGCCCCCTGAAGGTCAGCACGTTCTCATCGCGATAGACGATCTCGCTTCGGTAAATACCCGCGCGTATTGCTCTGTTCCTGGCCCGACTGACATTGCACTGCCCGACCGCTGGCGACACATGCCAATTGGACGTGCCTTGCGTGTCGGTTTGCCAGCCGTCGGCAGGGGCCAGCGTCGAGCTGGCGAGCAGCGCAAATGCTGAAAGTATAAGCTTGGGCGACAATCGAGACTTCACGATGTTACTCCGAGGCAATTCCATTATCGATGCTTCCGCTATTATCTGAAATTGCTCAATAAATCATCCGACGGTGCGCCAGTCGGCTTTGACTTCTCGGCGAATGGTGAACAACCACTCTAACAAGACGCTTTCTTTTTAGCGGGGGCTCATTCTGTCGAGAGCGCATGTTTGACGCGCAGGATGGCGACGGCAACAGCTCCGATAACGAGCGGGATCGACACAAGCATCACCAACGGACTGACGTGATAGCCTGCGTGATCGACGGTTTCCAAAACGACCTTAAACAGGCTTAGCAGATAATAGCTGATAGCGATGATGGAGAAGCCCTCTACCGCCCGCTGGATCTTGACCTGGGTTGCGGCGCGATCAGCCATCGCCTGGATCTGGATGGCATTCTGGTATTCGATTTCAACCTGAATGCGTGTTTGCAGGAGGTCGATCAGGTGCATGGTAGCGTGGGACAGTTGCTCCAGACGCAAAGCAGTCGCTTCGCAGGTTCGGACGGCCGGTCGGAAGCGCCTTGCAACAAAAACTCCAAACCGCTGGAAACCCGGAACATGAGATTCGCGTAGCTCGCCGATCCGCTCCTCGACAATTTTTGCATAGGCGGCAGTGGCGCCGAAACGATTGCGTGTTTCTGCTGCCGCCGAGATAATCTGCGCGGATAGGCTGGAGATTTCGTCAAGCAGTTTCTTATGTTCGGTCGCCGGGGTGGTCTGATTTCGGTTCGTCAGTTGGACGAGCTTCTTGTCATAATCCCCAAGCAAGGGAGCCAGCCGTCGGGCCTCGGGGAGACTAAGCAGCGCCATGGCGCGATAAGTTTCGATTTCGTATATTCTGCGCACCATCCTGCCAAGGCGGTAGGCGTTCAAGTCCTTGTTGAAGAGAAGGATCCGGCTCGTCTTGTCATCCTGAACACGAAAATCAGAGCATACCTGCGCCGCCCCTCCGCCAATTGAAGACGCGGCGGTATCGCGAAATCCGAATTTCGAGAGGGTTAGCCCAAGCTCCGTCGGCGCAGGCCCGAGCACCAGGATGCCGACCCGAGATATGAGCGCCGGCGCGTCCATATCTACAAGAGCCGGAATGTCGTCTTCCAAAAGACTGGATCGCGGCCACGTATCCGTATCTGCGCTCAATTGGGTGACACGCGTGATGGTGACGAATTCGGTGTGGTGCTCCACCTGTGTTCGCGGATCGCCGCTATCATCGCCTTCGGGCAGATAGCGGCTTCCGTGGAGGGCAACGAGGGCAGACGGCATGAGCGCTATATGCTCAACGAAAGCCGGGCCGGTAAAATAGATGGAAGGCCTGGCATGGAGCTCAGCGTTGAAATCCGACATCGTACTATCTCACCGTATTAAGGGTCAAAATGGCCAAGAAGACGCCCTAGCGAAAAATCCGTTTGATCGAAGTACACTTCTCCCAAATCAGTCGGATCTCACGAGGTCAACTATCCCAAGGTCTTGCTAATCGATTTTACTTTTCACGGTTAGGATCGGGACCGCCCGAACTGGAAACGGCCCGGTTTCCGGAGCCGTTTCATGATCCCTTTGTCTGATGCCCACGTGAGCTTGCAGGCATAGCCGGCTCACTCCGAAGCGTTCTGGCGACGGAGAGAACTCAAGTCGGATTCAGGGTTTCAAATCATATGCTTGGTGAGATGCGCGAAGCTCCGCCAAAGTCTTGCCGACGCAGCTACCGCCGCCTGCGCCGCCCGTTGCCTTCGCTTTACCATCCAGGGTGATCGTACCGCCCATGCGTTCGGATGCCACATAGGTTGCGGTACCGTCCTCTGAAATACGCGATATGTAGAAAGCGTGGTAGGTTTCCTTGTATTTGCATTGGATAAGTATTGGAAATTGTTCAAAAGATGGGGTTTGCGCCTCAGCAGTCGCGAGGGGAAGGCCAGTTAGTGCCGTCAGGCTTGCGAGGACCACTTTGGCCGGTGCGTTCAATCCTCGATCGGATGCGTGCGTCATTGTTCAACCCCTTTTTTCAAGATCGATCTTCGAAATCCGCAGCATCTAGATCGTCAGCGCGACGAGCGCATCACGATCGAGGACTCGGACAATGCGTTGCAATTTTCCGTTGAGGCAAAGAATGCGTTTTTCGCGTAATTTCGTAAAGCAGCGGGCCACTGTCTCGACTGTCAGTCCGAGATAGTCGGCGATATCGCTACGCGACATCATCATATCGAATTCGCAATCTCCCGGATGACGATCGGCCGTTTCGTAAACAAAGGCGGCGACGCGCTTCAGTGCACTTTGCTCGGTGATGACGAGTTGCTTGTGCTGTGCCTTTGCAAGGTTCGTCAAAGCAATGTGAAGAAGGTCTATGGGGACGACTGCGTCCTGATTGGCGCGAAAGGGCTTGATAGAGGTTTCGCAAACGGCTTCTGCAAAATCGGTTCGTACATTGCCCGTCTCGAGCCCGAACCATTCGCCCTTGCCGCAAAAGGATAGAATGTACCGCTGACCGCTTGCCGTGAGGCGGTAAATCCGCACCGCGCCTGCTTCGACCTGGTAGATCGCAAGCGCGTGTTCACCCTCGCTATAGATCGTCTCGTCGGCCTTGAGCCGGATGGATTGATCCCTGATTGCTCCGGCTGGTCCGCCATGGCGGTGGCCCGAAACTGTCGTGTGCTTTACGATCGTTTGGTTTTGAAGCATATGCGTCGCCCCCATCCACATCGCAGCATAAGCAATCGTTGCCCGCCCCGATATTCGAGATATCCCTTACGTATTGCTACGGAAGCCCCGGGCTACCAACCCGTGTATAACGCAATTCCCCCTTGATGAGAGTGATACGACGGTATCGCAGGAGGTCTCAATGGTGTCGGAAGAGGGAGGGGAAAACCGCGCAGTTCATGAGCCTGCAAGCGTGCGTATGCAACTTGACCTTATACTCGCCAGTCCGGAATTCCTTGCCCCTGAGCGCGGACGCCGATTCCTGCAATATATCGTTGAAGAGACACTTGAAGGGCGTAGCGAACAGCTCAAGGCCTATACGATTGCACAAGCGGTTTTTGGGCGCGATGCCTCCTTCGATGCACAGAATGATCCCGTCGTCCGCATCGAGGCCGGACGAATTCGTCGCGCGCTCGAACGCTATTATCTCGTCAGCGGAAGCAATGACCCAATCCGGATTACCGTGCCCAAAGGAGGGTATGCGCCGCATTTTTCGAGCGAGGAAAACCGTTCGAACGGAGGAGAAATTTCCGCTCCGCAAAACCGCGAGAACATACGGCGGCCCCCGAGGCAGGGGCAGCCGGTCAGCTATCGTGATCTCCTGTTGCCGATCGGGGTCCCCGCACTGTTCGGGGTAATGGCCGTACTCGCCCTTGTTCGTCCGCTTGAAGCCTATCTCTCCCCACCAAAGGCGCTGCCGGTGCCTGCCGCGTCAACGTCGGAGAACAAGGTCAGGATCGCGATCGAACCTTTTATCGCACTCGGCGGCAGCACGCAGGCCTCTGATTTCGTAAAGGGATTGGCCGATCAGTTGATTGCAAAGTTTATGAGGGTGGAAAGCCTAATCGTGCTTGCCCCCAGCCGCTCCGGGCCAGAAGTGACAGGCTCGCATTTAAACCTGCAAGGAAGCGCCCTCGTCGAGGGCACGATCCTTCATCTTCATGTCCGCCTGATAAACGCCTCCGACGGCGCGGTCATTTGGGCCAATCAATATGATCGAGACCTGCGCGGCCAGACTATTCTCGACGTCGAGGACGAGATCGCYGCTCAAATCGCCATGGCGATTTCGAATAGTCACAGGCTGAGCGGCGTAAGCGCCGATCCTTAGGCCCTACTGTGCGGGCAGAGGGGGGATGACTAATCCCGAGGCGCGCAGTCCGTTCAGGAAGCGCTCCTGGTCCTCCGGTCGTTGCAGACGGAGTGCGACCTCCTGGCGGATATTCGTCATCAACGCTGGCGCGTGGATATTGAGCCAATCCCGTTCGAGAATGGCCTCGTCCGTCTTTCCGGCCGCTCCGAGAATGGATAGCAGCAGAAGGCGATGCAGAACATTGTGATCGAAATCGGACCTCCGCGACCACTTTTCCGCCTCTTCGATATCTCCTTTCATCAACGCGCACAGAGCCAGACCGTTTTCATAATAACCTCTGGTGCCGACACCCTTGTTGAGGGCGATCGACAACAATTCGCAGCCCGACTGCCATTTCCCCGACAACGCCAATCGAAGGCCATACTCGCCCGCGACTTCCACGTCATCGGGATCGGCAGCATAGGCCGCCGTACCCGCCTTCAGGGCGTCGTCGATATCTCCCCTGAAGAAGCTCACCAGCATCTGCGCTTGCAGCACATGGGGATTGCCCGGCGCGAGTGATACTGCTCGCTCCACCGCAGCGCTCGCCAGCGCAAGAGGCTGCGATGACGATGACGTGCCGAGCCTGTGGCGGTATCTGATTTCGTCGAGATAGATCATGGACAGCAGCGCCCAGGAAACCGCATTGTCAGGGAACCGCTGGGTTGCTCGCTGCAAGCATTCGCGTGTCGCGCTGTGGTTTTGCGCGGTCATGGTCTGACGATAGCTGGAATAGGCAAGCGTGCATTCGTAGGCCCTCCGGTCTCCCGTCTGCGCCGGGGGCGCTATCATATCTTTGTCGGTCTGAAAGATGACGCCATAGGGTTGTGCAATTGCATCGGCGATTTTTCGCGCGACATCGCCTTGAATCACAAGCTTGTTCTGATCTCGAAGATTCCCATCGAAATTATTGGCCCAGATGACGGCTCCATCCGCTTGGCGCACCAGCCTGGCGGCAGCTCGCAGCCTGCTTCCATCGATCTGGACATTGCCCTGCAACAGGTAGGCGGCAGCTGCGACATGCTCATCGCGGAGCGGATCTGCGACGACAATGATGTCATCGAACTGGGCGAGCTGCCCGATAATGTCGTCCCGCAGACCGAGGGCGATATCGGAGCCGTCGTCAGCCGGGTTGCCATCCGCGAAAAAATCGACAACCACCCTTGGCTCCAGATGTGCCGTCGGCAATGCCGCGATTGGCACATCACGCCAAGACAGTGCGAAGGTGAGGGCCAGGAGAAGAAGGGCAAGGACGACAGCCACCACGGTTCCGAGACCAAGACGGGCTATCCATCCCCCAGGACGTGATTCCTCAAGCGAATGTCCTTGATCTTCGTGCTCAACATTTCGGGGATCTTTCGAGATCTCGACCGGCTCAGCCGGAGCCTGCGCAGCCCGCGCATATTCGAAATGCGGCACATATCCGCCTTTGGGCACCGTAATGACGACGTTGTCCCTCTGGCCTGCGACGAGATAATAGCGCTCGAGTGCCTTACGTATTCGGCCGGCCTCGATCCGGACAACCGGATCGTTCTGCGGGTCGAATGAAGCTTCCCGGCCAAAAACTACATTTGCTATTGTAAACGCCTTCAGGAAGTCCGATCGACCGGCAAGCGTCTCGTTGACGACGAATTCCAGGAAATTTCGTCCACGCTTCGGCGCGTGAAATTCCTCACTTGTGAGGATTCGTTCGACCTGTCGGCAAATCTCGTCAGCTGTCGGCTCAATATTGCTGAAATCTTTGATCTTTGCGCTTCTCATGATCGCCCCTACGACAAAGATCACACGCAACTATATAAGTCAGTTCTAACGCATCATACCGCACAAGCCTGAGGTTGCAAGAATTGCTTTAGGATTGCCGAATATAAGTTGACCAGCTCCCGACGGGCAAAGCTTTCGCGGTTTCAGGTGGTTGCGATGCGGCATCGATGGTTATGGCCATTCGCATGAGCTCTGCCAGATTGCGCGCGCCCATTTTTGCCATCACATTGGCACGGTGGACCTCCACCGTGCGCGAGCTGATGCCGAGTTGATACGCAATCATCTTGTTCTGCGCCCCATCGAGGACGCCGATCAGAACCTGATATTCGCGCTCGGTCAGCTGGCGCAGCCGTGTGGCGACGCTGCCAGAATCAGGTAGAATCCTGCTGATCCGCCTCTTGTCCATCGCTCCGTTGATGGCCGCAATAAGCACGTCTTCCTTCAACGGTTTTTCCAGGAAATCGAATGCCCCGGCCTTCATCGCCTGTACCGCCGCGGCAATATCGCCGTGGCCGGTAATGACGATTGCCGGCACGTCTATGCCGAGGCGTCGCAGGCGATGGAGCAATTCGACGCCGCTGCTGTCAGGCATGCACAGATCGGTGACAAGACAGCTTCGGCCGGACAGCGGCAGAAGTTCCAGGAACGCCTTCGCAGAACTATGTGCACGAACGGCAAAGCCTGCCGACACCAGTAAAAACGTCAGAGAGCGCCGGAGCGACTCCTCGTCGTCGACGAGATGGATCGTAAGGTCATTCGCCATTGATCGTTGTCTCCGCCAGCGGCAGCGAAAACGAAAGGACCGAGCCTCCCTGTATTCCCTTGCGCGCGCTTATGCAGCCTCCATGCGCTTCGATGATACGTTTCGATAATGCCAGCCCCATGCCAAGTCCGCGCGGTTTACTGGTCACAAAGGGACGAAACAGCGCCGCTTCGATCTCGGCGGCAATTCCGCAGCCATTATCGGACACCTCGACGACCAGCGAGAAGTCGTCGGTTCTGGTTCGGATTGCGATGGTTGGCTGCTCAATGCCATCGGTCGCCTCGACGGCATTGTGAAGAAGATTCATCAGCACCTGGACGATCTGGACGCGGTCCGCGACGACGATATCCTGCGCTGCGTCGAGCCGCATATCGGTTAGAAGGCCTTTCCGGGCTGATCCGGCGAGCCCAAGCGCTGTCGCTTCGCGGATCAGCGCGTGCATCGCCTCCGGCCGCTTCTCACCGGCGCCGCGCTTTGCAGCGTCCCGGATGTTCTTGACGATCGTTCCTGCCCACGAGGCGTGCTGTGTAATTTCCGACAGAGCTTCACGAAGCTCCTCGCCGTGCCGGCGGCCATCGTTCGTCACAAGGCGCCTACACCCCTCGGAGTAGGCGGCGATCGAGGACAGCGGCTGGGAGAGTTCATGTGCCAGCGTTGCCGTCATCTCTCCAAGCGCGACTATCCTGGCAAGACGCGCCAGCTCACATTGAAGCTCCTGAATCTGATGCAATGTCCCGCGTTCAGTCCGGAAATCCTCAAAGATCGCAGCCGCGAAGGTTTCTTTTTCGCCTTTTTCTCGGATGATGGTCAGGGCAGTTGGAAACTGAACGCCGCTCTTGGTGGTTGCCAGGCCCGCACGCACTACGCCTTGGTCCGCCCAGCGTCCCTTGATCTGAATATCCGGCATTGAAGACCAGACGAAGTCGATCTTGCGGTCGAGCAATTCATCTTCCTCATAACCGAACAAAGTCACCGCAGCCCTGTTACAGGCCGAAATTCTATTGCTCGCGGTCATGAAAAATACCGCGTCGGGCATGTGTTCGTAGAGTTGCCGGATCCAGATCGCCTGTTGTCCGTTCTCCCCCGACAGGCTTGGCGCTGAGTTAGGGCGTGCTAATCGCGATCCGCTGAACGAGGTTCGTCCCATCCCGCCCGGGACAAAGGAACGATATTCGGCAACTTGCGGCGCCTCCATCTTGGTGGACATGATGGTCTCCTCCGCCCTTTGAGAAGCAATCCAGGGCCTCGACGGCCTTTCCTTCTCAACAATGACGTGAGTTTACCATCTTTGGATGGGGGATCAGTGTAGTATCGCGTAGACTCTATTGGTCTTTTTCTGCAACCGGACCTGCTGAAGGACCGGCGAGCCGGCGCTTTGGCGCGGCCTCATCTCCATTGATCCGGCTCAATGCCTCTGGCTCGCTGTTCCGCTACTCTGCGACGCGATGGGTTTACAGCCATTTGAGGGAGCTGGAAGATGAGAAAGTTTGCTCTTGCTATTGCTATTGCAACCGCTGCGTCGTTGGTGACACCTGTTGGCGCGCAGCAGAGCCGCAAGGAATTCCGGCGCATGAATTGGGCCGAAAACCTGCCGGAGCACATTAGAACCTATCACGACAAGCGGTTTTCCATCGTCAGTTTTCGAACCGCAGTTGAAGTCGGCGCAATGCCGAGGCCGGGCAGCGCTGAACACGTCAAGGAAATCCGGACGGCGATCCGTTCCAACTCATGGCTCGTTCAGCAACTGAAGGCCAAGAAACTGACACCCAATCAGATCGAATGGGTGACGCGCGCCCGCAACGGCAACCTGACGTTCTACATCGAATGAGCGAGCATGCAGGGTTCCCGCGAAGGAAGCCGCGCGATCGCAAATCCATCAAAAGGCAGGACATAGCGGAGGTCGTTGCGGCATCCGCGCGCTGGCAGGAAAAATCACGCCGGCCGAGTGACCGGCATTCCGAAACAGGGCCTCTTGTTGGTCGACGCTCGTTCATCGTCGGGGAGGGTTCGGTGATGTGGCGGTTGGTCGTCGAAGCTCCGTTCGAAGAGGATATAGAACTCGCCGTCATAGACGACGAAGGCGTCCATGCCCTTGTTTTTCCCTGCCTTCGTCTGCCCGGCGGATGGGCTAACGCGCTCACCGGCGAGTTGCTGGACGTTCATCCAACCCATTGGCGTTCGTGGCCGATACAGCGTTGCGATACGTCCGACCTTCATTGAATGGAACTGCATTCTCTGGAGGCTAGGCCAGGGAGTTGCAAATGCTGCAATGCACCTTGTCTGCAATCAATGACATGCCCCGGCCTGCCCAAATAGGCTGCCAGCAGGCTGAATGTGTTTAACGGTCGGCGGCGCAGCCGCCATCCTAAGGCTGGAAGGAGGACCGCATGCGTGGTTTCGGTGTTCATTCTGAGGTCGGAAAACTGAGAACCGTCATGGTCTGCAAGCCATCTCTGGCCCATCAGCGCCTGACGCCTGCAAACTGCCATGACCTTCTTTTCGACGATGTCTTGTGGGTGCATGAGGCCCAGAAGGATCACTATGATTTTGTCCTGAAGATGCAGGAAAGAGGGGTCGAAGTTCTCGAGCTCCATGACCTGCTCGGCCAGGCGCTCTCCGACAAGCAGGCACGCGATTTCGTGCTGGATCGACGCGTCACCCCGAACGTGCTCGGCTCGCAGATCGCCGAGGCGATGCGGCCATGGCTCGACGAGATGCCGGCCCAACAGCTTGCCGCCTTCATGATCGGCGGCATTTCAATTTCCGATCTGCCTGATGTCAGGGCGAAGTCGCTGATGCTGAGTGCCCTGCCGGAAACCGATTTCGTCATCCCGCCCATCCCCAACACCCTGTTCCAGCGCGACCCTTCCTGCTGGATTTATGGCGGGGTAACGTGCAATCCGATGTTCTGGCCGGCAAGACGCGCCGAGACGCTGATCCAACGCGCGATCTATAAATTTCACCCGATATTCCACGGCGGCGACTTCCGGATCTGGTGGGGCGATTCCGACAATCAGTTCGCCAATGCCTCGATGGAGGGTGGTGACGTGATGCCGATCGGCAATGGCACAGTTCTGATCGGCATGGGCGAACGCACCACCTATCAGGCCGTCGGCCAGGTGGCGCAGGCCCTCTTCAGGAACAAGGCGGCAAAGCGGGTGATCGGCTGCCTGATGCCGAAGAGCCGCGCGGCAATGCATCTCGATACGGTCTTCAGCTTCTGCGATCGCGATATCGTCACGCTATTTGCGGAAGTCGTCGACCAGATCCGCTGCTACAGCATGTATCCGGTAGACGACGACGGCACATTCGAGATTCATCCCGAAAGCCAGCCGATGCTCGATGTTGTGGCCGAAGCGCTCGATCTGCCGCTATTACGCACGGTCGAAACAGGCGGCAATTCCTATCAGGCCGAACGCGAACAATGGGACGATGGCAATAACGTCGTCGCGCTCGAACCGGGTGTCGTCGTCGCCTACGACCGGAATACCTATACCAACACGCTACTGCGCAAGGCAGGTGTCGAGGTCATCACGATTCGAGGTTCCGAACTCGGCCGCGGCCGCGGCGGTGGGCATTGCATGACGTGCCCGATCTGGCGGGATCCGGCTTACTGACGTTTTCACTCACAAAACTGACCGACGGAGCAAGACCATGAGCTTCAATCTGCGCAATCGCTCGCTTCTAACCGTGCAGGATTATACGCCGCGGGAATTCCGCTATCTCCTCGATCTCGCCCGAGATCTGAAGCGGGCCAAATATGCCCGCACCGAGCAGGAGCACCTGAAGGGCAAGGAAATCTGCCTTATCTTCGAGAAGACCTCGACTCGGACAAGATGCGCTTTCGAAGTCGCCTGCTCGGACCAGGGCGCCAATGTCACCTATCTCGATCCGTCGGGCTCGCAGATCGGGCACAAGGAATCTTTCAAGGACACGGCACGGGTACTGGGGCGCATGTATGATGCGATCGAGTATCGCGGTTCCGCGCAGAAGGGCGTGGAGACGTTGGCAAAATATGCCGGAGTGCCAGTCTATAACGGCCTGACGGATGAATATCATCCGACACAGATGATTGCCGACGTCATGACCATGCGTGAACACAGCGACAAGCCGATCGCTGCGATCAAATATGCTTATGTCGGTGACACACGCTCGAATATGGGGCATTCGCTTTTGATCGTCGGCTGCCTGCTCGGCATGGATGTGCGCATCTGCGGCCCAAGATCGCTGTGGCCCTCGGAAGAATATATGAAGATCGCCAAGGATCTGCAGCAGGCTTCGGGTGCGCGCCTGCTGGTTACCGAAGATCCCAAGGAGGCCGTCAAGGACGTCGATTTCATCCACACCGATGTCTGGGTTTCGATGGGTGAGCCGAAGGATGTCTGGCGCGAACGCATCAAGCTGCTCACTCCCTACCAGGTGAATAAGGACCTGATGAAAGCGACCGGCAATCCGCAGACCAAGTTCATGCATTGCCTGCCGGCATTCCATGACACCGAAACCACGCTCGGCAAGCAGATCGCCGAAGATTACGGCATGGAGAACGGCCTCGAAGTGACCAATGACGTCTTCGAATCTGAGGCCAATGTCGCCTTCGAGCAGGCGGAAAATCGCCTGCACACGATCAAGGCCCTGCTTGTCGCTACTTTGGGAGATTAGAATGCGTGTGGTCATTGCGCTCGGCGGCAATGCGCTTCTCCGGCGCGGGGAGCCTATGACTGCCGATACCCAGAGGCGAAATGCGCGCCTCGCGGCCCAGGCGATCGCGCCCCTGGCGGCTGAACATGAACTTGTCATAACCCATGGCAATGGACCACAGGTTGGGCTGCTGGCACTCCAGGGAGCGGCCTATAAACCCGAGGAGGCCTATCCGCTTGATGTTCTCGGTGCCGAGACAGAAGGCATGATCGGTTACATGCTGGAGCAGGAACTCGGTAATCTCCTGCCATTCGAGCAACCCCTGGCGACGCTTCTGACCATGGTGGAGGTCGATGCCAACGATCCCGGCTTCCAGAACCCCACCAAGTTCGTCGGACCAGTCTATGACAAGGGCGAGGCGGATCGGATCCGCACGGAAAAGGGTTGGGTATTCAAACAGGATGGCGACAAATGGCGGCGCGTCGTGGCCTCGCCGATACCAAAGCGCATCTTCGAGATCCGTCCGGTTCGCTGGCTACTCGAAGAGCGGACGATCGTCATCTGTGCAGGTGGCGGCGGCATACCGACCATGTATGAAAAAGGCGCCGACAGGAAGCTGATCGGTGTCGAAGCCGTCATCGACAAGGATCTCTGTTCGGAGCTCCTGGCACGGGATCTCAACGCCGACATGCTGATCATGGCAACGGATGCCGAGGCCGTCTGCATCGACTGGGGCAAGCCGTCTCAGAAGGCAATCCATCGCGCCCGTCCTGATGATCTCAACCAGTTCTCCTTCCCGGCCGGCTCGATGGGGCCGAAAGTGGACGCCGCCTGCCATTTTGCACGGGCAAACGGCAAGACAGCCGCAATCGGTTCCCTTGCCGACATCGGCGGAATGGTCCGGGGCGAGCGCGGGACACTTATCAATACCGGCTTTGACGGCTTGAGCTGGCACTAATCTCTCGACACAAACACTATCCCGAGACGGCCGGGCGCGATGCTGCAGCTGCTGCCGTCTCCTTGTCTGTCGCTTCGGCCGCGTTTCGTCTTTGCCAGACATAGACAGGAATACCAAGCATCAGCAACACGAGGCCATAGAGCACCGGTTCTGCTCCGGAGCCGTAGAGGGTGAAGATCGCAAAGACAAAGGCGATGAGTTCGATCGCGCTTACTCTTGGCATTCGCCCGAGCGTCGCGCCGGCAACAAGAGTTCCGGCAAGCGAACAGAAGGCATAGGGAACGACGGCGGCCATTGTGCTCAGCCCCACCATCAAACGATAGACGGCGGCAAAGCCTTCTGAGCCAAGTGCCTGAACGAGCACCAGGATCGTTGCGAAAAGAGCTGAAATAACCATGCCCCATGCAGGCACGCCGCGCGAGGAGAGCCGGGCAAAAAGCGGCGGAAATAGACCGTCGCGGGCCGCCGCCATCGGAACCTGCCCCATGAGAAGGGTCCAGCCATTGAGCGCACCGATCGAGGACACAAGCACGGCGATCGAGATTGCCAGCTCGCCCGGCCGGCCCCACATGACCCCAGCCGCCTGGGAAAAGGGCGCGACCGAATGGATGAGCTGTTCGCGGGGCAAGAGGCCCATCACCACGACAGTGCCAAGCACGTAAAGCGCGGCGGCGATCGATATCCCAAGTACGGTCGATCGCGGAATGGTCCGCTCCGCATTTTCGACGTCGCCGGCAGGAACTGTCGCCGATTCCAGGCCCAGATAGGCGAACATGGTGAGAGGCGCCAGCGTTGCAAACGACTGCAGCAGCGGCTGGCCGCTCGGGTTGAATTCGGCGAAATGCGATGTGTCGATATAAAGAAGGCCGATAATGGCAACGGCGCCGAAGGGGAGCAACTTGGCATAGGTCGTGACCTGCGCGAAGAGGCCAGCGGCGTGGACGCCGCGAAGATTGACGAGCACGATCGCCCAGATAACGCCGAGCGTCAGCACAGTCGCGGTGAAGCGGTTACCAAGTGCAGGGAAGAGATCGACCATCACGCCGGTAAAGGCAATCGCGATCACGGGCAGCGATGTCCAGATGGAAATCCAATAGCCCCAGGCGATAAGGAAGCCTGCGAAATCGCCGTAACCGAGCCGCGTATAGGCATAGGGACCGCCAACGGCGGGCACGAGCCTCGCCAGGCGCGCGAAAGTAAGGCCGAGGCAGATCGCCCCGGCACCCATGAGGATCCAGACGATGATCGCAAGGTTGCCGTAGGGCGCAACAGCGGCCGGCGAAAGGTAAAATCCGGACCCAACCATGTTTCCAACAACGATGGCTGTGCAGGCGCCAAGTCCAAGGCTCTTGCCATTCGACGAGGTTGTCATGAAATCCCTCCCGTGAGCCGGCTTCCGGAAGCCGATGGCTCTTCGGACTGCCTTCGAGCCGCGATTGTCGTTGCAAAAACGGGCTCCCGCAATCCGGATCAATGCGTAGTCTGACGGTCTGGTTTAGCCTTCGACATCAGGGTAAAGCAGCTACTCACAGTGCTGGAGGTGACGTTGATGTTGGGCGAGCAGGGGTTTCTCAGGATCTCGATTGCAGCCACCGTTGTGGTCGCGGTGCTCGGCGTTGTCTTCGGCATTCTGTCCGGCTCATTCTCCATCGCCTTCGACGGCGTCTATTCGCTGGCCGATGCGGCTATGACCGGGCTTGCACTCTGGGTTTCCACCCTGATCATCAAGTCGACGCAGAGCGATGCCCAGTCCGGCAGGATCCGAAACCGCTTCACCATGGGGTTCTGGCATCTGGAGCCGATCGTATTGATGCTCAATGGCTGCCTGCTGATGACGGTCGGTGTCTATGCATTGATCAGCGCGATCATCAGCATTCTGAACGGCGGCCATGAACTACGTTTTGGCATGGCGATCGCCTATTCCGCGGCAACCGTGCTCGTCTGCGCCATCATGGCTGTCCTCGGCATCCGGTTCAACCGCCGCATCAAATCCGATTTCATCTCGCTAGACATCAAGGCCTGGATCATGTCGGGCGGCATCGCGCTTGCACTGCTTATCGCATTTCTCATCGGCATGGCCGTCCAGGCGACACCTGTTGCCTGGGTTGCCAGCTATATGGACCCTGCGGTCCTGATCCTCGTCTGTCTTGTCATGATCCCACTCCCGATCGGCACGATCTGGAAAGCGCTGACCGAAATCCTGCTGATCGCGCCTGTCGATCTGCAAGAGCACGTGGACCGCATCGCATCCGACACGGTGCGCCGCCTCGGCTTCGTCTCGCACCGCGCCTATGTCGCCCAGGTCGGCCGCGCCAAGCAGATCGAACTCTACTTCATCGTGCCCGAAGGGCTTCCCGCGAAAACCATCGAGGAGTGGGACGCGCTGCGCGACGAGATCGGCAATGCGATCGGTGATGAAAGCGCCAATCGCTGGCTGACCATTGCCTTCACCGCCGATCACGAATGGGCGGAATAGTCCCGGCACGAGGCTTCCCCCTTCGCCGTGAAATGCTTCCCGTCACGTTGATTGCAATCAACGACGCTGCACTACCCGTCATGTACCATCCTTCAACCTGAGATGCAGACGGCTGCATGGCGGCCGCAGCGTTTGACCCCTCGGTTTCTGGAGGAACGCATGGAATTCCAGACGGCATTTCCTATCGCTGTTATCGACGAGGATTTTGATGGCAAGAGTGCTGCCGGGCGCGGCATGCGCGATCTGGCCGCCGCCATCGAGAAGGAAGGATTCCGGATCGTCTCCGGCGTTTCCTATGAAGACGCCCGTCGTCTGGTCCATGTCTTCAACACCGAATCCTGCTGGCTGGTCTCCGTTGATGGCACCGAGGACAAGGCGACACGCTGGCAGGTGCTGGGCGAGGTTCTGGCTGCGAAGCGGCAGAGAAACGACCGTCTGCCGATCTTCCTCTTCGGCGACGACACGACCGCGGAAGATGTGCCTGCCGCAGTGCTGCGGCACGCCAATGCCTTTTTCCGGCTGTTCGAAGATTCGGCGGAATTCATGGCCCGCGCCATCGCGCAGGCCGCTCGGAACTATCTCGACCGGCTGCCGCCGCCGATGTTCAAGGCGCTGATGGATTATACGCTGGAGGGTGCCTATTCCTGGCACACACCCGGCCACGGCGGCGGCGTCGCCTTCCGCAAGAGCCCCGTCGGTCAGCTCTTCTATACGTTCTTCGGCGAAAACACGCTGCGATCGGATATTTCGGTATCGGTCGGGAGCGTCGGTTCGCTTCTCGATCATGTCGGGCCGATCGCCGAGGGCGAGCGCAATGCGGCGCGTATCTTCGGCACGGATGAGACCCTTTTCGTCGTCGGCGGCACGTCGACCGCCAACAAGATCGTCTGGCACGGCATGGTCGGGCGCGGCGATCTCGTGCTCTGCGACCGAAATTGCCACAAGTCGATCCTGCACTCGCTCATCATGACAGGCGCGACACCCATCTATCTGACGCCGTCCCGCAATGGGCTCGGCATTATCGGCCCGATCTCCAAGGATCAGTTCACGCCGGAATCGATCGCCGGCAAGATTGCCGCCAGCCCCTTTGCCGGGCAGACCAGCGGCAAAGTCCGGCTGATGGTCATCACCAATTCGACCTATGACGGGCTTTGCTACAATGTCGATGCCATCAAGGCGTCGCTGGGTGATGCAGTCGAGGTACTGCATTTCGACGAGGCCTGGTACGCCTATGCGAATTTCCACGAATTCTACGACGGCTTCCACGGCATCTCGTCGAACCAGCCAGCGCGGTCGCAAAACGCCATCACCTTTGCCACGCACTCGACGCACAAGCTGCTGGCCGCCCTGTCTCAGGCATCGATGATCCACATCCAGCATGCAGAGAACAAGCGCCTCGATGTCACGCGCTTCAACGAAGCCTTCATGATGCACACCTCGACCTCGCCGCAATATGGCATCATCGCCTCCTGCGATGTGGCCGCCGCGATGATGGAGCAGCCGGCCGGTCGCGCGCTGGTGCAGGAAACAATCGACGAGGCGATCAGCTTCCGACGGGCGATGAATGCCGTCAGGAAACAGAGTGACGGAAGCTGGTGGTTCGACGTCTGGGAGCCGACGGTTGCCGAACAGACGCCGAGTGACACCCATGCCGACTGGGTGCTGAAGCCCGATGACGCCTGGCATGGTTTTACCGGCCTTGCCGAAAACCACGTCATGGTCGACCCGATCAAGGTCACCATCCTGTCGCCCGGTCTCTCGGCAAGCGGGGTGATGGACGAGCACGGAATACCGGCTGCCGTCATTACCAAGTTCCTGTCGTCGCGGCGCATCGAGATCGAAAAGACCGGTCTCTACTCGTTCCTCGTCCTTTTCTCGATGGGCATCACCCGCGGCAAGTGGAGCACGCTCGTCACGGAACTCCTCAATTTCAAAGATCTTTATGATGCCAATGCGCCATTGACCCGGGCGCTGCCGGCGCTCGCCGCGGCCCATCCGGAAGCCTATGCCGGCATGGGCCTGAAAGATCTCTGCGAGCAGATCCACGCAATCTATCGCAAGGACGATGTGCCGAAGGCGCAGCGCGAGATGTACACGGTGCTGCCGGAAATGGCCCTGCGTCCCGCCGATGCCTACGACCGGCTGGTCAAGGGCAAGATCGAGAGCGTCGAGATAGACAATCTCATGAACCGCACCCTTGCGGTGATGATCGTTCCCTATCCGCCGGGAATTCCCTTGATCATGCCGGGCGAGCGGATCACCCAGTCGACCAAGTCGATCCAGGACTATCTGCTCTACGCCCGTGACTTCGACAGCAAGTTCCCAGGTTTCGAAACCGATATTCACGGCCTTCGCTTCGCGCCCGGTGATGGCGGACGTCGCTACCTTGTCGATTGCATTGCAGGGGAGGGCCAGGAATGATCCCGCGTGATGTGAAGTCTCCGACGGTCGCCATACCCTTCCACAAGATGCTGAAGATCGTGGCGATCATCGACCGCGACAATTCTCAGGCACAGGCGCTGGTGTCGCAGATCACCGCTGACGGATTCGAGGTGGAGTTGCGCGACGATTATTCCGCCGATGTCTCCGAGGATGCTGATGTCGGCGCCTATATCGGTTCGGTCGAGGGCGGCAAGCTGCTGGCGGCGCGCAGCTTCCTTCGTTCCGTCAGGGAGATCGGTTTTCGCACGCCGATCTGGGCGATGGCCGATACGCTGACGATTGCCGACATGGATGTCGTGGAAATGGCCGGTGAGGTGGATGGTTTCGTTTATCTCGGCCAGCAGACACCGACCTTCTATGCCAAGCAGATCGTCTCCAGCGCGGTCAATTACGGCAAGTCGCTGCTGCCGCCCTTCTTCGGCGGCATGATGGCCTATGACGGCGAGGCCAATATCGCCTTCGATTGCCCGGGGCATCAGGGCGGCCAGTTCTATCGGAAATCGCCGGCTGGGCAGCTTTTCTTCAAATATTTCGGCGAGAGCATTTTTCGAAACGACCTCTGCAACGCAGACGTCGATCTCGGCGACCTGCTGATCCATGAAGGCCCTGCCGTCGAAGCCCAGAAACAGGCAGCGCGCATCTTCGGCGCGGATCGCACCTACTTCATCCTCAACGGCACGAGCACCTCCAACAAGGTGGTGGCCAATGCCGTATTGCGCAGCGGCGATCTCGTGCTCTTCGACCGCAACAATCACAAGTCCCTGCATCAGGGCGCTCTCGTGCAGGCCGGCGCTATTCCGATCTATCTGCCGACCGCCCGCAATTCCTTCGGCATGATCGGTGCTGTCGATTGGGCGGCCTGGGACGAGGGCTGGCTGCGGCAGAAGATTGAGGAGCACCCGCTGGTCACCGACAAGAGCCGGGCGAAGGGTGAGAGGCCTTTCCGTCTCGCCTGTATCCAGCTCGCGACCTATGACGGCACGATCTACAATGTGCAGCAGGTCATGGAGAAGATCGGCCATCTCTGCGATTACGTGCTCTGGGACGAAGCCTGGATTGGCTATAACGCCTTTCATCCGCTCTTTGATGGCCATAGCCCGATGCGCCTCAAGGACCTCGGTGCCGACATGCCGGGTCTGTTTTCCACCCAGTCGGTCCACAAGCAGGGCGCAGGCTTCTCGCAGGCGTCACAGATCCACAAGCGGGACGAACATATCAGCGGCCAGCGCCGCTTCGTCGAACACAAGCGCTTCAATGAATCGCTGCTGATGCATGTTTCGACCTCACCCTTCTATCCGCTTTTCGCCTCGCTCGATGTCAACGCCAAGGTCCATGAGGGCAAGGCCGGCGAAATGCTGTGGGACCGCTGCATCGAACTCGGCATCGAGGTGCGCAAGAAGCTGCGCGGCTTCGTCAATCACTACGAGAGCAAGGCGGCAAGCCCCGAAGAACAATGGTTTTTCGATCCTTTCGTCCCGGACAAGGTCTCGGTTTCAGGCTCGAAGCACACCGGCGATCTCGCCGATACCAGATGGGAAGATATCCCGACCGATGTGCTCAAACGCGAGCAGCAATGCTGGCGGTTCGATCCGCAGGCGAAGTGGCATGGTTATTCGGGCTATGCGCCCGGCTACACCATGGTCGATCCGAACAAGCTTGCAATCCTGACGCCCGGTATCGACCGGAAAACCGGTGAATATCGCGAGTTCGGCATTCCGGCGACTGTCGTTGCCAATTATCTGCGCGAGCAGAGGGTGGTGCCGGAAAAATGCGATCTGAACAGCCTGCTTTTCCTGCTGACGCCTGCCGAAGACGAAAGCAAGCTGAACACGCTGGTCGCCAAGCTTGTCAAGTTCAAGAACCTGTGGGACCGAGACGCTCCGCTGCAGGAGGTGCTGCCGACCGTGTACGCGGCCAATCGCGAGCGCTATGCCGGCTATACCGTTCGCCAGGTTTGCCGGGAGATGCACTCCTTCTATCGGGAGGCCGGCGTCAAGGAACTGCAGCGTCTGTGCTTCCGTTCCGAGAGCTTCCCGGAGCCGGCAATTGCGCCCAAGCAGGCCTATGAAGCGCTGGTCGCCAACAATGTCGATTACGTACCGCTGACGGAAGCCGCCGGCCGGATCTCCGCGACGCTGGCGCTGATCTATCCGCCCGGGATCGGCGTTATCGTACCCGGCGAGCGCTGGGACGAGCGGGCGCGGCCGATGCGGGACTATTTCCTGGCCTTCGAGGAATCCTTCAATCGCTTCCCGGGCTTCAACTACGAGGTCCAGGGCGTGTTCCAGGAGCGGATCGATGGGCGGATCAAATTCCACACATATGTCGTGCGCGAGTAGGGGGTAGGGAGGATTTCGTCATGACCGATAACACGATGCATCTCGCGGCCGAGACCACGGCCAAGAAGAAGATGAACCTTGTGCAGCTCACCTTCATCGTCGCCGTCAACATGATGGGCTCGGGCATCATCATGCTTCCCGCCAACATGGCCCAGGTCGGTGCGATCTCGCTGCTGTCCTGGCTCGTGACCGCCGTCGGCTCGATGGCGATCGCCTATGGCTTTGCCCAGGCCGGGCTGTTCAACCAGCGCCCCGGCGGCATGTCCGCCTATGCGGAAGATGCCTATGGGAAGGACGGCTATTTCATGGTGTTCTTCCTGTATTTCCTGTCGCTTGCCGTCGGCAACGTGGCGATCGGCATTTCGGCTGTTGGTTATCTTGCCGGCTTCTTTCCGGCTCTGACCTCGACCCCCATCATGACCTGCCTGGCGCTGATCGTCCTTCTGTGGCTGACCACGGCCGCCAATTTCGGCGGACCGCGCATCACCGGCCGCATCGGGTCGATCACGGTCTGGGGCGTCATCCTTCCCGTCGGATTGCTGTCGATCATCGGCTGGCTGTGGTTCAGCTCCAGCACGTTCGCGGCCGCCTGGAACCCGAAAGGACTATCGCTTGCGCAAGGGATGGGATCGAGCATCTCGTTGACCCTCTGGGCCTTCCTCGGCATGGAATCGGCCGCACAGAATTCCGATGCAGTCGAAAATCCCAAGCGCGATGTGCCACTCGCCTGCATGTTCGGGACGCTCGGTGCAGCCGTCATCTACATCCTGTCGACGACGGTCATTCAGGGCATCGTGCCGAATGCGGATCTCGCGACCTCCACCGGACCGTTCGCGCTCGCCTACGCCACCATGTTCAACCCGACTGTTGGTTCGATCATCATGGCGCTGGCCGTGCTCGCCTGCCTCGGCTCGCTGCTCGGCTGGCAGTTCACGATTGCCCAGACGGCGAAGACCGCCGCCGACGAGCGGATGTTCCCGTCCATTTTCTCGCGGGTTAACGAGATGGGTGCACCGGTGCGGGGGATGATCATTCTCGGCATCGTGCAGACCTGCCTTGCCCTGATGACCATATCGCCGACGCTGAGCGAACAGTTCTCCGCACTGGTCAATCTCGCTGTCGTCACCAATGTGCTGCCTTACATCATCTCGCTGTCTGCGCTGTTCGTCATGATGAAGGCCGCCCGCGTGCCGCCGGCGAAATACAAGCTGAATGCCACGATCGCGCTTATCGGCATGGCCTATAGCGTCTTCGCCATCTACGCCTCCGGCAAGGATGCAGTGCTCGGCGGCATGATCGTCACAGGCATCGGTTTCATCATCTACGGCCTGATCGCCCCGCGCTTTTCCGGCGGCGTGAACCGGGCTCCGGCCGAATAACAGAGGGAGGACCAATCATGTCAAAGAGAAATGGTCGCCGGGCGGTGATCGCCGCCTCCGTCCTCGCCGCAATGGCCGCATCGGCGCTAAGCATGCCTGCGCAAGCCCAGACGCTCGACCGCGTCAAGACGAGCACCGCACTGAAACTCGGCTACGATCCGGATGCCAGGCCCTTTTCCTTCAATTCCGACCAGGGCAGGCCGGATGGTTATGCTGTCGCCCTTTGCAACAAGATTGCCGATAGTCTGAGGGCACAGCTGAACCTGTCGAAGCTCGATGTCGAATGGGTTCCCCTGTCCGGCGATGCCAAGACCACGGCGATCGAGAGTGGTGCAGCCGATCTTGTCTGCGGTGCGGAGCCGGTGACATTGACGCGCCGCAAACTTGTCTCGTTCTCGATCCCGATCTTCCCGAGCGGCACCGGCGCATTGCTCAGCACCAGTTCTCCGCTGGCGCTGCGGGAGGTGCTGCAATATGGCGAACCGACAAGCCGACCCGTCTGGCGCGGTTCGCCGGCCCGCACGATCCTGGAACACAAGACATTCTCTTCGATCGCCGGCACGACAAGTGAAAGCTGGCTGACCGACAGGATCAAGACCTTCCAGCTCGCGGCGACCGCAACGCCCGTCAACAACTATCAGCAGGGTATCGAACGTGTGCTGGACGGCAGTTCGGCGGTGCTCTTCGGTGATATGCCGGTCCTCATGGATGCTGCCGCCCGCAGCGACAATTCCGGCAATCTCATCGTCCTGCAGCGCCATTTCACCTACGAGCCGCTCGGTCTCGAACTGGCACGCGGCGACGAGGACTTCCGTCTCGCTGTCGATCGTGCCTTGAGCCAAACCTATGCGGCGCAGGATTTCCGAACCTTCTTCACCACCTGGTTCGGGCCACCGGATGAAGCAACGGTGACATTCTTCCAGCAGACGGCACTGCCGGAATAACACCGCGATCGGTGGGAAATACGGCCGTCGAAAATGAAGGCGGCACGCTCCGGAGCAGGTCCGTCGACCTGCAACCCGTCTGCATGCCGCAGCAAGAAATATGGATGCAGCGAAACGGATGGGAGTTGTGGGGTGAGCCTCCTTTGGAAAGAAATTCGTCACAACCCGATGCTGTGGCTGCTCGTCGCAGTGCCGGTCGTCTTTGTCGCTGCGAGCGTTGCCCCCGAGGCGCACACGCTGCTGTTCATCCTCTCTGTGTTTGCGGTGATACCGCTCGCGGGTCTCCTCAGTCACGCGACTGAATCCGTAGCGGCAAAGACGGGCGATGCTGCCGGCGGGTTGCTCAACGCGACGCTTGGAAATCTGACGGAGTTGGTCATTGCGCTGGCGGCACTTCGCGCCGGGCAATACACGCTCGTAAAATCATCCGTCGCCGGTGCGATCGTCGCGAACACCCTGTTCATGCTGGGAGCCTCCTTTTTGCTCGGCGGCCTCAAACACCACACGCAGGAGTTCAACCGCGCCAATGCCCGCGTTCAGTCGGGCCTGCTCTTCCTCGCCACGATCGGTCTGCTGATGCCGTCGGCGGTTGCTTCGATGGATTCGGCGTCGGCAACGGCCGTCATCCAAAAGCTCAGCTTGGGCCTGGCGATCCTGCTCATCGTCGGATACGGGCTGGGCCTGTTGTTCACGCTCAAAACGCATCGCGACGCTTTTGCCGCAGCCGAGCAAGCGCATGAGGCTGAAGAGGCGCCGTGGCCGATCGGCATGGCTCTCGCCACCCTTGCTGGTGTCACGGTGCTGGTTGCGCTCGTCAGCGAGATCTTCGTCGAATCCGTGCAGGAAGCGGCCAAGGTTTTCGGGATGACGCAAGCCTTTGTCGGCTTCATCGTCGTTGCGCTGGTCGGCGGTGCTGCCGAAATGGCTTCGGCCTTTTCCGGTGCGCGCAAGAACCGGCTCGACCTGAGTGTGGGCATTGCACTTGGAAGCGCGTCGCAGATCGCGCTCTTCGTCGCGCCCGTGCTGGTCCTCTTGAGCTATCTGATCGGTCCGACACCGATGGATCTGCAATTTGCGCCCGGCGTCGTGGTCATGGTTTTCTTGGCCACGATCACGGCAATGTTCGTCACCAATAGCGGGCGTTCGGCATGGTTCATCGGCATGCTGGTGCTGATGGTCTACATGATCTTTGCCATGACGCTTTATGTTCTGCCCGATCAGACATCGTGATGCGGGCCGGCGGAGGCAAATATGCCAATGAAACCTGGTCGTGAATTGACCCATCGACAAATGCGGCGTCTGTTTTTCACCACACTGGTAAGGCAGCTTCGCGTGATCTGGCCAATCGTATCAGGGGTGGTCCTTGTGATGATCGGATGCGGGCTTGCAATCTGGCGCATCGAAGACTGGCGCCTCGATGAGGCTCTCTATTTCACGTTCGTGACGGGCCTGACCATCGGCTACGGCGATTTTACTCCCAAACATGTTTCGGCGCGGGTATTGTCGTTGGTCATCGGCTTCGCAGGAATTGTGCTGACCGGCATTGTCGCCGCAGTCACTGTAAAGGCCTTGAACGCTGACGATTGGGAGCCCTGATGCCCTCTTCGTTTACGCCGCACTGTGCAGAGCGCAATTCGATCTCTTGTAATGTGATCCAACGGAACCATTCTTACGAATAAATTTTCGGTAACCAATCGGGAACGGCCGGCGTTCCCCTGAGTTCGTACGATTTGCGGGGGTGCGCAAATATACGGAGCTGCCTTATGAGCCGAGAGCGTGGACGAAGGAAATTGATGCTCCGACTGCCTGATATTCGTCATCGTCTTTCTGGCATCGCCAGCGAGACACTTGGTGAAATGTTTGAAGCCTACGATCTTGCCGTCGATGCACTGGATCGGTTCCGCAATCAGCGCCCGCGTGAAGACAGGCTGATTACGGAATATGAGCAGCTCTGCCTTGAAATAGAGCAGGAGGTTCTCGTCTACTGCACCGACCGCTGAACCTGTCCGTCGAAGCCGGCAGCGAGTTCATGCTCGGATCCGGTTGACGCTGCCGCTGGCCAGGCCCAGGCTCGCAGCAATTCGTAAAAGACGCTGAGCACTACGGGCCCCAGGAACAACCCGAGAAGCCCGTGTGATAGCGTACCGCCGATGACCCCGATCAGGATCACGAGCATCGGGGTCGAGAGACCGCGCGACATCAATATGGGCTTCAGGACATTGTCGACCACCGTAATCGGTATCGCCAGGCAGGTAAAGATAAGTGCGGTGCCATAGGACCAGGAAAACCAGGCCCAAACGATCATGGGCAGAAGCACCAGCCCAGGACCCAATTGCATCACGCAGAGCATGAAGACGGCAAAGGTCAGCGCACCGCGTGCGGGGATGTCGAAAAAGGCAAAGCACAAACCGCAAAGCAGCGTCTGCAGGAAGGCGACGCCAATGACGCCGCGCGAGACATTCCGCACCGTACTTCCGGCAAGCCGGGCAAAGCCGACGCCTTTTTCGCCGCCGATCCGGTTTGCGAGCAGCTGCACTGCCGCAGCAAGTGGCGTGGCCCGCGTCAGAAACAGGCCGGAAAGCAGGATCGAGGCAACGAAACTCAAGACACCGCCGCCGACCGAAGCGAGCTTTGCCACGATGACGCCCATCACTTCGCGGATAGGCGCTTGAAACTTGATGATGGTAGAAGCCAGGTCGCCGGCAATCTGGTTCCATGTATTATAGATGCGCTCGCCGATGACGGGCCATTCCTTGATGGCAGCCGGGGCGGCAGGCAAGGTGAAGTCTTCCGTCCGCAACTTGCCGATCAACGCCTGCACAGTGTCGGCGAAATTGACGGCGACGAGGGCAAGCGGGGCAATGATCAGGACGAGGCAACTGACGACGATGACGATCGACGCGATCACCGGCCTGTTGCCGATCAGCCGCGAGAGAGCATCGAACATCGGAAACAGCGCCACCGCAAGGATAGCCGACCAGATGACGATCAGCGCGAAGGGAGCGATAAGCTCCAGTGTCCAATAGGCAAAAAGCCCTATAATGCCCAAGCGAACGAGATCGCTGACGCGCGCCTCGATCGAAAATTGCCCCGCACCGCTCGGTTGCGGGGCCGTATCATTGACCTGCTCCATGGCTGCATCCATCCCCGGCATGTAGAGCCGGACCCATCGTCATGACGTTGTGTCGGGCACCACATGCCGGATTGCGCGATCCTCGACATAGGCCGACGGGCGCTTCTGGCGCTTCCCAAGATCCGGCGCCTCGAATTTCACACGCTCATAAGGGATCGATTGCAGAATGTGCGAGATGCAGTTGACCCGCGCCCGCTTCTTGTCATCCGAAGGCACGATCCACCACGGCGCGTGATTGCTGTCGGTCATCCGCAGCATCTCGTCATAGACGCGCGTATAGTCCCACCAGCGTTGGTAGGATTCGACATCCATGGGGCTGAGTTTCCATTGCCGCAGAGGATCGTCGATCCGGCGTCTGAAACGCCGTTCCTGCTCTTCTTCGCTGACCGTCAGGAAATATTTGAGCAGGATGACGCCGCTTTCGACGATAGCGGCCTCGAAACGCGGTGCGAGCTCAAGGAAGCGCTGTGCCTTCTTGTCGCTGGCGAAGCCCATGACCCGATCGACTCCGGCACGGTTATACCAGCTGCGATCGAAGATCACGATTTCGCCGGCGGCCGGCAGATGGGCGATGTAGCGCTGCATGTAGATCTGCGATTTCTCGCGGTCGGTCGGTGCGGGCAGGGCGATCACCCGGAAGACGCGCGGGCTGACCCTTTCCGTTATGCGCTTGATCATCCCGCCCTTGCCGGCAGCATCACGTCCTTCGAAGACGATGACGATCCGTGCGCCGGATTTTTTGACCCAGGCTTGCAGATGGGCCAATTCCACCTGCAGGCGGCTGATCTCCTTCTCGTAATCCCATGACTTCTTTTTCTTCTTGCCCTTGCCGGTGCGGGGCTCCTCGCCATCGGCGAGTTGCGGCTCGTAATTCTCGTCCATGTCTCTCCCTCCTTCTGTCATCACGGGGCAGCGCTTGCCGGTGCGGCATTGCCGATCTGGTCGATATCGCCGATCAGAGTCCGCAGGGCCTCTTCTCTGCCATTGAAAATATTCTCGGCGCCGACTGTCTTGATGATCCCGGCCCGCTCGAGAATGGCGCGGCTTTCATCGCTGAGATCGGCGAACGCAAAGATGATGTTTCGCTTCACAAGCAATTCCGCCACGGCCTCGAGTGCGGTGGCGCCGGTGCTGTCGATTTGCGTGATGGCGCTGGCATCGAGCACCAAGCATTTGGTGTCGGCGGGAAGTTCCTTTGCGACCGACATCAGCCGGATGCGCACATAGTCGGCGTTGTAAAACAGGATACTGCCCTGAACCGCGAAGACGGCGGCGCCCGGAACGGGGCGTGCCTCCGGGTAGCGCTGAAGGTCAAAGAAGCCATGCCGGCCTTCGATGCGGCCAAGCAGGCCGTCGCGCGGAAACATGGTCTGGCGCAGCAGATAGACGAAGGTCGCGCCGACGGCGACGATCACGCCGTTGAGGACGCCGAAACTGATGGCTCCCCACATGGCGATCAGCGCAAAGACGAACTCCATGCGGCTGATGCGCCAGATTTTCTTGAGCTCGCGAATATCGATCAGGCTGATGGCCGCTGCCACGAGAATGGCCGCAAGTGCAGGGATCGGAAGAATCCGCAACGCGCCATGCAGGAAAACCAGTGCGGCGATCAGTGTGGCCGCCGAAACGAGCCCGGCGAGCTGCGAAACGCCGCCCGTCGACAGGTTTATGGCGGTACGGGAATCCGATGCGCTGATCGGAAACGAGCCGAAAAGGCCCGGGGCGATATTGGCAGCACCAAGCCCGATCAGCTCCTGATTGGCATCGACCTCTTCGCCGGTCCGCGATCCAAAGCTGCGCGCCGTCACGATACCGGCGCCGAAGCTGACGAGGAAGATCGTGACCGAGCCGATCATGAGTTTGTCGAGAGGCATCTGATAGAAAGCCGGCAGGGAAAAACTCGGCAACCCGCTTGGCAGGTCGCCGACGACCGCAATACCCCGACCACGAAAATCGAAGAGCGCCGAAAGGATGACTGAGATAACGACGACCAGTACGGGACCGGGGATTTTCAGATTGAAGCCACGGACGGTCCAGAGCAACGCGAACATGACAGTGCCGAGGATAAGCGAAGGCCAGTGAATCAGGCTGCTCTTGGCGAAGATCTCGACAAGCGGCGAGACCAACCCGTCGGATTCGATTTTTACGCCCGTAAACCGACCGATCTGTCCGATCAGGATCGAGAGAGAGACGCCGGCAAAGAAACCGACCAGGATGGGGCGGGACAGGAAGCTCGCGAGCACGCCGAGCCGCAGCAATTTTGCTGCTAGGCAGCAAATACCGACCCCCAGCGCAAGCGCCGAAGCGACCGCAACCCGATCGACATCGCCTCCCGCCGGTGCGGCAGCAATGATGGTGCCCATCGCCGCTGCCAGCACGGTCATCGTCGCAGCATCGGGCCCGACGATCAGGAGCCGGGAAGGCCCGAAAATCGCATAGGCGACCGGCGCGACAATACTGGCATAGATGCCTGTCTCCGGCGGCAGCCCCGCGATGGCGGGATAGGCGATAGCGCTCGGCAGACCGACGGCGGCGATCGACAGCCCGGCCGGGATATCACTCCGGAACCAGGCCTTGTTGAAACCGGCCAGGCCCCGCAACATAGGAAGACTGCCTATCAATTCCGGCTCCTTATCCTGTCGCCGTTACTCCCGCGGTGCCTTGCTTTTGCTTGCACCGCCGGGTCGGCGCCACCCTTTGCTTCAATGTTCGAGGAACACGTAGTTCATCCAGCTGCTCATGCGCAGCAGCACTTTGCGGAGGAGGGCGACGTGATGCCAATAATGTGTGTAGACCGCGACCTCAGCGACAACGCCGCCGGGCAGTTGATACTGATCGGTGTTCTCGAGCAGCTCGATGCGGGCCAAGGTCTGACCGGGCGATGTTCGTTCGGGCGATTGCGGGTCGATCAGCGCACCGCTCGGTTGCAATTGGCCCTGGGCCATCACATCGATGACCTCCGCCACCCGTGCCTTGAATATTTTGCCGGGCACAGCCTTGAAGGAGACCTCGGCATCATCACCGACGCGGACACGTTGCAGCGAGTTCTGGATGAAGGCTGCCGCCAGCATGCGGTCCTCACTGTTGATAAAGACCATGACCGGGCGTAGGGGCAGGGGATTGGCCATCATGCCTGGGCGCAGGAAGACCTGCGTAACATACCCGTCAGACGGCGCCCGTACGGTCGTCTGGTCGAGTTCGTATTCGGCGTTGTTCAGCTCGGCCTGCAGCCTCGCGACCGTCGGGTTCGTGCCGTTGATCTCGGATTCATAAGCAAGCTTTGCTTGTGTCGCTTGCGCACGTGCCGTATCGACCGCTGCCTCCGCGGTAAGATAGATGCCGCGCCGGTTCTCGACCTCGAGTTCAGAATAGACGGCGCCTCGGCCACTCGATTTCGAATTCTCGTTCGACGCCTGGAACTTTTCAAAAGCCTGCAAGGATCTGTCCCGCGAGGCTTCGGCCCCCGTGACTGCCGCATTGGCGGCGTCGAGAGCGGCTTTCAGTTGCAGGACGGATTGCTTGGCTTCAGCAAGCGCTGCCGTCTTTTGGTCGACTGCAAACTGATATGGCCGGGGGTCGATGCGGAAAAGGATGTCGCCTTTCTTTAGCGGCGCGTTCGCAGTGACCGGAACGTCGACGACCTGGCCTCCCACGACGGGGATGACCGGAGCCGACGTGAAATAGATGCGCCCATCGCTCGAATAGGGATGATTGTAGCTCATCAGAAGCACAAGGCCCGAGATGATGAATATCCCGCCAAGGACGGCGGTTGCGAGTGACCACTGATTTACCGGGATCCTGAATAGCTTGAAGATCGTCCAGCAGATCGCGGCATAAGTCAGGATGAGGAGTAGTTCCATCAGGCGTTCTCCCTCTCCGGCGTGTGCGCTTCGAGGTCGGCGATCCGTGCGTGAAGGCGGGCAATCTCAGCATTCGCTTCGGCTTCCGCCGACAGCTTCCCATCCGTGCGTATGCCCCAGCCGCGATCCTCGCGGTAGAGGGTGGCCCAGATGAACAGGAACGGCCAGATTGCATGGAGGGTGAAGAGGCTAACCCATCCGGCGACATGGATGGCGTCCTGATGCGGATGATTGCGCGCTTTGGCCATGAGGTGAGGAATGTCGTGGATTGCGATCACCGCGTAGAAAAGGGTGACGAAGACAAAGACCAGGACGCCCAAGGCAAAATAGTCGAGAAACACGGTCGCTCCCTTCGGGCTGGCCTTGCCGAGCCGTTTGATCGCTGTCGAGGGCAGAATATTAGGCCTGTTTTCATGCTGAGGCCCGTAGCATCGCGTAAGCTCTATTGAAGCGTTGGAAACTCTGCCGTTTGTGGGGACCATCTCCACGTGAAAGCAAAAGGGCGGGATCAGAGCAACAGCGGTCATGCCGGCATTGCCACTCGGGACTGCCGCGGTTTTTCAAAAGCCGGCTAACGTAGGATCGTGTATTTTACGTCTGCTGCCGATCGCCCTGTTATATAGTTTCCTCATCTGCTTAGCGCAGTTTGATGGCGGGGGCGGGGATGGTGTCGGGAGAACAAGGTTCGACATATTTGTCCGCCCTCGAGACGGCTGAGACTTATTTTCCCGACCAGAAGCGGCTGGTGCAGCGACTTTTCTATATCAATGAGCCATTTCACAGCATGTGTGAGGATCTCACCGCTGCGGCGCAGGCTCTGGCGCATGTCGAGAGGCTACCGGAGGCTGTTCGGGAGGCGCGGCGACTGGAATATGCGGGTCTCGTCGATGCCCTGTTGAAAGAGATGGGGGAGGCGATTGCCCAATCGAAAATCGTAATGCTCAGGCGGTCCCCGCAGACCGGCCCGAAATTTCCGTAAGCGTATCTGTCATTCAATTGTCCAAGGGAGGTACGTGCGTGATGAAAGCATTGTCCCACAAACTGCTTGGTGGGTTATCGGCGTTGGCAATCATTGCGCTGCAGCCGACGTTACCGGCACGAGCCCAGACGCAAGCCCCGGCCCCTGCTGCGGCGGCGCCCGCGCAGGCGGCTGCCGAGCAACCGGCGGCCACGCTTCTGTCGGAGGACGAACTCGAAGTGCTTGTGGCGCGGATCGCTCTCTATCCGGATGAACTGGTCGCAGCAATTTCCGCCGCCTCACTCTTTCCTCTCCAGATCATCGAGGCACAGCGCTTCCTGGAAGCAAAAAAGAAGAATTCCGATCTCAAGCCCAAGAGTGATTGGGACGGCAGCGTCGTTTCGCTGCTCAATTACCCTGACGTCGTCAAGATGATGAGCGAGGATCTCGACTGGACCCAATCGCTCGCCGATGCGCTCACCAATCAGCAAAAGGACGTCCTGATTGCCATCCAGCAGCTTCGCGATGAGGCGGTTGAAAAGAACATCATCAAGACGGATGACAAGGTGACGGTCGTAACCGAGAACGACAATATCATCATCCGGCCGACGGATCCGGAAAAGATCTATATCCCGCAATATCCGCCGGAAATGCTTTACGAACCGGGTTATACCTCGGCGCCGATCTCCTATTATCCCAATTATTACGACAACTATTATTACCCTGGGGCCGCGTTCTTTGCTGGCGCGGTGACCGGCCTCGCCTGGGCGGCTGTCGTCAACTGGGATGACTGGGGTGTCTGGGGCGGCCGCTGGGGTGGCGATATCGATATCGACTGTAACAACTGCCTGAACGACCGCAACTTCAATGGAAAGCTCAAGTGGAATGATGTCGACTGGAGCAACGTCGACCGCAGCAAACTGAGCATCGGCAAGGACCAGCTTTCGAAGCTGGACCGCTCGGCGATCAAGTCCGGCCTGCAGGCTGACAATCGCAACCAGTTGCGCAACAGGGCAAACGATATTCAGGCTGCCCAGAGGCCCGGTAATCGCGCCAATTCAGTGCGTGCGGACGACATCCGCAAGAGCACGGCACAGGGCCTGAAGGATCGCCCAGCGGCAGGAAACCGCCCAGCGGCAGGAAACCGGCCATCGGCAGGGGATCGCCCAGCAGCAGGAAATCGACCAACGGCAGGAAATCGGCCTGCAGCTGGCCGGCCGGAGGCACGTCCTCAGAAGGCGGCCAATCGCCCGTCCAAACCCGCGCAGAGATCCGCCAACAGGCCCAATAAACCGCAGATGGCCGCCAGGCCCGACAATCGGGGGCGTCAACCGAGCGCACTTGGGAATGTCCAGTCCGGCCGGCGCGAAGCTGTCGCCTCGAAACGAGGATCGCAGAGCATGGGCGCCCATCGTCAGTCCGCTCGCCCCGCACAGCATCGGCCTCGCCCGCAGGGCGGCGGCGGGCGTGGCGGCGGTGGTGGCGGCAGACGGCGGTGAGACCTTTTTTCAGCTCAGGGAGTTACATCATGAGACGCCAATCGACCGTAATTCCGCTCATGTTCGCGGCGGCGCTCTGCGCAATGCCGGCTGCGCCGGCGCTTTCGCAAGTACAGACAGATCTCGCCGGATATGTGGCGGCAACCCCCTCACCGAAATTCGACACGCCGGAGCTTGCGCTCGACAAACTGAAATCGGTGCTCGGTTCCGGCAATATCGAAGATCTCGCAGCTCTGCTTGGCCTAAAGGCGGACAAGCTGCGTTCCAGCAACGAGGCGGTGATCGCTTACGGATTGATCCGTGAGGGCGCGGAACGGCAGGCGATCCTGCGGGATTTCGACGGCAAAAAGATTGTTGCGATCGGCGATCGGCTCTGGCCGCTGCCGTTTCCGGTGACCGAAGACAAGGACGGCAAATGGTCCTTTGACACCGAACGCGGCCTCGAAGAGATTACCAATCGTCGTATCGGTGAAAACGAACTCGCCACCATCGACACGATGCACGAATATGTCGCGGCCCAATACCAGTATGCATCCGAGGACCGCGATGGCGATGGCATTTATGAATTCGCGAAGAAATTGATCAGCAGTCCCGGCAAGCTTGACGGCCTGTACTGGGATCCGAACGTCTATCCCGAGGAAAGTCCGGCAAGCGCGCTCGTCGAGACCGCCGCTTTCGGTGCCGCCAAGCGCGGGGAGGGCTATTTCGGCTATCGCTACCGCATTCTGACGTCTCAGGGTGACAACGTGCTCGGGGGCAAGCAAAGCTACATCATCAACGGTTATATGACCGGCGGCTTTGCACTGATTGCCTGGCCGGTCAAATACAGGGTCACGGGCGTGCAGACATTCGTGATCAATGGCGCCAACATCATCTACCAGCGTGATCTAGGCCCCAAAACGGAAGAGCGCGCAGCAGCGATCAAGGATTTCAACCCGGACGCAAGCTGGACCGTGGTAAGCGAATAGAAGTTCAGCCGGCGGCGTTCGACGCTGCCGGCGAAAAGCGCAAGGCAGCTGCCATGGCGCGGTTGGAGTATCGCTTCCTGCCCGTGACCTCGCGACCCAGCCATTGCGGCAGGTTCGGTTGCTCATCCTCGCTCGCCATTTCGATCTCGGCGAGCGTCAGTCCCTCATAGGCGCCGGCAAAGACATCCACATCCCAGCTCTTGCCATCATGGAGAACACGGTAGCGGGTCTTTTCGATGACGCGGCCTCCCGCATGGAGCAGGAGATCCCGGGCCTCATCGACCGGAATCTGATACTCATATTCCTCTCGGGCAAGGCCCGGCGTTCGAAATTTGATCGTTAGACGTGCAGAGCAGCCATCGATCAGGCGGACACGGACAGGGTTTTGATCGCGCCGGCAAAGGTAGGCCTGCTGCAGCAGATGCGGGGCGCCGGCGCAAGCGCGCCAGCTATCGTTGCGGACCAGGAACTTTCGCTCGATCTCGGTCGCTTTCAATCCGATATTCCTTCGCTCATGCCTGCTGTTACGGGTCAGTCGAGAGGCGGTTCCCAAGTGAGAAAGAAACCCACATCTCCGGGCATGCCGTCGGGAAAATTGATGATCATCGCCTTGAGGCCATAACCCTGCGGCTTGGCGACCTCCTCGAACAGTTCGAGAAGTTCTTTTGCTTTACCCTGCAGCGTCTTCTGCCAGCCGGGCAGGTTGTTATTAATGGCGCGGCCGCTATCACTGCAGAATGTCGATGGAAAACTGTATATCAGCGCCTCGTACTTGCCGTCCGCCGCCGCTTTCATCACCAGCCGTTTAATGACGGCGCGTTCCGTTTCTCCGATCTGTTTGCGGAAGAAATCCTCTACGAAATCGGCATGTTTCTTTGCTTCACGTGATTTGATCTTTTCGTTGCGCTCCATTTCCAGAAGCTGGAGTTCCAGAGCACGTTTGCGCAGGTCCTCTGCGCTTGTCATAGATTGGGATGTGGACGTCTCAGGTGATGTCATCGCCGCCTCCTCCAGAATGAGGATGATGATAGAGCGCGCGCGGGGACGAGGGCAGTAAAATACACGTCCATTGCGGTAGGATACGGTATCTTACGCCGACCGATGACCGCCTGCAGTAACCTTGACGTCATACGGTCGATTCTTGAAATCCTTCCGTTAAATTAGCCTTTTCTATTAAATCACGTTGCCGCGGTGACGACATGGGATTATCGTCGGTGGCAGCATACTGCAGGTTGTGATCAATCGGATTCGAGGGCGCCGATGACAAATGCAGGCATTGACAGGGCTTGCGGCAGCGCACCTTCTCAGGAGGAGGTGCTGCAGCAACTTGAGCGCATCCTATCCAGCCCGGAGTTTCGACTTCCCGAGCGGGCGGGGCGATTCCTTGAATTTGTCGTAAACGAGACACTTGCGGGCCGTCGCGATTATCTGAAGGCCTTTACCATCGCCCAGGCGGTTTTCGGCAGGGATGCGAACTTCGATGCCCAGCAGGATCCATGTGTCCGCATCGAAGCCGGGCGGCTGAGGCGGGAACTGGAACATTATTATCTGACCGCCGGCAGCGCTGACCGGATCGTCATCACGGTTCCCCGTGGTGGCTACGTACCGGTCTTCGATGTGAGACAGGATATCGAGGATGCGGATGTCTTAAGCTTTGGACAAGAACCTCAGCCTTTATCGGGAGGAGATGACGCCGGGCGGGTCAACGTCATCAGGAACACGACCAGCCGGGCCGCGGCGAGCAGGCATCCGTCGCGCTCCCGATATTGGCTGATTGCGGGGGGTGTCGGGATCGTCCTCGCCTCTGTGGCTGTGATGCTCGGGCATGTCAGCCCGTTCGACACGAACACCAAAGCGGCGAGGGGGGTAACCAGTCGCCCAACCATCGTTGTCGAGCATTTTGAAAGTGCCTCTGATGACGGACATGCATCCGATATCTCTCGTGGCATCACCGACGACATCATCGAAAAACTCGTCCCCTTCAACGATATTGTCGTGGTCGCTCCGCTGCCACGCAATCGAGAAGGCCAGGCGTCACCGCAGCCGCTCTATGCTCTCCAGGGAAGCGTGCGGTTGGAAGGCAGCACCCTGCGCTCAACTGCCAGGCTCGTGCGACGGGTGGATGGAGTGGTCATCTGGGCCAACAATTACGATGCCGACATGAAAGTGCAGGGCATCCTGAAAACCCAGGCGAGTCTTGCGGAACATATCGCGACGGCGGTGGCACGACCGTTCGGCGTCATATTTACGGCAGACACTGCCAGCATCGCCGGGGGCTCGGACGCCTTTTCCTGCATTCTCTCCTACTATAGCTATCGCAGCGAGATGACCGTGAAGACCCATGATGTTGCGAAGTCTTGCCTGCAGCGGGCCATCGAGAAGACGCCCGATGATTCCAATGTTGCCGCCTTCCTCTCGCTGGTCCATCTCGACGAGTTCCGCTTTCCGTACCAGTTGAACACCAAGCCGACCGCCGCCACACTCAATCTTGCAAAGGAGCTTGCCGAACGCGCCGTACAACTCGACCAGAAGAATGCGCGCGCCCTTCAGGCGTTGATGCTCGCCAACTTTTTCAGCAATGACATGGTTGCGGCCCTGCGCGCCGGCGAGGCGGCCTATGCCAGCAATCCGAACGACACGGAAGTGGCGGGGGAGTATGGCCTACGTCTGTCGATGTCGGGAGAATGGAGCAGAGGCTGTGAATTGATTTCCGAGGCCATCAACAGGAATGCCGGGCCACGCGGCTATTACGAAGTCGGGATGGCGCTCTGTGCGTTCATGCGGGGTGACACGCAAGCCGCGGAACTTTGGTCGCGCATGTCGGATCTGAACTACAACCCGATGCATCGCCTCGTCTTGCTCTCCATCCTCGGGACCCTTGGGAAAACGGCCGAAGCAAAGGAGCAACTCGATTGGATCCAGCTCCGGTCACCCGCACTGATCCCCAATGTCGGGCGCGAAGTCGCCAAGCGGCTCGCCCGGACCGAAGACCAGGAGCGTTTCCTTGCTGGGTTGAAAGCYGCCGGCATGCCTGTTTCGGTTGCCAAGGCGTCTCTCAATTGAAGTGAGCATCGTCTCTAGTGCCGTGACCACAGCACTGGAGACGATGATCGAGCGACACGTCTCCGTGAGCTTTTACATCTGTCACGATCAGACTTAGTGGCCCGATTCCGAAATGCCTCTCGGCTGGGCAAGCGGCAGCATGCCGCGATAGATGCCGGGGTCCGAGCCTTCGATCGGGATTGCCCCGACGCTTCGACGGTAGAACTCCATCGGGCCAGCGCCCCCGATTACCCCGTAGGCGTAGCCGTGCGCGTACATATCGAGAAGCGTGGTCAGCAGCAGAACGTGGCCGACACCTTTGCCGCGGGCGGCCGTATCGACGCCGGTCGGCCCGAAAAAGCCCTTGGCGGTTGCGTCGTGGCAGGCAAAGCCGATGAGTTCGTCGTTCTGGATCGCGATGAAGCAAGTGGGCGGCTGGCGCATGGTGGCAACCGTCGCTTCCGCGACCCAGCCGGATCCGAAGCGCGGCTCGATCCAGGCCGTCAGAGCGCTCAACTCCGGCGCAAGGACACGCCGGATGGTGATACCCTGTTCGGCGATGCGTTTATCGAGCGCAGGATCCGCCTTCAGCTCGTAGAGTTTTACCAGCATGTCCATGGTTTAGTCCTTTGTCAGCCCTTGATGGCGCCTGCCGTCAGGCCGGCAACGATACGTCTCTGGAAGATCAATACGACGATGATCAGCGGCAACGTTACGGTAACGGATGCGGCCATGATCTGACCGAACGGATATTCGTACCGGCTATTGCCGGCGATCAGGCCGATTGCAACCGGCACGGTCCGGTTCTCGTCCGTCAGCGTGAAGGTCAACGCGAAGAGGAACTCGTTCCAAGCCAGAATGAAGGCAAGAATGCCCGTGCTGGCAAGCGAAGGTCCCATGAGGGGCAACAGGATCTTCATCAGAATTCTGAAATGTGAGCAGCCGTCGATGATCGCGGCCTCTTCGAGTTCCCGCGGAAACTCGCGTATGAAGGTGGTCAGGATCCAGGTCGTGAAGGGCACGGTCGACAGGAGATAGGTGAGGACGAGCGCGCTTGGCCGGTTGAACAGACCCATCCAGTTGATCAGCTCGAACATGCCGGAAAGAACGACGACCTGCGGGAAGATCGAGATCATCAGCACGATCATCAGAATGGTGCGCCGTTGCGGAAAGTCGATGCGCCCCAGCGCATAAGCGGCGCTGAGCCCGATGACGAGCGACAGGAACGTGGTTGAAACCGCGACATAGGCGGAGTTCAGAAGCGAGCCCATGAAAACGGGATTGTCGAGCAACTGGCGATAGTAGGTGAAGTCGAACGCCGGCATCAGCGCCGATTGATAGAGTGCCGACCCCTGCTTCGTCGAGGAAACGAAGGCCCAGTAATAGGGAAACAACGTGTAGAACAGGACGAGCAGAAGGGCCAGGATCTGCAGGCTTCGCACGACACGGCGCCGCATCCTGAAATAGGAGGCAGGCCTGCGGACGGTCTTCGGGATGATTGCATCTGCCATGTCGTTCAGGTCCCCGCGGCTCTGTCGAGGCGAAGGACCCCGATGATGATGATGGCGACAAGCGCGACGAGCAGGAAGACCCAGGTCGATGCCGCCGAGCCGATGCCGAGCTCCTGGAAGCTGATCAGCCGGTCGCGCGCGTAGATGGAGACGGTCATGACGCTCTCGTTGCTTGCCGCCATCACATAGGCAAGGTCGAACATCCTGAGCGCATCGAGGGCGCGGAAGAGGACCGCTACGCCGATCGCGGGGCGCAGCATCGGCAGGGTGATCGACCAGAAACGTTTCCAAGCCGGAATGCCATCGACCTCCGCTGCCTCGAATATCTCCGACGATATCAGTTGCAGGCCTGCCAGGATAAGCAGAACCATGAACGGGGTCGTCATCCACACGTCGACGAAGATCACGACGCCCATAAGGAGCGATCCGCTCGCCGTCCACGGAATGCCATGATCGATGAGGCCAAGCCCGATGAGGAGCTTGTTGATAACGCCGAACTGGTCGTTGAGCATCCATTCCCAGATCTTCGTCGAGACGACGACCGGGATCGCCCAGGGCACGAGGATGGCGGCGCGCGCCAGCCCGCGGCCGGGAATGGCTTCATTGACGAGGAGCGCGATCGCCAGGCCGAGAACCGTCTCGATCGCGACCGAGATGACCGTGAAGATCAGCGTATTCTTGACGGCAATCCACCAGCTGCGGTCGTTGATGACCTCAAGGAAGTTATCGATTCCCGTCATTGAATAGACGGAGGGGTCGTCAAGATAGGCATCGGTGAAGGCGAAGAAGAAGGTGCGGCCGAGCGGCCAGAGTGCGACGACCAGCATGACGATGATAACCGGCAGCAGAAACAGCCAGGCCGCACGATGGTCGCGGCGGGCAAGCCGGGCGCTCATTGCCGCCCTCCTTCGATCACGGCGGCCTGACGGTTGAGAATGAGGCGTTTTCCATCGGCAGCGAAGGCAAAGATCGCAGTATCCCGGAAATTGAGACCGACCTCAGTGCCGATCAGTTCCCTCGGCGGCTCGACATTGACGCGGATGACCCAGATGACGTCGCCGTTGATGCGGCAGTAGGCAAAATGCTCATGGCCAAGATCCTCGATACGTTCGAGCACGCAGGTCATTCGTCCGTCTCCAGCGTTCACTAGCTGGATCGCCTCCGACCGTATGCCGATTTCGGCGATAGTTTGGCCCTCGGGGCCTGCATCGATAACGAGGCCGCCCGGGCCGGTCACCTTGGCTGAAGCTGACTGAACGGGCAGGAAGTTCATCCGGGGGCTGCCGATGAAGCCTGCGACAAACCGGTTGTCGGGGCTGTGGTAGAGTTCCTTCGGCGTGCCGACCTGCTCAATACGTCCGTGATTGAGAACGACGATCCGGTCGGCAAGCGTCATTGCTTCCGATTGGTCATGGGTGACATAGATCATCGTCGTCTTCAGATCATCGTGGAGCTTGGCGATCTCCATGCGCATCTCCATACGCAGATCCGAATCGAGATTGGACAGCGGCTCATCGAAGAGGAAGATTTCGGGCTGACGCACCAAGGCTCGGCCGATCGCAACGCGCTGGCGCTGCCCGCCGGACAACTCGCGGGGCCGGCGTTCGAGCAGATGATCGACCTTCAGCATCCGTGCGACCGACCGCACTTTCTCGCTGATCGCGGCCCTGTTCATGCCGAGTGTCTCAAGCGCGAAGCCGATATTGCGCGCAACATTCATATGCGGATAGAGCGCGTAAGACTGGAAGACGAAGGCTACGCCTCTCTGGGAGGCGGGCACATCAGTCACGTCGTCGCCACCGATCCTCACCACGCCATTCGACGCGGAGATCAGGCCGGCGACGATGCGAAGAAGCGTTGACTTGCCGCAACCGGAGGGACCGACGAAAACGACAAACTCGCCGTCGATGATCTGCAGGTCGACATTCTGGATAACAGTATGCGTACCAAAATTCTTCGAAACGGATTCGAGCGAAACCGATGCCATTGTTCACCTGGGGGTATGAGACGGCAGAGGGCTCGCCATCCTATTCGATGGCGAGGCAGTGACGCGTTCCGGCAGCGGATCGTTCCCGCCGCCGGAGATCCGGAGAGCGTCAGCGGCTTTCCTTCAGTTTCTCAAGTCGACCGGCCAGCGATGTCAGGCTGGACTTGACCTCGGCACCGCCGGAAAGCATGTCGTGAACCGAGCGGTAGAAAGCCTGCGACACGCGATTGTAGCTTGTGCCGGTGTAGCCGGACGGGCGCACGGCGCTATCGGCAAAAGCCTGCTGGTTATCCTTGAGGAAGGGTATCTTCTCGAGGACTTCCGGATCGCTATAGAGCGCCTGGATCGACGGATTGAGCGCCGCCTTCAGCGCACGCATCTTCTGCATGTCCGGGCCGGTGATGAAGTTCACAAAGTCGGCCGCGACCTCGGGCTTGGCGCTGTATTTGTTGACGCCGTAGTACATCGGGCCAAGGCATCCGCTCGACTTTTCGCCTTCCTTGCCGACCGGGAGGGGCATCACGCCGACCTTGTCGACAACATTGCTCCCCTTTTCATGCGAGGTGCCCCAGACATAAGGCCAATTGCGGTGGAAGACCGCGTTGCCGGATTCGAAGACGGCGCGCGACTGCTCCTCATCATAGTTGAGGACACCCTCGGGGCTGATCGAGCCGATCCAGCCCTTCGCCTTTTCGAGCGCTGCGGCAGCCTGCGGGTTGTCGATGGTCACCTTTCCATCGTCGGAAATGATGGTGCCGCCGCCGTTGGAAGCAACAAGCTCGATTGCGTCGCAGGTCAGGCCCTCATAGCTCTTGGCCTGCCAGGCATAGCCCCACATGTCGGCCGAGCCCGCAGCCCTCTCCTTGTCCTGAATTTCCTTGGCCGTGGCAGCCAGCTCGTCCCAGGTCTTCGGCGCCGCCTTGCCGTATTTTTCGAGCAGGTCTTTGCGGTAGAACATGAGCCCGACGTCCATATAGGCCGGCATGGCAATGAGATTGCCGTCGAGTTTGGCCGCGTTGAGTGTCGAGGCGAAATGCTTATCCTGGTCTGCCTGCGGGATCATTGTCTTGAGGTCGAGCAGGTTGCTCTTGAACATGCCGAGCCAGATCACATCGAGGAAAAGAACGTCGACGTCCTTGGATTTGGCGGCGAGCAGCTGCTGATAGATCGGGATCGCGTCGTCGAGAAGCGCGGGCATCTTGTTGATCTTGGCCTCATTGCCCGTCTTTTCCTTCCAGGCATTGGCAACGTTCGTGCAGAGCTCGAATTCCGTCGGCGAGCAAAACACGGAAATGGTTTCGGCATGTGCGCTGCTACCCCAGAGGGCAGCAGATATCGCCAATGCGGCAAGGCTTTTCTTCAGCATCGATTGTTCCCTTCGTTGATAACGCTTCGGCATTATGCGGAGCTCTTTGTCTCCTTGCTTGCAATAGGACTGGTTATGACCAGTCATGTCAACATGGACTCTGCCGGCGGTTGCGTCGAGGATACAAAACGGCAAGAGTGCTCCACACAGCACAGGATCGGATTCAAGATGCAGCAAGCGCCGGCATCATTCATCGCGCCACAGGGCGGCATCGACCGCAACGATGCTCGCCCCTTGCACAGGCAGGTCTACGAAGCACTTCTGGCGTCCATCCGCGATGGCAAACTGCCGCTGCGCGGCAAGCTGCCGTCAGAACGGGAACTTGTCGATCTCTACAATGTCAGCCGGATCACGGTGCGCCATGCCGTCCGCGAATTGATTCAGCAGGGCGTGATACACAGCCAGCCTGGAAAAGGACTCTACGTCGCCGAGCGTGGCGGCGGCTTCGAACTGCAGGTTCTGAAAAGCTTCACCAGCATCGCTATAGCGAACGGGCGAAGTCCCGGTCATCAGCTGATCGAGGCGAGCATCGTGCATGCGCCGCTTGAGGTAAGCCGTCCGCTGTTCCTGGCGCCTGGCGCCGAAGTGGTTCTCTTGTCGAGGCTTCGTCTTCTCGACAACATACCTGCCGTCGTCCAGACCGATTGGATACCGGCTTCACGCGTTCCGGGCCTGCTCGATCTCGACTGGGCCGTTGCCAACCGGTCGCTCTATGCCGAGCTTCGCGAGCGCTATGGCATTCATCCGAAGCGCGGGCAGACAACGCTGAGCGCGCGCCTTGCAACGGATCAGGAGGCTGTGATGCTCGAGCTGCCGCGGCCAGCCGCGGTTCTCACCGTGGACCAGATCGCTTTCGACGATCGCAACCGCCCGGTCAACCTGACAGCGCTGGTCCATCATCCTGCGCGCTATCCTCTGACGCTGCTTCAATCGGAATCAGGTGATTTCACGCAGTATTGAGCCACGCTGTCCCCAGTGCGGGCCGGCTGGATGCGAAGTTCCCCGCGAACGCGAAAGCGCAGAAGCCGCATCGTTCAGGTTTCTGGCGATCTGTGTCGTGACATGACGGCCGGCCAGTTTCTCAGAGGTCGAGCTTCCGGCAAACTCGGCGCAGTCTATCCTGTTTCCGCATATGGCCCTGTTTGCGAACCTGAAGCCAATCATCTTAACCGTTAAATTCCTTGGCCAACCCTCTGCGAATGAAAGGTAAGATTTACCAAGATTTGTAACGATCCGGCTCAATTCAAATCGCGGAGGGAATTTAGTGAAGACTGCCACGCTCGCATCCATAACCTTGGCGATGTCGATCTCCGCCGCCAGCGCCCAGACGATCGGCATCTCGATGTCTGATCTCGACAAATTCAGAACGCTGCTGCTGAACGGCGTCGTCAGCCACGGGCAGACGATATCAGGACTGAAGCTCGTCACCGAAAATGCCAAGGGCGACAATGAGCTGCAGAAGAAGCAGGTCCAGAAGCTCATTGCCGACAAAGTCGATGCGATCATCCTTGCGGTCTCAGATGGCGACCTCGGTCCGCAGATGACGAAGATGGCGGCGGATGCCGGCATCCCGCTTGTTTACATCAACAATGTTCCCTCCAACCTGCTCGATCTGCCGGAAAATCAGGTGGTCGTCGCTTCCAACGAGAAGGAGTCGGGAACGCTGGAGACGAAGCAGGTTTGCGCCCTCCTCAAGGGCAAGGGCCGCGTCGTCGTGCTGATGGGCGAACCCTTCCACGCGGCGGCTCGCGCCCGCACCCAGGACATATCTGACGTCATCGCCACGCCGGAATGCAAGGGCCTCGAAATCGTCGAGCGGCAGGCGGCCTATTGGTCGCACGATTATGCGGACCAGCAGATGCAGGAATGGCTGGCCGCCGGCGTCAAGTTCGACGCCGTTATCGCCAACAACGACGAGATGGCGCTTGGCGCGATCCACGCGATGAAGAAGGCCGGCATGCCGATGAAGGACGTCGTCGTCGCCGGCGTCGACGCGACGGACGATGCGCTCGCGGCGATGGAGGCCGGCGATCTTGACGTCACCATTCTCCAGAGCGCCATCGGGCAGGGGGCTACTGCGGTCGACGCTGCGGTCAAGCTCGCCAACAAGGAGAAGGTGCCCCGGGAAAACAACGTTCCCTTCGAGCTCGTGACACCTGAAAACATCGCCAAATATCTGCCGAAGAGCCAGTGAGCATAAGAGGCCTATCATGTTGCATTTCTGGAATAAATTCGGCATTCGCGCGCAGATCACCTCCGGCTTCGTGCCGCTGATCCTGCTGATGAGCCTTCTCACCGTCAGCGCCATCTCCGGCATGAGCGGGCTTGCCGGCATCTTCGCTTCCTATCGCGCCACAGCCGGTCAGAGCCTGGCGATCTCGGACTACAGCGACCAGCTGCACGAGATCCAGATGTCGGCCGAGGCCTTCCGCTCCACGCCGACGCAGGCCGTCGTCGACAGCTTCCGCGCCGGCGTCAAAGCTTTCGAGGCGGACGACCCACGGTTTGCCGGCAACAAGGACCTGCAATCCGGCCTTGCGGCAATCCGCCAGGACATTGCCGCCTACGGCAAGGCGTTCGAACAGATCGTCTCCCTTCAGGCCCGCCGCGATTTGTTGATCTCCAAGGTCACCGAATTCGGCCCCTGGACCAGCATCGCGCTCAACGATGTGATGCGCAGCGCCTGGCGCCAGAACGACGTGGCTCTGCTGCACATGACGGCGGAGACGCTGGAAGCCTTGAACCGCAGCCTCTACTTCTCCGAACGCTTCGTGCATTCGAACGACTTTGCCGCCTATGATGCGGCGCAGGCAGCGCTCGCCGAAGCGGTGGCGCTCAATGATGCCGCTGCCAAGGCTGCCAAGAACGAGCTGCAGAAGAAGCGCCTGATGGGTGCCGGGCAACTCATGCAGAATTACACTGCCCGTCTCGGCGATATGAAGGAAGTATTGCAGGCATCCGGCAATATCCGTCAGACGCAGCTCAGCGTACTCGCACCGAAGATTTCGAGCGCGTTCAAGGATCTGCAGGTAACCGTGACCGGCGCGCAGAAGAACCTGGACGGTTCGGTCGAAGCAACGGTCGCTGCCGCGACCAGCACGACACTGGTCATCAGCGGGTTGTTGATCGTCATCGGCCTCCTGCTCTCCTATTTCGTCGGCCGCCTGGTTTCCTCTGCCGTTCGCGGCATGGCGCAGTCCATGGAGCGGCTTGCCCGCGGCGACGAGACCATCGTGATCAAGGGCGTCGAGCATCGTCACGAGCTCGGTGCTATGGCGCGCTCGCTGAAGGTCTTCCAGGAGACCGGTCGCGCCAAGCTGATCGCCGAAGCCAATGCCGAGCGCGCGCGCCTCGCAGCCGAAGAAGAACGGCTGCGCCAGGAAGCGGAGCGCCTCAGCGATGCCCATGTGATGGAGCATGCCTTCCGTCAGATTTCGGTCGGCCTGGATGCGCTCTCGAAGGGCGATCTCTCCGTCCGCGTCGGCGAAGTCGACCACCGCTATGTCGGGATCCGCGATCACTTCAACAACTCGGTCGCAAGCCTGGAAGAAGCAATCGACGCCGTTATTCGCGCGGTCACGACCATCCGGTCGGGCCTTGCGGAAATCTCCACCGCCTCCAACGACCTCGCCCGCCGCACCGAGCAGCAGGCCGCTTCGCTGGAGGAGACGGTTGCGGCGCTCGGCGATGTCACCCGCGGCCTCAACGGAACGGCGGAAGGCGCCAGCCGCGCCCAGTCTGTCGTGGCAACCGCCCGCACCAACGCGGAAAAGGGTGGTCAGATCGTCTCTCGCGCCATCGCGGCAATGACGGAAATCCAGAACTCCTCGTCGAAGATCGGCAACATCATTGGCGTCATCGACGAGATTGCCTTCCAGACCAACCTGCTGGCGCTGAACGCCGGCGTCGAAGCCGCGCGCGCCGGTGAAGCCGGCAAGGGCTTCGCTGTCGTCGCCCAGGAAGTGCGCGAGCTTGCCCAGCGCTCGGCCAATGCGGCCAGAGAGATCAAGGAACTGATCTCCACCTCCTCGATGCAGGTCAAGACGGGCGTCGAACTGGTCGGCGAGTCTGGTGTCTCGCTCGAACAGATCGTCGAGCAGGTGACTGCGATGAATGCGACGGTTGCGGAGATCGCGGCGGCTGCCCGCGAGCAAGCCACAAGCCTGCGCGAGGTCTCGGCCGCCGGCGACCAGATGGATAAGGTGACACAGCAAAATGCGGCGATGGTGGAACAGACCACGGCCGCAGCTCAGAGCCTGACACAGGAAACGGAGAACCTCGCGGAATTGCTGTACCGGTTCCGGACAAGTAGCGCTCGCGCCTCAGAAAATCGGTATTATGCGATGGCATCCTGACACGTTCGATCGTTCCCAATGGGGCAGTTCATGAAGGTGTCATTTTCAGAATTGCCCCACAGGCCGAGCACGACATCGTGGAGCGAAGCCAATTGCCGTGCAAGATCAAAAGGATCTGAAAAGCTCTCCGAAGCGGTGGCGCTGGTGTCCCGGTCAAGACCGGTAATGCGAACGCGCCGCTCCCGAAACTGGTAGGCCTAAAACAATGAGGAGCCGCCCGTCGCCATTATCGTTCGGCTTTGGCTCGTGTCGGTTTCATGTGGTGCTTCGCACAGCTTGGACCTTGTAAATCGGCATTGCCATGCGATGAAGGCTCTCGCCTTGGCGACGTAGAATGCGCATAGTGGCTTGGCGGAGCTGCGCGTTCAAACCGTGCGCGCTGCGTGGACTGGGAGGAGGGCCCAATGACCACGATCCATGAGAGGCAATATCGCACGCTGCTGACATCTGCAGAGACGGCGGTCACCATGATCCCGTCCGGGGCGAAGGTTGCGATGCCGCTCGCCGCCGGTCAGCCACCCGCACTCCTGGCAGCACTTGCCGAGCGCGCTCGTGCACGAGCAATCGAGGATGTGCGCCTCTACTATCTGCTTTGCGCCGGCGTTGCCGGCAAAAGCGTATTCGATTTCGAACTGCGCGACCTGATCGTCCCGATGAGTTACTTTCATTCGGGCGTCGAGCGTGCGCTCGACAAGAGGAGATTGGCGGAGGCGTTGCCCGCTGTCGATCTGGTGCCGTGTCATTTCAGTCAGGTGCCGCGCTCCATGATCGAGCATGTCGGCGTGGACACGTTGATTGCAACCGTTTCTCGAATGGATGAAGATGGCAATTTCAGTCTTGGCGCCAGCACCGATTATGCCCTGACAATATCGCGAAAACCCGGACTTCGCCTGATCCTCGAAGTCAATAGCAATATGCCTTACGTGCGCGGCGATTGCATGATCCCCGTATCAAGCGCGACGGCACTTGTTGAAAACAACATCAGCCTGCCGATATTGCCCGCCGCCCCTCGCAACGAGGTCGACGACGCCATCGGAGCGATCATTGCTGGCTTGGTCGACGATGGCGATTGCCTGCAGATGGGCATTGGAGCTCTTCCCGATGCCGTATGCTCGGGACTTTCTCGACATCGCCACCTTGGCATCCATACGGAAATGATGACGCCGGGTCTTGCCAGCCTGGTCAAAGCGGGCGTGGTCGACAACAGTCGCAAGCAGACACATGCCGGGCGGTCCATATTCACCTTCGCACTGGGAGATCAGGCGCTTTACGACTTCCTGGACAACAATCCGTCAGTCGAGGCCTATCCGGTCGATTACGTGAACAATCCCTTCGTCATCGCGCGGAATGATCGGGTCGTATCGGTCAACGCGACGCTACAGATCGATTTGAACGGCGCGTGCAATTCCGAGTTCGTGAACGGACGGCAATTCAGTGCGTCCGGCGGCCAGGTTGATTTCGTGCGCGGTGCTTATGCCTCTCGCGGGGGACGATCGATCATCGCCTGTCATTCGACTGCGGCGAATGGCACGCTTTCGCGTATCGTTCCGACGCTGACCGGACCGGTGACGACATCGCGCAACGATACCCATATCGTCGTTACGGAATATGGATGGGCGAACCTGAAGGGTAGGTCCGTCGCCGAGCGGGCGAGCGCACTGATTGGCCTGGCCCACCCCGATTTTCGTGAAGGGCTCGAGCGGGCAGCCCGTGAGACGGGCCTCTGCTAGCCCTGTCGCTCCTCGAACGATCATCGGCTTCAATACAGGTGTGCATCTTCACCGCGCGGTTCAGACCGCAAGGACGACAGCCCCACCCGCCATACCCGCACCGGCGGCGGCCATGAGAAGGCGCTCTCCGGGTTTGAATGGCCTGCGGCGATTTTCAACTGAAAGGGAGAGCGGAATGGTCGCAGCCGAAGAGTTGCCGAATTCCGCAATCGTGCTCACAAGCTTGCTTTCTTCCAATTCGAGATTGTGGCGAACCGCGTCGCAGAGGCGGGCATTGGCCTGGTGCGGAATGAAGCGATCGATGGTGGAGATCGTTGCGGTGGCCTCGTCGATCGCCTGGCGCGAGGTGCGTGTCATCAATTCGACAGCACGCGAGAAGACCTCGCGCCCATCGCGCATCGTCATCAGCACCTGGTCTGCTGCGGTTTCGGAAGAGAAGGGCCTGTTACTGCCGCCGGACGGTATGGTGATGAGGTCATAGCCACTCCCATCCGAAGCCAGGACGGCTGCCTTGAGGCCGCTTTGAACGTTGCTGCATGGGACAAGCACGACCGCGCCGGCGCCATCGGCAAACAGAACGGCGCTGGCGCGTTCCGCCGGGTTGATGCGGCGGCTGAGGATATTGGCGGCCACGACCAGCACTGCTCGGCCATGTGCTCGCACGAAGCCGTCTGCCAGTGTCAGCGCGTAGAGAAAGCCGGAGCAGGCTCCGGCAAGATCGATGGCTCCGGAATTTTTTAAACCGAGCTTGTGTGCCAGCAGCGGCGCCGAGGGCGGCAAGAGATGGTCCGGCGTCGAGGTGGCGAGCAGGATCATGGCGATCTCGCCCGGCGCAATCGCAGCATCCTCAAGGGCCATTTTCCCGGCTTCGGCGGCAAGGCCGCTCAATGTATCCCCATCGGTTGCCCAATGGCGGGATCGGATGCCGGTGCGCCTTTCGATCCAGCCCTCCTCAAGGCCGAGCCGGCTTTCGATTTCCGCATTGTGGACAATGCGGGATGGAACTGCGTGACCGAATCCGGCGAGCCGGGAGGAGAAGGGCGTCACGACACAGTTTCCTCGAGAACGAGCGAGGCGACTTCATCGATCGCGTCATAGGCGACAGCGATATCCTCGGCGCTCGTGCAATAGGGTGTCATCAGATAGATGACGTTTCCGAGCGGGCGCAGAAGCAGCCCGCGTTCGCGAAACAGCCTGCGCAGGCGCGGCCCCACTTCGGCGAGGTAGCCGCCGGACGGCACAGCAAGATCAAGGGCGGCGATCGTCCCGCATTGCCTGACGTTTACAAATCTCGCGTCGGTCTGGAAGCGCTGCAGATGCTTGGCGTGCAGCACAGCAAGTTCGGTAATTCGGGTTTCCACCGGTTCATCGTGCCAGACCTGCAGATTGGCGACAGCCGCCGCACAGGCGATTGCGTTAGCGGTATAGGAGCTCGAATGGAAAAAGGTCTTGCGCCGGTCGCGAGACAGATGAGCCTCGAAAATCTCGCCGGTGCAAAGGGTGGCTGCCAGCGGCAGGGCGCCTCCGGTCAGACCCTTCGATGTGCAGAGGATATCGGGCGCCACGCCCGCCTGTTCGCAGGCAAAACGCGTTCCGGTGCGGCCCCAGCCGGTCATGACCTCATCGGCAATGAACAGGCAGCCGTGCCGGCCGGCGATTTCCTTCAAGGCGGAGAGGACCGCGCTCCCGTAGAATTTCATCCCGCCGGCGCCGAGCACCAACGGTTCGATCAGGATAGCGGCGACTCTTCCCGAACGGCAGATGGTTTCGAACGCATCGAGCGTTTTCTGCTCCCGACCGGGTTCGGGAAAGGGGAGGCGGTCGACGCCGAAGAGCAGCGGCTCGAAGGGGGCGTTGAACACGCCGCGCTCTCCGGCGGACATCGCGCCGATCGTGTCGCCATGGTAGCCATGTTCCATCACGACGATGCGATCACGCGCAATGCCGCGATTGTGGAACGTGCCGAGCGCCATCTTGATCGCCACCTCGACGGCCGTCGACCCGCTGTCCGAATAGAAGACGTGTTTCAATCCAGAGGGTGCGAAGGCGAGAAGGCGTTCAGCGAGAAGTTCTGCGGGTTCATGGGTAAATTCGGCGAAGATGATCTGGTCGTAGGCTTCTGTCGCCTCGCGGATTCCTGCCATGATGGCGGGATGGCGATGGCCATGGGTGATCACCCACCATGACGAGATCGCGTCGAGTATGCGGTTGCCGTCCTCGTCGAACAGATATGCGCCTTCGGTCGCGACGATGCGCTTCATCGGCGGTTCCAGGGCATGCTGTGTGAAGGGATGCCAGACGGGCGAGGGGGTCACGCGCGTGCCTCCATCCGGGCGGCAATGTCGAAGTGCTCGTGAAAGGCGCGGCGCAGTGTTTCAGCAGTCAAGTTTTCCAGCAGCGGCAATCGCCCCAGCGCCTTCACTTGCCCGATAGTGGCGATGGTCGCCTGGCTGTCGGCATTTTCCGGTCCGATGAAAACGACACCAAAAATGGGAATGTCACGGCTGCGCAGCGCCTCGATGGACAGGAGCGTATGATTGATGGTGCCGAGCGACGTTCGCGCACAGAGAATGACGGGAATGCGCCAGCGGGCGAAGACATCGGCAAAGACCGTTTCTTTCGTGAGTGGGACCAGCAGGCCACCAGCCCCCTCGATGATCAACGGACCGTCGCATTCCGGCGGCTCAAGCCTGGCAACGTCTATCTCGACACCATCGAGGCGCGCCGAAAGATGCGGCGAGACCGGGGTGGAAAGCCGATAGGTCTCCGGCAGGATATGGTCGGACGGCAGGCCGCTCAGCCGGACGACGGTGTCGCTGTCCGTCTCGTCCTCCAGTCCGGATTGCACGGGCTTCCAGTATCGGGCGTTGAGTGCACCCGCTAGCGCCGCGGCGAACACGGTTTTGCCGATCCCGGTATCCGTGCCGGTTATCACGAAACGGGCGGTCATTTCCTGTGTTTCTCCATGGCGTCGGCAAGGCAATCCAGCATGCTCGCAATCTGCTCCTGATCGACATTGAGCGTAATCGAGAGGCGCAGGCGCGCCGTACCTTCCGGCACGGTTGGCGGACGGATCGCGCGGATGTCGAACCCTTGGGCCTGAAGAGTTTCGGCAATTCGTAGCGCACGCGCGTTGTCGCCGATAACGACCGGCTGGATCTGCGAGCCGCTCTGCTCCTTGCCGAATCGGCTCCTCAATCCATGGCCGACAAAAGCGACCAAGCGTTCCAGGGCCTCGCGGCGCTCGGGTTCGTCATCCAGCATGCGCAAGGCCTCGCGCACGCCTGCCGCCATGAGAGGCGAGGGCGCGGTGGAATAGATGAAGGCGCGGGCACGATTGACGAGATAGTCGGCAAGCACGCGGGGGACTGCAAGCAGGGCTCCGGAAACGCCCAGCGCCTTGCCGCAAGTATGCAGGGCAAGCACGTTGTCTCGGCCTTCCAACCCCGTCGCCAGTCCTCTGCCGTTGCTGCCGAAAACGCCGGTGGCATGGGCCTCGTCGATCACGAGAAAGCCCTCGTGGCGTTCGGCAATATCGGCGAGGGCGGCGAGCGGCGCTCTGTCGCCGTCCATGGAATAGAGGCTCTCGACCGCAATCCAGGGACGTCCCCTGCCGCCGCTCCTGCGCCAGTTCCGGATTGCCTCATCGAAGGCGTTCGCATCGTTGTGTTCGGCGCTGACGGACGCTGCCTTGCTCGCCGCAATGCCCTCATGGGCGCTCGCATGAATGAGCGCGTCGTGCACAATCAGATCCTCGCGCCGGGGCAAGGTCGAGAAAAGTGCAGAATTGGCGGCGTAGCCGCTGCCGAAATAAAGAACGCGTTCCGCGCCGAAAAACTCGGCGGCTTCCACTTCCAGCGCCTCGTGTTCGGAATGGTTGCCACGCAGCAGACGCGATCCGCCTGCGCCCGGCGGAACGCCCCTTTCCATCGCCGCCATGATCGCCGCCTTGAGGCGCGGGGCGCCCGCAAGTGCAAGAAAATCGTTCGAGGTGAAGTCCACGCCACGCTGCGGCGCCAGGCTGCGCAGCCGCGCCTTGCGCCGCAGGCCCTCCAGCGTGGCGGTATAGTCCGAAAGTATCGCCGTCACACCACCGGCTCCAGCGGCATCGGAGAAAGGCCGAGACGGCGGAAGAGCGCCGTGTCGTGATCGTCGCCGGGATTGTCTGCGGTCAGCAGCGTGTCGCCAACAAAGATGGAGTTGGCGCCCGCGAAGAAACAGAGCACCTGCATCTCGTCGCTCATCTCGGTGCGTCCGGCCGAAAGGCGTAGATGCGAGGCTGGCATCAGGATGCGCGCGAGGGCGATCGTTCGCACGAAATCGATCGGATCGACAGGTTCCGCGTCTGCCAGCTTCGAACCGGGAATGGGGATGAGCTGGTTGATTGGCACGCTTTCCGGCGGCACGGGCAGGTTTGCCAGCGTCAGCAGCATGGAGATCCGGTCATCGACCGTCTCGCCCATGCCCAGGATCCCCCCGGCACACACCTTGATGCCGGCCATGCGCACCGTTTCCAGCGTATCGAGCCGATCTTCAAAGCTTCGGGTGGTAATGATCTCCGAATAGAAGCGCTCGGACGTGTCGATGTTATGGTTGTAGTAGTCGAGGCCAGCTTCCGCGAGTTCGCCTGCCTGACGCTCAGTCAACATGCCGAGCGTCATGCAGCTTTCCATACCGAGCGCTTTCACACCCTCGACCATGGCGACCAGCGTGTCCATGTCGCGGTCCTTCGGGCTGCGCCAGGCCGCCCCCATACAGTAGCGGGTCGCCCCCGCATCCTTGGCTTTACGCGCCTCGGTGAGAACGCGCTCGACTTCCATCAGCTTCGAGGCCTTCAGGCCGGTCGGGTAGTGGGCGGACTGACTGCAATACCCGCAATCCTCAGCGCATCCACCCGTCTTGATCGACAAAAGACGGCTCATCTGCACGGCGTTGGGGTCGAAATGTGCGCGGTGAATGGTTTGGGCACGGAAGAGCAGATCGTTAAACGGCAAATTATAGATTATTTTGGCGTCGTCCAGCGTGATGCCTAATGGGTGCGATGCGGAAATCATCAAAAATTCAGAAGTTTGGTCGCTTTTTTTCACTTTTTCTGTCCATCTGATTCAAATTATGGATAGATAAATATTTTTATCGATAATTTTGCAAGAGCAATTCGGAAGCAATTGAGCGAAACTATCGTTGCCGAACGTCCGTCGTATGTGCCAGCCTGTGCTTTTTGAGGGGAACTTGATTGCGCAACTCGGATAAGAGCGGCGGGTTCTGTGAAGGCTTACGTCAACCGTTGTAAGACAGATGCGGCATATGTTGACGTAATTCGCCACAGGGTGGCGCGTTCAGCGCTGGAAATGGGGCGTCACGCTCCCGGCGTCTTCCCCAGTAACCAGTACGATTCGTGTCAAAAGCTAAGAGCCGCCCGCTATGAAACGCGCTACTCACTGCCTGTCTGCTGGTCAGGGATTTAGGCAGCTTGAATGAGGCCGCGGGCGCGACCTCTGTCAAAGCAGGCATCGTCATTGCTCAAGATTGATTAAATTCGCCTTTTTCGCGAAGGTGAAGTATCCCGAGCTGGACAACCTTGATCAAGTCCGACATCCGCGCGCCTCGGCTATTCTGGTACTCTTCCAGGCTAGGCGTACTGAGTGTGACATAGGTCAGCGCGGTAACGCGCTTGTCTCTCACTGCTTCGGCCCCAAGAGCCCAGATCCGATCGAACAATCTTCGATCTGCTTCCTTGTTCGACATGACGGTCCCTTAGCTATTCTATCGCTGACGGTTATCTGGACACGCCAGCCTCTGATTGGGTTGATCGGCCTTACGCAGGTCGAGGTTGGTTCGCCTTCAGCGCAAACGGCGTGCCCTCACTTGAAGCACCCCGAGGCCTTCTCGACATCCGCGCTTGATGCCTTTCTGGATCGCCCCGACCATTTTCGTTGCCGCCTCCGGCGCGCTGATGGCGATAGGCGAAGCGGTTCAATGGCAGCGGGATTGGGATAGGCGTTTGCGCTACAGGCCTCGCTGCCAGGATAGATCCTGAAGATACCCAGGTGTGGATCGGTCGTAACCGCTGTAATACCCGCTTCATGTGCGGCGCGAATGATCGCCTCATGCACGGCATCGGGTTCGGCATGTCCGGTCAGCACCTTCAGACAAATTCTCACCGCCGCAAAGAATTCCTCACCATCGTCGATGGGCCAATCCTTCAGCAACAATTGTGCAGCCTCGTGTGCGGTACGGATCACTTTACGATCTTCGCCTTGTGCAGACACAAGAACTATCGTCGGAAACCTTCTTGATATATCGCATCTCATTGCCCTGAACTCCGTTGGAAAGCCAACGCCAGCGCCGGCCCCTGCTTTGGGACCGGGATTGACGACACAGGCTCGTCAACCAACTTCGGCGGCGTTTCGGCAAACATGTCACATATGATCCCCTCGATTGGGCGGCGCAGGCGTCCTGACGGCCTGTTCCTTCCCATCTGTGTCGAAAGAGTTGGCCAGATTGGTTTTCAGCCGGCGAGCCACCGTCTCGAGGAGGCGCCTGAATTCTTCTGACGTCACGCCATCGGCGCGCATCACGGCAGCGATCAGTGGATCACGAAGAACTTCTGATATTGTCAGCTCCTCGTCCTTTCCGGCAGTCTCGCTGGCGTAGCCTATGACTGAGTGCTGCGCGAGCGACGCTGGTTGCGAACCTGTCGCAGCCGGAAGAGTGGCTTTCGAGCGTTCGGCATAATCCATATCAGTGTCTCTCGTGGTGGAAGAAGGACTTGCGGATGCGAGGCGCCTGGGAAGCGAACGGAGCGCGCACTGCGAGCCTTTGAAGTCCAGTATCCAACTGCGTCCACGCGGCGGGGCGTGTTTCGGAAGACATTCCTGAACAATCGCCGAGACGACAAGGCGAGCGATGGATGTGTTGCTGGCCGCTGCCCGCAGGGCAAAAAAGCGATGCCCGGTCGCGACACGGGCGTCGCAATCGCAGACCGGACCTGCATCCGCTGGCGGAGCGATCGAGGGGCCTGGTTTGCAACGGGTGTCGGGGCAGTCGACATGCAAATGGGGTGGCAGCCCGGCTGTTGATGCGAGGGCGGCCGTCAGGACTTCTTCGGCCTGGCGCGGATCGTCGCCCGCGAGAACGATGAAAGGATTCTGCGCGTAGTCCGCGATCAACCGGAGTGCCGCCGTCCCTTGCGCAAATTCCGGCAGCGCGAATACGTTGGCCGAAAAGCGTGCAGCCAGATAGCTCGACAACTTTTCCGTCTTCAGCCAGCCGAGATCATCCCGGCGCGCCCACGGGAGATGGCCTAGGGTGATCTCATCGATACGATCGGCATCCATGAGAAGGAAACGACGCGCGCCAAGGGTCGCAAGCTCGATAGCAATCTGCGAGCCCAGGCCGCCGCATCCGACGATGACGAAGTCGATGTCGCAAATCTGCTGGAGGCAGCGAGGCGCCGGGAGGAAACCAATATGATCGTCTGTGGCCAGGACATGTTCATCCTGCGCCTTCACGTCGGAAGGGTTCGGCGAAACGGCAAATGCAGGCTTGATGACATTGGGGCCCTGTTGCTCGGCAGCATCAGCACTAATGCCGGGAAACAGAGCCCCTCTGCCGCCCCGCCCAACACTGTGGGCGAAGAGGTTGGGGAAATCGATGCGCGCCGTGGCAACCGCTTGCAGCTGTTTGGACCGATGATGGGCCATCACATCACCTCCATCTCGCTTTTCGCAGTTGCGTGGATCGTCTCGGCGCGAGGACTGCAATTCTTGCCCATCGCATGGTCTGCCGCTTTGGGAACCACATGGAATTTGCCGTCGTACCAGAGGAAGACATTGTCGCCGCTGTCGTCGATCTGTCGCCGGCCCATTCGAGGGTCAATCGGCTCCTTGCCGCGCAAGAGCATCTGTCCGATGTCCCAGGCTTGGCGATCGAGAATTTGCTGGCGCTCTGCAAAATGGGCTTGGCGGTGCGCTATGGGCTCTTCTGCAAGCAGTCTGTTGACGAGAAACTGGATGCGGCCGCTCCACGAAGGTATGGCGGCGATGTCTGGGAGGTCGAGGAGGACATCGCCGCCGAGACGCTCTATTCCATTTCGAGCGATATCGATGAGCGGGACTTGCCGCGCGGCATAGGCTATTATGGATGCAGCCTTTCGGGCGCGGCGCTCAGGATCCGCTTCGGCGGAAAGACATGCCATGCGGAAGGCGCACTCCCAGGGAATGGTGTAGGCCGTATGCAGGATGCTTTCGAGCGTCTGTAGGTCGTTCTTGTACGGGGAAACATACTCGAATTCGTCAGGCAGGCATGCTGCCGCCGAGGCCGTATACAGCCCTAGCAGGACATGCCCGGCCTCGTGAAGCAATTGGGCTGCGGTCTCGGCATGATCACCGTCCCACAAACGTTCTCTGGAAATGGCGATGATGACGCTACCGGGCAATTCGGTCGAGCTCGATACCGAACAGGCCGGTTCGCGCCGCACGCCAACGTAAAGCGTATGCAGGCTGTCGATCAGACGCTGATGCCCGTACATGTCCAATTTCGCGATCAGCGCGAAGACCCTCTCCATATGGCCGGCGATTTGGTCCAGCTCCTCCTCGCCGGTGACGATGCGATCGAGACCTGGATCGTCCTGCATGCATTGGTGGAGGAGGGATTGCATCACGCGGCTTCGTGCCGGACTTTCCAAGGGGACAAGGCCGATGCCACAGGAGAGCCGGCGCGCCGGCTGACGTTCGAGTTCAAGATCCGATGCGATCATATCCGTCTGCAGATAGTCGCTGACGACCCGGGCATCGGGGCCGTCGGCCTGCCATTCCACACTTCGTGTGAGCCCACCCATCCAGGCTGCGAGCACGGATGAACGATAGGGGTCGGCATTGACCGGTCCGGCAACGGCTGCTGGAAGCTCCAGCAAGCGAGTGTATCCGCCATCCGCCAGGCCGGGGAAATAGGCTGACAGCGCCTCTGTACCGGTCGAGCAGCCGGCGAGCTTCGACGCTGCCGCGAGCGCGCGACCATATCGGAAGCGTCGCTTCGAAAGATTGCGCGTTGCGATGCGTCGCAAGGAGACGGTGCTTGCCATCAGGGGATTGGCCTTGAGCACATGGCGCGCCTCATCTGCCACTTGTTGAATGCGGGACGCGGACATTGACAGCCTCCTTGGGTTTATCTTCAGCCAGACCAAGATTTCATCTTGGGCGAAAATGCTCCGTGTCGGGCCGGCTTTGTCCCATCGGAGCGGTGAGTGTCGTTTTCTGTGACGCACTATTGCTCAAGGGCGTCATCCGCCCGCCAGTTCGGCGTTAAAAATCCGTAAAAAGCGCGTAAACAAAGAAAAAGCCCCCGTGATAAAGGGGGCTTGGATTTTTGAAGGTCACATACCGGGATTCAGATAGCGAGGGCTGACTGTACCGCGGTCCGCGCATTCGGCAGACCCGACCCGAAGAAAAAGGCCATATCGATGGCGTCTTCACCTTCGGCGTTCATGCAATCTGCCGTTAGTTTTCTTGTCCCGGGCGCGACAACGGCATCCAGGCGGGATGCTGCTTTCAGAATGGACTTCACACGGGGGCCCGAGAGGCGGTCAGCAGCGTTGTGGCGGCTCTTGTAAGCCCGCTGTATCAGCGCGCAGAGCCCGCCCACTTGTGCCGACGCGCCGGAAGTGCCGCCGAAGCTCGTGTAGTATCCACCCCCGATGCCCGGGTTGGTTCCGAAGGGCACGATGGCCGACCATGGATCCGAGCCTTGATCATAGCCAAAAATTCCCGACAGGTCCGTCGTCAGCAGCGAGAAGTGTGAATAGTAGTATTCCCGGCTCCGAGGGGTGTTGTAGTCGTGCTGTGCGGCAAACGGAGAAAGCCGGTCGAGGCGCAACTGATGCCGGTTGAAGACCTCACCGTCGTTGGAGGGGCAGACCACCGTCAATCCTTCGCCATAATTGCTGTAGCCCGAACGGAAACCTTCCACAGTAACGGCCCCCACGGCGATGATGCCGTTATTGTCGGCGGCGAGATTTGCCGGGTAGATCAGCTGACTTTCCGCACTGTTTCCTGCGGCACAGACGATAGGGATCTGGCGACTGATAGCGAGGATGAGCTGTTTGAGGATGTGCCAAGGGCGGTCGGGATTGGAGCCTTTCTGCGATGCCTTTGGCTCCAGTTCGGGCGCACCCAGGTCGGCGAAGGCAATGCGCGTGAAGAGATTGGCGGCATCCTGGTTCTTCCAGAGTTCCAGGTCGGCCTTCAACTCGTTCTTTGGATCGACCACACCGCGTATCGGGTCCGGCAGGCCACGCGGTAGGACGATCACGTCCGCCTTCTGATGATAGGCATAGAGAAAGGCAGCAATGAACTGCCTGACATCGTCTTCGAAGGACGTTCTGATCGAGATGAGCCTCGAGAAAGGGTCAACCCCGAAATAAGGGATGACATTACGGTTGCCGCTCGTGCGCAACTCCTCGCCATCGCCGTAAAAAGCTCCTTCCGGCGGAAGAGCGGGCGTACCTTCTTCCGAAACAACGGCGGGTTCGCCGACGATCAGCCCCGCACAGCAGGTACCATGAGATGCAAAAAGCGATTCCGGATTGTAGAGCCGCCGCAAAACGCCCTCCGATGCGGCATATTCGGCAACGAGATCACTGAGATAATCACCATCGTCGTTTGAAAGGCCGATATTTCCGAGCGGAGCGATGTTGAGTCCGGCAAAGAAGGCATGCTTTTCTTCTCGGTCAAATGAGCTGGTCGTATCGAGAATTTCGAGAATGCGTGCGCCGTAGCGATGCGTCGTCAAGTCGATTGACGCCTCCCGGTCGAGCCGTGTCGCAAGATTGGGATGATCTGCAGATACACCCACATCGATCAAAGCAACGCGAGCGGGTCGCAACGGGCCGGCAGAGGCGATATCATCCCAGACCGTGCCGGTGATGATGGGATCGGGCAGCGCGCGTGCCGCGCTCTCATCGGGCATGGGTGGAACAAGCGGAGGCGATCCATATTCGGCGTCGACCACGCCAAGCGCGGTCAAGTGCCAGAGATAATAGTAGTTTATCGGCGTGAGCTCGGGCATTTGCGATTGATCCGTCATGGTTTTACCCCTGTTGAGCAGCTGGCGAATTCAGACCCATTCGTGGTGCACGGCCTGGAACAAAGGACCGAAGGCATCGTGGAGGTAGGGAGCGAAGCGGCGGGCGAGATCGCGACCGGCCTGCGTGTCACTCGGATAATGGAGACCAGCCCATTCGCGGTTCTCTGCGACGTTCTGGGCAATGCGGGCAAGCTCGTCGGTGGCCGGATGTTCCGGTAGGATCGTCGAGAACGCGAAAGCGATCGAAAAGCACTGGAAGGCGTGGTTGCTGGGATAGGATTCATGCACCGGCACGGCCAGCAATGGCCGCAGCATGGGCTCGAACTGATTTGGCCGCTGCCGGTTGAACTTGCTCTTGTAAATCAGCCCGACATATTCGCAGGCCGTCAGGATCGCCTGGAAAAGTCCTTCCGTCTGCTCGTAACCGCCAAGATCCTCGATGTACAATGCTCGCGTGAATTCCGAGACCGAGATCGTCGACTCGAGCTGGATGTCGGGCAGTCGCCGCACACGTTCACGGTCGCGTCGCTGCATCGAGAGCAGCACCGTCGTTTCGAGACGGGTATAATCCGGGCCGGGCGGCGGCAATATATCCAGCATCTCCCACGTAAAACGTCGCGCTGCGGTATAGGCGTTGCGTGACGGTTGCTGGTGCAGCCGCCGCAATTCGAAGGCGGGGATAAGCTGCGACACGCCGAGGCTGGCGCCATCCATCGTCGACTTGTTCTTGTTCTTATTTTTATTTTTATTCTTGTTTTTGTTCAGCGACGCCTTGTTGAGCACGGACTTGTTCGCCACGCTCTTGTTGAGGACCGAGGCGGCGGCCATCGTCGCCATCATGGGACCTGCATCGGGCGATTCCTCCTGGCCCGTGTTGAGCGTAAGTGCAGTTTCGGAGGTTGCTGTCGGGGCAATCGGCGGTACACCAGCGACAGGAGCCGTCCCTTCGTCCTCCCTCGGTTCACATGGAAGAACCGCATCCGGCTCAATCTTGAATTTGTAGTGATTGAGGAATAAGACAATTTTTGATTGTGGCTCTGGGGTTATTTCCGCTTCCATTGCAGCCTCCTTGTGCAAAGTTCAGAAAAATTATCCGGGGTTCAGCGCAGCTTGGCGCCGGCCTTCACCAAACCGTCGATCAAGATCTGGCCGCCGCCTGTATTAAGGAGCGGATAGCCGCTAGCTCGGAAGGCGTTGATGGAGAAGCCGTCCTCGACTGCCGCAAGTCGCTGCAGATAGTGGCGTGCGCCGCCGAGATCATCGAGGTGCGCATGACTTGAGGCGAGGTAGCGTAGCAGGCTGTTGAACTTCGGCCGTGCCCGCAAGGCCTCTTCGCCGGCGGCTATGGCTGCTGCGTGATCACCGGCAAGTGCTGCTGCTATGCACTTCGTCGTGTCAAAGTAGTATTTGTGTGGACTGTAGACGCCGAGTTCTTGCACCCAACGCGCCATAGCCATGGCTTTGTCCGGCTGGCCTGCATAGCAGTGGAGCATCGCGTAGAGATCCCAACTGAGCGGCAGGGCCGGGTTCAGACGGATCGATTTTTCGAACAGGTTGGCTGCGTAATCATACTCGCCGAAAAGGAACGAGTGGACATGGCCGACAAGCGCGAGCGATACGGAATTGTGCGGATCGATTTCCAACGCCTTGCGCGCGTAGGACTGGGCTTCCTCGATCAGATGCGCATCAAGCGCGTTGAACCGTTGGCCGACCTGGAAAGTTCGGATGAAGGACAACCACGCAAAGGTCGATGACCGTGGTTCATGCTGGATCTGTTCTTCGAGGCGTTGCTCGGCGTTAGCGAGGTCGTCACGTGACAGGCGAAAGATCGCATTGACGGCGTCGATCAGGAGGCCATCCTGCGACAGTCGATTGTCGTTTGACTGGGTCTCCTGGAAATAGGCCAGTTGATCGACGGCCTGGCTGATCAGTGCAGCGGCGATGCCGAACTCGCCCCGCTCGAATTGCGTGCGGCTCATTGCCTGACTGCCGAGCCAATGAATGCGGTTGTTGATCAGGTGCTTCATCACCAGTTCGACGAGCACCATGCTACCGTCAAATGTTAACCGAAGCTGAAGGGACATCGGAAGGCTGATCTGCCCCTCGCTCTCCTCAACATCCGGCAAAGTAAAAGAGAGGTCGGTGACGCCAATGGCGAGCCCATCGGTGACGGCTTTTGCAATGAGATTCTGGAACCGCGTGGCAGCAATTTGTCCGCCATCTCCGGCACCTATCACGATGGGGGACTGAAGAGCCATGACCCATCGCCAGCCGCCGTCGCCTCGCCGGCGATATGTCTCGCTGCCGCCAGTCTCCACGGCTTTGCCTTGTCTTGGCGCATCCCGGGATGCTGTAAGGGGCAGCAGCGTGGAATGTCTGGCGATATCACGGTTCGGTTCTTGACGGGGCTCGAATACATCATGGACCTGGCCTTCATCGAGGCGGCGATACCAGTTCTGCCGTTCAAGCGTAAGCCAGTCCTCGAATTCCGGATCGCGGATGTCGATGCCTTCGAGCAATTCGTCAGTGATTTGATCAGCCGATCGCTCCGTCCGAACCAACACGTCAGTGTCAAGGACAAGCCGGTCCATATCCAGCCAAACGGTATTCTTGTCGGCTACCAGGAGATTACGAGCCGGTCCCAGAGTCTTGTGGATGTCCAGTAGGGCCTGACGCAGACTCGCTGCGGCCTGGTCGTCAGAACGATCACTCCACAGTTTGTCCCTGAGCCAGATCCTCGAGCGCGAACCACGGGCCGACAACGCAAGCATTGCCAAAAGGGCCTGGGCTTTCTTGGATTTCGGAGTAACCGACCGTCCTGCGGCGTCCACCAGGGCAAATGGCCCGAGCAGGAACATCCGAAACGGATTTTGCTCCTTGTTCATGCGATCCACCGGCCCCGCCCCCGTTGGCTCCGGTACGCTCGTGTGGCAGCCCGAAGATCTAGCATCCGGAGTCCACTCTGTCACAACTGAAGCGTCTGGCAAGCAACCGACAAGAGAAATCGGCATTTCGAAAGGTATACGGGTGATCTGGCGATGATTGAACTGAAGCATAACTGGCTGAAATCCCTCCGCGTAACTTCGCAGACCGGCCGTAGCACCCTGGCGTCAAAGCAGCGTCAAAGGAATGTTGTACGCCTTCGGTCAGCTTCCGGGCGCTGCCGAAGTTTCCGATCCGCTTCTTTGTCGTTTGTCCGCTTTTCGGATGAGACATGCAGATGATGCTGCAGCGGCATTCTGAATGGTGACGTGTCATCAGTCCGGTAGCCTCTTCGCGTTACTGTTTGATTGGAGTGGCGTTTTAGCTATTGCGCGAAAGTGTTAGTAGCGATGCCTTTCAAAAATCCATCTCGTTCGCTGTAACAGAGCGATCTCGGCCTGCGTGCTTGCGGCGCGGCATTTAGATCTCGGGAGGGGCGGGGAGAGGGCGCCGAAAAAAAATACGGTTGGGTCGCCTGGCCTTTCGTCCAAGGAAGGGTTCTCCACGGCCACAAGCTGCGCGTACCGGATCAACGAGTCCGTGTTGTACGCGGCCGCGCAACGCGGGCCTCGGAGACGGCCTGCCGCCGTTGCCTGGGGAATTGTCGTCGTTAACGAGAGGAAAGCTGGCGGCACCGATCGAGGTTGCCGAACTCCATAGCGGGGCCGGGGAGAACCTATCTCATGTCTCTAGCGAGTTCTTTGAGGCGTGGCAGCCGACCCGACGCTCGGCGAGTTGTGCCGGGCAGTCACCCGATAGGGTTAGCGCAATACGTATTGTAGAAGGCGCGAATATACGCATAATTTCTGCGGCTGGCATCACGAGACAAGATCACTCGAGGCTCGGGGGGATTCCATGGAAACAAATGTTGCGGACGCCCATGCTGGCGCAGTATCGCCCGAGCTCGTGGTTGAGGCACTGTTTGCCTGCCGAAAGACGGCGGCGATCAGGGCGGCCATCGAGCTCGATCTCTTTACTCATATCGGCGAGGGCAAGACGGCGGCGCTGCTGGCATCGGCAATAGACGCGTCGGAGCGCGGGGTGCGCATCCTCTGCGATTATCTTGTGGTTCATGGCTTCCTGACAAAGGAGAACGGACAGTACCGAATGACGCCCTCGACCAGGATGTTCCTCGATCGCAATTCGCCTGCCTATATGGGCTCTGCGGTCGAGTTCGCCGCCGCGCCGGAAGTACTGGATAATTTTCTGCGCGATCCGGCCGCCGTCGTGCGAAACGGCGGTTCGGCAGGGCTTGCGAATATGTCGGCAGACAACCCCGTCTGGGTGAAGTTTGCCCGCGGCATGGGCTCCTTTACCGGGCTTAGCGCCAAAGTACTGGCTGGTGAAATCTCCGGCTGGCCGAGGTCTCCCAAAAAGGTGTTGGACATCGCCGCAGGTCCAGGCGTTTTCGGCATCGAAATTGCGAAGGCCATTCCGTCGGCGGAGATCGTCGCCGTCGACTGGGCTGCCGTATTGGAACTGTCGCGGCAGAATGCGCAACAGGCTGGCGTGGCTGAACGATACCGGACGATCGCCGGCAGTGCCTTCGATGTAGAGTGGGGTACGGATTACGATCTCGTGCTGCTTCCGAATTTTCTGCACCACTTCGATTTGCCGACCTGCGCCCAACTGCTGCGAAGGATCATTGCGAGCCTTGCAGAACAAGGCCGAATCGTCGCGGTCGATTTCGTGCCGAACGAAGACGGCGTGTCGCCGCCTTTTCCCGCGGCCTTCTCCTGGGAGATGCTCGCCGGCACGCCGGCGGGCCAGGCCTATACGCAACGTGAGCTGATTGAGATGGCAAGACTGGCCGGCCTTACCGGCGTCAAGGTCAGGCCGCTACCACCGACTCCGGCAAGCCTCATTCTCTTTGAATAGCGGTCCACGGTCGTCTGCTTGGCCGGCCAACACACTTTAACGGGGTGAGTTCATGCTGAACCCACCCGGCTCCACATCAAAATCGCATAATCAACATTATGGAACCAAACGGCCTAAGCCGTGCCTTCGGATGCACAGGCCAGCACCAGTCTTTATCGCCTACCCTCACTCCAGAAAGGGAAACGGTGCTTCGGGGTGAACGAGACCGGCGTGACGGATCTCACGCCAGAAGTCGTGCGGGATGACTTCTTCGAGCGCGGCGCGGTCCTCGGCGATGCGGTCGGGCTTGCTTGCGCCGGGAATGACGGCGGCGACTGCGGGGTTTGCGAGTGCGAATTGAAGGCCGGCTGCCTTCATGCTTACGGCGTGGCGATCGGCGATAGCCTTGATGCGCGCGACTTTGTCGAGGATCGCAGGTGTTGCGGGGGCGTATTCGAAATTCGGCCCACCTACGAGCGCGCCGGAACTGTAGGGACCGCCGACGACAATGCCGAGACCCCTTTCGGAGACTTGGGGCATGACGCGCTGAAGCGCGCGCTCGTGGTCGAGCAGCGTGTAGCGGCCGGCAAGCAGGAAGCCATCCGGGCGCGGACCGTCCAGCGCCAGCAGCAATTCGATGGGTTCGACACGGTTAACGCCGAGGCCCCAGGCCTTTATAACACCTTCGTCGCGCAGCCGATCGAGTGCCTTGAAGGCTCCTTTACGCGCGCTTTCGAAAACGCCGAGCCATTCGTCGCCGTAGAAATCCTGGGCGACGTCATGAACGAAGGCGAGTTCGATGCGGTCAGTGTTCAGTCGCTTCAGGCTGTCCTCGATCGAGCGCAGGGTGGCGTCTTCCGAGTAGTCGTTGATGATCTTGTTGGGGCGGCCGTATTTGAAGACCTCGCCTTTTTCGCCGAGATCCCGGGCGCTGACATCCTCGATCTCGTCGAGAATGATGCGACCGACCTTGGTACTGATCACATATTGGTCGCGAGGCTTGTTCGCCAGCGCTTCGCCCATGCGGATCTCGGCAAGGCCGGCGCCGTAAAAGGGGGCATTGTCGTAGTAGCGTATACCGTCGCTCCAGGCGGCTTCCACGGTGGCGATTGCTTCCTGTTCGGGAATATCGCGGAACATATTGCCGAGAGGGGCTGCGCCGAAGCCAAGCCGGCTCGGCAGAATATCCTTGAGAGTCATTGGCTTATCCTTTGGTTGTCTGCAAAAGCGCCATGCACGAAAACGTTGCTCTTTGTCGGCTGTGTGGGAACTCGAACGACACCGGGACGGCTGCATCGACCAGCAGCATCGAGGGATATTTGATCTCCATTCCCTTGCACTCTACCGAGCTCTGGACGATCGGCAATGCTATCCTGATTGGTGATGTCGCTTGCCCCGCCCGCCCCTGCTCTTCATGCTCCAGCTGTCGGGAGTTAGTCCCCGGTCCCCGCTAGCGGTTGCAAGAGTTCCTGCTCTTGATGAGAACCGGACGGCGAGCAATGCAGGCACTGCTAAATGCCTGGGTGGAAGGGCGCCTCCCCGTATCGCTGGAATAGCAGGTGCGGCCGCAATTAATCGCGCCGCCATTGCCAAGGCTGAGCGCGATTATGATGGTCTTTTTGCTTTGCGTTACTTCGCAAGGCGCAAAGGGGTGAAACCGATCTGCATCTTCTGCGGGTTCTCCTGCCTCAGGGTCCGCAGCATGTCCTCGTATTCCCTCTCGACTTCGGGCGTTACGGACGGGCGCACCTCTTGGAGAGCCATGGCAAAGTCTTCCTTCGAGACCGTCGACGCGTCGATCGATTGCCTGAGTGCGATAAGCCCGGCTCGGCGGGTCAGGTCTTCCAGGTCCGCGCCGGTAAACCGCTCCGTTTTCTCAGCGAGGTCATCCAAACTGACATCATCGGCCAGTGGCATTTTCCGCGTATGGATACCCAGGATCTTACGACGCCCAGTCAAGTCCGGCACCGGAACATAGACAAGCTCATCAAAACGCCCCGGCCGCAGGAGTGCGGGGTCAAGCAGGTTAGGCCGGTTCGTCGCCCCCATCACGACCACGCCTTGCATGTCCTCCAAACCGTCCATTTCAGCCAACAGCGTGTTGACAACTCTTTCGGTGACGGCCGGCTCGCCAAGTCCGCCGCCTCTGGCCGGTGCCAGGGAATCAATCTCATCGATGAAGATGACAGTCGGCGCGACTTGACGGGCACGCTCAAAAAGCCGCGAGACTTGCTGTTCGGATTCACCGTACCATTTGGACAGGAGGTCAGAGGACTTCGTGGCGACAAAATTCGCCTCGGCTTCACGAGCGACTGCCTTTGCGAGCAGCGTTTTGCCGGTTCCAGGAGGCCCGAAAAGCAGGAAGCCTTTAGCTGGCCGAATTCCCATCCGCTTGAATGACTGTGGCGACCGCAGGGGTAATTCCACTCCTTCTTTAAGTTTCAGTTGCGCATCGTCGAGCCCCCCGACATCGTCCCAGCGCACATTTGGCGCCTGAATCATGATTTCGCGCAGTGCAGACGGCTGGATCCGCTTCATCGCTGAATTGAAGTCATCCTGGGAGACTGTGAGTTTTTCCAGAACTTCTGCGGGGATACCCTCCTTGAGATTGATGTCCGGCAGGACGCGACGAAGTGCATCCATGGCGGCCTCACGCACGAGTGCTCCCAAGTCGGCACCAACAAAGCCATAGGTCGTTCGCGCTATTTCGTCCAAATCGGCGCCTTCAGCCAGAGGCATGCCGCGCGTATGGATCGCTAGAACCTCCCGCCGGCCGTTCTGATCAGGCACGCCAATCACGATTTCGCGGTCGAAACGCCCCGGACGCCGGAGGGCCTCGTCGATTGCATCGCGCCGGTTGGTGGCACCGATAACGACGATGTTCTGTCTCGGCTCGAGGCCGTCCATGAGAGTGAGCAACTGAGCGACGATCCGGCGCTCAACCTCCCCCGTTACCTGCTCCCTCTTTGGCGCAATCGAATCGATCTCGTCAATGAATATAATGGAAGGTGCGTTTTGCGAGGCTTCCTGGAAAACCTGCCGCAGACGCTCTTCAGATTCACCGTATTTACTGCCCATAATCTCTGGGCCAGCGATATGGTAGAAGTTCGCTTCCGTCTCGTTTGCCACTGCGCGGGCCAGAAGTGTTTTGCCCGTCCCGGGAGGCCCGTACAGAAGAACTCCCTTCGGCGGATCGATGCCCAGGCGCTGAAATAGTTCGGGATGACGAAGTGGAAGCTCGACCATCTCGCGAACCTGCTCGACCGAAGATCCAAGGCCACCGATATCGTCGTAGGTCACGTCGGCTCGTCGAGCTTCTCTGGGTTCTTCGAACTGTGGACGAAGCTCGATAGCCGTGTCTTCCGTAACCTGCACGATGCCGCGCGGCTGTGTGGATACGACGACCAGCCTGATTTCTTGAAGGCCATAGGCCTGAAGCAACTGAGGATCGCGGCTGCGCTGTTGCACCGACGTCGAAATCACATCACCCGCCACCATGGGGCGATACATGAAAGTCCGCAGGAGCGCGTCGCCCGAGCCTTGAAGCACCACGTTTTTCTGAGCCGGCGCAAGGACGATCCGGGTTGCTGGACGCGCGTCCGCTTTGCGAATTTCGATATGATCGCCGCTCGTGGCCCCGGCATTCACGCGCTGGAGACCATCTAGCCGGATGATATTCAGTCCCTCGTCTTCCGGATAGGGCCGGACTGCGAGTGCGGCGGTATGGCGCTTACCAATCAGTTCGATCAGATCGCCCTCCGAAAGCCCGAGCTTGTTCATCGCTGCGGTTGGCAGCCGCGCTATGCTTGCTCCAGCATCCTGCGGACGCATGTTGGCGACCTGGAGCGTTAGATCATCGGAACCGGACATGAGGCCTCCCCAAAAGAGCGTGAAACAATCAAGACAAACCTAGCGTCCTGATGAGAAAGGCAAGCGAGTTTGGTTTGGGGTCTGATGACGAAAAGCCCGACGGGAAAACAGATGGTGCTGCCTTGTCGGCGATGGAGACATCGACGCCTGCGCATGCCACCAGAAGCGCTGTTAGCGCGGCCAATATCCTGTTTCCTGTAAGGCATCTCGCCGGACCGCTCGGCACGGATAGGCTGCTATCGCATCGATCGGTCGCACCCCGGCGTGCGCTCCAACCGCAAGCCGCGCTCATATGGAGCCTGATGAAAATTAATTTCATCAATTCGTCTTCAGCCCCGTTTTCGGTTGACGGCCCCTGATTTTTGTCCCAACCTGAAGAAAATAAATTACGAAATTGGGAACGACTTTAGCATGAAAGTGGGAATCATTGGGCTGGGATTCCGGCTCGGCTATCTTGGCTATGTCTTCAAGGCTATCGACAGCAGCTTCGAGATTGTCGGTTATGTCGATCCGGACCCTGCGGGGCTGCCGGGACTGACGGAAAACGGCGTCTCTGCCGGCACGGCCTATGGTTCGCCGCAGGAGCTCCTCGCTTCCGAAAAGCTCGATCTCCTGATGATTGGCTCTCCCAACCACATGCATCTCGATCATATTCGCCTCGGCCTTGAGGCGGGCCTCAAGGTCTTCTGCGAAAAGCCGATCGTCACCACGATCGCCGAGAGCATCGAACTTGYCCACCTGATGGCAAAGTTCGGCCATGAAAGGCTGATGGTCGGTCTCGTGCTGCGCTACTCGCCTCTTTATAAGGATCTGCGCGCCATCCAGGCCGAAGGCAAGCTCGGCCAAATCGTCTCCATCGAAGCCTCCGAACATATCGAGCCCTATCACGGCGCCTTCTTCATGCGCGACTGGCGCCGCTACGAGCGCTATTCCGGCAGCTTCATGCTGGAGAAATGCTGCCACGACCTAGACCTTTATAATGGTGTGGTCGGCGCCCGCCCCGAACGTGTTGCAAGCTTCGGCGGCCGCAARAGCTTYATYCCCGCCAACGAYCCSGCGCGCGAAGGAATCAACGATCTGGAACTCTTCCACCGCAAGCCGAGCGGCTGGATGGGCTCGGACAAGGTGTTCGACAGCGATGCCGACATTATCGATTACCAGGTGGCGATCGTCGAATACGCCAATGGCGTCGGAATGAATTTCCACACCAACCTGAATGTTCCCGACCAGTTCCGCCGCTTCGCCATCATGGGCTCGCGCGGCATGGCAGAGGGCGATTTTGTCCGCGGCTATCTTGACGTTCATGAGCAGCTGACCGGTAACAAGATCGTCGAAAACAAATATGCCGCGACCGAACTGTCGCAGCATTATGGCGCAGACGAACAGATGGCAGCCGATATTCTGCAAAGCGTACGCACCGGTTCGGAACTCCCGGTCTCCACGCTCAACGCATTGGAGGCAGGCATCCTGGCGCTCGCCATGGATGAAGCCCGCATGAAGAAGGCCGTAATCGACCTTCGTCCCGTCTGGGACCGGTTCGACGAGGCGCTACACTCCAGAGCGGCCTGAGGAGACCGGCAAGATGAGTGCTCAGAAAAGTGCCGTCATCTTCGCCTGGATCCTTCTCCTTCCAGCTGTCCTCTATGTGCTCGCGATCGTCGCCTATCYGCTGGTCGATACGTTCATCCTGTCGTTTACGGATGCATCGCTGCGTAAGGTGACGAACTGGGTCGGCTGGGCCAATTACGAGAAGATCTTCAATAACACGTTCGCGGAAGTCATTCTGCGAACCTTCATCTGGACCTTCTTTTCTGTCGCCCTGAAGATGATCATCGGCACGTTCGGTGCCGCAATGTTGAATGCTGCCGTGCCCGGCCGGTCGCTGTTTCGACTGCTGACCATGCCGCCATGGATCGTGCCGATGGCTATCGGTATCTTCATGTGGGGCTGGATGTATAATGGGCAGTTCGGGATGATTTCCGGGTTGCTGCAGCGCTTCGGCCTCGTCGACGGCCCGGTCGCCTTCCTCGCCTATGGCAGCACTGCCTTCTGGGCGACGATCGTCACCGATGTCTGGATTGGCGTGCCGCTGGTGACGATCTACTTCCTCGCCGCAATCCAGTCGATCCCGAAGGATCTCTACGAAGCGGCATGGACCGACGGCGCCGGCCGCTGGTACCGTTTCCGCCGCATCACACTGCCGCTCATGGTTCCCGCCATTATCACAATGTCGATGCTGTCGCTGATTGCGACCTTCAATTCCTTCGACATTATCTGGATCCTGACGCAGGGTGGTCCGAGCGGCGAAACGACGACGATGATCATCGATACCTATCAGACGGCGATCGGCTCGAAGAAATATGGCGAAGGGGCAGCGCGTGCGGTGCTGATCTGCATCTTCCTGTCGCTCTTCTGCTTCGCCTATTTCCGTGTCACCCGCCGCCTGAACCCGGAGAAGCGCGCATGAGCAGCCGTCCCATGATCGATCGCTACAGCTGGTGGGAAATCATCCTGATCTATTGCGGCATTGCGGTCTTCCTGTTCTTCGTGCTGTCGCCGTTCGTCGAAGGCTTCCTGGTGTCGCTGAAGCCGCTCAGCCAGCTGTTTTCCTCGCCCTACCGCTTCTGGCCGGAAAACGGTTCGTTCGAGGCTTACCGGACGATGTGGATCAGCGTGCCGGGCTTTGGTCGCTACATCTTCAACTCGTTCTTCATCTCGATCATCGTTACCGTCATCGTGCTCTGCCTCGTCATTCCGGCGTCCTATGCCTTTGCGAAATTCGAGTTCAGGGGCATGGGCATCCTGCTCGGCGCCTTCCTGACGGTGAACATGTTCTCCGGTGCCGTCCTGCTCATCCCGCTCTTTCGCCTGATGCGCAGCATCGGTGTTCTGAATACCTATCTTGCGATGATCGTGCCGGGCGTCGCCTTCCTTATCCCGTCGGCGATCTGGCTGCTGCGCACCTACATGATCCGCATTCCCCAGGAACTCAACGAAGCGGCCTACATGGATGGCGCCAGCCATTTCTATACGCTGCGCCGCGTCATTCTGCCCATTGCGATGCCGGGGATTATCGTCGTCGCGATCACTACCTTCATCGGTGCCTATGCGCAGCAGTTCATCTTCGCGCTGACCTTCAACTCGAAGACTGAATACATGCCCCTGCCGGTGGGACTCTTTGCTTACTTCGGCAAGCAGGAGGTCATCTGGAACGAACTGATGGCGGCCTCCTTCGTCGGCATCGCGCCGGCGATGATCGTCATCTTCTTCCTTCAGCGCTATCTCGTCGGCGGCCTGACCGCCGGTGCGGTGAAACAATAAGACCAACAATAAAGAGTGAACAGCTAACAACGAGAATGGGAGTAACGACGTGAGCATTACCATCAAGACAGGCCTTGTGGCGCTCGCCCTGCTTGGTTCGACGGCGTTGACCGCGGTCACGGCCCAGGCAGCCGACAAGGAAATCAGCTGGATCTATTGCGGCGACACGATCGACCCGATCCACACCAAATACATCAAGGAATGGGAATCCAAGAACGCCGGCTGGAAGGTTACGCCGGAAGTCGTCGGCTGGGCGCAGTGCCAGGACAAGGCAACGACGCTGGCTGCCGCCGGCACGCCGGTCGCGATGGCCTATGTCGGCTCGCGCACGCTGAAGGAGTTCGCGCAGAACGACCTTATCGTTCCCGTTCCGATGACCGATGACGAGAAGAAGGGCTATTACCCGCATATCGTCGACACGGTCACCTTCGACGGCAATCAGTGGGGCGTTCCGATCGCCTTCTCCACCAAGGCGCTTTACTGGAACAAKGACCTCTTCAAACAAGCCGGCCTCGATCCCGAGACGCCGCCGAAGACTTGGGCTGAAGAAATCCAGATGGCAAAGACCATCAAGGAAAAGACCGGCATTCCGGGCTTTGGTCTTTCCGCCAAGACCTTCGACAACACGATGCACCAGTTCATGCATTGGGTTTATACGAATAACGGTGCGGTCACCGATGCCGAAGGCAAGATCACGCTCGACAGCCCTCAGATCCTTGCCGCGTTGAAGGCATACAAGGATATTTCGGCCTCTGCCGAAGAAGGCCCGACAGCCTATGAGCAGAACGAAGTCCGCGCCATCTTCCTCGATGGCAAGGTCGCGATGATCCAGGCCGGCTCGGGTGCCGCCTATCGCCTGAAAGACACGAAGATCAACTGGGGCGTCACCACGCTGCCGCTCGGTCCGGATGCCAAGGGCGCAGGCACGCTTCTCATCACCGACAGCCTTGCGATCTTCAAGGGCTCTGGCGTGGAGGACAAGGCGACCGAATTCGCCAAGTACATCACCTCACCTGATATCCAGGGCGAATACGAGCTGCAGGGCGGCGCAGGCCTTACCCCGCTGCGTCCGTCTGCAAAGGTCGACGAATTCGTTGCCAAGGATCCCTTCTGGAAGCCCTTCATCGAGGGCATCAGCTATGGTGGTCCCGAACCGCTGTTCACCGACTATAAGGGCTTCCAGAACTCGATGATCGAGATGGTCCAGTCCGTCGTCACCGGAAAGGCCGAGCCTGAAGCCGCCCTGAAGAAGGCTGCCGGCGAGATCGAAGCCTTCAAGTAAACCGACGTCGAGGATCGCAGGTCGACGATCTGCGATCCTCACCGACCAAACTCTTGCGCATTCAGGCCGGGACCGGAGACAGATTTTTGGGACAGCTTCAGCTCAACAGGGTTCAAAAATTCTATGGCGACTACGAAGTTCTCAAGGGCGTCGAACTCGATGTCCGGGACGGCGAGTTCGTCGTCTTCGTCGGGCCTTCGGGATGCGGCAAGTCCACCCTCCTGCGCATGATCGCAGGTCTCGACGCAACGAGCAAAGGCGACATCATCATCAATGGCGTCAGGGTCAACGACCTGCCACCGGTCAAGCGCGGCATCGCCATGGTCTTCCAGTCTTACGCGCTCTATCCGCATATGACTGTTTTCGAGAACATCGCCTTCCCTCTTCGTGTCGAGAGGATGGAGGAGGAAAAGCTCAAGGCCAAGGTCGAGAATGCCGCACGCATCCTCCATCTCGAAACGCGGCTGCAGCAGAAGCCCGGCATGCTCTCGGGCGGACAGCGCCAGCGCGTCGCAATCGGCCGCGCCATCGTTCGCGAACCTAAGATCTTCCTGTTCGACGAGCCTCTTTCCAACCTTGATGCCGCCCTCCGCGCCGACATGCGCATCGAACTCGCCAAGCTGCACCGGCAGCTGAAGGCGACGATGATCTATGTGACGCACGACCAGGTGGAAGCCATGACAATGGCCGACCGCATTGTCGTGCTGGATGCGGGCAATATTTCACAGACCGGCGCGCCGCTCGAGCTCTACCACAAGCCCGCCAACCAGTTCGTCGCCGGCTTCATCGGCAATCCGAAAATGAATTTCCTGCCCGTGACCTGTACGTCCGCAAGCGAGGCAGGCGCGACCGTCGACTATCGCGGCCAGACAGCCACCCTGCCGGTAAAGCCGCGAGACGGCATGGTCGGCAAGATGATGACGCTCGGTATCCGGCCCGAGCATATCCAGCTTGGTTCCGGTGAAATTTCGCTGACCGTTACACCCAGCGTTATTGAACGGCTTGGGGCCAATACCGTGGCCTATGCGGCACTCGGCAGCGAAACGGAAAACTTCTGCGCCATGCTGCCCGGCAGTGTCGGCATCCGCGCGGACGTGCCGGTCGCCGTTGGCATCAATGCGACCGATTGCCATCTCTTCGATGCGGAAGGGGTCGCGTTCGAACGTCGTGTCGAACTCACCGATATCGATATGAACCTGTTGGCTCCGACAACAGCCTGAACGGCCGATTGGCTTACCAGACGAGTCCCCGCGCGGCGACGTCCTCGACGCGCGTGACGATCCCGTTGCGATGGAAGACCATGGTATCGAACAGGTTCGAAACCACGCATGTATGGTTCGGGATGATGAAGAGCTTTTCGCCGATCTGCGGCCGTTGACCGGTGCAGGCCGAAAGGTCGATGACGCCGTGTTCTTCCGACAGGCTGGTTATCCTCGCCTCGGGATATCCGACGACGAGGCCGAAATCGACAAAACCCTGAAGATCGGAGGTGAGCGCCTTCGAGCCTGCGTCGATGATGGCGCGGTCCACGTTCGGCCGCGACACGACAGTCGCCAGCACATGCATTGCACAATCGTCCTGCGTGCAATGTCCCACCCGGATCATCTGACGGTCATTATAGATATAGGTCCCGGCCCGATGCTCCGTCGCCGACTTGACCAAATGCGCCTGAAAGAGACTGGGCGTGCCCCCATTGCTGACGATCAGACAGGCGATGCCCTCTTCCGCAAGCTGTTTCAGAGTGGACTGGATGAAAGCTTCGACGGCATCGGCCGACTGCGGCTTCGGATAGGTGAGAATGCCACCAAATGCCAGCCCGTCAGCTGCAGCGATATATCTTGCCAGCGAGGCCGCCTGCTCCGGCGTCTGCACACCGCAGCGCGCGCCGCCGGTGTCGCATTCAACGAGGACGGTGAGCGGTTTGCGGCCGGCAAAATGTGCACACAGGCCGTCGACCGTGACTTGGCTGTCGGCGACGACCTTGAGACCGGAAATACGATCGTTCAGGGCGGCGAGCCGTTCGAGCTTCGGGACTCCTATAATATTGAAGGTGATCAGGATGTCTTCGAAACCGGCGTCGGCAAAGACCTCGGCTTCCGTCACTTTCTGGCAGTTGATGCCCTTGGCCCCGGCCGCGACCTGGGCGGTGGCAAGTGCAGGTATCTTATGTGTCTTGATGTGCGGGCGGAAATTCAGCCCATGCTCGTCCATATAGGACTGAACCCTTGATATGTTGGCAGCCAGCCTGTCTTCGTCGATGATCGGGCGCGGCGTGGAAAGATCAGCGATCCTGTCTCCAGCCTTCGCGACGACGGCAAACCGGTTGTCATGCATCTCAGGCAGCTCCGCGTTCGGTTCCATGAGGATCGGCCACGATCGGCCAAATGGTCTTCGGTGCCCGGCGATAGTTGGTTGTCGCCGGATTGTTGGGATAAGGGGTTCCTGCAGAACAGTACAGGATTTCGGCGGCGATCTTCGAGAAGGATGCGAAGAAATGGTTGGTGGACTTGATCACCAAAATCTTCTGCTCGGTCGGATCGATGCCCATCACTGAAAACAGGCTCGGATCGAAGCTCTGCGCCCGCGTCGAGTTCAGGATGATGTCGATACCATCAAGCACGATATGCGCCGCATCGCCGAAGGGTGCCAGGCTCTCGCCGAACTGCATCTCGGCGTTCTTCACCAGTTTGACGACCCGCACCATGCCGTCGACAGGATTGCCGGTTCCGGGTGCCGATTTCGCGCCTAAGCGCAGCGGGATTTCGGCCCCCTCGCCTGCGGCAAAACAGATCTGAACGGCGACCGGATCCCAGATCGTGCCAACAGCAGCACTTGCTACACCGCGGGCCAGAAGCTCCTCGAGAATGACGGTGGCATCGCCGGCCGTCCCACCGCCCGGATTGTCCCAGACATCGGCAATGACGACCGGCCAGGCTTTGGCAGCCATCGCCCGGGAGACGGCTTCCTTTTCGTCGATCTGCGGCACCATGAAGGTGCCGCGCTTGGAAAACAGCTCCATGCCGAGCTCGCGGGCCAGAGCCGCACCCTTTTGCGGATTGTTGTCGGTGACGACAAGCAGCTTGGTCCCCATCTCCGGCACATCGCCGACCATGAAGCCGTGGACCACGGAGATCGACAGGATTTCAGGATCTTCCTTCTCGATCCGCATGATCTTGTCGACGAAGGAGCGCATCGGATCGCGCGAGGTCGGAAAGACATCGATCATCCGGCAATCGAAAACGGAATTGACCGGCTTGACCCTGCCTTCAAGCGCATCGACGGCGATACGCCAGAGATCCTCGGCGCGATCAACAAAATCCGTATGCGGGAATTCCTTGAAATAGACGGCGAAATTCAGCGCGTCGATGCGCTTCCGGGTCAGATGGCTATGTGGGTCGAGTTCAGCGCAGATCAGGACATCAGGCCCGACGATGTCGCGCATGCGGGTCAGGAGGTCGCCTTCCGTATCCTCGTATCCCGCAGCCACCATTGCCCCATGCAGGCCCATCACAACGGCATCGACGGGCATTGCGGCACGGAGCTGGTCGAGGATTTCGTCGCGCAACCCCTCATAGGCCTGGCGATTGACGAGGCCGGCCGGATCGGCCCATGCTGCCGTGCCTTCGATCAGCTCCCAGCCCTTTTCAGCGGTGACACGGCGGCCGACGGTGATCGGCGCAGTGCAGAGCGTGGGCGTCTCCGGATGCTGGCCGGGCGGCGCATAGAGAGAGGCTTCGAAAGCGCGGCGATCCACGCAGATCGGGGAAAACGTATTGGTTTCGGTCGCCAGTGCTGCCGTGAAAATGCGCAAGTGATTTGGCCTTGTTTTGCGGCCCTGCTTCAACCCATCGGGTTCGGCAGGTAGCCGGTAAATCCGCAGATCTTCCACCGTCCCTCGTGGAGCCTGCAATAATAGAGCGTCTGCCACTGCATGATATCGCGAGTGCCATCACTCTTCGTCAGGCCCCCATCGAACTTCTTGCGGACAAGCGCCATGTCGCCCTCGATCTCGATGTCTTCGAGCGTCGTGGTGGTGAAGATCGCCGTACGCGTATCCTCGGCAAAGCTCTGCGTCGCAAAATCCTTTGCCTGCCTCAGCCACTCATCGCGATAGGCATTGAGTGTGGGGAATGCCAGGCGCCATTTGTCAGGGCTGACCTCTTTGCGGCCATCGATGCCGATGAAGCCTTCCTCGACGAAATCGTCTTGGACCATCGACCAGTCGGCAGTCAGAAAGGCATCGATGTCGCGGGGCACGAGCATCTCCCAGATGGCGTGCCGTGCGGCGTCGGAGGACGGGAAAGGATTCTTGAAAGGATCACGCATGTTCGCCCCCGATTTAAATTCTTTTCATAAATGGCGTTTTTCACTGGTCAAAATCTGCTTTCTATGGTCCCTTGTCAACTTATCAAGAAAATAATTTGCAGGGATCCCAGCATGTCCATCAAGCGATATGGCACTGTCCAGACCGGCGCTGGCGGCAAGCCGCTGCCTTTTGCGCGCGCGGTCGAAGCCGATGGCTGGCTCTATGTTTCCGGCCAGGTGGCGATGGAAAACGGCGAGATCATCGACGGCAATATCATTGCCCAGACGCACAAGACGATCGCCAACGTGCTCGCCATTCTCGATGAAGCCGGATACGGCGTGGAAGATGTTGTGCGCGTCGGCGTCTGGCTGGACGATCCGCGCGACTTCTGGACCTTCAACAAGATCTATCAGGATTATTTCGGCGCACATCCGCCGGCCCGCGCCTGCGTCCAATCGTCCATGATGGTGGATTGCAAGGTCGAGATCGATTGCATTGCGTACAAGAAAAAGAGTTGACTGACGGATCGGCGGGAGGACCGGCTTGGATATCTTTTCCACATTGCAGGAAGACAAGAGCCGGCTCTCCGCCTCCGAGGCCCGTATCGCCGACATCATCGTGAACGATTTCGAATTTGCGGTGAATGCCTCGATCATCGAGCTTGCCGAACGCGCGGAAGTCTCGCCACCGACGGTGACGCGTTTCTGCCGCCGCCTCGGCTGCGACAGCTTTTCCGATTTCAAGGTGCAGCTTGCCCGCACCGCCCATGTCGGCGTGCGTTATCTGAAGCCGGAGTCGAAGAGCAGCGATCCCGCCGATGTCGCTCAGGATATCATTACCAAGGCGCAGAACGCCCTTTTCCTGTTGCATCGCTCACTGGACCTCAACGCGATCGAAGCTGCGGTCGCGCAAATCGCCAAGGCGGAGATGATCTATGCCTTCGGATCGGGCGGCAACTCCTCGATGATTGCCGACGAGCTGCAGAATCGGCTCTTTCGGCTTGGCCTCAGGATCACCGCCAGTTCCGACCACAGTATGCAGCTGATGATGGCGGCGGCAGCGAAGGCCGGCGACGTGATCATCGGCTCGTCCTTTTCCGGCCGCAATGCCGAGCTGGTGCGGGCTTTTGCTCTGGCACGCGAGGCCAAGGTCAGGACCATTGCGCTGACGCAAACCGACAGCCCGGTCGCCAGAGCCGCCGAGATCGTCGTGCCGATCGATCTTCCGGAAGGGACCAACATCTTCCGTCCGACATCGACGCGTATCGCCTATATCGCAACCGTCGATATCCTGGCGAGCCTTGTCGCCTATGCCATCCAACCGAGGGCGATGACGACGCTGAGACGCATCAAGCAGCAGCTGGTTGCACACCGCGATGGCGACGACAAGCAGCTGCTCGGGGACTGATCAACAAGAGGGAGCGACAATGACGCAATCGGTGGCCATCGTGACGGGAGCAGCAGGTGATATCGGCACGGCGATTGCCGATCGACTGGCCGTCGATCATGATGTCATCCTGCTTGCGGATATCGATCTCGTCAGTGCAGCAGCCGTTGCCGGCAAACTTGGACCATCCGACCGCTTCGTCCCCATCGAATGCGACGTGACCAGCGAGACAAGCGTTGCGTCTCTCGCCGGGCGTGCGGCGGAGCTCGGCAGTCTTCGTACCCTCGTCAACAATGCGGGTGCAGCCCGCGCCGTCAGCCTGCATGATACGACGCCGGAGATCTGGCGTGCCGACAATGCGCTCAACCTCGAAGCGGCATTTCTCTGCTTTCGGGCTGTCGAAGACCAGTTGAAGGCGTCGCGAGGCTCGATGGTCAACATTGCCTCGGTCAACGGCATGAATGTGTTTGGCCATCCGGCTTACAGCGCGGCCAAAGCCGGACTTCTGCATTTCACCCGGCTGGTCGCCGTCGAATACGGAAAATTCGGCATCCGCGCGAACGCCGTTGCTCCCGGAACGGTAAAGACGCAGGCCTGGGAAGTCCGTGCCGCTGCCAACCCTAATGTCTTCGAGGATGCCCGCCGCTGGTATCCGCTGCAGCGCGTGGTCGATCCGAAGGACGTCGCCAATGCCGTCGCCTTCCTGGCTGGGCCGCAGGCTGCAGCGATCACTGGCGTCTGCCTGCCGGTCGACTGCGGCCTGACAGCCGGCCAGGCCGAGCTTGCCCGCACGTTTTCCCAGTCCGAGCACTATTGAAATCGAAATAGACAACAAGAGGAACGAGATATGAAGCCGGCCGACTATCGCCTGGAAAGCAGCTGGAACCCTGGTGGCGGGCCGCATGGTGCGTTCACCTTCACGCTTTTCAATCTCTCCGGCGCGGCACTTTCCGGTTTCAAGCTTGTCTACACCTCCCTCACCCGGGTCATCGATGCTTCGGCGTGCGGCAACGCCACGTTTCTGAGACGCAACGCCAATTTTCACGAATTCGAGCCGCCGGCCGGGTTGGCCCTCGCCGCCGGTGAAAGCTGGACCTTCACCGTCGCCGGCTTGCATCGCCCAGCGCGCCATTGCACTGACGGCGCCAAGTCCGCCTATCTGACGCTGTCATCCGGAAAGCATGTGCCGGTTGCAGTTTCCGATCTACTTCTCGAAGGCCGAGTGAGCGAGCCTCCGCCTGCGCTCCTGCCTGAAGGCCGGCTCGACCTGCCCTTTGCCTTGCAGCCATGGCCGGCCGAGATCGATGCGAAGCCGGGCGATAGTTTTCCGGTCATCCTTTATCCAGAGGGCGCCAGCGCAGACGAATTGTTGGCGATATCAACATGCATTTCCCTGACGCGCCGACTTTTCGAAAGCGATCATTCGGTTTTCAATCTGGTTGCCTCGCAGCAAGGCCGCGCTCTCACCTTCAACAAGGACGCCTTGCTCGACGCCGAAGCCTATCGGCTGACGTTCGCGGCCGATCGCGTGACACTTTCCTATTCCGGTTCCGCCGGGCGCCAGTACGGATTGACCTCGCTCGCGCAGATGCTGAACGGCGCGCGCGTCACCAAGGGCAAATTCCGCTTCCCTGTTTCGGGGACGATTTCCGATCACCCCCGCTATAGCTGGCGCGGCTGCCATCTCGACGTTTCCAGGCAGTTTTATCCCGTTGATGACGTCAAGCGGCTGATCGACATTCTTGCCTGGTTCAAGCTCAACATCTTCCACTGGCATCTGACAGATGACGAGGCCTGGCGGCTGGAGATCAAGGCCTATCCGCAGCTGACGACGTCAGGCGTGTTGCGAGGTCCGGATGAGCCACTGCTGCCACAACTCGGCAATGGAGCCGAGCCGGTCGGCGGCTTCTATTCGCAGGACGATGTCAGAGACATCGTCGCGCATGCGAGCTCCCTCAACGTCGAGGTGGTACCGGAGATCGACATTCCCGGCCACAATGCGGCAACGCTGATTGCCTTGCCCGATCTGACTGATGGACAGGAGGCGCCGGAAAGCTACCATTCCGTCCAAGGCTACCCGAACAATGCGCTGAACCCGGCAGTGCCGCTGACCTACGAGTTCCTGGAAAAGGTCTTCGACGAGATGGTCGAACTCTTTCCCTCGACTTACATCCATATCGGTGGCGACGAAGTGGCGAACGGCTCCTGGCTCGCCTCGCCGCTTGCCAGGAAGCTGATGGCGGAACAAGGTATTTCCGGCACGTTCGGTCTTCAGTCCTATTTCCTGAAGCAGATCAAGACGATGCTTGACAAGCGCGGTCGCAAGCTTGCGGGCTGGAACGAGGTCGCTCATGGCGGCGGAGTTGCCGCGAAGGACAGCCTGCTGATGGCCTGGGAAAATCCGCAGGTCGGTATCGAGCTTGCCGAACAGGGTTATGATGTCGTCATGACGCCGGGCCAGGCCTATTATCTCGACATGGTACAGGCGGAAGCCTTCCAGGAACCGGGTGCGAGCTGGGCAGGCACCGTGCCGCCGGCTCACACATATGCCTATGAAGCTGCGGGCGAATTCCCCGAGAAATTGAAGCACAAGCTGAAAGGCGTCCAGGCCTGCATCTGGTCGGAGCACTTCCTGTCGCGCGGCTATTTCAACCGGCTGGTGTTCCCCCGCCTTCCTGCCATTGCCGAAGCCGCCTGGACGCCTAGGGCATCGAAGGATTGGGATCGGTTTGCTGCGATCGTGCCGCTAAGCCCAACGCTTTAACATGGTAATCGAGAGTCGGTCGGCGCCACGGTCATTGATCCGGCAGTGGACGCCCCTGCCCCTGGCAAATGTCGGGCGCGACCAGCCCGACCTTTCCATTCAATTGGAAATTCGGCTAAACGGCCAATGCGCCCCTCCCCGCTGGCGCGCCTGACATTGATCCACGGCGATCCTTGCAAGGACGGGAATTTTGCTCGTCCTCGCAGATGCGCTCCAAACCATTGCTGATGATGACGATGAACCGCCTGATCCCCGATGTCTTCCGCAATCCTGCAATCCGGGTGAGCATGATTGCCATTTTCACGTTCGGTTTTGCCGGCGCGACGACAAACCCTTATCGATCCGTGGTCGGTATCGTTGAACTCGGCCTGTCGAACGGGGTCTACTCCGCGCTGATTTTTGCCGCAGCGGCCGTCAACGTGATCGTCAGCATTCTTTTCGGCAATCTTGCCGACCGGCTCGGCGAATACCGCACGATGATGCTCGTTGCCGCGACATTCGGCATTCTCGGCTATGGTGCGGTCTATTTTTTCCCGACGCGGGAAATCTTTGTTCTCAGCGCTCTCCTGCTGCTGCCGGTCTATGGATCGCTGAACTCGTTGCTCTTTGCCAATGTGCGCGCGGCGGCCAGAGGAATGGCGCCTGGCGAGATTGCGACCGTCAATTCCGGGACACGGGCGATGATTTCGCTTTCCTGGGTGCTCGTTCCGGGATTTACGGGCGTTCTGCTCTCCTCCTCGCCGTCCATGTTGCCGGCCTATCTGTTTGCCTGCATATCCTGTCTGGTCTGTGTCGGCCTCATCGGGATCCTGCTGCCGCGCCAAAGCGGCACCGACCGAGCTGCCACGCACCATCTCTCCTATCTCGCCGCTCTCGGCCAGGTGATCTCTCCGAAGATATTCAGTCGGGTGATGGCGATCGCGCTGATCAGCAGCACGCTGCATGTCAACGACGCAATATTTCCCCTCGTCGTCACCGGTGCCGCCCACGGCACGGTCGCCGATATCGGCATTCTCGTGGGGATCGTCGCACTCCTGGAAGTGGTCTTCATTATCGTATGGTCACGCATGCTGCGCATTGTCAGCCAGCTCACAGCTCTTGCCGTTGGAGCATTGATCTATGCGATCTATCTGATGCTCCTGGCCTTTGCCGATCAACCCTGGCACGTCTACGCCCTCACCCTCATCAGCGGCATAGGCGCAGCCTCGCTGATCTCGGTCCCGATCACCTATCTTCAGGATCTGATAGCTGAGCGGCCAGGTCTTGGCAGCGCGCTGATCTCGGTCAACATCTTCCTCAGCGCCGGACTGAGCGCCGTGCTCTTTGCGGCCGGAACCGCTATCACCAGCTATTCCGGCACGGCTGTCGTCGGCGCTTTCTCTGGGCTTGCCGGGACGGCCTGGCTGCTGTTCCTCGACCGCCGCCGATGCTCAGGCTGAAGGCTGGAACCCATTGGCACCGCGCTGTTGGTGCAAGCAGCGATGACAGAGTTCCCGCCCTTGGAACCAATGTCTGGACAGGCAGCTGAATATCCCCGCTACGGGAATATCGCCTAACTCGGGGCGACGTCATGCCCGCCGGCGGCTCTTTGAACCAGGCGAGCAACCACCTCGGTGCGGTTCTGCGCCTGCAGCTTGCGCATGATGTGCTGCAGATGCATCTTCACCGTATGCCCCGACAAATTGAGCTTTCCCGCAATGACCTTGTTCGAGCAGCCACTTTGCAACTCTGCCAGCACATCCGCCTCGCGGGGGGTGAAGTCGGCAATCGCCAGATACTGCATCCTGTCATCCAGGCTTTTCTCGGCCTCGTTCCTGGCCGGAATATACTGCTGCGGGCCATTCGTAACGGCTCCCAGCAGCTGCGGGAAAAATGTTCCTCCTGCCAGTACAAGACGGAGACCGGCAAGAGCGATGTCAATACCGAGTGAAGTCGAGAAGAGGCCACGGATACCCATCGTGAGCGCCTGACGGGCTATGAAGACGTCATCCGTACTTGAGAGCAACGTGACAGGAGCCTCGGGAAAACGTGCGGCAATTGCCGCAAGGTCGTCACGCAGGCTGGTGCTCTCAATGCTTCTGCCGGCCAAATCCAATGCAATCAAACGCACCTCAGCTCCAAGAGCCCTGTCGAGACTCTCAGTCGAGATCAAATCGATAAAGTTCCACCCGGCGAGCTCATGCTCAAGCAGCTTCACCACGGTGGTGCGTGCCAGTGTAGAATGTTCGATTATGATCACAGTTGGTGCATTGCGCCCCATACGGCGCTTAGTTTTAGCACTGTCGGACACTTTCGTGCTCCCCAGAAGATTTGCAACCCAACAGCCGCTCACATTATTCCTGTTCTCGCTTCATGTCATGAGAAAAAATGAGTGTATTACGGGAATCAATAGTCTGAACTCTCATGATAATTCTTATAGTCTATAAGAATCCGATGAGAGACAACTGGGGCCGTAGAGCACTTTCGAAAGCTTATCTATAAGGAGCTATTGAAGCGACTTGCCGCTGCAGACTTACCAGTCTTCGTCGAATTCACGTATGGCAAGCGGGTCAACAAAGCTTTCAAAGGCACTGAAAAGGCAGGTGATCTGCTATAGATCCGTTCAGGAAAGAGCCGTTGGATATAGTGAGTTGCCGATCGGCTCGGCCTTGTGTCCATATCTCAGTTCAAATCAGTGGCGGATCTCGACGGCAAGACGACCGACGCGAAAGGCGACAAAAGCCTGAGATCGCCGGTAACCCTTTATGATTACTGAAAAACTAGGGTGTTAACGACGCATAGATACCGATTGGCATCCTTTTCACTCTGGCAGCACAGCGCCGGCACTGCCGGATGCCGGCCCGAGGCAGCGGCCTCTGGGGCGAAATCGAGGACAATGGGGATAGGATCATGGTGGGACGTTCGGTATCTCAGTGAGCCGGCCGTTCCGTGTCATATCGGCCCAGGAGGCGAAAGCCCGGCGGAGGAAGCAATTCAACAATGGCTTGAAAAATGCCACGAGGAACAGCCTCGTGCGGCTGAGCTTCCGCGATGCAAGTGAAAATGCGCTAGAGCAATTCCAGCAAAAGTGGGAACCGGTTTTGCGTCCGGAATTGCTGAGAAAACAATAAGCTAGAACATTGAAGGCGAATCTGTTTTCGCCGGAAATGCTCTAGCTGTGCATGAAGCCCAGAATGTCGTCTACGAGAGCCGAATGGGCGTCCGTGAGGTTGCCCTCTCCGCTATGCCCCCCGATGCCAGCCATCTGGAGCGCATGCTGGTCATAGAGAACATGATCGACCTGTTGCGCATCCGCCGTCCCGCCGGCGGGAACGGCAATGTTGATGGGATGGAAATAGCCGAAATTGACGTCGACCATGCTGCCGGTCGACGATCCGGCCCCGCCGCCTCCGCCCGCATGGTTGCCGGTGAAGATCGTGTCAGACGACAGGTTGAAGCCACCGCCATTGCCGCCGATGCCGGCGATCTGCATGGCGCCCTGATCGAAAATGACATTGTTTGTCTGATGAGCCTCAGCTGATCCGCCTGCCGCGCCGATGGCGATGTTGATCGGTGAGAATATGGCAATACTTATGTCGACCATGCTGCCGACGAAATATCCATTGCCGCCGTGGCCCGCATAAAAGTCGCCGTTCAATGTCAGCGACGTTCCCGGGCTGAGCGAGTCATGGCCCGCAGCGTTATGGTCTCCGCCCGAGCCGCCCATGCCGCCGATCTGGGTTGCGCCCTGCAGGAAGAGTGCGTTGTTCGTTTGCAGGGCGTGAGCCTCCCCGCCGGGGCCCGTCGCCACGGCCGTATTGACGGGAACAAAGAGCGCGGTTTCGGTGCTGACGAGTCCGCCGTAGAAGAGCCCCATGCCGCCGCTGCCGGCATGACTGGCGCCCTCGCCGCTGCCGATGGCAACATTGCCGCTTCCGCCATTCCCGCCTATCCCGGCCATTTCGGTGGGATGCTGATTGATGAGCGCATCATTGCCCTGGAAGGCGTCGGCACTCGAATGCGGTCCTGTAATAGCGGCATTGGACGGCATGAAGACGGCCAATGCGTTGCTGCTGATCACGCCGTCGCTTATTCCATCACCGCCGCTGCCGGCTGAGCTGTAGCCTGGACCGGAGGCGACATCCAATGGAAGCCATGTCGGCACCAATGCCAGATGCCCCGCGGCCACGTTGGGGGCGAGGTTTTGATCGGAGCCTGACTTGGGCAGGTCTTCCGATAAGGGACGAGTTTCCGTCATTACCGTCTCCATTCCGCGGACAACCGCACGGCAACCGGGCGTGCAGCGGATGCAGGCTGAATTGTTCAGGCCCTGGATTGCTCAGGTATTGTGCATCTGAACGGACGAAAAGCGGAGCCTGCAATTCGGCTACATCCCATCGGCTGGTTCTGTAGCCATTTGGCTGTGATGGAGGCGGCGCTCGTTAAGCGAGTTTGCCAGCGTCAGATCCGCCTTCCGGTTGGAGGCCCGGCATCCTGCACTCCGCTCGCGCCGCCGCTCATGAGAGTCTCTCAGCGCGGGAAAAGGGCGCATTTGCGGGGCGCAGCCTGATGAGAACCCTGCAACAGAGCCGGCTCCTTCTGATGGCCTGTGCCTCGAAAAGCGGGAGCACACAGACATGATCATAACAATACCATCTCCCGCCATGTGACCAAGTTCACACCAAATAACGTCGAGCAGAATCGAAGTATACATCCAAAAGAACGTCTCCGAATATCTAGATAGTTTAAAGTTTAAATCGCAGGCAATATTTGCACGCGGTTGTATTGGCTGGCGGTGGCTTCCTGAATACCCACACCGTAGGGAAAAGCCGTAGAAGGAACTCGGACGAAACGAAGTAGAAGGAGTGATATCAATGCCTATTCCACAATTGTCTGACACGATCTATCTCCACAACCCTGATGCGGGTGACGCAAATGCCGGCAACGGCGGCGATGGCATCAACCATGGCAATATCGACTACAACCCGGTTGCTTATGTAGATCCCGTTCAAACGGTCTACGGGGCAGATACCCATCTGCACAACGGCGATCACGTTTGGCAGGGGGCAGATTGGGACGCTGGCGGCGGTGGACCCGGCGGTTTCAGCCAGGCCCAGAACGGCTTCCTGGCATCGCTCACCAGCGGCGCCGGCGGCGCAGGGGGAGCGGCTACCTCCAACGGCAGCCAAGGAAACACGAGCGGCGGCGATACGGCTACGGTGAATGCGGCTACGACTGCAACACAGTATACCCAGCTCGTGGCCGATCAGCATGCCACCATCCTGGCAGGCGTCGGCGGCAACGGCGGCAACGGTAACAACGCTCTCGGCGGGGACATCTCGTCAGCAGTGGTTCACACAAATCCCGAAACGACGACGGTGAACAATGCTCTCGATCATTTCATAARCGCCTTCGGCCATATCGACGTCAGCCATCTCGGCTCGTGAACTCAATGCTCTGAGGGTCGCCGGCTTCGGCTGGCGACCCTCCTGTATTGCTGAACCGGCAAGCAGCCTCTTCGTGTCAGTATCAAATGCAGCGAGATCTGATAATGGCAACGATTTCCATAAAACCATTGCGCCCGCAGACCCACCTCGTTGTTGCGCTCCGAGCTTGCGCCGGCGCCTTCGGGTTGGTCTTCCTCTATAGCTGCGGATACAATCTCTTTCTTCTTGCGCCTTCCATCTATCTCTTGCAGATCTATGACAGGGTCTTGTCGAGCCGGAGCGCCGACACGCTGCTGATGCTGACCCTGATCATCGCCGTTGCGGTCCTGGTCGGGTCGATGCTGGATATCGTGCGCAGGGCAGCTCTTTCGCGCATCGGCAGCTGGCTGGACCATAGGCTGCGGCCCATGGTGCTCACCGCATCATTCGAATATGCCACTCTTGCCGATACGGGAGCCGCCACGGAGTGCTACCGGGATCTGGCCGCATTGCGCCAGTTTCTCGATTCACCGGCCAGTTCCCTCTTTTTTGACGTTCCCTGGGCGCCAGTATTCCTGCTGCTGCTCTTTCTCGTTCATCCGCTGCTCGGGACCATCGGTCTTCTGAGCGCAGTTGCACTTCTGCTGTTTGCGTTCCTGACGGAAGTGGCGACGAAAGAGCCGCTTACCCAGGCCAATTTTGCGCTTTCGAGCAGCTATATCCGATTTGCGACCGCCCTCAAGAACATCGAGGTGATCAGGGCGATGGGCATGCAGGATGGCGCTGCACAGATCGTCTATCGCGATGCAGAAATGGGAAGAAAGGCGCTGGACGTCGCGATGCATCGGACAGAAATCATTCTTGGTTTCTCCAAATCGATCCGCACGCTCGCGCAGATCCTCATGATGGGATCGGCGACATGGCTGGTGCTCGTAAACAGCGGCAGTCCCGGCATCATCTTCGTTGCGAGCCTGCTGCTCGGGCGCGGGCTCGCACCAATCGAGGGCGCAATCGGGGCATGGCGCTCCTTCACGTTTGCGCGCAATGCCTTCAATCGCTTGAACAGAATGCTGATAACAGTTGCGTCGGAACACGACGGGAGAATAGTGCCGGTTCCGGAGCCTAACGGCCTCGTTCTCGATAATGTCAGCTATGTCAGGCCATTCGCCGATCGACCGATATTGACCGGTATCACCCTGCGCCTGGCACCTGGCGATTGCGTAGCGCTGATCGGTCCGTCGGGATCGGGAAAATCAACGCTCGGTCGCGTCATAGCCGGCGTCGTGCCGGCCACGAGCGGATGTGTTCTTCTCGGCGGCGTGGATATCTCGACCCTGCGCCTTTGCGGGGGAACCCGCCATGTCGGATACCTGCCCCAAGACATCGAACTCTTCGGCGGAGCGATCAAGGATGTGATCGGCCGGCTGGACGGAGGAGATCCCGGCAAGGCGATCGACGCCGCAAAGCTGGTCGGATTGCACGAAGCTATCATGCGGCTTCCCCGGGGCTACGAGACCGATATCGGCGAAGGGGGAAACCTGCTCCTTCGGGCTCAGCGCCAACAGCTGGGACTGGCGCGCGCAGCCTATGGAAATCCATCTCTCATCATTCTCGACGATCCGAATTCGAGCCTGGATTATGAAGGCGAACGCATGCTGTTCACGGCGATCGAGCGCATGAAATCCCGGGGGATGACCGTCATCATCATAACGCACCGGATGGGGATCCTGCCGGTTACCAACAAGATTGCCATCATGCGCAACGGGACGGTGGCGGCCTTCGGCGACAGCGACCGTATCTACGATACCTATCTTCAGCCACCATCTCGAACAGGAACATAGGGAAGGATGCCGCCGTGACCTTTGTTCAGTTGGACGCAGCGCTGGCGAGATTTTCAGACCTGTCGAAGACGGGTTTGCGGTTGGCTCACCGATCGACAGCGCCAGCCAGACGACAGGCAGGCTCTTTCCCGGTCATCGATCCGAAACAGCGCGGGCCCGCGCCGCCCTCGCCCATGCCCGGGCTCAGAGGCGTTGTCTGGACGGGCAACCTTTTGATCCTGGTCTTCATCGTCGGATTGGGTATCTGGTCGGTTCTGGCGCCGCTGAAAAGTGCTGCGGTCGCATCGGGGGTTATCGAACCGGAAACCAGCCGCAAGACCATTCAGCATTTGGAAGGCGGGATCGTGCGTCGGATCCTCGTGAAAAACGGCGATGCGGTCATGGGCGGGCAGATCGTGATAGAGCTCGACGACACCAAGTTCCGCTCGGAGCGCGACAGCATTCAAGGGCAGCTCTGGGACGCCGAAGGAAGCCGTGCGCGCCTTCTCGCGGAGCAGACGGGGGCCGACCATGTCACCTATCCCGGGGATCTCAGGGCAGCAATGGAGAGATATCCCTCGGTCGGCGCGATCCTGACCGGGCAGCAGAAAATCTTCGAAGCCCGCCGCCGGGTCATGCAGGCGGAAATCCAGATCGCCAATGAAAAGATCGCGCAGGTGCGGCAGGAAATCGCCGGACTTGGCGCGCAGAAGGCGGCGCTGGCCGGCAGAACCGCAATCTCGAGCGAGGAGATGGATCAGGTTACGACCCTCAACGCCAAGGGGCTGGAAAAAAAGAGCAGGCTTCTCAACCTCCAGCGGGAAAAGGCAGATCTCGATGGCCAGGAGGGGCAGGTCGAGGCGCAGATCTCTCGCGCATACCAGGTGATCAGCGAGTCCCAGGCCGATATCGCAAAGCTTGAGAGCGACCGGTTGAGCGAAGTCGCCCAGGGCATGCGCGATACGGAAAGCCGGATCATGCAATTGCGCGAGCGCTTGCGGGCGATCGACGACCAGCTTGCAAGAACAGATATCCGGGCTCCAGAAGATGGAACGATCATGAACCTGCGCATCCACACGGCCGGTGGCGTGGTCGGCGCGGGCGAACCGCTCGTCGATCTCCTGCCGCGCTCCGATCGCCTCATCGTGTCCGTCCACGTCAGACCGGAAGACATGAACCTCGTCCGTGCAGGGCTCGAGGCACAGGTTCACCTCCTTCCCTACAATCAGCGGCGCGTCCCGCTCCTGAAAGGTCGTGTCGAATATGTATCGGCCGACCGTCTCATCGATCAGCAGAGCGGCCAGCCCTATTTTGCCGCAACGATCCGTGTAACGGACGAGCGGCTGGCGAAAATGAGAAATGTCGAACTGGTCGCCGGCATGCCCGCACAGACACTGATAGAAACGGGCCAAAGCAGCGTGGCGCTCTATGCCGTCAGACCACTCCTCGACAGTTTCAACAGAGCATTTCGCGAGGACTGACCGGTGATGGGCAAGAGAAAATTCGATGACGACCAGATTACGGGCATTCTGAAGGAACACCAGGCCGGGGTTACGGTAGCGGATGTCTGCCACAGGTATGGTATCAGCGAGCCGACCTTCTATCGGTGGCAGTCCCTGCAATTCGGTAATGTCAGTCTCTACGCCAAAAAAATGCGAGCGCTGGAGGAAGAGAACCAGAAGCTCAAGAAGCTTTTGGCGGAAGCCATGCTCTCGGCAGCAACGCTGAGCGAGATGCTGGCCAAGACCTCGAGAAGTTGAAGTTAACTTCTAGACAGAGGCCTTGCTTGCCCTATTGGTGCGGTCCAAGATCCCGCTTGCCAGCCGATCTATGCTAGCGGAAATCCCGTTTCAATCTCCTCCTCGGGACGGCGGCGGACCAGAACGAGACCACTACATCCCCTTTCCTACGGCTCAGCGTCGATGACGCCACTCCATATTCTGAGACTACGCACTTAGCTCTCTCGCACAGCTACACTTTTAGATATATATTGAGGACGGCACGGCGATTGACACGCCTGCCGAAGGTTGTGTTGCTCGCGTGGAAGGAGATTTGAACATTTTTAATCATCGCTACCTAAATTAGAAAATTCATACATATATTGTGGCGGCGTTCAGTTGCGGTGATCGTTCTCAGGGAAATTCGACCATGGAGAGCTCAGACATGCGTAAAGCTCGTGCCGCAGGCACGGCTCCTGAAAATAGACAGGAACATGCCTCGAGTCCGATCGATAGGCTTTTGTTCTTTGACAGCGATTTCAATCCGATTGGAAATTTGCCGGGCGATGAACTGCCCGCCGCGCTTACACCCGCGATGTCGCTGTGGGAGCATTTTCCGGAGCTGGACAAATCGGCAACCACTCTGGCACTCCAGTCAATGGGCGAAGGTGTCCAGTCCCTGCGATTATCGGTCAATGTCAGCAAACCTGGTTCGCAACGACTGACCATCTTTCAGATCGGCAATATGTATGCCGTTGTTCGATCCGGCGATCGCCTTGATGACGAACGGGCAACCCTACTGCATCTGGCCACCCATGATCCGTTGACGGGCCTGCCCAATCGACGCCAGTTTGGCGAGGATCTCGCAACGTCGTTGACGGAAATAATTGCCTCCGGCGAGACCTTGTCTCTGATGCAGCTTGACCTCGACGACTTCAAGCCCGTGAACGACACGCTGGGGCATCCGGCCGGGGACAAGCTTCTTCAACTTGCTGCCAGCCGTATTCAAGGATGCCTTGCGGAAGACGACAGGGCCTATCGCCTCGCGGGTGACGAATTCATGGTCATCTCCATGGGCCCGGGACATCCGCTCAAGGGTCACCAACTGGCGGAAGCCATTGTTTCGGAATTTCAAAAACCCTTCACTATCGATGGCATCGCGGTGTTTGTCGGTAGCAGCGTTGGTGTCTCGACCGCCCCACCGGATGGCGCCAGTCCCGAGCAACTTATGAAGGCATCCGACGTCGCACTCTACGCGGCGAAGAAAGAAGGTCGCGGTCGCGCAAAATCGTTTGATCCTTCAATGCTTGAATTGCTGGAGCAGCGCGAACTGCTGCGCCGCAGCCTTCGAATGGCCTTGGCAAAACACCAATTCTCGATGGAATACCAACCGATCGTGGAGGCCAGTACCATCGTCGGTTTCGAAGCGCTTCTGAGGTGGCACCACCCCTTGCTCGGAAGTATTCCTCCAAGCACCTTCATTCCGATGGCCGAAGCAGATGGCTTGATGCCGGAAATAGGTGCATGGGTTTTGGAACAGGCCTGCCGGGAAGCGATGAACTGGCCTCAGAACTACATCGTCGCCGTCAATGTATCGGCGGCTGAATTCCTGACAAATGGCCTTACCGATCGGATTTCTCAAACGCTGGATCTTGTCGGATTTCCGTCGGATCGCCTTGAGCTCGAAATAACCGAAAGCGTTCTGCTCGAGCGAACCGTCAACAACATCGACACCCTCAATACTCTCAATGTGCTCGGCATCAGAATCGCCCTCGACGACTTCGGGACAGAGTATTCATCCCTCAGTTATCTAAAGACCTTCCCTTTCGACACGATAAAGATCGATCGGTATTTCATTACGGATCTCGAGAGCGATTTCAAAAGCCAGGCAATCGTCCGCTGTGTCGTTGAGCTTGCTCATGGCCTCCACATGCGCGTGACCGCCGAGGGGGTTGAGACGGAACAGCAGGCGGAATGGTTGCGCAAAGCGGGATGCGACAGGCTGCAAGGCTATTTGGTCAGCAGACCGCTGCCAATCGCGGCGATCAGCGAATTTATCCATCGGACGACAACATCTCAAAGCCGCGCAACATCGTGAGTGCGAGCGTTGCAGCGCGTTTCAAGGACGGCAAGCGCCATCCAGGTACAACGGAGGATGTATTGGAAGAGATAGCATCAAGCATCGATCACCATCCATTCGCCCTCATGCTGTCGCTGGAAATGGACGTCGCGCTGGTGAAATCCGAATGGAGATTTTGCGACAGAATTACCGAATATCTCTCTGATATCCTTGGCCAGGGCCAGAGCGATCCCGCCCGATATTCGAATTTTCTTTCGGTCGCGGCGAACGAACTTGTTGAGCTTGCTTTCCGCTGGTCGGGTCAATCAGGTTTGATGAGTTTCAGCCTCCATCGAAACGCAACGACAAATCGCCTGACAATTGAACTCCCGTATCAGGATATGTCCGGTGGCCGTCACACAGAGACGAGATTGATCGAGGCCCGGCCTGACCTCGTCGTTGAAGCAGGAGACGGCAAGGTGTCCACGGCCGGCACGACGGCGCTGCTAGAAGATTTGGCTACAATATTTCGCACAGCGATCCGGATCGAGACGGACGGTGTGCGGAGCACGAAGATCGTCGCGGATTTTCCCTTGGCCGAGGATTTTCGATGAACCACGCAGCACCCTTCTCGGTTCTTTTTGATCCGACAAACCAGGAGGTGGTCCTGTCCGGCAAGATACGGCCAGAACGTGCTGCAGAAATTGCCGATGCCCTGTCGCTGGTGCAGCAAAGTCTGGAGAGGTACAGCGGGGTCGTCTACCTCAATGTCAAACGTCTGACGCATATCAATATGACCGCCTTTTCGGCCCTGGCAGATATCCTTGCGGAAAGCTGCCGGACGAGGCCGGAGCGGAAAATCGTCATTGTAACCTCAAGCGTGATGGAATGGTCGACCCCGGTTTTTGAAAAGCTGGCAAAACACCACCCCAACTTGACAGTGGCGGTTTATGACTCGGCATTTTATCCGGGTCAGAGCTTCGTGGAGGACGAGGGGTTCATTCCCATTCTCCGTACTCAGACCAAAATGACATGGAGGCATGAGAAGGAACTATTGCCTCGTCACGGTCTGCGTAGCGGTCTCGCTGTTGCGGACATCTGCTGCGGGATTGGTGATTTCGCAGCCTTGGTTCAACGGGAATTCAAGCCGTCCCGCCTTGTTGCGCTCGATCACTCGGTGCGCAGCCTGGAATACGCCCGGAGAGTGGCTGCGGACTTCGATTTGAAAGAAATCGAATACACTTATGGCGACGCGTCCCAGATGCTGCTTCGGGACAATCAATTCGACTTTGTGACGTGCCGGCATTCCCTCCAGATTTTCGATCGTCCGGAGATGCTGCTGCGCGAGCTCTATCGCATCTGCAAGCCCGGCGGTCGCGTCTATATTACCAACGAGAAAAACTCTCATTGCCTGGGTGAGCCGCATGCGGAAACGATCAGGTGGACATATGAAGAAGTCGCCAAATTGTTCAGCTACTTCGACATGGATGTCGAGATGGGGCCGAAAAGCCGCCACCTGCTTGCCGACGCCGGCTTTGAYGCGATCAAGGTCGATGCTTTTATGGTAACGAACCTCGACGGCGATCCCCAGGACTTCGCCGACATCATCGAAGCCTGGGAAAACGTCTATGCAGGCCAGATGGCTGTCCGGCGGGGGGATACGCCGGAGTTCATTCGCAGGTTCAGGCAGGGGTTTAAAGACCACGTTTTCGCGGCCCTTCATCCGAAGGGCTATGCGGGCTGGCCGATCTGGGCGGCGTCAGGCCGAAAGCCAGCATGATGGGCGGAAGATTTTCGAAAAGACCGATAAAGCTGGGCTCGTTCCGCGCAAAGTTCATATTGRTCGTCGGCGGAGCAGTCCTGTTCGATCTGCTGGTGAGCGGAGGATTGGCACTCTGGAATGTGCAACGGCTGTCACGCGACGCAACGCTGGAGGTCGGGCAAGGCCTCGAGGCAGCAAGCCAGGAATATATCGTGACATATGCCGACTCCACCGCCGCCCAGGTCAGCTTGTTGTTTCGGCAGGTCCACAGCGATGTTGGCGAGCTGGCTGGCGTGCTTCAGGCACAAATCGACGATCCGCAGCGCAATTCCGACGTCGGCGCGGCAATCGCCCGAACCTCTCCCGGCGCCGTGAACCTCGCTTATGACCAGAAGGGCAACTGGTCTCAAAACGCTCCGGGCTCGGTCTCCGTTGTGAGTGTCTGGGGCTACCTGCTGAGGCCCGACCACAGTCCCAGACCTGATGTCGAAGCCGACATCCAGACGAGTGCGGTTCTCGACATCGTAGCGCCGAGTTTGCTGCAGCACGGTTCTTCCAAGCTCCAGATGTATTACATTGGCCCGAAGGAAAGGCCGATTTTCAGAACCGCACCATATACGGACCAAGCCCAGACTTTCGATCGTCTCTATCCCGGTCACAACAATGAAAATTTCTGGCACTTCTTTTTTCCCGGGCTCTACGAGTCTTGGCAGGGCTGGGCCGCCAATATGAATTCGCGGCCGGTCGCAGAGGATATCACGCAGACAGCGCCATATACCGATGCGATTACCGGGAAGCTCATCGTGAGTTTCTTTCATCCCCTATGGACAGCCGACAGGAAGGACGTCGCCGGCGCCGCTGGCGCGGACATCACGCTCGACCAACTCGCGCAGACCGTTGAAAACGTTAAAGTGGCCCAATCCGGGTTTGGTCTTCTCGCAATGTCCGACGGAAACGTCGTCGCGATCAACCATACAGGCGAGGAAACTCTAGGCCTGCGATCCGCGAGCGATGCGAGCGGAACAGGCGTGACTGGGCTGGAGCGGTCATTGAAGGGAAGTTCACAGCCCGAAATTGCGAAAATGGCCCTGGACCGCGAACAGGGCATTCAGCACCTGTTGTTGGAACGAAACGGGCAAAAAGTTCCCTACATCGTGATCGTGAAGAAACTCCCTGCGACCAATCTCTGGTCCAGCGGCCCGGTCCGCCAAGAAGCGATGTCCCTCGTCCTGGTCGTCCCCGAGCGGGAAATCGACGCTTCCCTGTATGCGGCGCAAGCCAAGATTTCCGAGGCCACGAACCGCATCGTGCTTTATCAGATCCTGGCAATCGCGATGTCGCTGGCGATCGTCACCATCGCGGTGCTTGCAGCATCAAAGCGAATAACGAGCGGTATCAGTGCTCTCGCCGATGCCGCAAGAAGGATCCAGACGAAGGATTACTCGGTACGGGTTGCCATCGCCAGCAGAGACGAGGTTGGCGAGGCCGGGGAAGCATTCAACAGGATGGCCGAAGAGATCAGCTTTCACACTGAAAATCTCGAGCAACTCGTCGAGGAGCGAACGGCGCAGATCGAGGATGCAAAGGAAGAGATTTCCACGTTGAACGCTCAGCTTCAGCGAGAAAATCGACGGCTTGGGACGGAACTGGCCGTCGCCGAGAGAATCCAGCTGATGGTGCTGCCGTTGCATCAGGAGCTCGACGAAGTGCAGGCGCTGGAAATAGCGGCATATATGAGACCCGCCGAGGAGGTCGGTGGCGACTATTACGATGTTTTGAAAAGCGGCCATCGCCTGAAAATCGGCATTGGCGACGTCRCCGGGCACGGGCTCGAAAGCGGAGTCTTGATGTTGATGGTTCAGTCGGTCGCTCGCGCGCTGCAGGAGGCAGGCAATGCCGATGCAGTCAAATTTCTCACCGACCTTAATAGTGCGCTCTTCAAGAATATCGTGAGAACCAAGATCGACAAGCACCTCACTTTGGCGTTCCTTGATTACGATGGAAAAGAAATGATCCTGTCCGGCCAGCACGAAGAGGTGATCGTTATACGGACGAACGGTGAGATCGAGCGTATTGATACGATGGATCTGGGAATACCGATCGGGCTGCAGGCCGACATTTCCGAGTTCATCAAGACGCGCAGGATAACGTTCGAGAAGGGCGACCTCATTCTTCTCCACACAGACGGCGTGACGGAGGCCGAGAACGATGCTGGAGAACTGTTTGGCATTGAACGTCTGTGCCACGAGGCACTTCGCGTCAAGAACGAAAGTGCCGACAAAGTCGTCTCCGGAATCGTGGCGGCATTAATGCACTTTATCGGGTCACATAAGATCCATGACGACATCACACTTCTCGCAGTACGACACAGGTGATGCATGACACCGACGTTATATGGGATCGAAACTCTTGCAGGTGAGAACCTGGATGCAAGCACGCGTCTGACCTTGCACGACGGACCGCTTCAACTCGGGTGGAAACATTCGGGCATGACTTCGGACTTTATCGCAGAAGTTATGGCGCTGCCCTATTCCCACTCGAAGAGAGACTACACGCAAGCCCATCACGACATCGGCTATCTCAGCAACGAGCTGATCGAAAATGCCGTAAAATTTCGACGGCCAGGAGAAATCCTCATCGAAGCCGGAATATCCGACGGATGCTTTTTCATGAGGATAACGAACAACATCGATGGCGCATCGTCATCTCGTCTGCAGCAACTGCTGCACCGACTTCGCTCGACGGAACCTGGGGAACTCCTTCTGGAACGAATCGAAAGCAATGCCATATCCGAAGGGAGTGGCTCCGGTTTGGGTTTGCTCACCCTCTTAAGCGATTATGATGCAAAAATGGCGTGGGCATTCGAAGAGGCCGACGAGGACGAATTCAAACTGACGACGACAGCCTTGGTGGCTTTACCGCCCTCCTCCAATCTGTGAGCGAAAAATGGAAATCAGGGACGAAAACTTCCGTGTATGGGCTGAAAACAACGAAGTATATCTAGATGGTGTATTTCGGCTGGCAGGACCCGACGCCTACGCGCCTATTCATTCGATGATACTGGGGCTGCTCCATGGAGGTCACAAACAGGTAATATTCAACTTGACTGGCCTCGAGTTCCTCAACTCTTCCGGCATAAACCTGCTTGCCAAACTGACAATCGAGGCCAGGAAAATGGACGAGCTTCAGCTTGTTGTGAAAGGCACCAACCAATATCCCTGGCAAGCAAAATCGCTTCCGAATTTGAAAAAGCTGCATCCACTGGTTGATTTGCGCCTGGCGTAAAGTTTGCTGCTATCGGCGGAAAGGCATGACGACAGAAAACGAGCGATAGGTGCGCAGCGCATCGACGGAAGGCTATTTGGTGAATACCTGGAAATGAATTTCGGGGTTTTGCTATCAGATCGTGAAGTGAACTTCTCCCAAGGCTGGGCACATATCTCAGATCCATCAAGCCAATCCAGTTTTCCTGCATACCCGCGCCTCGACGCGTGACCTCGTGATAAGCGCAAATGCATCGGCCCGAGGCTCACCCGACCGGTCGGACTGGCCGACCGGTGAGAGCGCAAGACCGATGATGGTGTGATGCATTCTCCTGCGCCAAGAACGCCCTGATCAACTATTTCAGCGAGCGAATTCCAGCAAAAAGCGGGCCGAGGCCTTCCGCTATCGTCAGGTGCACGATTACCGCTTCGCGAAGCTGAGTATAGGGCAGTCCGCCCATCATTGCCGTTTGAACCACGGCCATGACCTCTCCGGCTTCGGAGCCGATCATCGTAAAACCCAGGATGCGATCATCATTCGCGCCTACAAGAGCTTTCATGAAGCCTTGCGTCTCCTCGGTTGCTTCGGTGCGCAGCACATTTCCCATGGGCAGTGTCGCGACCCGATAGGCAATGCCCAGGCGCTGGGCTTCGCTTTCGCTCATGCCGACACGGGCAAGCGGAGGATCCGTAAACATCACATAGGGGATCTGGCGAGCGTCGGTGCGACGGTTGCCTCCCGCCATGTTGTCACGAACGATCCGGAAATCATCCACGGACACATGCGTAAACTGCGGACTGCCGGCGCACTCGCCGATCGCCCAGACGCCGTCTTTCGTAGCTTCCAGCCGTTCATTGACGCGAATGAATCCGCGAGTATCCAGTTCGACACCGGTCTTCTCAAGTCCGATGTCGGCCGTGTTTGGAACCCGACCGGCAGCCACCAGCAAGTCGCTGCCTTCGACGGTCCGGTTCCCGGCGTCGGTTTGAATTTCGACAACAACAGCATCCCCAGACAAGCCCCGCACCTGTGTCGGCCTGGCGCCCAGGACGACTTCGATACCTTCTGAGGCAAGTATGCGCTGTATCTCCTCGGCGACGTCGGCATCCTCCCGAGCCATCAACCGCTGCGATGGTTCGATAATGGTCACCCGGCTACCGAAGCGGCGGTATGCCTGCGCCATTTCAATACCCACATAGCCTCCTCCGAGCACGATCAGATGAGACGGCAGATAGTCGAGCTCGAGAGCCTCGATATGTGTCATTGCGCGCGCTGCCGGCAGGCCAGGGATATCCGGTATCGCAGCATGACTGCCGACATTCACCACCACCTGATTGCCGGAAAGCCTGCGCTGACCGCCATCGTTCAAGCTGACTTCGATGGTCTTCGGCCCGACGAACTTTCCCTCCCCCATGATGAGTTCGGCACCGCTTGCCTTATAGGCATCAAGGTGAAACGCGATCTCCCGATCGACCATCGCTTGCTTGCGCCGGCGGACGGCCGCCATATCGACGCTGACTGGTCCGGTCGCGGTACCGAATTCGGCCGCGTGCTGAACCAGATGAGCAACGCGTGCACTCCAGATCTCGTTTTTGCTGGGCAGACAGGCAACCGCCGGGCAGGAACCGCCGACCCACCTTCTTTCAACAACCGCAACTTTCTGACCGGAACGAGCCAGGTGCCAAGCGAGCAATTTACCGCCCTGGCCGCTGCCAAGGATCAGAGTGTCGAAATTCTCAATATCAGGCATGGGACTCTCCGTGAGCTGGCAGCAGCCGAGCGCTTCGAAGGCGATCTGCTTCTGCAATGACGATAGGAGCAGGTTATAATGGCGGCGTGATTTGATTAATGCCGATTTAGCTCATATTCATGCTCGATCAACTCATCTTGAAGGGATCGACATGTCACAAGGCATCGATTGGCTCAGTCGTCTGCTCGAAATGATGCCGGTCACCGGCAAGCTGGAGCTTCACTGCCTTTACGGTGCACCTTGGCGGGTTGCCTATGAACAAGGCCCCGTCCAGGACATCGTTTATCACGTGATATTGAGCGGCGAGGCATGGCTGAATGATAGTGACGGCAACAGAGAACAACGTCTCACGCCCGGCGACATTCTGCTGGTTCCCGCTGGAGCGCCTCACGTTCTGACAGATGGCAGCGGCGCCGAGCCGGGGAAGGCGACGCAGAGGCAAGGGCTGAATGTGGTGATCAGCGAGAATGCCGGCCAAGGCGAACGGCTGGACATGCTTTGTGGCCGCTTCGTGCTTGCCTCACCGCATGACCGACTGCTGGGGACTTACCTGCGTTCCCGGATGGTCGTACGGGGAACGTCTAACTCAGCGACGTCACCACAATCCGTGACGCGCCGACAGATGGAGGCCCTGGTGGCGCTCATGCGGGCCGAGGCGAACGTCGAGGGGATTGGCGGTCAGGCGATGCTGAATGCGTTTTCAGCAGCGCTGTTCACGCTGGCGCTCCGGCTGGCAAGTCAATCCCATGATGCACCACTCGGGCTGGTCGCCCTCGCAAGCCATGTCAGGCTCGCTCCTGCGATCAACGCGATATTCTTCGAACCCGCCCGCCCATGGACGCTTTCGAAACTGGCAAGCCTCTGCAACTTGTCTCGTGCAAGTTTGGCGCGCTACTTCCAGAGCAGTTTAGGCCGTTCCGCTACCGACCTTCTCCAGGACGTTCGCATCACGCTCGCTGCGAATGCGCTGCGGGTGCAGACGACATCGACCGCTGCAGCAGCCGATCTGGCCGGTTATCGATCTGAAGCTGCCTTCCAGCGCGCCTTCAAGCAGCATCTGGGATTGACCCCGGCCCAATGGCGCGCCTCGCGGATGGCCAAAGAGACGGCGGACACGGACGATGCATCCAGCGCCACCGCCCCTCAACGAGGCCGGCATAAACGGCTTCGGAATGCGTCGAAAGAAGCCTGAACTTTTCCAGCATGTTCCGTGGAATATCAGTCTCTCAGCGCCAACCGACAGCCGCGTGCCAGTGACGCCCTTTGCGACGACGAGACACCTTGGTCGAAGCGGCGACCATCTGTCCCGACTAAGACTTAACTGGCGCCAGCACGAAATCGTGCTCGACCTGCCAGAATTTCCCCTCGAAGCCGAGTTCCCTTGCGTGCGCGGGATCCTCAGTCAATCTGAAGTCGGCGAGAAGGCTCTCCTTGACGCCAAACACCGCGTCCGAACGGATATAGGGATCGTCGGGATCAAAGATGTGTGTGACGAGCGTCTCGAACCCTTCCGCCTTGATGATGTAATGCAGATGCGCCGGCCTGTAGGGGTGACGGCCGAGCGCGCCCAGCATCTGCCCAACCGGTCCGTCATCGGGAATCGGATAATATTTGGGCTTGACCGCGCGGAACCAGTAGCGCCCGTCCTCACCCGTTCGGAAGACGCCGCGCAGATTGAAATCCGGCTGAATGCCCTGCTGCTGCACGTCATAGAAACCTTCATCATTGGCCTGCCAGACATCGAGAACGGCGCCGGCGATCGGCTTGCCGTCGGTATCCAGTATGCGGCCGCTGATGACCATGTCCTCGCCCTTGTGGTCGAGGCAGATATTGGCGCCCATAGGCAATTCCGGCGCGTCGGCGACGTGGAACGGTCCGAGCACGGTGCTTTCCGAGGCGCCGGTGGGCTTGCGATTGTTGATCGCGTCGACCAGCATCGAAACACCGAGCACGTCCGACAACAGAATGAATTCCTGCCGCCAATCGGTGCACGTATGGCCGGTGCGCGTGAGGAAGAGGATCGCATCCATCCACTCCTCCTGCGTCGGCTCGAGTTCCTTCACCGCCTCATGGAGCTTGCGGGTGACGACCTCCATGATCTGCTTCAGCCGTTCGCTCTTTGCCCCCGCATTGCGGCTTATGACGACATCGACGGAATTCTCCTCGGTGAAATAACCGTTTTCTTCAGCACCCATAACGACCTCACCGATCCAGGATTGTTTTCAGCACGCGGCGCAGCTCTGCTTCCGGATCGGAGGCCGCTACATGTGAACGCCAAGCGACATGGTGGTCGGGACGAACGAACAGGGCGCCGGAATCGCTGATCTCGCGGGCGCGTGCCCAGTCTCCCGTCAGGTCCTGCCAAATCTGGCGGGGACCGATCTTGTGCACAGTGATCGGCACCGCGAATTCCTTTGAAAGCGCCTTTGCCGCGGAAATCCAGCCGTCGCCACCGATCCCGGTCAGGATCGTGAAGAGCCCGTGACCGGTGAGATCGAGACTGGAGACCTTTTCTCCCTGCGCCCCGAACAACCAGACATGCGGAAGCCGTGCACCTGGCCAGGTCGTCGGCTGGCTATGAAGTTCGGCATCCTTTTCGAAGGCGGGCTCCGCCTGCCCGTCCTTGACGACCGCCTTTGATGCATAGCGATGGTTCATTTCGACGCCATGAGCGTCAAATTCATAGACCTTATAGGCAATGGCATCGCGGATTGCCGCGCGCTGGTGTTCTGCAGCCTCGCCGTCATCACAACGTGCGTCCATGTTCTGCTGCATCTTGACGGGATCGACGGAATCCAGGAGGCCAAGCGCCTTGAAGATCGGACCGAATTCCTCGATCGACTTGTTGGCGCGAGTGACGATCTGTTTGGCGATCGGCGCGCGCTCGGCCTGATAGCTGTCGAGGAGGCCCATTCCGGCCTGTCCTCGGATCACCATGGCAAGCTTCCAGGCGAGGTTGAACCCATCCTGGATCGAGGTGTTGGAGCCCAAGCCATTCGATGGCGGATGACGGTGCACTGCGTCGCCCATGCAGAAGACCCGGCCGCTCGACAGGGTCGTCGCATACATGTTGTTGACCGTCCAGGTGGAGACCGACTTGATCTTTGGTTCAAGGTCGGGAACGCCGACCAGTTCACGCACAACCTTGGTTGCAAAGGCGTTGTCGACGGCAGGTGCCGGCTGGTTAATGTCATAGCCCCAGACGATCAACCACTCATTCCAGGGCCGCACCATGCGCACGAGGCCCATGCCGATACCGCCGACATCCGCGCCCGGCTGCAACACCCAGTAGAGCACCGAAGGACGATGGGCGACATAACGCGACAGATCAGCCTCGAAGAGGATATTCATGGAACCGGCAACGCCCATGCGGCCCTCGAAGGACAGGCCGGCATGTTCGGCGACCTTCGAATTGCCGCCGTCTGCGCCGACGAGGAATTTCGAGCGGATCGCCACTTCCTTGCCCGTCAGGCGGTCAAGGCAGGTCGTCGTGACTCCACCCGCGTCCTGGACGTGGCTCAAATATTCGGTCGACATGCGCGACTGGGCGCCGCGCGAGCAGGCCGTCTTGAAGAGCAGCGGCTCCATATAGGTCTGCGGCAGGTCGTTCATCCGCCCTGGCGAGGACAGGAGATGCTCGGCACGTGACAGTGGATGATTGCCCCAGCTCTGCATGCGGCCGATTTCCTCGCCGGCCACCGCCGTACAGAAGACGTTCTGGCCCATCAGGTCCTGTTCCGTCGCAAAGAGATATGCCTCATCTTCAACGTCCCGGCCGAGATCGCGCAGGACCTCCATCGTGCGCTGGTTGGTGATGTGCGCGCGTGGCGTATTGGCGAGCCAGCGATAGCGATTGATGATAAGCGGCTCCAGACCGTAGCTCGCAAGCAATGCGGCGGTCGCCGAACCCGCAGGCCCCGTGCCTATGATCAAGACGTCGGTGGTGATGTCAGCCATTCGGCCCTCCCTTTTCATTTGGTACAACAGGTCCGCCCCTGAGCAGGCGACGAACCGGAAAGAGTTCGAAGCCGGTACGGTCGGATATCAGCCCCCAGAGCCCCCGGGGTGCAAACAGCATGGTGACGACGGCGAGTGCTCCAAGTGCCAGAAGGTACCAGGAGCCGTAGGCCGAAAAGGCGTTCTGCAGGAAGAAGAAGACCAGCACGCCAAGGATCGGCCCTTCGATCGTGCCGATGCCGCCGATGACCGTGATGAAGATGACATAGGCCGTCCAGTCGGTCAGCGAGAAGGCGGCGTCGGGCGATATCCGCGCCTTCTGGAGATAGATGAGCGCGCCGATGATGCCGGTAATGAAGGCCGTGAGCAGATAGATCATCGTCTTCAACCGGCGTGCATCGACGCCCAGCGCGCGCGCAGCGGTCTCGTTGTCGCGTACCGCTGCAAGCCCGAGACCCTGGCGGCTGCGCAACAGCTTGTAGACAATCGCAATCGTCACGGCCGCTACGATCAGCGCAAGCCAGAAGGACAGGGCATCGGCTGCCGCGGCCGCGCGCATGCCAAACCAGTCTTCAAGCAGGGAAATGCCGAGCATGTCACGGGTCGCATCGCGCGGCAGCGATGTGCCGGTACCACCACCGAGCGCCTTCCATTGGGCAAGCAGCAGCCGCCCGACTTCGGCGATCACCCACGTTCCGATCGCAAAATAGGGACCATAGAGGCGAAAGGCGAAGAACGCGGTCGGCACGGCGATGAGCATGGCCGAAACGCCGGCAAGCGGAATGGCGAGTATCGGGTCGAGGCCGGCAAGAATGACAAGGCCGAAGAGAGCATAGGCGCCGCAACCGACAAAGAGCTGCTGACCGACCGAAATCAGCCCCGCATAACCGGCAAGCAGGTTCCAGCTCTGCGCCAGCGTCAGCATCGTCAGGATGAAGAACAGATCCTGCACTACGCCGCGCGACAGCAAAAGCGGTGCGACCGCAAGGGCGGCGAACGCAACCAGGCAGACGAATGAAAAGGCCCGGGACAGCCGTGTGCCTGTTTCGATCCGCCAGTCCTGATATGCCTGGCCATCGCTCGTCATCGTTTCCAAACCCGTGGTCATGGCGCGGCCTCAATCGACAGCGCGCGGAAAGAGGCCGCGCGGACGCAGGAGCAGGACGATCAGGAAGGCGAGATGCCCGGCAAGGATCTGCCATTCCGGATTGACGGCGGCGCCGATCGTCTGCGCCAGCCCGAGGATGATTCCGCCGGCAAGTGTGCCCCAGAGCGATCCGAGACCGCCGATGATCACCGCTTCGAAAGCATAGATCAGCCGCGCCGGCCCGGCTGTCGGATCGAAATTCGCCCGCATGCCGAGATAGAGTGCGGCGATGGTCACGATCATCATCGCCAGGCCCGTGGCGATGGCGAAGATCGAATTCGGGCGAATGCCCATCAGGCCGGCGGTGACCACATCATCCGACGTCGCGCGGAAGGCGCGCCCAAGGGCCGTGCGATAGATGAGCTGGTTCAAGGCGACAATGACCACGACTGCCGAGCCGAAGGTTAGGAGCGGCATCAGACCGGCATTGATGCTCCCCAGTTGCAGCGACGCCGTCTCCAGCGAGCCGGCGGAGATCCTTCTGCTGTCGGCCGTGAAGGCCTCCAGAAGGCCGTTCTGGATGACGATGGAGAGGCCAAAGGTCACGAGCAGTGGCGGCAGGACATCCTTGCCGAGCGTGCGGTTGAGAAGGTGGTATTGCAGCAGCCAGCCGATCGCAAACATCATGGGTGCGGCAATCAGCGCCGCGATGAATGGATCAAGGCCAAGCGACGAGACGAGCAGCAGGATCAAGAATGCTGCCAGCACGATGAGGTCGCCGTGGGCGAGATTGACAAGCCGCATGATCCCGAAGACAAGACTGAGGCCCGCCGCAAACAGCGCATAGAGCCCGCCAAGCAGTGCTCCCTGAAGAAGTGTATCAAGCCAGTTCATCGCTCTCCGCTCCAAAATAGGCTGCATGGATTTCGGCCCGGTCGAGATCGGCAGGGCGCCCGGTGAGTGTGATCCGTCCCTCCATCATGCAATAGACACGATCGGCGACCTTCAGGGCCTGGGCGATGTCCTGCTCGACGACGACGATCGCCATCCCGGATGCACGAATACGAGCGAAGGCGGCGTAGATGTCCTTGATGACGACAGGCGCCAGGCCGAGACTGAGCTCATCGCAGAGAAGGATTTCCGGGTTCGACATCAGGGCCCGGCCGATTGCCACCATCTGCTGTTGGCCGCCGGAAAGCGCTGTCGCCGGACTGCCGCGTCGCTCTTTCAGGACAGGAAACAGAGCGTAGACGCTTTCCAACGACCACGGTCCGGAGCGCTTGCAGCCATAGCCGCCGATCTGCAGGTTTTCTTCCACCGTCAGCGAAGCGAAGAGCTTGCGCCCTTCCGGCACGAGAGCGATGCCGCGACGCACGACATCAAAGGCAGGCACTGCACCGATCGCCTCGCCCCGATGCAGGACCATGTCCGCCCGGTTCGCAATCACGCCAGCGATCGAGCGCATCAGCGTCGACTTTCCCGCTCCGTTGGCGCCGATGACGGCAATCGTCTCACCGGCATCGAGATCAATGTCGATGCCGAAAATAGCCTGGAAGTCGCCGTAAAAAGCCGTCAGGCCGCGGATCTCAAGAAGGCTTGCCATCAGACCTCCATGCCGAGATAGATGGTGCGCACCTCGTCCGAAGCCATGATCGCCTCCGGCGCACCGATGCCGACGACCCGTCCGAAATTGAGGACCAGGATGCGCTCGGCAACCGCCGTCAGCGCATGCAGCACGTGCTCGATCCAGATGATGGTCATGCCGCGCTGATGAACGCGCCTGATCGTCGCGACCAGCTGCCGGCACTCCCCCTCCGTCAGGCCGCCAGCGATTTCGTCGAGGAGCAGAAGCTTCGGCTTGGTAGCAAGCGCGCGGGCGAGTTCCAGCCGTTTACGCTCCAAAAGGGTGAGCGATGCCGCCGGCCTGTTGGCTTTGGCAATCAGACCGGTCTCGACCAGAATATCGGCGCAGGAGCCTGCGACATCGGCTTCCCTCGCCCGGGTACCAAAAGCGCCTGCGACCAGAAGGTTTTCATAGACAGTCAGGCGCTCGAAAGGTTGCGGGATCTGGAAGGTGCGGCCCATGCCGGCAAGGCAGCGCTGCATCGGCGGCGCACGGGTAACGTCGCGGCCGTCGAAGCTGATGGCTCCGCCCGCAACGGACAGATTGCCGTTGATCAGATTGAAGAGCGTGGATTTGCCGGCGCCATTCGGTCCGATGACCCCGAGCGCCTCGCCAGGCTCGACCGAAAAGCTGATATCCTCTGCAACGACGAGCGCGCCGAAGGACTTCGAGACATCATTAAGTTCCAGGATGGGCATCGGTCAATCTCCGCGAGTATCCGCCCGGCCGCAGAGCCGGGCGGACGTGCGCCCTACGCAAGGGCTTCGAGCTTGCCGCCGAGCGGCACGTTGGGTGCAAGGCCATTTTCGACGACGACGAGATCGTAGCCGCCGCCCGATTTCAGCCGCCACTGACCGCCGACCAGCGGCGTCTTGGCGACGTTTTTCTGAGCGAAAGGCGGAAGCTTCTCATTGCCCCAGGCAATCGGTCCGACCAGCGTATCGAGCTTGGTTTCCCCGATCGCCTTCGCCACCGCATCACCATCGCTGACATCGCCGGCGCGCTTCATGACGTCGACGGCGAGTTCGAACAGGGCATGGGCAAAGCCGATCGGCTGCGTCCAGGGACGACCGGTGGATTTCGTAAAGGCGTCAGCAACGGCAGCCGTCGTCTCACCGGTCAGCGAGGATTTGAACGGATGGCTCGGTGTCCACCAGACTTCCGTCGACAGATTGTGGCCGGCATTGCCAAGCGCCTCGACGGTCTGCGGGAAAAGAAGCGCCTTGCCGATCGAGGCAATCTTCGGCTTCAGACCCTGCTGCTTGGCCTGGTTCCAGAAGGTGGTGAGGTCGGGCGGGATCATCACGCCTGTCAGGATTTCGGTTTGCGCCTGCTTGAAGGCGTTGATCTGTGCGGAGAAATCATCCGTCAGGTTCTGGTAGCGGCCGGTATCGGTCAAACCATAACCGAGCTTTTCGAGCACGGGCGGAAAGCCGACGACCTTGTCGCCCCAGGCATTGCCATCTCCGTCGTTCGGAAACAGCCCGCCGATCTTCTTGTTGGTTTCGATCTGGCCCCACATGCCGGTGAAGACGGCAATGATATCCTCCAGCCCCCAGAAGAAATGGTAGGCATAGTCGAAGGGCTTCCATGAGGCAGGGTCGCCCGGATTACCCTGCTGGCCGATAAACCAGGGCTGCCAGGGCGCGACCGTCGAAATGCAGGGCATGCCCTCGCCTTCGCAGGTCGTGGAAACCGGATTGGTCGTCTCCGGCGTTGAGGATACCAGCATGAGGTTGATCTGGTCGTCGACGATCAGTTCCTTGGCAACTTCGGCGGCGCGGTTGGGGTTGGACTGGCTGTCCTTGACCACGACTTCATAGCTGAGGCCGAGCCTCTTGGTCGTTGCCAGGAAGGAATCGATGACGAACTTGTCAGCTTCGCCGAAAGCGGCAAGCGGACCGGTCTGCGGACTGACGTAACCAAGTTTGATAGCTGCCGTCTGGCCGATTGCCGGCGCAGCCAGGCCGGACGCAGCAAGCGCGGCTCCGCCGGCGGCCGTCGTCTTCAGAAAATCGCGTCTCGTAAACATGTATCCTCCCATTTTCCTCTCCTCCCAAAGAGCGCGTGATCCGGCAGATTTTCAATCTACCGGCCGGCGGCCTTCCCAGGCCTCCTGCAAGAGCGCCCGGATCGAATCCCGATCGATGGGGCGCGGGTTCCAGTAAGGATTTTCGACGGCGATCGATGCAGCGCGGTCGAGATCGGCCTGTGACAATCCGAATTCCTTGAGCGACAAAGGTGCGCCGATCGCTTTGGCAAAATCCCAAAGCCCGCCGCCGATCGAACCGCCAAAGATGTCGGCTGCCGTGGCAAGTTCCGATGCTGCCGCCTTGGCGTTGAACGCGGCCGTATGCGGTAGCATCACCGCATGGGTTTCAGCATGCGGGGTTTCAAAAGAACCGCCCAGCGTGTGGCAAATTTTGTGATGCAACGCCATGCCGACAGTGCCGAGCACCGTGCCGCAGAGCCAGGCGCCATAGAGCGCTTCATTTCGGGCGCCCGCGTCATCGGGCCTTTCGACGATTACGGGCAGGCTGCGGGAAAAGGCGCGTAGGCCCTCAAGGGCCATCAGGGTCGAAATCGGATTGCGATCGCGCGCATAGAGACCCTCGACGGCATGCGCCATGGCATTGAGCCCGCTCGTCACGCTCATCGAAACGGGCAGTCCCAGGGTCAACGCCGGATCGTAGATGACGATTTCCGGCAGGATCCGTGCGTCGCGAACAGTCGTCTTGCGACCGCCTTCCGTCTGGCCAAGAATGGGGGTGACTTCCGAGCCGGCATAGGTGGTTGGCACGACGATCTGCGGAAGGTCGGTGCGATAGGCAATCGCCTTGCCGAGCCCCGTCGTGGATCCGCCGCCGAGCGAGACCACACAATCCGCCCTGGTTTCGGCCACGACCTTCATCGCGGCCTCGGTCACGTCGACGGGCGTGTGCATGACCGCGCCGGCAAAGACGCCACAGGCAAGCGGGCCAATGTCGCGGGCCAGTGCTTCGGCATCGGCTCTCTGATGCGGCGTCGAAAGCACCAGTGCCCGCTTGCAGCCGGCATTGGTAATCCATTCAGCCAGTTTGCTTTTACTGCCCGTACCGAAGACGATCTGCGCAGGACTGCCCGCATAGGAAAATGGGCCGATCATGCCACCCTCCCCGGTTTTGCCCGGACCATGACGAAGGTAAGTTTGACCGCCTTTGCGCTGCGACCGTCGACCTCGAGGGGATCGAAAGAGGTGACAAGTTCGGGCCGCACGCCAAACAGCGCGTCTTCGTGCAGATGCGGATCACTCGCGTCGTAAACATGCGTCGTAATCGTCTCGAAGCCTTTTGCACGCACAACGAAATGCAGATGCGCCGGCCGGCGCAGCGGATAACCGGCCGCAGACAGCAGCCCGCCGACAGGACCGTCGGCCGGCACGCCGTAGCCGGACGGAACAACGGAGCGATAGGAAAAACACCCCTGCGCATCGGTTCTGAACAGGCCGCGCAGATTATGTTCCGGCTGGAGATCCGGCTGCTGGTTCTCGTAGAAGCCCTCTGCATTGGCCTGCCAGGTCACCACCTCAGCATCTGCGACCGGGAGGCCGTCGAGATCCTGGACACAAACCGAGACCAACAGCGGTTCGCCGATGCCATCGAGCGAGATCGACGAAGCCGAAGCACGTTCCGGCGCATCGGCGCGGAAGAACGGCCCGCGGATGGTATTGGGCGTCGCCCCCTTGGGCCGGCGCGAATTGATATCTTCTACGAGTGCCGAAGCGCCGACCAGATCGGACAGGAGGACCCATTCCTGCCGGCGCTCGTCCGAGGCATGACCGACCTCCGTCAGGAAGGCGATGAACCTTCGCCACTCGTCCTGGGTCGGCCGAAATTGTTTGATGAGGTCGTGCACATGGGTCACGGCGGCGGCGAGCAGTTCGACCAGCCTGTCGTCCCGGCCGGAAGAAAAGCGCTCGGCGAAGGCTTCGGACGAAGTAGCCTCGCTGAATGTCAGCGGTTGAGAGCGCCCCGCCATGCCAATCCTCCCGACTTGCTCTGCGACAGTATCGGGAGAATAGCAGGTGGAGACACATCGATTGATGATTTTGTTGGAAGATAATATAACAGATCGTTATGAAGATCGATGAGCGTCACCTGATCCAGCTCGCGGCCGTAGTCAAGACCGGCGGCGTTACCGAAGGCGCGGCTTTGCTGGGGCTCGCGCAACCTGCCGTCTCGCGCACCTTGTCGATGCTGGAGAAACGCCTGGGCGAGCCGCTGTTCGTCAAGGGCCGTCGCCCGCTGCAGCCGACAGCTTTTGGTCTCGCTCTCGCCGAGCACGGTTTCGTCATGCTGGCGTCCTCACGCAAGGCCTCCGATCTCGTCGAGAGTTTCAGGGTCGGAAAGAGCGGCGTCGTGCGCGTAGGCGGCACGCCCTTTTTCATGGACGGACTGATTGCCGGCATCTGTGCGGAGTTTCAGTCGAGCCACCCCGATGTACGCATTGACCAGAGCTACGGTTACTTCCCGGATCTCAGGGCGGCGCTGAAGGCCGACCAGATCGACCTTGCTATCTGTCCGATCGATATTCTCGACGAAGGGTCGGGGCTCGAGTTTCAGCAGATTCTTCCCGGCCGCAACGTTGTCGCCTGTCGGATCACGCACCCCCTGCTCTTGAAGAGGCGGCCACAGCCGAGCCATCTTCTCGAATATCCGTGGGTCGCACCGCCACCGGGCAGCCCCTTGCTCACGGATCTGCGCGCGCTGCTTCTCTCATTCGGGGCAACCGAGCTCAAGATCCGCTATTCGGGCGGTTCGCTGATGGCAGTGATCAACTATCTGAAAATGGCCGATGCGTTGACGATCATGCCCCATAGCGTCGTCTTTGCGCAGCGCAGGGACAAATCGATCACGGCACTGCCCATCACCATTCCGCATCCCGAACGAGCGTTGGCGATCCTCAGCCGTGTCGATGCGCCCCGTTCGCCCGCCGTCGACCAGTTTGCCACATTTGTCCGCTCCGGCTTCGAAAGTCTGAGGCACCTCATCAAACGCCACGAGGAGGCGGTCGTATGGGGTCTTTGATATGCCAGTCGCTCCGATCGTGACGCGTCAAAGCGTTTCGAACGAAAGCGAAACTGGTTCACAGACTTTCGATGTTATGACCGCCCTGTCGGACTGGTCCCAAAACTCTCGCGAAACCGGCGGGAAAAGTGTGAACGCGACACGTAACCCGCAGCCTCGGCGGCGGCGATTGCCGTCGCGCCGGACGTGATTGCATGTTGCGCTGCCCTTAGACGCTCGCGCCGCAAGATTGCACGGAAGGAGGTGCCATCCGTGGCCAATCGACGTCGCAGCGTGGACGCTCCAATTCCAAGTTTTTCTGCAACATCAGAAACGTTCCAGGGCTCTGAAGGAGCAGTTGCGATCAGCCAGGCGATATCGTCCGACAGGCTTTGTCTGAAGAGCGGTCGGGCCTCGGCAAGCGGCCGCAACAACGCCAGAACTTCTGTCAGCCTCAGCCGCTTGATCGTTTCGCCAACGCTGACATCGGCGATCGTGGATGCTGCATGGCAAATCGTCTCGACGAGATCGATGCTTAGTGGCACTGCATCGAGATCGGCGGCACGACCGGCGCGCTCTGCAACGGAGAGCGGTGGAATGCCCGCCGGCAGGGACGGCACGTCGAGCCGCAACGCTGCATAAACGCCCGTCTTGTCGTCTGGAATGTTGACCACGTCCATCGCTACACCGCCGGGCAACACGAAGAGCGAGCCGACTGGGAAGGACCGGGTGCGATCGCCAAGCCACACGTCCTTTTGGCCGTGAAGCACGATGCAGATCATGGGACAATCAAGTCGAAGAGCGGCCAGCCGTTCGCGGTCGAAGCAGCAATAGGCGAACAGTTGCTCGCCATAAGGATGCATCCCTACGTCGAGCTTCCCCGCCACCATGGGGCGGAGTCGATCGAGCAGGCGGCGGGAGAGCTCGGAACGTCGGTCGCGGATCATCATGTTCATAAGCGCAATGTATGAGAAGGCGCGGCAAGAAAAAATACCGCGGGTGAGCGTTTCGGGCTCAAGTGACCACAAATCTGGCGCATGGCCTGCGAGGAAGGGCGGCACAAGAAAGGTCTTCAACACAAGGAGACCTTTATGAAGACCTTCAAATTTGCGCTTGCAATCGGAGCAACGGTCGCATCGCTATCTTTCGCCTCCACTCCGACAYGCGCGGCTCCAGACCTTGAACTTTGGCGTCTCGATTGTGGCGACGTCATCGTCAAGGATCTGTCGATGTTTTCGGACACGTTCGCCTTTGCCGGCAAGAAGGGCGTGCTGACCGACAGCTGCTACGTGATCCGCCACGGCGGCGATTACCTGCTTTGGGACACGGGGCTTCCTGCCGGACTCATCGGCAAGGCACCCGATCAGGATGCGCCGATCGGCGTCTCGCTCAAAACCGACATCCCGACGCAGTTGAAACAGATCGGCATCAAACCGGAGCAGATCTCCACCATCGGCATCAGCCACAACCATTTCGACCATCTCGGGCAGGCCGCGACCTTTTCGAAGGCAACGCTCATGATCGGGGCTGCCGATTGGCAGACTTTTCATGACAACCCCCTACCCTTCGCTGTTGTACCGGATCTCGTCAAACCCTGGCTCGATGGCAAGGGGAAACTCGATCTCGTGACCGGCGACCGTGACGTCTTCGGCGACGGTAGCGTGATGATGCTGTCGATGCCTGGCCATACCAAAGGGGAAGCCGCCCTCCTGGTAAAGCTTGCGAAGAAGGGACCGGTCCTGCTTTCCGGCGATGTCGTGCACTTCGCGGACAACCTGGCCACTCATGGCGTGCCGGGTTTCAATGAAAACCGGGCAGATACACTTGCATCGATGGAACGCCTCGAGGCGGTTGCCGACGGGCTGAATGCCACGCTCGTCATCCAGCACGATCCCACCCATATCTCGCGCCTGCCGGTCTTCCCCGAAAGCGCAAGGTAAGAGACACAGTCGCCATTGGGCTGTGGTTACAATTGCCACCGGCATGAGATGCCGGTGGCAGCAACGGGTCAGGTCGCCACATCATTCCCTCGACAACCGGAGGTCGACCACCAGACGGCAATTCGGAAAAGGCTAATCACATCGAGGCATTGCCAACTTATCCACAGTTTCGCTTCCGAAATAATTGCCCAAAAAAGCCCGCGCCAGCGGGATTCTATGCGGCAGACGGCAGAGCTAATCCGATCGATCGAATTGCGGCCGCCAAGGCGCGGGGTTCTAATCGGATCGTCACGGTGAAGGGCGTAGATGAGACAGGCACCGGGGCTGGGGCTCGTCTTCGTGCTGGGTGGCGAGCCCCAATATTCTCGTCGCACTCATGGCGAGGCTGCGTCAGAAAAGACTGCGTTGGGGGCTTGAAGGACGAACATCAGAAGGTCCGCCAATGCCGACAACCTTGCTCGATTTCGATGACCCGAATAGCCTTGATATTGTCTGCGATGTCATCTTGGCGGACTGGTTCAACGCGGGAATAGACACGTTCGATATCAGAGACTTTCGCGGTGAGTTGGAACAATACTATATAGAGGCCGGCAGACCCGTCCCAGCGGAGATCGCGGACCCTACAAAGCTTGTTCCAACCCTCCGATTGCTGCAGGCGCGCATGCACATTGTGAAGCCGACACGGATCACCGGTATCGAATGGCAGTTCTTGCGCAATGGTGACCCCATCAAACGCAATGGCAGAAACTTCTGAACGGAATGAACATCAGTATCGAGGTTCTTGACCCTGATGAGTTCCAGCCATACCTCGCGACGATCCCCTCATGTTCTCTTGCGATACCGGAAGCTGCGCTGCGTGCAGCGGAAGGAAGGCGGCCTAAATCGCGTCTCCTCCTATGTCGCCTGTCCTGACTGATGCTGAAGCATGTGTTCGCGAGCGTTTCTAGCCGCCAGGGACAACGCCTCCCCGATCTTTTCGGGGCTTGCTGGTTTACTGATGACGGGCCGCCCATCTGTCTGCTCGATGAGATCGGGATTGGCCGTGAAATAGGCGACGCCCAGTCCGAACCCAGCAAAAAGCGCACGAGCGATGGAAGGGCCTGTGAGGCCATCGCCAAGCCGAACATCGACGAGTGCGACATCCGCCTCCGGTCCAAGCTCCACGGCTTCGGACATGTTTGTCGCAATTCCGGCAATCTCGAAGCCGGCGGCGATTGCGACGTCCTCGATTGCGAGAGCAATTCCCGGTTCGTCTTCGACGATGAGCAAGCGCATGGTTCCTCCTGAGGATGGTTCAAATACTTGTCGGCGGCGCGCGAGGACGCTGCTCGACCGGGTTACCCGGTCGCGCCTCGGGACTGCTTGATCTGGACCAAAGGCCCCGGCCCTGCTGGCGAGATTGGCGTCAATGCACGAGATCAAGATTAGGACACTGCAGCCATCGCAGAGTTCAGTTCCTGTCTCTTGGCGTCTCCAACCGCTAAACCGCTCGGTTCTTAAGCAGTTCCACATATAGGACTTCAGTCTCAGGCCCTATCCGACCAAAGTCCCCGGTGATGAGGTCAATCAAAAAATCCAATAGCATTGACTAATTGATTAGCGGGTGCTATTGGGTTTTCATGTTCGAAGCCGAAACCATAACCACTGTCATGCGTGCGCTGGCCGATCCGACGCGGCGGTCCGTGTTCGAGCGTATCGTCAATGCCGAGGAGATAACGGTGGTCGAGCTGACCCGAGGCAGCAATGTCACGCAGGGCGCGATCTCTCAGCATCTCAAATCACTGAAGCAGGCTGGCCTTGTCAGCGAACGCCCGGAGGGCCGCAATGTCTATTACCGCGCGGAGCCTGCCGGTCTCGAGCCGCTGGCCGACTGGATGACCCATTACGGCATCTTCTGGCGTGAACGCTTCACCGATCTCAGAAAGCTCCTGAAGGAAATCGACCCATGAACCAAGCCATGAAACCCGGGAGGCACGTCTCCGACACGCAGGCCATCGTCGTGGACGAAGTCTTCCCGCACGCGCCTGATATCATCTGGAAAGCGCTGACCAGCGGCGAGTTGATCGGCCGTTGGCTGATGGCGCCCGATGGATTTTTGCCCGTCACCGGCAATCGTTTCACCTTTCAGACCAAACCGGCCGGCAAATGGGACGGAACCATTCATTGCGAGGTACTGGAGGTCGTAGCGAACGAGCGATTGTCCTATGCGTGGAAGGGCGGCCATGAGAGCAATGATGACGGATATGGTTCGAAGCTGGAGACGGTGGTGACCTTCACCCTCGCCCAGGCGGAAACCGGCACGCGCCTGCGGCTCGTCCATTCCGGCTTCGTTCTACCGAGGAACGACATTGCCTATCGCAACATGAGCGAAGGCTGGAAGAAGGTCGTCGAACGGCTGGATACCGTCGTTGCTGAAGAGGCGACTTCGCAGGGGCTGGATTGAGGCAAGGAGAGAGCGATATGACGAAGTCCTATAACGGCGGCTGCGCCTGTGGCGCGATCCGCTACGAGATATCGGGAGAACCGGCCGTGATGGTCGATTGCCAGTGCCGACAATGCCAGCGCTCCAGCGGTACCGGACATCAATCGCATCTGACTTTCATTGCAGCCGAAGTGAAGGTCGACGGAAAAGCATCCGTGTATCAGACCGTCGGCGAAGGCGGAACCGTCAAGCAGCGCGGCTTCTGCCCGACATGTGGATCGGCCGTTTTCATGACATTCCCCGATATGCCTGAGGTCTACATCGTCACGCCGGCAAGCCTTGACGATCCAAGCCGATATCAGCCGCAATTGGTATCCTGGACCGCAGCCGGATACGCTTGGGACCACCTCGATCCGGCCGTCCCAAAATTCGAGAAGATGCCGCCGGCCTGAGCACTGGACATGACGCTCTTCTTTCAATGAAAGCAGCACAATCGCGGACCGATTGATCGGACTGCCGGACCTCTCAGCCGTGATGCGGGCATTCAACCGGCAGAACGTCACTATCCGTCGGGGAAATGGCTCAGCCCCCAACTCGCGGCTTGTTCTACTGAACATGCTGACCGCCTTGCCCGGTCCGCGCCCGTTCCACGCAGCGATGACAACAGCCGCGCAGCTTTGGATTAAATTGGACGCCAGGGCCTTGAATCAGCCAACTTAGCGGTCGAGTGGCCAGAACTCTCAGGGTGATTTCTGCAAAGGTGTGAGTTGACCGTTTCCAATGGCGAGGCGACACTCACGGTCTGCGGCAAGCCAGGAGGAAAAATTATGGATGAGCCACACGGCTGGCGCCAGATGACAACCGCGCCGAAAGACGGCAGCCGGATACTCGTTACGATCCGCCCGTCCGAACAGGGGCCGGCAGAAGTTGACCTTGCCTATTGGTCGAATGGCGATCAGTTCGGTGCAGAAGGCTGGCGTGCTTCCGATTCCTCGCCCGGCCGCCTCGTGGAATATGCCGAGCCGGAATTGAAGTGCTGGATGCCAATGCCCTCGGCCAATTCCGGCATCACCTCCATGCCCTCACCCTGGGAAGGCGACGACGCCCAGCAACTCGACGGGTCAGGGATTTGAGAGCTCCTGCGACCGGGTTGCGATGATTCGATACCCTGCGGATATAAAGGTGCGAGCGGGCAAGGCTCCTCTAGTCGTGCGGCGATTCCCAGGTGCTTCAGAACGGGTAATGATGGTGAGGCTCTTCGACGGTCGTCGTAATGGTAATTGCATCTGCGCCTGAACAAACGGCCCGTTGATGCGGCAGATGTCGCTCTCGATCCGGGCGGCGACCGCGATTGCGCGCTGCTGGTCGCGGCACAGGGTATCCAAACTCTCGCACTAGACCTTCACGTTGCCGATATCCGTGGATGGGGCGCTTGCAGAATTGCGTCCTTTCGCAGCGTCTCGCTCCATCGTAAGACTTGGAGCAATGTCAGGAACCGCAATTCACCGTGGACTTCTAATGAACGAACATATGAAGGCTGTTGAACTCAAAAAGGCTTTTCGCCTGATCAACTACGGACCAACGATCCTGGTATCGGCCCGCCACGGCGGTATTGACAACGTCATGGCTGCCGCATGGTGCTGCGCGCTCGATATCGATCCACCGAAGCTGACCGTGGTGGTCGACAAGATTGCCCAGACGCGAACACTGATCGAGGCGAGCGGACGTTTCGTCATACAGGTGCCGACGGTTGCGCAGCTCCAGCTGACGCATGAGGTTGGAAACCGCAGCCTGTTTGAGGAGCCTGACAAGCTGCAGAAGTCAGGGGTATCGATTTTCGATGTGCCGGGCCAGGACCTGCCCTTCGTGAAAGGCTGCTCGGCCTGGCTCTCATGCAGGTTGATCGACGAGCCTCATATCCAGGATGCTTACGACCTGTTTATCGGCGACGTAACGGCGGCATGGGCGGATGACCGTGTGTTTCGCGACGGACACTGGCACTTTGAAACAGCCGGGCCTGAATGGCGCAGTCTGCATCACGTTGCGGGTGGTCATTTCTACGCCATTGGCGAAGCGCTTTCGGTCGAAGCAGAACCTGTCGAGCGCGCGTAGTCCCTACACTGACCGGAAGACCAATCCAGCCTTTGGTCGCACCTGAGGTCAGCCCGTCGACGAAAAAGGTTCTCGAAGAAGAAAAACAGGAGAGCGATTGGTAGCGCCATCACCATCGAGGCCGCCATGACCGCTCGCCGAACGGTGTTGACTCGGTCGATTTGGGCGGCATCGCCGAACTCAAATGGATTGCTGAATATGTCGATCTGCATTCGATCATGATGGCGCCCCATGGGACGGCGAATGGTTCGCTCGGCCTCAAGGCACTATTCAGGTCCGCGCCACCCTGCCCCGTGACTTCATCGCCTTCGAATACAAGATCGGAGATCCGGAGGGCTGCCGCAGACGATCGTCAAGGATGGTTTTGTCGATGTGATCGACCGGCCAAGCATACGTATCGATCTTCTGCCCGAACAGGCGAGACGGGGTCTCGGGGAGGACTATTGTGCATTCTTCGAATGATCGACGATCCGAAGATCGCCACTCGATCCAACTTCAGCGCGAGCAACAGCTGCGGCCGCAGCCAATTGTCATTTGACATCGCGATTATTTGATTCCTATAGTTGATCTATTATGAACTAGATGTTGTTCATATAAGAAACAGGAGCGCAGCGATCTGGAGGAGCAGAGCGCTGAAGACCTGAGGAGGAGGCTCATGGGAATCCGATGGAGCCGCGTCACCCCGCATCTGGCCGTTGCGCCTGCGGCACTGTTGACGCTTGTCTTTTTCGTTGGGGCGATAGGCTGGACCGTCTATCTCTCCTTCACGGCGTCCAGACGCTTTCCCGACTATGAATTGGTCGGCTGGAAGCAGTACTGGCGGCTGTTTCACGATCCGTCCTGGATTCTGTCGCTGCAGAACCTCGTCATCTTTGCTGTGGGTAGCCTGCTGTCGATCGTTACAGGTTTCATCTTGGCAGCGCTGATCGACAAGGAAGTGCATGGCGAGGGCGTCTTCCGCACCGTCTTTCTCTATCCCCTCGCCGTCTCGCTGATCGTCACCGGCCTCGTCTGGCGCTGGCTCTTCAATCCGGGCCTCGGCGTAGAGAATGTGCTGCACTCGATGGGCTGGGAGAGCGCCTCCTTCAACTGGCTTGCAAGTCAGGACACCGTCATGTTCGGCGTTATTCTGGCGGCGGTCTGGCAATCGACCGGCTTCTTCATGGCGCTCATGCTCGCAGGCCTGAAGTCTATCAATACCGAGATCTGGCAGGCCGCGCGCCTCGATGGCGTGCCCTTCTGGCGGCTCTATATCGAGGTCATCATTCCCATGATGAAACTCACCTTCCTGACCTGCATCATCCTGCTCTGCATCGGCGTGGTGAAGGCCTATGACATCATCGTCGCCATGACCAATGGTGGACCGGGCGGCGCCTCGGTCATGCCTGCTTATTTCGTCATCGATGCCTATTGGCAGAAGCAGAACCTCGGTTTCGCGTCCGCGGGTGCCACCGTCATGCTCTTGACGACGCTCATTCTGTTCCTGCCGCTCGTCATCATCACCGCCATCAGGCAAAGGAGGGAGGCATGACGGCGATATCAGCCGCATCGCAATCCGGCCGCGAGACCAGGGTGCGTCGGCGTCCGCTGATCCGGCCGAGCCGGGTGGTGATCTTCCTGTTCCTTTTGATGGCGGCTGCCTTCTTTGCGGTGCCGCTCTATGTCATCGTCGTCACGTCCTTCAAGACGATGGATCAGATTCGCGAGGGACAGATATTCTCCCTGCCCTCGCCCTGGACGACCGATGCCTGGTCCTATGCCTGGATGCAGGCCTGTTCGGGCATGAACTGCAACGGCGTGCGCATCGGCTTTGTCAATTCACTCTATATTCTGACTCCCAGCCTGGTTCTGACGATCTCGTTGTCGATCATTACCGGCTACGGTCTGGCACTCTGGAACGTCAAATGGGCGAACGGCTTCCTGTTCGTGCTTTTCATCTGCGCCTTCGTGCCGTTCCAGATCATCATGTATCCGCTGATCAAGATCACCGGCGCGCTGCATATCTACGGCACGACATTCGGCATAGCCGTCATTCACAGCGTGTTATCAATGCCTTTCCTCACATTGATTTTCCGCAATTATTTCAAGGGAATGCCACCGCAGATCATTGCCGCCGCTATGATCGATTCCGGCTCTTTCTGGCGGATATTCTTCGAGATCGTCCTGCCGATGTCGGGCAATATCATGATCGTCGTGCTGATCCTGATGATAACAGGCATCTGGAACGACTTCCTGGTCGGCCTAACATTCGGCGCGCAGGACACGCAACCGATGACGGTCGTACTCAACAACATCACCGTCACGACGACAGGCGCCAAGAACTATGCGGTCGATATGGCTTCCGCACTGCTCACCGCGTTGCCGCCGCTCGTCATCTACTTCGTTCTCGGCAGGTTCTTCGTGCAGGGCATCACTGCCGGCGCCATCAAGGGATAGAGGCATGCCTTCCATTGCATTCAACAATATAGTCAAGAAGTTCGGCGCGCTGACGGTCATCGAGAACCTGAACCTCAGCATTGGTGACGGCGAGTTTCTTGTGCTGCTCGGGCCCTCCGGCTGCGGCAAGACAACGCTTCTCAATCTCCTGGCTGGCCTGCTGGAGATTGACGACGGAGAAATCCTCATCGACGAGCGGGATGTCAGTTACCTCGACCCCAAGGATCGCGGCCTCGCCATGGTCTTCCAGTCCTATGCGCTTTATCCCACCAAGACAGTGCGTGGGAACATGAATTTCGGGCTTTCTTCCCGCGGCATTTCGCGGGAGGAAGCGGATAAGCGGATCGCCTGGGCAGCCAGGCTCCTGCAGATCGAGCATCTGCTCGACCGCAAACCCTCGCAGCTTTCCGGCGGCCAGCGCCAGCGTGTGGCGATCGGCCGGGCGCTGGTCAAACAGTACGGCGTCTGCCTGTTCGACGAGCCGCTCTCCAACCTCGATGCCAAGCTGCGCAACGAGATGCGCATGGAGATCAAGAAGCTCCACAACCAGCTCAAGAATACCGTCGTCTACGTGACCCACGATCAGGTAGAGGCCATGACCATGGCCACCAAGATCGCCGTGATGAACAAGGGCGTCATCCAGCAATTCGGCACGCCGGATGAGATCTACAATGAGCCGGCCAACCTTTTCGTTGCGGATTTCGTCGGGTCGCCGGCCATGAACCTGCTCGACTGCACCCTCAGGCGTGATGGCGGCGATCTCGTTGCCGTGGATGAGAAGGACAGCATCCGCATCGATCTCGGCGAATATAAGTGGAAGTCGAAGGCGGCCGAAGGCAAGCCTGTGAAGATCGGCTTCCGGGCGGAGGAGCTTCTGATCGAGGAGCGCCAGGATGCGGGAAATACCGTCCGTTTCGATTGCCCGGTCGAATATTTCGAGAAATCCGGACCAGATGCTTTCGCCTTCCTGACGATGTCGGGAAAGAGCATCGCCGTGCGCATCGATGGGCGAGACGCAAATCGCTATCGCAGCCAGCAGGCTCTGCCCGTTTATCTGCCGCTGACCAAATTGAACGTCTTCGACGCTCCGACCGGCCAGCGGCTCTGATCAGATCTAAAAGGGAGGAATGATGCATGACAAAATGGAAATCGCTGAAACGACTATCACTGTTGCTTGCCGCGACCACTCTTGCTGCAAGCGCCTGGGCAGACGAAGTCGTCGTCTATCACACCTGGTCCAAACCCTCAGAGATTGCGGCGCTCACCGTTCTCAGGGAGGCGTGGGCCAAGGACGGCCACCAGTGGAAAGACCTGTCCATTGCCCATGACTCCGGGGCCAACGTAAGCCTGATGAACATGATCACGGGCGGCAATCCGCCTGCGATCTTCATGAACTCCGATCCCGGCATCTATCGGGATCTGAACAAGCAGGGTCTCGGCGTGCCGCTCACCAAGCTGTTCGACAGCATCGGCGCAACGAAGAACTTCCCGCCCTCGGTTCTCAAGAACATCACTGTCGACGGCGAGATCATGAAGGCTCCCGCAACGGTGCATATCGACGGCATGGTTTACTACAACAAACATGTCGCGGAAGCGGCCGGCGTCGACCCGAAATCCTGGAAGTCGCTCGACGATCTCTTTGCAGCCTTCGACAAGGTCAAGGCCGCCGGCTACATCCCGATCGCCCAGGGCGGCGACCAGTTCCAGAAGGCCTATCTGCTGCAGGCATTGATCGCCTCGGAAGAGGGCCCCGATATCTACAATCGCTTCTACGGCGAGAAGCCCGACCGCACCGTGATCGATACGCCGGAGATGCGGGCGGCTCTTAAGCGTTTCCGCCAGATTGCCGACCACACGGATCCGGGCTCACCCAATCGCCAATGGAACGACACGACCAATCTGGTCATCACCGGAAAGGCCCTGCTGCAGATCCATGGCGACTGGATGAAGGGCGAGTTCATGGCCGCGCAAAAGAAGCTCGGCGAGGATTTCGACTGCATCAACATTCCGGGAACCAAGGCTGTCGTCGTCACCGTCGATTCCTGGGGCTTCCTCAACACCAACAATGCCGACACCGCAAAAGCCCRGGAAGACTTTGCCAAGCTCGATGTCGATCCGAAGCTCAATGCCGATTTCGTGCTGAAGAAGGGTGCAAGCCCCGTTCGTACCGACGCCGATACGACGAACCTCGATGCCTGCAACAAGCTCGTTCTGGAAACGCTGAAAGATCCGACGAAGCAGGTTTCCAACCCCTTCAATATGGCCGACGCCGACTGGTATCGCACCATCTGGCAGGAAGCCGATAAATACTGGAGCGATCCGAAGCGGACGGATGACGAGTTCGTTCAGGCGATGCAGGACGCCTACGACCAGATTTTCTGAGATCGACAGACGAAAGAACCCGGCAGGTGACTGCCGGGTTCTCTTAAATCCTTGCCGTTAAGGCAATACAGTCCATTTAGACTGATTCAGCATGCAGCCTCTTGATGGCCTGCAGCTGAATGCAATCAGGCGCCATTTCCATGACCTCGATCTGCGTGCCATCAGGATCCTCGATCCAGGCACCGCGATTGCCATCGATACCGATTTTGGTCGGCCTTGGCTGGCTGGGCTGAATACCGACTTTTGCAAGCTCTTCGAACGTCTTGTCGATATTTTCGACGGTGAGGCAGATATGGAAGATGCCGATAGTGTCAGGGGCGGTTTCCGGCCGCCTTACGCCCTTTGGGAAAAGCTCCAAATACTGATCGTCGTTGATGCGCAGATACACGATCCACGCTTCGCCCTGATCGTTCAGCAGACGCGTCATCTCGCGAAAGCCGAGTTTCTGGTAAAATGCGAGCGACTTATCCAGGTCGTTGACGCGCAAGGCGATATGGCCGAGATGCTTGAAAAGGTCCATGGCTCAGGCCCGTCCGTTGATGCGGCGAACAGCGGCCGTCTGCATGGCGTCTGCGCCAAGCTGCATCAGTTCGATGCGGTTGCCCTCGGGATCGGCGATCCAGGCCTGGTAGTTGTTGTCGACGCCGAGCTTCTTTTCGGCCGTCAACACAACGCCACGGCTGGTGATGTCGGCGATCGCCTCGTCGATATTTTCGACCTCGAGGCACAGATGGTTATAGCCGACATTGGCAAATGGCGGTGCGCCGTCGCCAACACCCTCGGGAAACAGTTCGATGAACTGCGTGTCGGTGATCTTGAGGTAGACGATCCACAGGCGGCCGTCACGCTCGAGCCGGAACATTTCGTCGAAGCCCAGCTTGTTGACATAGAAGTCGAGCGAGCTGTCGATGTTCTTCACACTGACGGCCACATGTCCGATCGATTTCACACTTTTCATTGCATCCTCCTCCGTATTTCCGTTGCACAGCGCACGCTGGCGCAGCCACCTGCCGAACCTCCTGATCCGGCATTTCTCGGAACGTCGTGCCGAGGATAAATCGACGTGACGTTTCTTATTTGAACTGATATAAGTTCATTTAAGAATTTATCGGCATTCAGGTGTCGGAGTCAATCGAAAGGAGCCGCGATTGCGTGAACTCCACGCATTGCTTATGGAAGGCTAAGCATTGCCCCGATGGGCCTGGCAGGATTTTCATGACCGACATTAGCGAAGACGCCGCGCAGAAATATCGCATCCCCGTCATCGAGCAGATGGTGGAGGTGTTTGCGCTCCTGGAGCGCACGCCGGAAGGTGCTACGATCCGCGACGTTGTGAAGGCCGTGAAGCTGTCGCGCACCACGGTCTACCGCATGCTGAACACGCTGAGCGCCTACGATTTCGTGCACCGTTCACCGGCGGGAAGCTATACGCTCGGGCGGCGCCTGCTCACCCTTGCTGCCCATGTCGCCCCGACCGTTGCGAGCTACGATCTCTTGGCGATCGCGCAGCCGCATCTGAACAAGATCTCGGAACTCCTGGGTGAAGGCAGCAAGCTGACGGTACCATCCGGCGACAATATTCTGGTCGTCGCCTCGGCGCAGGGGCATGGCCAATATGCTCTGTCGGCGACGGCCGGCCAGCGTCTGCCGTTTCATGCGGGCGCGGCCGGCAAGATCCTGCTCGCCTTTTCACTGCAGGAGGATATTGAGCGTCGCCTGACCAAGCTCGAGCGCTTCACCAGCCAGACGATTACTGACCCCAGGCAGATGCTTGACGAGCTTGCGCTGATCCGGAAGCAGAACTGGGCGCGGGACATGGGGGAGCAGATGTCCGGCGTTCACGCGATCGCAGCCCCCGTCCGGGATCATCAGGATACGGTCATTGCAGCCGTCAGCGTTCCCTTCGTCACAGGCGTCGACGAAAAGCGCATAGCGGACATCAGACAGGCGGTGATCGCGGCAGCACAATCAATCACCAACGACATCCGCTCGGCAACGCCTCACATGGCGTCGGAAGAACTGGCCGACGAGAAGCCAGCACCAAAGCGCGCAAATCAGAAGACGGCAACAAGGCCGAAGCAGCGATAGACATCCAGCCGTCTGAACTCTCCTCTCCTCGACGGACGATGCATTCTCGCATCGCCCGGCCGGCGGGAGAGAGTTCTAACTGAAACTGCCTTCCTTCAGATGCTTCGGAATTGGATCCGGACGACCGCAGCTGCTGCGGATGGCGACCGGCCGTTTGGACTGTGCAGATCGTTCAAAGGCGGTCATCACCTCGAGGGCATGAAAAGCGAGTTCCGACGAGACGCGGTGCGGCCTGCCGGAGCGCAGTGAATCCACCATTTCGGCTGCACCAAGTCCTCTCAGGCCGAGATGACCGGGAACGCCTTCGACGTAGGGATGATCGACTGCCACCTCCTCCCAGGCCTCATCGCCTTCGGTGAAGATCTCGACCTTGCCCGTGAAGTTGTTTGGGTCCGGCGTTACCATCGAGCCCTTGGAACCATAGATCTCGATCTGGTTGTGCTTGTGCTTGATGACGTCAAAGCTCGTGGCGATCGTCACCGTCGCACCGCTATGGAACTCCATGACACCGGTCAGATGCGTCGGCGTCAGCACCTTGATCGTCTCGCCGAAACGTGGCTGCGTCTTTACGGTCCGCTCAATGCGGGTGACCTTGGCAGCGCCGAAGACTTCGCGAACCGGTCCGAGAAGGGCGATCAGATTGGTGACATAATAGGGGCCGACATCGAGCATCGGCCCACCGCCGCGACCGTAGAAGAATGCCGGATTGGGATGCCAATGCTCGTGACCCGGCAGAAGCAGCATGGCGGTTGCGGAAATCGCCGTGCCGATGCGGCCTTCGTCGTAGAGACGCCGCGTCAACTGATGGCCGCCGCCCAGAAACGTATCGGGTGCGCAGCCGAGCCGCAGATCGCCGGCCCGGGCAAGCGCCATCAATTCCTCGGCTTCTTCCATCGAAACCCCGAGCGGCTTTTCGGAGTATAGGTGTTTGCCGGCAAGCAGCGCCTTCTTGCTGATGGAATAATGCGCGGTCGGGGTGGTGAGGTTGATAATGAGGCCGATTTCGGGGTCGGCAAGCATTGAATCGAGCGACACCGACTGCACCCCGAACTGTTCGGCAAGCTTGCGCGCCGGTTCCTGGTAGAGGTCGTAGATCGATTTCACGCGAATGAAATCGAACATATGCAGCGTCGCGACATAAGTGGCGCTAATATTCCCGGCACCGACAATGCCGACTTTCATAGGGTTGTTCCCGCTCATTTTGGTTCCTCAGGCGATGATGATGTCGAGTTCGGCAGCGCAGTCGCGCAGGTAGCGGATGCCGCGCTTCATTTCGGAATCGAATTCCGGCGTGGCTTCGCGGAAATGGGTCCAGTGCGACGCGCCGGGCGCATCCTCGAGCTCCAGGGTTATCGGTCCCGAATAGCCTATTGTGCGCAGGGCCGCGAAAATCGCCTTCCAGTCGATCTTGCCGCGACCGGGGCGCCAATGGGCATTGGTGTGCCCCTCATTGTCGGAGAAATGTGTGTTGTAGATCCGGTCTCCAAGCTGCAGCACCACGTAATGCGGCATGTCGCCCGCTGGAAAGAGGTGGCTTGGATCGAAATTGAGTCCGAGATTGGGTGCGCCCGTGCGCTCGATCAATCGCAGCATTCCCTGACCCGAGCTTACCCAGCGATAGGGGTGCGGTTCGATGGCGACACGCAGCCCGGCATCCGCGGCAAGGCCGCAAGCGGCGGCGAAGCCTTCCACGACGACCTCATATTCCTCAGCCCAATCCCATTCGGGCCTGACGGCGGCGGACCATTCTTGGGAGGTGGGCCGCTGCAGGATCGGCCGGATATCCGATTGGAAAGGATAAGGCGTCATGCTTGTCATGATCGGTGTGCCGATCTTTGCCGCCAGCTCGACGCCGCGTTTATAGGCATCCAGGTCCGCGCGCGAGGCCGGCGCGCCATCGTCGCGTGAAAATGGCAGATTGTAGAAGAAGTTGGTCAGCGTCAGACCTTCGCCGTCGGCGATCGACCTGAGCTCGCGGATCGTCTCGTCGGTGTAATAACCGAGCATGTCGACGGACCACGCCGTCAGCTCGAAACCTTTGCAGCCGGTGGCAGCCAGCCGGCGCAGAGGTGCCGCATAAGGCGGGTTCCAGTTAAACGTCCAAATTGGCGAGCCGAAAAAAAGCGCTTGAGCACCCACGCCGTCCTCCCATCATTTCGCAGCGTATTTTCTCGCCCTCTGGAGCGCTCCTCCGCTTCAAAAGGCAATTCGTAACGTTACGAATGCATGGCGTGGCTTATTGTGTCAACGGCATTCCCTTTGGATTTCTATTTCCCTTGCGACAACGCCAGCCGAATTCGTAACGTTACGAACGACTTGACCTGCGAGGAATTTCCGGGGGATTTTTAGCGAAGGTTGAATTCGCTGCGGCGTTCGACAAAACTGGCACGGACGATCTCAATCAGGCCGGATGCAGCCTCGCCCTGCATCGACCTGTAGAGAAGATCGCTCAGGCGCTGTCCGATGAGGAAATTCGGGAAATAATAGGTACTGAGCGACGGGTTGTAGAAGTCGTGAAGCCGACTGCCCGAATAGGTCAGTATGGAAAAATCCTCGCCGACCTTTCGCCCGAGATCGGCGAGACCGGAAACGAAGCCAAGGGCCGCCTCGTCGCTTGCCACGAAGGCGCTGGTGACATCAGGGTATTTGGCAAGCGCATCCACGGCAATCTTCTTGCCGCTGTCAGGGGTGGTTGCGGTGAAGAACATCCGCTCGTCGGGAACGGTTTGGTTCCGGCGATTGAACTCAGCCGTCCAGCCCTTGATGAATTGCAGGCTGTAGGTGAACTGGCTGGAAGGCGCGACAAGTAGCGGTGCCTTGTGTCCTGCATCGAGCAAACGCGCCGCAGCCGCCGCGCCGATCTCCTCGTGGTCTATGTCGATACTTGGATGTTTGCTCAGCAACTCAGTGCGCCCGAAGGTGACGAAGGGCATGCCGACCTCCAGCAGATATTTCACCCGATCGTCCTGGGGTCTCGTATGGGTGAGAATGACGCCATCGACCGTCCCTTCCTCGACGAGATCCCGCACCGTTGTCAGCGGATCGTCTGCCTGAAACTGTGGGACAACGGTCGTGCGGTAGCCCAGGCGTTTCATCGCGCCGCAAAAACCCTCGATCAGCGAAGCGACGACGATATTCATCTCGCCCTCCCGCTGGAACGGCATGATGACACCGACGGCATGTGTCTTGCCCGTTTTCAGGTTTATGCCGCCGAGGTTCGGTCGATAACCGAGATCGGATGCGGCTTTCTTGACGAGGTCGATCGTCTCCCGGTTGACCTCGGGCCCGTCCTTCAAAGCACGGCTGACAGTCGTGACGGAGAGGCCCACCGATTTCGCCACGGTACGCAGGGTCACCCGCTGCGCAGCCCGACGGGACGCCGCCAATTTTGCCTGATCCGCCACGCATTTCCTCCAGTTTACAGCCGATGTCCTTGCGGAAGCATGGCAATCTCTAGCCTATCATGGGAGGTTCGTCCAAAGGGAGCGACCGAATCCGAGGCCGGCATCAGCGAATCTTCGATGCCATTGATCGCTGACAACAATAGCTTCGGCTGGCCATGCGGCCGTCGTTCGCATAATAAGCAGATAACTATTTAGTTATTTCCCAACCTCCGAGGTATTCATCATGAAATTCTACAGGCTTCCGCAAACCGACCTCGACGTGTCGAGCATCATCCTTGGAATGATGCGGATCCCAAACATGAGCAACGGCGAAATTCAGCAGCTCGTTGGGGCGGCCCGGGACGCCGGCGTGACGTTTTTCGATCATGCTGACATCTATGGAGGCACGCCGCATCGCTGCGAGGCTCGCTTTGGCGAGGCAATTTCACTTGATGCGGCCGAACGGGAAAAGCTTGTCATCCAGAGCAAGGTCGGCATCCGCAAGGGATTTTTCGATTTCTCCGCCGAGCATATTCTGGCCTCCGTGGATCAATCGCTCGCGGCGCTGAAGACCGACTATCTGGACGTGCTTCTGCTGCATCGTCCCGATACGCTCGTCGAGCCCGAGGAAGTTGCCGCAGCCTTCGACACGCTCAAATCTTCGGGCAAGGTACGCCATTTCGGCGTTTCCAACCACACGCCTGGCCAGGTCGAACTTCTTAAAACTGCGGTGACGCAGCCACTCATCGTCAACCAGGTACAGCTCAGCATCACGCACGCGCCATTGATCGCATCAGGCGTCGCAGCCAACATGGCCGGCCTTGACCAGTCAGTCGATCGCGACAACGGTCTCCTCGACTATTCCCGCATCAATGGCATGATGCTGCAGGCGTGGTCGCCATTCCAGAAGGGCTTTTTCGACGGCGTATTCCTCGGCGACCGCGAAAACTTTGCCGATCTGAACGATGTCATCGACGAACTCGCCAAGGCTTACGGCGTCACCCCGACAGGTATTGCCGTTGCCTGGATCACCCGCCATCCGGCAAAAATCCAGGTCGTCCTTGGCACCACGAAACCGGAACGTGTCGTCGAAGCCGCAGCCGGCTCTTCTGTCTCGCTCACCCGCCAGGAATGGTATCGGCTGTTTACGGCCGCAGGACACACTTTGCCCTGACCTGCCTCGAAGATGCTGCCGTCCGTCAATCGGACGGCAGCTACGAACGCAGGCTTTGTTGGGGGAGTTCGTCCACCAATTCGTAGCCATTGCGCAGCGCCGGCGCGCCCGTCATGATGCATGATCTTCGGCATGAACGGACGGCCATGCACATCTTTCTCGTTCGACACGGCGAATCTCTTGGCAACATCAGCGAGAGCGCCTACCGGCAGTTCGGCGATCATAATGTTCCGCTGACGGAATGGGGTTATCGGCAGGCGCTGGCAGCGGGGCGCAGGATCGCTGACTCTCTGGCTGCGCTGCCCGTTGCTGCGCGGAAGGCAACCATCTGGCATTCGCCATATCTGCGGACGCGCCAGACGAAGGACGCAATCATCGAGGCCTCGCCTGCTAGCGCCATCGGCGGTGTGCATGAGGACTACCTGCTGCGGGAACAGGATTTCGGCTTGTTCACCGAGATTTATGACCGGGCCGAGCAGCGGCGCAAGTTTCCGGAAGAATTTGAGAAATGGGCGCGGCTGCGCAACAACAGCGGCAAATTCTACGCCCGTCCGCCGGATGGCGAGAGCCGGGCGGACGTTGCCCAGCGGGTGCGGCTGTTTCTGCAAACTGTTATGCATGACATCGGAAGCGGCAACGACACCGTGATCATCGTCGGCCACGGTGTCACCAATCGTGCCTTCGAGATGAATTTTCTGCATCACAGCGTCGAATGGTTCGAGCGCTCCGATAATCCGGGCAATGCCGATGTGACACTGATCGAAGGCAGTCATGCGGAAGGCTATCGCTCCACGCTTCTGCACAAGGCCGACGACCGCGATCCATCCGCGGCGACGGAAATGCGCGGCGCCTATGGTTCGGAGCTGACGATTGCGCCGAAGACCCGCATTTGATCTCCATAAGCTGGGAAATTTGACCTTCAGAAGAGAATAAGCGTCCGTCCGATCCGGACTATTTCAATGCGGCATCACCGCGTTTACACGACAAGTATCGGCTTGTTGTATCCTTGGCAGCGCGCTAACGTATACAAAATCAAACGAGCCTCTGAAATCACATGTCCTCCAATTCCGATCGGGTAGATACAGCCCATCGCACCCTTCGTCAGGCCATCATCGAGCAGGCGCTGAAAGCAGGCACCAAGCTTCCTGAAGACGAGATCGGCCGGCATTTTTCGATGAGCCGCACGCTGGTGCGCGCCGTGCTGGCCAAGCTGCAAGCCCAGGGACTGGTCGACACCTACCACAAGCGCACTGCCACTGTGGCCCAGCCGAGCCTCGATGAGGCCCGCGACGCCTTCGCCGTCCGACGCGCGCTCGAGCGGGAGGTGATGAAGGCGGTTATAAAGCGCTGGAACCCTGCAATCGAAAAGCTGCTGCGAGAGCATGTGCAGGAAGAGGAAGCCGCTCACGCCAGAGGGGATGTGCGGCTTTCGACCCGTCTTGCGGGCGAATTCCATCTGAAGCTTGCCGAGTTGTCAGGGAATGCCTTGCTCGAGCGCTACCTCTCCGAGCTCGTCTCCCGCTGCTCGCTGATCCTTGCCATGTATAGCCGGCCGCATTCCAGCGAATGCGCTATCAGTGAACATTCCGGTCTCATCGGCGCATTGAAGAAGGGCGACCTGCCCGCAGCGGAACAGCTGATGGACGAACATCTGTCGTCCGTCGAAAGCCGCGCCTTGATCGAAGACGATCTTGCCGTGGAAGCTGACATCGGTTCGATTCTCTCGCGATTTTCCAACCGCGCAGCCGGCTGAGCTGCCAATTTTTCAATCACGTATACAATATTATGATCATTATGTAGACGCGATCTGGTTGCCTATCTTCCAGATCAGTAGCTGCACTTTGCAGTGAGCATGGCCTCGTCGTCATTTTTCTCGCAATGAATTCCTATGCTTAGTCCTTTATGAATTCGATGTCGCCGCTTGCGATACGTCTTGGCATCCATATTGCATACTTGATTTCCAAGATCATGTAGCCTGGATTTTGCTCATGCCGCATACTGCGTCATCATCATCGGAATGCCGTCTGGAGCTCCGAGGCATTGGTAAAACCTATCCGGGCGTCATTGCCAATGATGGGATCGAACTCCGCGTCAATCCTGGTGAGATCCACGCGATCGTTGGTGAGAATGGTGCCGGCAAGTCGACGCTTATGAAGATCATCTATGGGATGGTCCATGCCGACTCCGGCGACATGCTGTGGGATGGGCGGGAGGTGAGCATCACCTCACCTGCCGACGCGCAGAGACTCGGCATCGGGATGGTGTTCCAGCATTTTGCGCTCTTCGATACGCTGACGGTCGCAGAAAACATCGCTCTCGCTCTGCCGGGCAAACAGAATATCGAAATACTGTCCGGCAGGATTGCCGATGTCGCGACCCACTACGGCCTCCCGGTCGAGCCTGGCAGGCATATCTACACCATGTCCGTCGGCGAGCGACAGCGCGTCGAGATCATCCGCGCGCTGCTGCAGAATCCGCGCCTGCTGATCCTCGACGAACCCACCTCCGTCCTGACGCCGCAAGCGGTCGAGAAGCTCTTCATAACGCTCCGGCAGATCGCGGAAGAGGGCTGCAGCATCCTCTACATCAGCCACAAGCTGAATGAGATCAGGGATCTCTGCCATAAAGCGACGATCCTGCGGGGCGGCCGCGTCACCGGTGTGTGCGATCCATCGCTGGAAAGCCCGGCCTCGATGGCCCGCCTTATGATCGGCACGGACCTTGCCGATTATCGCCAGCGCACGCGGAGCGTTGCCGGTGCCGTCAGGCTTGCCGTAAACGGTCTTGATCTGCCGACTGCCGACCCATTCGGCACGATACTATCCAGTATTACGCTATCGGTGCGGGGTGGAGAGATCCTCGGGATTGCCGGGGTCTCCGGTAATGGCCAACAGGAATTGCTGGCCGCACTCTCCGGCGAAACCCGTCTTGCAAGAAGGGACGCCATTATCATCGACGGCGCTCCGGCGGGACATCTCGATCCGGCCGGACGGCGCAAACTCGGCCTTTGCTCGGTCCCCGAGGATCGGCTGCGGCAGGGATCTGTTCCCTCATTGCCGCTGTCGGAGAATGTGCTGCTCACCGCCAATAGCGGCGGCGCCGTCGAGGCCGGCCTTATCCGTTTCGACCGCCTCCTCGACTTTGCCGAACGCTGCATCAGGGCCTTTGACGTCCGCTGCCCTGGACCGGCAGCGCCTGCCGGCAGTCTGTCGGGCGGCAACCTGCAGAAATTCATCATCGGACGCGAAATCCTCCAGGAGCCAGGCGTGCTCATCGTCTCGCAGCCCACCTGGGGCGTCGATGTCGGTGCAGCGCTCGTCATCCGCCAGGCGTTGCTCGATTTGCGCGAGCGTGGCGCCGCAATCGTCGTCATCTCGGAAGAGCTGGATGAGCTCTTCGACATTGCCGATCACATCGCCGTCATCGCCGGCGGCCGACTGACAGAGGCAACGGCGATCGCAGACGCCAATCGCAACGATATAGGCCTCGCCATGTCCGGCAGCAGGATGGAAAAGGAGATGGCCGATGCGCTTTGAGCGACGCCCGAAGCCCTCCACGCTGATGGTTTTCCTGTCGCCGGTGATCTCGCTTGTTCTGACCGCAAGTGTCGCGATGGTCATCTTTGCCTCGGCCGGCCTCGAACCGCTTGGCGCGCTCGTCACCTTTCTGACGGCGCCGCTCGCCGATCTCTATGGTGTCGGCGAATTGCTGATCAAGGCGGCACCACTGGTGCTGATCGGCATCGGTCTTGCGATCGGTTTCCGTGCCGGCATCTGGAATGTCGGCGCCGAGGGACAGCTGACCGCAGGCGTCATCTTCGGCGGCTATGTTGCCCTGCATTTCGGCCCGGATGGTGGCCTCTCGGTGCTGCCGGCTATGGTCATTTCGGGAGCAATCGGCGGCATGATCTGGGCGGCCATCCCCGCGTTTCTGCGTGTTCGCTTCAATGCGTCCGAGATCCTCACCAGCCTCATGTTGAACTATGTCGCCGGGCTCTGGCTGACCTGGCTGATCTTCGGCCCCTGGCGCGACCCGGCCGGTTTCAATTTCCCACAGTCCGAGCCGTTGGCGCCGGCTGCCCTCTTTCCGATTCTCGTTGAAGGCACGCGCATGAATGCCAGCATCATCTTCGCGCTGATCGCCGTTGTCATGGGATGGATCCTCATGAAGCGCAGCTTCATCGGGTTCCAGCTGAAGGTCACCGGCCTGTCTGCGGGGGCAGCGCGTTACGCCGGCTTCAGCGTGACGCGCGCGGTCTGGATCGGCATGCTGGTCAGCGGCGCAGTTGCCGGCATGGCGGGTGTCGGCGAGATTGCCGGGCCTTTGGCGCAGATCTTTCCCAATGCCTCACCCGGCTACGGCTATGCGGCGATCATCGTCGCCTATCTCGGCCGATTGAACCCGCTCGGCATCCTCTTGTCAGGACTGTTGATGGCGCTGCTCTATCTCGCTGGCGATCTCGCCCAGATGTCGCTCGGCATGCCCTCCTCCATCACCGGCCTGTTGCAGAGCACACTGCTCTTCTTCCTGCTGACGGCCGATGTCCTCGTCCACCACCGTATCCGCTTCAAGACATCCGGCAGAAAGGGCGTCACGGTATGATGAGCCAGATTCTTCCCATTCTGATTGCCACACTGATCGCCGGTACGCCGCTCGTCTATGCAGCCCTTGGAGAGCTGGTCACCGAGCGCTCCGGTGTGCTCAACATGGGCGTCGAGGGCATGATGGTGGTCGGCGCGGTCATCGCCTTCATCACTATGCAGACGACGGGTGAGCTCTGGCTCGCCGTGATGACAGCGATGCTTGCCGCCATGGTTTTGGCGTTGATGTTCTCGGTGCTGGTCGTCAGCTTTCGCGCCCATCAGGTGGCGGTCGGCCTGGCGATGACCATTTTCGGAACCAGCTTCGGCTCTTTCATCGGCAAGAGCTATGTCGGCATGGCGATTGTCATGGAGCCGTCGACGCTTTCTGCGCTCGCATCCAAAATCCCGCTACTTGGCATCGTCCTCGGACAGTTGCATCCGCTGGTCTGGCTTTCCTGGGCACTGTTTGCCGGTGTCTGGTTCTTTCTCTACCGCACCCGGTACGGCCTCATCGTCCGGGCAGTCGGTGAGGCGCCCTCCTCGGCCCATGCCATCGGCTATCCGGTAGTGCTGATCCGCTATCTCTGCACACTGTTCGGCGGCGCGATGGCCGGGGTCGCAGGCGCCTATATCTCGATCGTCTATACGTCGCTCTGGACAGAGGGGCTGATTGCCGGACGAGGCTGGATCGCAGTCGCGCTGGTGGTCTTCGCCACATGGCGCCCAGGCCGATGCTTTCTCGGCGCCTATCTTTTCGGCGGCGCGACGATCGCGCAACTCTTTGCACAAAGCGCTGGCATCGGCCTGCCCTCGGAACTGATGTCCGCCCTGCCCTACCTCGTCACGATCCTCGTGCTGGTGCTGATCTCACGCAACGCGACGCTGATGCGTCTCAACGTCCCCGCTTCCCTTGGACAGCCCTTCGTCGCCGGAGGCTGAACCTCGATGCCGCATACAAACACAACAAGAGAGGAACTGAAGATGAAATTCCAATCCAGACGCGATTTCCTGAAGACGGCAGCAGCCGGATCTCTGATCGCAGCAACCGGTGTCCGCCCGCTTCTCGCCGCCGATGAAGTGCTGAAAGTCGGTGTCATTCACATGGGTCCGATTTCCGACACCGGCTGGGAATATTTCCAGGCCAATGCCTGGCGTGCCCTGGAAAGTGCCTTCCCGGGCAAGGTGAAGGTCACCGCCCTCGAAAATATCGCCCAGATCCAGGATTGCGAGCGGCTGTTCCGCCAGCTGTCGACCCAGGGCCATAAGCTGATCTTCGGTACCACCTTCTCGCAATATGCCTCGCTGAAGAAGCTCGCGCCGACGATGACGAACTCGCATTTCGAATGCTGCGCCGGCATTGCCGCCGGCACCAATCTCGGCGTCTTCGAAGCCCGCGAATATGAAGGCGCCTATGTGACCGGCATTGCCGCCGGCCGTATGACGAAGTCCAATGTACTCGGCTGGGTCGGCGCTTTCCCCGTGCCGCAGGTCATTTACAGCATCAATGCCTTCCTTCTCGGGGCACGCAGCGTCAATCCCGATGTCGTCGTCAAGGTCGTCTGGGCCAATGCCTGGGTCGATCCGGCCAAGGAAAAGGATGCTGTCGCCGCCCTCGTGGCTCAAGGCGCCGACGTTCTCTCGGGTAGCCCCAACACGCCGGTTCAGGGCCTTGCCGCCGAGGAGAAGGGCGTCTGGTCAATCGGCAATACCGGCGATTTCTCTCGCTACGTGAAGAAGAAACAGCTTGTCTCCTACGAACTCGACTGGAGCTCGGCCCATATCAGTGCTGCCAAGGCTGTCATGGAGGGCAATTGGAAGCCGGAAAGCACCTGGCTTGGGCTTGGCGAAGGCGGCTACGTCAAGATGACGACGAGCAGCCCGGAACTGCCTGAAACCGTCGCCAAGGAAATGAAGGTGGCCGAGGATGCCATCGTTGCCGGCAAGCTGAAAGTCTTTGCGGGTGAGATCAAAGACCAGAGCGGCAAGGTGAAGGTCGCCTCCGGTCAGGAACTCTCCGAGAATGACATCAAGGGCATGACATGGCTGATCGACGGCGTGCAGGGTACGCTGCCGCAGAACTGATCATCCATTGCCAAAAAGCGGCCGGCCACCGCACAAACGGGGGCCGGACCAGAATTGACGGGAAAGGAAACACAAGTGAGCGCAACACAAACAGTCTTCACCAACGCAAAGCTTGCCGACGGTACGCTGAAAGATATCGTGGTGCAGGACGGCCGGATCACGGCGATAGGAGAGACGGGCTCCAGCCAAGGCGTGAAAGATGTCGTCGATATCGGTGGAGCCCTTGTCGTGCCAAGCTTCGTCGAGGGTCATATCCATCTCGATACCAGCTTCTACGGCGACAGGTGGATCCCGCATAAACCATGCATCAACGGTTTCGACGTGCATGAACGCGTCGCTTTTCAGGCTGAGAACATGGCTGCCGCAGCGCCCATGGATGAGCGCGCCCGCAATCAGCTCGACCTCTGCATTTCGAACGGGGCATTGCAGATGCGCAGCCACGTGATGGTCGATGGATCGGTCGGCCTGAAGTCGCTCGAAACCATCCTGAAGGTGCGTGAGGAATATGCCGGCATCATCGACATCCAGCTCGTTGCCTTCCCGCAAAGCGGTATCCTGAAGAGCCCGGGCACGCCGGAACTGATGGACGAGGCAATCGCGATGGGTGCCGATCTTGTCGGCGGTCTCGATCCGCTGTCCTTCGACCGCGACATCAAGGGCCATCTCGACGTCGTCTTCGGTATCGCGGAAAGGCGCGGCGTCGATGTCGATATCCATCTTCATGACGCAGGCACGCTCGGGGCCATGACGATCGAGGAGATTTGCGCTCGCACGACCGCACTTGGCATGCAGGGCCACGTCGCCGTCAGCCATGCCTATGGTCTCGGCGATCTCGCACCGGAGGCAGCAAAGAAGATTGCCGCCCTGATCGCCAGGAGCGGCGTCTCGATCATGACCAACGCGCCCGGCAATCACAATTTCCCGCCGGTCGCACTGTTGCGTGCCGCCGGCGTCAATGTTTTCAGCGGCAGCGACAATATCCGCGATTCCTGGTGGCCCTTCGGGGACGGCGACATGCTGCGCCGGGCAGAGATCATCGCCTACCGCTCCGGTTTTTATACCGATACGGAACTCAGCGCTTCTTTCGATGTCGTGACGGCAGGCGGTGCCAAAGCGTTGCGGCTGGAAGGCTACGGCATTGCCGTCGGCGCAAAGGCCGATTTCGTCACGCTCGCGGCGGAACACGTGCCGGAGGCCGTTGTCGCCATTCCGAAGCCGCGTCGTGTCTTCAAGGAAGGCCGCCTGGTGGCCGAAAACGGCGCGGTGATCCGCTGATGTCGTCTCCCGGCAAGCAAGGTGCGGAGCCCGGCACATCGCCCGGCGCCATGATCGTGACGCCGCACTGGCTTGCAAGCGAAGCCGGGGCCAAAGTCCTGCGGCGCGGCGGCAATGCCATCGAGGCGCTGGTCGCCGCCGGCGCTGCGCTTGCGGTCACCTACCCGCATTTCTGCGGGCTTGGCGGTGATGCGGTCTGGTTGGTGGCCGATGAGGCGGGCAAGGCGCAGACATTCCTCGGCATAGGTCAGGCAGCAAGCATTATTCCGGATGGAGATATCCCGCTGCGGGGCGCCGGCTCCACGTTGACGACGGCCTGCCTCGTCGACAGCTGGCAGACGGTGCTTGCCTATTCCGCTGTCGAATGGTTGGGCTCGGAGAGCTTGTCGGGCCTTTTGGACGATGCGATCGCCCTTGCGGAAGACGGATTCGAGGTCAGCCGATCACAGGCGTTCTGGTATGATTTCCGCCGTGGCGAGTTGGACAACTGGCCGGGATTCGCGGGTCTTTTCCAAGCGTCAGGCATTCAGCGTCAGCCGTCGCTTGGCAAGACCCTTCAGGCGATCGCCCGCCACGGCAGCCGCGAATTCTATGAGGGTGCGCTCGCCCGGCGGATTGCAACGGGGCTCGCCGAAGCCGGCTCACCGCTTTCAGCAGCCGATCTCGCCGCAACACGAACGGAGATGGCGGCTCCGATCAAGCAGAGCTATCGCGATACCATCCTGCTTGCCCCGCCTCCGCCAACCCAGGGCATAACCACGCTCGGGATCATGGGCGTGCTCGACCATCTGCCGATGGAGGATTTTCCACCGGATAGCGCAAGCTTCTATCATAGGCTTGTCGAGGCGGTGAAGCAGGCCTTTCTCGACCGGCATAGCATCGCCGATCCCCGCTATTCGGCCGATGTTTCGTTAGAGCTGCTTGAGCCGGGGCGCCTCGCGACCAAGGCAGCGGCAATCGATCCCGGCCGCGCGCTGCCCTGGCCAGAGCCCTATCGACACGGTGACACGGCCCTGCTCGCCGCTGTCGACGACAGGGGACGCTGTGCTTCGCTGCTACAGAGCCTCTATTTTGATTGGGGAAGTGGCGTTGTCGTCGGCGATACCGGTATCCTTTGGCAAAACAGGGGCGCAGCCTTCAGCGTTGACCGTGCCAGCCCCAATGTCATCCGTCCCGGCAAGCGTCCGTTCTACACGCTCAATCCCGGCCTGGCGCTCAGGGACGGCCGTCCTCACCTCGTCTATGGGACGCAGGGGGCAGATGGACAGCCGCAGACCTTGTCGCTGCTCCTCAGCCTGCTGATCGACCACGGCCTCGATCCATCCGAGGCGCTCTCCCGCCCACGCTTCCTGCTCGGCCGCACCTTCTCCGACAGTCGGGACAGTCTGAAGATCGAGGAGAATGCCGGCCCCGAAACGGTCGCCGCACTTGCCGCCATGGGCCATGAGATTTCGACGATCAACAGTTTCAGCCCGCTGGGCGGCCAAGCCGGCATAATCCGCATCACGCAAGACGGGGCAATCGACGGTGCTCACGACCCACGCAGCGACGGGGGAGCAATTTCGCTGTGACGTCTGTCTCATTGTTTGATCTCATTATCCGCAATGTCCGCATCGAGGAAAATGGTGCTCTCGTCGACATCGCCGTGCGCGAGGACCGGATCGCTGACATCGGATCCGGCTTGGGTTGCGAGGCGATCGAAAGCGTCGATGGCGAGGGCGCCTTCGCCTTCGGCGGGTTTGTCGATACGCATATCCATCTGGACAAGGCCTGTATTCTCGACCGCTGCACGATTTGCGAAGGTACGCTTGCCGAGGCCGTGCGGGAGACGGCCAGGGCCAAGGCGAGCTTCAGGCAAGACGATGTCTATGCCCGCGCGGCCCGCGTCGTCGAGAAGGCAATTTCGCACGGCACCACGCGTATGCGCACCTTCGTCGAGATCGACACTCGCGCCGGCCTCCGTTCCTTCGAAGCAATCAAACGTATCCGTGAAGACTACGCCTTCGCGCTCGATATCGAGATCTGCGCTTTTGCCCAGGACGGACTGACAAACGAGCCCGAGACATCGGACATGCTCGACAACGCGCTCTCCAACGGCGCAGATCTGGTCGGCGGTTGTCCCTATACGGATCCGGATCCCAACAAGCACATCGAGATGGTCTTTGGACTCGCGCTCAAGCATGACGTGCCAATCGACTTCCATCTCGATTTCAGCCTCGATCCCGAGCGGACCGATTTGCCGGCGGTGATCGACGCCACACTCCGTCACGGCTGGCAAGGTCGCGTTGCGATCGGCCACGTCACCAACCTCTCGGCAATGTCACAGGCGGAGATCGTCTCCATTGCAGATAGGCTGGCTGAGGCCGGCATTGCGCTTTCCGTCCTGCCGTCCACCGATCTGTTTCTGAACGGGCGCGGTCACGACCGGCTGGTTCCGCGCGGAGTCGCGCCCGCTCACCTGCTGGCAAGCCGCGGCGTCGTGACCTCCATTGCGACCAACAACGTGCTCAATCCCTTCACTCCTTATGGTGACGCTTCGTTGATCCGCATGGCCAATCTCTATGCCAACGTCGCCCAGCTCTCGCGAGACGAGGATATGGCGCTGGTCTTCAACATGGTGACAGAGGCGGCGGCACGTCAATTCGGCAGCGTCAGACGATTAGAGGCAGGCGCCGAAGCCACGATCGTACTGCTCGACAGCCCCGGCCCACATACCGCAGTGCGCGAGATCGCCCGCGTCGTTGCCGGTTGGAAGAGTGGACGCAAGAGCTTCGACAACGGCAGACCTCGGCTTCATAAACCGGGCTGAAGGCGCGCCCGCTCGAAACGTCAGAGCAAGAATCAGCCGCACAGCCGCTGTTCGAGGCTGGCGATCTCCGCCTCGCCAAGGCCGATCCGCGCGAAATAGGTGCCGGCACCGCCGTAATGCCCAGCAAGGTATCCGAGTGTCCGGGCCATGCTCTGCGGCGCCGAGGCGAGGATCAGGTCCGCTAGATCTGACGGCACGCCGCGTGCGATGGCCCGGGCCCGGAACTCCGCGAGCACGGGAGCAAATATCGAGCCCGTAAGCGCATAATCTTCGATGATCGTCGCTTCATCGACACCGGCATGGGCCAACATCAAAGCGGCGATGATGCCGGTGCGGTCCTTGCCGGCCGTACAATGAAAGAGCACGATCCCATCAGGTGCCCGTGCGATCGTCGTCAGCACCTTGGCGATCGCCAGCTGGCAATTGTCGAGAGCATGACAATAACGGTCGCCCATGTCGAAATCGATCGATTGCGCCGCCATCATTTCGACCGGCGCCAGCGCCGAGAACAGCGAAACATTTTCGTAGCGAACGCGCGCATCGTTCATGAACGGATTGGCCTCTCGTTCGCGTTCCTGCGGATTGCGCAAGTCGATGACCGTCGTAACTCCGTGGGCGATCAGCGCCTCGATGTCGGCTTCGTTCAGCATATGCAGAGCGTCGCCGCGCAGGAGCGAGCGCCAGCGCGTCTGTCTCCCATCGCCGACCGGATAGCCGCCAAGGTCGCGCACGTTACGAGCGCCATCGAGCACAATCAGTCTCTCATAGTTTTCCATTGTCAACGGATTCCGGATTTCATAAAGGATTCAATAATGTGGCGCTGGAGAATAAGATATAAGATCAGGATCGGCAGGCTGGCGAGTGCTGCTGCAGCCATCAATGGTCCCCAGAGATTGCCCTCCTGGGTCATGAACATCTGCAATCCGATCTGCACGACCGAGTTCTCGGGCTTGCGCGATAGCAGCAGTGGCCAGAAATATTCGTTCCAAGCGGAAATGAAGGCGATGATCGACAGCGAGGCGATGGGCGCGCCCATATTCGGCGTGACGATCTGCCAGAGGATGCGGAAGCTCCGCGCCCCATCCATGCGAGCCGCCTCCAGCACCTCGATGGGGAAAGCCCGCATGGCGTGATAGAGAAGCAGGATCGCAAAGGCGTGGGACGCATTGGGCACGACAAGACCCGTCAATGTGTCGAGTAGTCCAAGCCTTGAAGCGAGCACATAGTTCGGAATCATCGTGACCTGGAACGGCACCAGCCATGAAAGTGCAATCAGGCCATGCGCGACTGACGAAAACCGCATGCGCCAGCGCACCAATGCATAAGCAGCAAACATGCCGGTCACGACCTGCAGAAACGCGGTCGCGACAGAAACGACCGTCGTGTTGAACAACATCTGCAGCATCGGCACGCGTGTCAGAACGAATATGTAATTCTCGAAGGTCGGATGCGATGGCCAGAGCATGGTCGAGAAAATCTCGTTATCGGGCCGCAGCGAGGTCACGATCATCCAGTAGACCGGAAGGATCGAAACGAGGGAGAGGAGCACCATGACTGCGTGCACGACGAACTTGCGTGCGAACCCGCGTGATGTCACGGGTCGGCTAGGCCGGTGATCGTCGAGGGCATCAGTTGTCATAGAAGGCGAACCTCTTCGTCAGCCACATGCAGAGCGCTGCGAGCACTGCAAATCCGGCAAAGGCGATCATGCCGGCAGCCGAACTCCAGCCTGCCGAAAGCGTCTGGAAACCGTATTCCCAGAGAAGGTAGAAAATATTGGTCGTGGATTTCAGCGGCCCGCCATTCGTCAGCACGTTGATATAGGCAAAGCTCCATTGCGCACCGAACAGCACCGTCATCATCGACAACAGCAGGATGGTCGGCGAGAGCAGCGGTAGCCTTATGTCGCAGATGATGCGCCAGCGGCTGGCGCCATCGATGCGAGCGGCCTCGATATAGGATGGATTGATACCGGCATTGGCTGCGGAAAAGAGCAGGGTTGAAAAACCGATCAGCTTCCAGCCGGTGATCCAGGTGAGCGTCGGCAGCGCGTAGGCGGGATCGGTCAGGAAGCCGATGCGGCCGAGGCCCAGACCCTCGAGGGTCAAGGTTATAAGCCCCTGATCTTCGTTCAACAGCCACCGCCACAGGATGGCGGCAACGACAGGAGCGATGATCATTGGCACGAAAATCATCGCACGGTAGATCGTGCGGGCGCGGCCGCCGAGATCCTGTGTCCAGATCGCCACGAAAAGTGGAATGATCACCGACATTGGAAACAGGCCGATCGTATAGTAGAGCGTGTTCCAGAGAGCGTTGCGCATTTCCGGCAGCGCCAGCAACCGCTGGTAATTGGTCAGCCCGACAAAGCGCTGCGGCGACGTCGGCAGCATGTTCCACTGGTAGAAAGACAGGCGGAACGCCTCGGCAAGCGGTATGTATGTCCAGACCATCAGCAGGATGAGCGCAGGTGCCAGATAAAACAAAGGCGAAATGCTGAAGCGCTCGCGGCTGATATCCGATCGCGTCGAAGCCGTTTTCGCTACGGCGGGGCCGGCCACCTCTGCCTGGATATCTGTCATTGCGAAAGCTCCGATCGATTTCGATGAGGGGCAGCCCTCGCGGCAGCCCCTCACCTTCCTCGTGAAAACCGGGAGGCCTTACGGCATCAGGCCCTGGCCCTGTTCCTGTGCGGCCTTCAAGGCTTCTACCGGATCGCCGCTGCTAAAGACGGCCTCGCGAACGCTGTCCATCATCATCTTTTCGACCTGGCGATAATTTGGGCCGGGAAAGGCAATGTTTGCAGTCAAGCGGTCGAGCTGCTTGAGATTGGCCCGGAACATCGGGTTTTCCTTGACCCAGGGGCCGAGGTAGTTCGGATCGTCGACGATATCGAGGCGCAGCGGCAGGTAGCCGATCTTGCTGGTGATGATCGTGTAGGCTTCCTTGCTCGTCAGGTATTTGAGGAGCTCGTAGGAGGCGCGCTGCTTTTCGGGATCCTTGCTGAAGACGAAGAGCGCGCTGCCAGAATTGGTCGGCGCCGTCGGCTTGTCGCCAAAGGAGGGCATCGGTGCCAGACGCAGGTCGAACTTGCCCGCAGCCGACTTCTTGACGCTGGAAAGCAATGCGCTCGTATAGAGGAACATGCCCATATTGCCGGCAGCAAACGTGTCGGATGCACTGGCCGGATCGATCTTGGCATGCGCGCCGCTGTCGACCATGTTGCGCAGCATCTTCACGGCATCCGCCGCGTCCTTGTCGGCAAAGGTCAGCTTGTTGCCATCGCGCACCTTGCCGCCATTCGACATGACGATCGACTGATAGACGAAGGTGCCGTCGGTCGGACCATAGGCACCCGGGAAGAAGCCGTTCTTGCCGGTCTTTTCCTTGATGGCCTTTCCGTCAGCGTTGACTTCGTCCCAGGTCCTGGGCGGCTTGTCCGGATCGAGGCCAGCCTGCTTGAAGAGGTCGGCATTGTAGAAAAGGATTGGCGTCGAAAACGTATAGGCAAGGCCATAGGTCTTGCCATCGACCTTGCCCAGCTCGAGTCCCTGCGGGATCATGCCGGCGAACTGATCCTTCAGCTCGGTCGCATCGACCATGTCTTCCAGGGCATTGGCGCCGAGATCGCTGGCAATATAGATCAGGTCGCGGAATACCAACTGCGCCACGTCCGGCTGCTTGCCGGCGACGATGTCGGCCTGCACGCGCGACATGATCTCGTTGGACGGTACAGCGACGGTCTCGACCTTGATGTACGGAAATTTCTTTTCGAAACCGGCAATCAGTTCCTTGGTCGCTTCGGCACCGGCGCTCGCCGAGGCGAGATTGTAGTTGTAGAAGCTGATCGTCACCGGCTTGTCGACAGATGCGGGCATTTGAGCGAATGCGCCTGCTGGCAAGAGCGAAACGGCGGCGATCGCTGCGGTGAGTTTTAACGTGGTCCTGCGCAACATGGATGCCTCCTGACGTTTATTCGGCGGCGACGGGAACGGCCCGCGCCATCAGCATTTCGAGCGGATAGGTGTTGAGTTCGGCGCGGTCGGACGGCAGTGGCACGAAGGCCATTGTGAGCCCGGACGGACGGATCGTGCCGATGCCGAAGGAGGCGCCCCGCACCATGCGCAAAATATCCGTGCGCAGAATGTCGGTCGCCGCATGCTGGCCGGTGCCGACGACCACGGGGATGCCGTGCCAGACCGAAACACGGTCGTGATGGATGTGTCCGCTGAGGATGCCGATGATGTTGCGGCCCATGAGCAGCGCGCGGAAGCGCTCAGACTGCGGAAAATGAATGGTACGCCAGTGAGTTGCGTCAGGTTCTTCACCCAGAGCCGGCGGATGATGAACGACGATGAGCTTCGGAAGGTCGGGATGCGTGTCCAGCGTCGAGGCCAGCCAGTCGAACTGCTCCGGATCGATCGTGCCGCCGATCAGCCCCGGCGTGGAGGAATCGATCGTGACGATGTGAATGCCGTCGACGACGACATCGTGATCGTAAGGAGCGTCCGGATCTTCAGTTGCAATGCCCATGCCCTCGTAGAAGCCGGCGCGGGTATCATGATTGCCGAGCGCATAGATAACCGGCACGTCGATCCGCGCATCCATGATCTCCTTCAGCCGGCGGAAACTGTCCGCATCGCCGCGGTTGGTGAGGTCGCCGCTGGCGACCACGAATTGCGGCCTGGGCGTCACGGTCGCGACCAGATCGAGCACTTGGCTCAGCGTCTCAGCCGTATCGCTATAAAGATGATCGTCATCGGGGGTGCCGATGTGCAGGTCGGTCAGATGAATGAAAGTGGTTTCGCGGCGCATCGGATGGCTCCCTGACAGTTCTCGCAAGAACCGATAGAAGGAGCGTGTTTCGCAGGCGTGACGGATTTCGAATGCTGTTCGAAAGCCGCCCGAACTTGGTCCGCCGACGTCAGGAAACCCTGCGGAACATCGGCGCAATGACTTCCACCATGCGCGCGATGACAAGGTCCGGATTGTCGAGGTCCATCTGATGATTGGTCAGAACCTCGGTGCGCTGTCGGCTGCGGGTGACCTGCGAACGGATGCCGAGTGCGCAGTTCAACCGCCAGCCGATATCCACTTCGTCGAGCCAGGGCGCGATCCGCTTCAATTGCGGAATGAAGGCCCGGTGATGTTCGACATCCTCGATGATGCGACGGTAGAAAGGCGCGCCGTCACGATGGCTGTGCGCCATCGAGGTGAAGTGAGACAGCACGGGATAGCTCGACGTTGGATCGGTTGCCCAGCGGATCGAGGGGCCGACAAGGGCTGCTATCACCTCGTCGATATCAGGCGGATTTGGCGCCCGCCGGTCGATAGCTTTCTGCAGCAGGCTCAGACGCTCGGCGTTCAGCCGGCGATAGACACGTTCCGCAACCGCGGTGATCAATTCTTCCTGGGATCCGAAATGATAGGCGATCGCCGAAGGCGTCGCCTGCGCCCGGATCGCGATCCGGCGCGCCGTCAGCTCTTCGAGGGCATGTGCCTCGCAAAGCAGCAGCTCGCAGGCGTCCATCAGGCGTTTTGCAGTGACGTTCGTTCGATTGGACATGAGGCGCGCACCTCCAGCCAATGACCTAGACTGCAAGTATGTAGCCCGGATGACGCAAAGTGATGAAAGTCGAATAACCTGCGTTATCGGATAGCGTCTGGTACGGCCTCAATATGAGGCCAGCAGGTTCTGCCCGAAATCCGGTTCGACGCCGAGGATCGGTGCGACGCGACTGATGATGTCATGCACCATCGGGGCTGCCGTATTCGTCGCGAAGGTAAGCCCGTGCTGGCCGGTCAATGGTTCGTCGATGAAGGACAGCACGACATATTTCGGGGCATCGATCGGGAAGGCCGCCAGATAGGCGTTGAAACTCAGCGTATGCGAATAATGGCCATTCACGACCTTGTTTGCCGTGCCTGTCTTGCCACCGACATGGAAGCCGGGCACGTCGGCGGTGCGCCCCGAGCCCTGTTCACCGTTGAGCTTGAAGAGATAGCGGATCGTGTCGCTGGTACTTTTCTTGACGATCTGCTGCTCGGTTTTCGCGGCTTCCTCGGCGGAGCGCGGAAGGAAAGTCGGCTCTATGAGCTCGCCACCATCCACGAGCGCGGCACCGGCAACAGCTGTCTGCAGCGGCGTGGTCGCGACACCATGGCCGAAGGAGATCGTGATCGAGTTGATCTTCTTCCAGACCTTCGGCTGCGTCGGCGTCTTCACTTCCGGCAACTCCGTCTGCATCTTGCTCAGGAGGCCGAAGCGGGTCAGATAATCCTTCTGCCGATCCATGCCGACCAGATCCATCATCCTCGCCGTGCCGATATTGGAGGAATAGCGGAAGATCTCCGGAATGGTGAGCCAACGGCGCGGTACGTCATGGTCATCGTGAATGGTGAAGCCGCCGTAGTGCAGCGGCCCCGTGGCGTCGAAGCTGTCGGAGAGTTTCACCGTGCCGCTGTCGAGCGCCAATGCCATCGAGAAGGTCTTGAAGGTCGAGCCCATTTCGAAAGTGCCGTTCGACATGCGGTTCAGCCAGCCTTCGCTGCCAGTCGCCTGCGGGTCATTCGGATCGAAATCGGGGGCGGACGCCATGGCGAGCACCTCACCGGTATGGACATCGAGGATGACGGCGCCGGCCGCCTTGCCCTTGTAGGTAGTGATTGCGTCGGTGACGACATCATGAACAACATTCTGCGCGCGAATATCAATCGACAGCTTCACCGGCTCCAGGTTTTCGCGCACTGCAAGCCCCGTCGATTCCAGATCGGAGAGACCCTGCATGTCGAGATATTTCTCCATGCCGGCCATGCCTTTGTTGTCGATATCGACATAGCCGAGAATGTGAGCCGCCGTTCGCCCGCCAGGATAGAAGCGCTTCACTTCCGGGCGGAAACCGATCGCGGGAAGGCCGAGAGCCAGAACCTCGTTTTGCTGTTTCGGCGTCAGCTGGCGACGCAGCCAGGTGAATTGCGAACGTTTGTCCGACAGCTTTTGATAGAGTGTCTTTCGGTCGAGCTCCGGGAAGAGTTGCGTGAGCTTCTCAACCGCTTCGTCGACATCGACCATATGGCTCGGCTCGGCAAACATCGACACGGTGCGGATATCCGTCGCCAGAAGCTCGCCGTTGCGGTCGAGAATATCAGGTCTGGAGGCCATGATCGGATTTGGCGGAATGCTCGATGTGGTCGTGTCGACGGCAACGCCATAATAGATCAGCTTGCCAAACATTCCGACGTAGACGATGCCGAGAACGGTCGCGAGAGTGACGATACGGCTTCGCGCCTGACGTGCCGTTCCGGCCGTCTTTCGGGCGGCCCGCGTAAAGGGAGCAGATTCGAATGTGAGCTTCACCAACCGACCACTTCTCACGCTGATATTATGAATGATCGACATTGACACACACCAAGAACAGAACGCACCAGCGCATAACCCGCCCGTCGGCATCGACTCTCGAGGGTATGTGCGGATTTAAAGCCCTACGCGGCGGAACAGATTCACACGGCTCTGGTAGAACGTTTAAACTTCCCTCCATCTGAAGCCTGGATGGTTAACAAGGCCTTATCCGGCTGCGTGCATTTTGTCGCAGCGCTGCGCTCCCCCGCACCAAAAGAGCTGCGGGATTTAAAACGATTTTAAAATAGCGACTTCAAAAGCTAATCGATTTTAATTTTACAGTTAAAATTTTCTTGTTGCAGCGCAAAAGAAATCAGGCCTAACTTCTCTTCTGAAGGTCAATTTGCTCCCAGGAGGAACGCATATGACTGTGACATTTCCGCTGACTGAAAAGCGCAACGCCGATGAGTTGCTCAAACACCTGATCCAGCACAACCTCTCCTATCCGGGAAATTGTGCCGTTTCGGTCAAGGCTCATGTCGCCCTGGTTACCTCCTCCCGCACATTCGCACTCAGCACCGCCCGGACGGCCTGGTAAATATCGACAACCGGACTTCCGTTAAATTCAGGCGTCGATCAGCCTTTGGGCGTCGACCACCGAGATGTCGATGTTCTGCACGCTGTATGTGCGGAATCGATCCGTGTCTTTACGACCGTTACCCGCCCCTGGTCCTGTTATGCAGATGGCTATAGGGACACCTACTATCGAGTAACGATTGGTACGATTTATAGCCTGAACACAAGCAACTCAGCCTCAAGCAACAGGGGATGAGAAGAGTTTTGTGTTGTCGCAAATGAAAAATCTGTTTTACTGGCACCGCGCTTCTTGGCTTTGAGGGGGATACGGCCGATGGTGTGGACACGCAGGGATATCTTGCTTGGCGGATTGACATTACTTGGCACCGCCGCCGTACAGAAGCCGGCCTTTGCCCAGGCGGCTTCCTATTTTGCTGGGACTGCAGTCGACAATGGCGTGACGTTCCGAGCGACCAACTTCGCCAAGATCGACAAACAGTGGCATCGCCAGGTTGTCAGATATTTCAGTAGCGAGCCGATCGGCACGGTCGTTGTCGATACGCGCCACCATTTTCTCTACTTGATCATGGAGAACAAGACAGCCATCCGCTACGGCGTCGGCGTCGGCCGAGAGGGCTTCAAATGGTTTGGCCGCGCTACTATCGACAGCAAATCGCTCTGGCCACGCTGGACACCGCCACCAGAGATGCGCAAGCGCCATCCTGAATTGCCCGAATTCGTGGCCGGGGGCTCGCCAAAGAACCCGCTCGGCCCCCGGGCCATGTACCTGCATCGTGACGGTGTCGATACCGGCTATCGCTTCCACGGCACGCTTGAGCCTTGGAGCATCGGCAAGGATGCCTCCAGCGGCTGCATTCGCATGTTCAACGAAGACGCCATTGATCTTTACCAGCGTTGTCCGATCGGCACCGCCGTGCAGGTCCTGCCGCATATTGCCGACCAGGCGCCACCCGCCGAAGTCAGCCAGGCAACTCCGGCCGAATGAGGAAATTATCTTGATGTCTGGATATACGAAGCGTCTCGCCGCCGCTGCCTTGCTTTTGGCACTCGCAGCCTGCAGCACCACAGATATCGCCTCCGTGGAAGAACCTCCGGCGGCGCCGTTGACCGGTCAGACTAACGATCCTGCTCCTGGTTTTGAGAACGTCAAGGCCGGCAGCGAAGAGGATTTCATCCTCAATGTCGGGCGGCGGGTCTACTTCACCCAAGATTCCGCCAAGCTCGATACCGTCGCCATGACCACGCTCGACAACCAGGCTGCCTGGCTGAGCCGGAATCCCAGCTGGCAGATCAAGCTGCAGGGATTTGCCGACGATTCCGGCTCGGAGGCGAAAATGAAGACCTTGTCGCAGCAGCGCGCCGATGCCGTCATGACCTATCTCGTTTCCAAGGGCGTCGACGCCGGACGCATGTGGGCCAAGGGTTACGGCGCAGATCGCGAGGTCCGCGACTGCACGGAACGTTCCTGCAAGGTGCAGAACCGGCGCGTCGTCGCCAACCTGCGTACCGAGCGCGACGCGACCTGATTGCAATTCGTTCAGGACACCCGCGGGGAAGTCACGCCTCCAACCAATTTTCGCGAGCCGGCAACTTATGTCCCGGCTCGATTTGGGTTGAAGCAACCTACCCTATCTCATCAATAGTGATGAAGCTAAACATCCGGCCTTCATCTTCCTCAAGCGTTCCCCAGGCTGCAAACTGGTGCTGCGGCCTCGGACCCGGTGTCCGGCGTGCGCACGGCGTCTAAGGCATTGAACCTGTATCCGCTTAAGGATGCTTTGCAGGCTGGACATGTATATGAAGCTCTCGTACCGCGTTCCTCGCATGTTCTTTCGTGCGACGTTTGCCGTTAGCGCACTCGTCCTCCTCACCGGCGTGGCGTCGTCCGCTCTCGCCGACAGCGCGCCCTTTGCTCCGCAAACAAAAATCCGCCTGACGGTCGTCCAATGGATGCCATCCAAAGGCGTGTTTGAGCGATGGGATGCGATCGGCGGCGAATATACAATTTCGAATGAGGGCGCAGTCTCCCTGCCTTTTCTGGGTTCGCTGTCCGTCGGAAATCTCGACAACGCCGGACTGACAAGGGAAATCGCCAAGCGCCTGCAGGATAAAATGGGTTTGGCCCAGACACCTGCAGTCACGATCGACGTTCTCGACTATCCGTCCGTTTACGTCGTGGGAGACGTAACGACCCCGGGGGAATACAAGTTCCGATCTGGTCTCAGCGTCCTGCAATCCCTGGCCATGAGCGGCGGCCCGCTGCGGCCGGCGGCACGGCAAAGATCGCAGACGATCACGCTTGCCGGCGACCTGCGGGAAATCGATCATTCACTGCTGCGCAGCTCCGCAAAGCTCGCGCGGCTGCAAGCGGAGATGGCTGGAGCAAAGGAGATAACCTTCGATCAGCCGCCCGTCACCGACCAGCAATATGCCGCCAGTATCCATGACGAAGAGCGGGTCATATTTCAGGCTCGCGCAAGTGCACTGGAAAGGCAGTCGACGGCACTCGTCGAATTGCGCGATCTCCTGAAGGCGGAAATCGATACGCTGGAGGAAAAGCTGAAGGGTTCGGATGACAATATCCAGTCAGTCGAGGAACAGCTGACCAGCGTCAAGACGCTGGTCGAGAAAGGCCTCACGATCACCGCCCGCCAGATGGACCTGGAACGGTTGCTCACCACCTACCGGTCAGACAAGCTGGATCTTGTCACAGCGATCATGCGAGGGCGTCAGGCGATCAACGAGACGACGCGCAATCTCGAGGGTCTTTCCGACACGCGCCGGAGTGAAGTCGCTTCCGAAGTACAGTTGGAGAAGGCCAATCTCGATCAGCTGAAACTCAAGCGCGACACGACGCAGCAACTGCTCCTMGAAGAACTCGCCAGCAGCGGCAACATGAATGAGCGCGGCGAAGAACTTCCGCTGACCTTCACCGTGAGTCGTCGCGATAACGGACAGGTCGAAGAATTCCAGGCATCCGAAACGACCGAACTGGCACCGGGTGACGTGGTCAAGGTAACCCAGGCACGTATGGCAGAAGCGGCGTCCGAAGACGCCGCTGGGCTGCCTGTCCAGACAGAGGCGCATATCAGCCAGGTAAGCCGGTGATGCGCGAGAAGCATGTGCCGCAGCCAAGCTGTCTTCTGCGGAAGGTTGAGCGCCATCACGAGATACAGACCAGGGGCGTCCGATGACTTTGCGCATGACCCCGACCAGCAGCCAAACCTACACCCAGATTCTGAAGTCGACCATGCTGATGGGCGGTTCCTCGCTCGTCAACGTCGCCCTGAGCATTATCAGAAACAAAGCCATGGCTGTTCTTCTCGGCCCGGAAGGCGTGGGGCTCATGGGCCTTTACGGGTCGATCCTCGATATCGCGCAGGCGGTCGCCGGGCTCGGCGTCGGCAGCAGCGGCGTGCGCCAGATTGCCGAAGCTGCGGGCACTGATGACGCTGAAAGGATCGCACGATCCGCGACAGTACTTAGACGCATATCGCTTGTGCTCGGATTGCTTGGCGCGCTCCTTCTCGCCGCGCTGGCATTCCCGGTCTCGAATTTCACGTTCGGCGACTACCAGCATGCAGGCGGCATTGCGTTGCTGTCTCTGGCAATCTTCTTTCGACTGGTCTCCGCAGGGCAGACTGCCTTGATCCAAGGCCTACGAGGCATTGCCGATCTAGCACGCATCAACGTGTATGCCGGGCTTCTAGGCACGGCGATCAGCATTCCGCTGATCTATCTGTTCGGCTTACAGGCGATCGCACCGTCTCTTGTGGTAATCGCGGCCGCCTCAATCCTGCCGACCTGGTGGTACAGCCGGCGGATTTATTCACACCCCACGCCCATGCCTGTACGCCAGTTCGGCGGCGAAGTGTCGGCGCTGCTCAGGCTCGGCTTCGTCTTCATGGCAAGCGGGCTTCTGACCTTTGGCGCAGCCTATGCCATCCGCCTCATCGTGCTGAAGGAAGGCGGCGTCATGGCGGCGGGATTGTATCAGGCGGCCTGGGGCCTTGGTGGTCTTTACGCCGGCTTCATCCTGCAGGCGATGGGAACGGACTTCTATCCGCGCCTGACAGCGGCGGCGGACAACAATGCCGAATGCAATCGCCTGGTCAACGAGCAGGCGGAAATCAGCATGCTGCTGGCCGGTCCCGGTCTGCTCGCCACACTGACCCTGGCGCCGCTCATGATGAGCTTGTTCTATTCCGCGGAATTTCACGGGGCCGTGGATCTCTTGCGCTGGATCTGCCTCGGCATGATGCTGCGGATCATCTCGTGGCCAATGGGTTTCATTGTCGTCGCGAAGCGTACCCAGGCGATTTTCTTCTGGACTGAGGTAGCGGCCGCAGTCGTGCATGTAGGGCTCGCCTGGCTCTTCGTATCACTGCTCGGCACCCCCGGAGCCGGCATGGCCTTTTTCGGGCTCTATGTGTGGCACAGCATCCTGATCTACGTGATCGTGCGGAAGCTTACCGGCTTCCGCTGGTCTCCCGCCAATCGCAGGCACGCTTTGCTTTTCCTGCCTGTCTCGGGGCTGGTTTTCCTGGCATTCTCTGTCCTGCCGCTTTGGCCGGCGACCGTGATGGGCTCCGTCGCTGTGGCTCTCGCCGGGCTCTATTCTCTGCGCATGCTGGTCGAGCTGCTTCCGCCAGAATCCGTGCCAGCAATCATTCGGGGATGGATCGCGAAGTCTGCATAAAGAACAATGCGCGCATCAGGCGATGCGCGCATTGTTCTTTATGCAGACAGCAATAGCCTGTCAGGCCAGAGCGACGTCCAAATCGCGTTGTACATGCACCTCGGCGGTCACAGCTTCAGCAAGTGCTCCGCGAAGTGCCTCGACAACACGTGCGATGTCGAGTTCCGTCATCTGAGCATAAAGCGGCAGGATGATTGTTTGCTGCTGCGCTGATGCGCTTCGCATAAGACTTGTGGCGGCACGATGCGAGCTCCGATCGGAATAGGCACCCTCCAGATGGATGTTCATGACGCCGCGCCGCGTCGAAATCCCCTGATCGAGGAGGGCTTGCATAACCGCCCGTTGATCCACCGTTTCAGGCAATCTCACACAGAAGCTCTGCCAGTTGCTGCGAGCCCAGCGCGGCTCAGCCGGCGACAATCCAGGAATAGCGGACAGGCGCTCACGATATCGCTCCGCAAGCAGCCTCCGCTGCGCAATCAGGCCCGGCAGCCGCCGCAGCTGTTCGCGCCCGACGGCAGCCTGAAGGTCGGTCATACGGTAGTTGTAGCCCAGCTCGTCATAGTCTTCGAAGATGACCTGCTTCGAGCCGTGACGAACGGCATCAGTGACACTCATGCCGTGCTGACGCCATAGCCGGAATTTTCGGTCATATTCGGGATTGGCCGTCGTCAACATGCCGCCATCACCCGTCGTGACGACCTTCCGGGGATGGAAGGAAAAGCAGGCAATGTCGCCATGCGCTTTACCGATCTTTTCCCAGCGCCCGTCCCAGAGGATCTCGCTTCCTGTCGCACAGGCCGCATCCTCGATAACCGGTATCTGATGACGCTTGCCGATCTCCACGATCGAGCGCAGATCGCAAGGCATGCCGAGCTGATGCACGCAGAGAATTGCTTTGGTGCGGGGTGTGATTGCCCCTTCGATCAGGCTGGCATCGATATTGTAGCCATCCGCTTCGATGTCGACGAAAACAGGCACTCCATCACAGTATCGAACGGCATTTGCGGTGGCGATGAACGAATGGCTGACCGTGATGACTTCATCGCCGGCATTGACCCCCACCGCCTTCAAGGCGAGATGCAGCGCAGTCGTGCAGTTGGAAACAGCACAGGCATGCGCGGCGCCGACAAAGGCGGCAAATTCACTCTCGAAAGCCGCGACTTCCGGCCCCTGCGTCACCCATCCTGACAGTATGACGCGGCGCGCAGCCTCGGCCTCCTCCTCCCCAAGAACGGGTTTGGCGACCGGAATTGTAGATGGTGACGGGCTCATGCAGCTTGACCTCCTGCTCCAGCAGTCTTCAGCTGCCACCAGGCGACAAGGTCGCGAAGCCCTTGCTCCATTGATATTTCAGCTTTGAAGCCCAGAAGCTTCTCGGCCTTGCTGATGTCTGCAAGACGGCGGGTTACACCGTTGACCGCACGTGCCTCTTTATGCTGCGGTTCGAGCGAAACTCCCATGATGCTGCTCAGCATCTGCGCGAGTTCCAGAAGGCTTATTTCCCGGCCGCTAGCGACATTGAATACTTCATCCGTAACGTCGCTCTTCGCAGCCAGCAGGTTTGCCCGGGCGATGTCGCGTGCATCGACGAAGTCCATAGTCTGGCTACCGTCTCCATAGACGAGAGGCGGCATTCCGGCCGCCAGGCGCTCCATCCAGCGGATCAGCACCTCTGTATAGGCACCGTAAACGTCCATTCGCGGCCCGTAGACGTTAAAATAACGCAGCGCCACGTAGCGCAGGCCATACATCTCCGCGAAGCTGCGAAGCAGCCCCTCGTTGAACGTCTTGGCCGCACCGTAGATCGTCCGGTTGTTATAGGGATGGTGCGCTTCAGTGGTCGGAAAGCTCTCGGCCAAACCAAGCACCGAGGCCGAGGAGGCAGCGACGACCTTCGACACGCCTGCCTTGACGGCGGCCTCTAGGACATTGAACGTGCCTTCGGCCAGAACATCGAAGGCGAGCCGGGGATCTTCCGCGCATTGCGTGATGCGGATGGCCGCCTGATGAAAAACGATGTCGACGCCCTCGAAGGTTTTTGCGAGCAGCGCTCTGTCGCGGATATCTCCCTCGATGATGTTAATGGCCCCGCCGGCTATCGCCGTGCTGAGATTGTCCCGACGTCCACGCACGAAGTTGTCGAGGATGATGATCTCACGCGGTTTTTCCAATGCGACGAGATCGGCAATATGCGACCCGATCAGGCCCGCTCCACCGGTAATGAGCACCCGTTGATTTCTCACGATTTTCCTCCACGCGATATATCCAGCACAGGATCGGCTTCCRTGCGCCAGCGTATGAACTTCGCCGGCACCCCGGCGACGACTGAAAACGGCTCGACATCGGAGACGACGACTGCACCTGCTCCGACGATCGCCCCCTTCCCGATGGTCACGCCGGGAAGAATGGTCGCGTTCGTTCCGATATCGGCCCATGCGCCGATGCGGACCGGTTTGATTTCGAGATCCGTACGGATGATCGGCACATCAACCGGGAGTGCCGTGTGCGCCGAGCCAAGCACCTTGGCACCCGGGCCCCAGCCGACACAATCTTCGATCACCAGGTCGCGCGCGTCGAAATAGGCCATCGGGCCGATCCACACATTGTCGCCGATCACGCACGTGCCGTCGAAGCGCCCCTGGATATAGGCCTGGGCACCGATGAAGACGCCATTGCCGATTTCGAACGTTTCCGGATGTTTGAAACCGGCCCCGCCCGCAACCTGCAACCCTGTGCCGCAGCTGCGCGCAATGGCTTGCCAGATGGCCTTCCGCATCAGGGTATCGACGACACCGTCGCCGCTCGCGAAGCGACCATAGAGCTCGATCAGACCGGCGCGCCCGTATGATTGCCTGAGCTCTTCGGCCAACCCGGCGTGATGGGCAGGATCCGCCGGCCTTTCATGCCGGCCATGGACCGCCTGCACGACCCTGGCCTCGCCCGCACGACTAGCTGACATAAGCATACTCCAGCGCGGCGGCCACCTGGTCGACATGCCAAGCGGGCATCTCGGGATAGATCGGCAGCGAGAGGACCTCCCGTGCCGCGGCCTCCGAGACCGGGAAATCGCCGGCCTGGTGGCCGAGATCGGCGTGGGCCTTTTGCAGATGAACAGGGATCGGATAATGCAGCCCGGACTGAATGCCTTCCGCAGTGAGCGTGCGCTGAAGCACATCGCGATCGCTGCTTCGGATGGCATAGACATGGTAGACGTGGCGCCGCTCCGCTGCCTCGATCGGCGTATTCAAATGTTTGGCTCGCGCAAGCAGCGAGGAGTAGCGGCGACCATGTGTGCGGCGTGCTTCGGTCCAGGTTTCGAGATGCCGCAGTTTGATTCGCAGGATGGCGCCCTGGATGGCGTCCATGCGGTAGTTGAAACCCTTCAGCAGATGATGATAGCGCTGCTCCTGACCCCAGTCGCGCAACATGCGCATCGTCTTGGCCTGATCGTCGCTGTTCGTGACGACGATACCTCCCTCGCCGCAAGCACCGAGGTTCTTGCCCGGATAGAAGCTGAAGCAGCCGGATGTGCCGATGCTGCCGGCTCGCGCGCCCTTGTAGCGAGCACCATGCGCCTGGCAGGCGTCTTCGATGATCGGTATCCGGTAGTGGTCGGCTATCGCCTTGATCGCGTCCATATCGGCCATCTGGCCGTAAAGGTGGACGGGAATAATGGCCTTGGTCCGGGACGTAATCTTTGCCYCGAGCTGGGCCGCATCCATCGTGAGCGTCGTGGGCTCCACATCGACGAAGACTGGACGCGCACCTGCATAGCAGATCGCCGATACCGTCGCGACGAAGGTGAATGGCACGGTAATGACTTCATCACCCGGTCCGACGCCCGCCGCAAGGAGGGACAGATGCAGCGCACTCGTCCCGGTATTGACAGCGATCGCATGCTTGACGTTGCAAAAATCGGCGAACTCCTGCTCGAGACGGACGACTTCCTCTCCCAGTATGTATTGCCCTGACGCCAGTACACCGAGCACGGCAGCGTCGATTTCGCTTTTGATCGACTGGTATTGCGCTTTGAGGTCCAGAAAGGGGATCATGCAATTCGCCTCGCCTCTTCGAGCTCTATGATACGACCGCGCTGGGCGAGCGACCGGCTTGCGGCTTCAAGGATGCGAACCACACGCAGCCCGGCCTGGCCGTCCGTGATCGGTCGCGAGTTTTGCTCGATGCACTCGACGAACTGATCCAGTTCGCGCTTCAATGCTTCGGTCATATCGAGCTTGGGTGCCCACATGTCGCCGCTGCGGTAGCCGACCATCATCTGATGCACCTTCTCGCCATAGGCCTGAGAATTGGGATTCAGCGTGATGCCCTTGTCGTAAACCTTGATCTTTTCACTGGGCTCCAGATCGTCGTAGACGACCATCTGATTGCTGCCACCGATCAGCGTGCGCCGTACCTTGACGGGCGCCAGCCAGTTGACGTGGATATGGGCGATGAGCTTGCTCTCGAAGAACAGCGTCAGGTACGCAATGTTCTCCGGCTCTCCGAGCACATGGCTCATGCCGGTCGCAGAAACGGCCACCGGCTTTTCCTGCACCACATGGTCCAAGATGGAGAGATCGTGCACCGCAAGATCCCAGATGACGCTCACATCGTGCTGGAAGAGCCCCAGGTTGACCCGGACGGAGTCATAATAATACATGTCGCCCAGACCATTCTCGACCAGCTCGCGCATCTTGCGGACGGCGCCAGTGTGAACGAAGGTGTGATCCACGGCCAGCACCAGCCGCCGGCGCGCGGCTTCCTCGACCATCCGGGAGGCTTCCTCCGCCGTCGATGCCATAGGCTTCTCGACGAAGACATGCTTTCCGGCCATCATAGCCTGCATTGCGAGCTTGAAATGGGTGAAGACCGGCGTCGCAATCGCGATTGCGTCCACTCTTGGGTCGCGCAGGACTTCTTCGAAATTGTCAGTGATCGTCACTGCCGGGTACCGGCTTTTAACTGCCGCCAACCGTTCGACATTGAGATCACAGACTGAAATAAGCTGGGCGCCTGCCGCTTCTGAGATGTTACGAACCAGGTTTGGGCCCCAATACCCATATCCAACAACAGCAATGCCGATCATCGCATTCCTCCCAACGCTTGCATGTTAACTGACCGGTCATGAACGTGACCGGTGATCCTGGCCGGAACGCCCGCGACAATGGCGCCGTCAGGCACATCCTTCGTTACAACCGCCCCGGCACCGACCTGCGCCGCCTCTCCGATGGTTACGCCAGGCAGGATGGTGGCATTGCTGCCGATCGACGCATGACGCTTGACCAGTGTGGGGATGACGACCCAGTCCGTATCGGTCTGCAGACTGCCATCCGCATTAACGGCGCGCGGGTACGTGTCATTGGTGAACATGACCCCATGGCCGATGAAAACACCGTCTTCCAGCGTCACGCCTTCGCAGATGAAGGAATGGCTGGAGATCTTGCAGTCTTTTCCGACAATGACGTTTTTTTGGATTTCGACGAACGTGCCGATGCGCGTTCTCGCGCCGATCGTGCAGCCATAGAGATTCACGAGATCTCGATGATGGATGATACTGCTATCATCCAGCCTTACGTCTGATGCAATCATACGCATGCACCCCTTACTCTTCACACAAACCCTGATTTCTAGATGAAACCGTCAATCAGGTGATTGCGCCCAAGGTTTCATTTCGAAGAAGCAAATATTTCCTTCTATTCAAAGAGAATTGTTTTCATCATCGGAGTAAAGAAACAAAACGTCTAAGCTTATTCACCTAAAGACGTATCTACCTAGGACGATGTACGCCCAAGTTCATAGTCAACGATCAACATTGGTGATGGAGCAAGCCTGGAGGCGCTTCCGTCATACGCCGGAGGCGGGCATTATTTTCATACGTTTAGCGGTTCGGTTCGTAACCAGGGAGCAACGCAATCAACCAATCCGCGAACCGCGGAGTATCGTATAAGTTTATACCAAGAATTACGTCTTCTTTACACCTTACGATGGAACTAATCTGCTCCATTAGCCTATATTAGCTAGTTTAAGATAACAGAAACTGTGGTATTTAGTTCCTACTTTAGTGCTGCCAAACCCTTACATCTGAAGGGCTTGAGTGTTCGGTTTTGTTGGGGCGTAGGGAAACTCGGCTGGGGAGGATGAAGAAGTGAATTCAGCGCTTGTGCCAAATTTAGACCTTAGGCAGGAAAACGTAGCTCTTCCACTTAAGATAGAGAATAATTCAACCGGAATGAGCTTACAGTCGAGACCAAAGCATTCTTTGGTGATCCTCGACAACCGCGAACTTGATCGGCAGTGCCTCGCGCAATGCATGGCTGCCTACAAGACGGACCTGCTTATCCTGGCTTTCGGAAGTGTTGAGGAGTGGAAGCAGAAATGCGACGAATATCCGCCGCTTTCGGCAATTCTCCTGAACATTGGCGGCAAGAAGATCGATGATCCCGCCGTTTCGGGCCAAATCAGGAGCCTTGCTTCGGAGTTCGGAGCGATACCAGTGATCATACTGGCTGATAGCGACGATTTCGGCCAAATCGTAAGGGCGATCGAATACGGGGCCAAGGGTTACATCCCCGCCTCGGTCAGCATCAGCGTCTGCATGGAACTGATCGCGCTGTCTGTAGCGGGTGGCGTCTTTGTTCCTGCCAGCACACTGTTCGCCATGCGTCACTTGCTGGAATCCGGAAACGCTACAGCTCGTCCGTTGGCCGGTATTTTCACGGATCGTCAGGCCGAAGTTGTGGAGGCGCTCCGGCGCGGAAMGGCGAACAAAATCATCGCCTACGAGCTCAATCTCCGAGAAAGCACCGTGAAAGTCCATGTTCGCAATATCATGAAAAAGGTCAAAGCAACGAACAGAACGGAAGTTGTGTTCAAGCTCAACGACCTGTTTCAGAATGGTATTTCCGGCGCGAGTGCGAACAAGACGCTCTGCTGACGCTGTGATCTGCGTAAAGCTTTGACATGTGACGGCACATTGTCGTTCAAAATTGTCCCCGGAGGCGTGACCAAATGCGCCTCCGGGGAAATTGTTTGATGCTGTAGCACCTCGGAACTACGGCGCTCCCCGAATACCTGGAGCCATCGTAGTGCGTTCGCAGTTGTCAAATGTCGGCGAACTGAAGCACATTCCTGCGCGCCATGGCATATCAGCAATGAGGTGATCAGCCAGTGGCTGCCGTCATCGATCGTGCAGAGGTGGACTGGCTCTGAACCGGTCAGATCTGCCCCGTTATCCTGCGACGCGTCGCCCGAGGGAATTCAATGCATACCAGTATTTAGGCCCGATGGTCTGTTTGCAAACCAACTTGATCCAGGGCAATGAATTTCGCACTTCGGGAGAAACCTCCAAAGCAAAGCGCTGAATGGCCACGGCTGTGGCGACATCGAAATTATTGAATGCCATGCCTGCCAGTCGAAGCGCCTCTTTTCCGAGATCTCTGGCGAGAAAGCGCCTTAGTTTCTCATCTTTCCTGAGACTGTCTGCGCCTTGGCGGAACAGAATATCGAAGGCCTGTTTTCTTTGGCGGAGGTCGGGAAGAATACTTTGCCCATAGTATTGCAGCGACATATTCGAAGCATGTCTGCGATATACTGCTTGATCATCGTTAATATAACCGACCTCGGCATGTGATGCGAGCCGCAGCCACATTTCCATATCGCCAGTATGCGGCAGTTCCTTATGATAACCGCCAACCTGCTTTTGCAACGCCGTTCTCACGACGGCCGTCGGCGTTGGAACCAGGTTGTTTGCTCCACTTAACCGCATGAATTGCGGACCGGACATGACCTGCACGGTGGGCATATTGTTGCCGCCGAGAGGATCGACGCGCTTGGTTATGATGCCATCTGGCTCGGCTATCAGCGCGTTCCCGAACGTGAATCCTACATGAGGCTGATTGCTCATAAGCTCCGACGCGCGTGCCAGAGCGCCTGGCAAGAGATAATCATCTGCCGAGAGAAGCAGGAACAAGTCGCCGCCCGCCCAGTCGATGCCTTCGTTATAGGTTGCGATGTGGCGTTTGTTTACTGCATGCCGCCGATAGGTCACCCGTTTGTCCCGGGATGCCAGGGCCATTCCGACTTCCGGAGTATTGTCTGGCGAGCAATCGTCGAGGATGAGCACGCGCACATCGACGCCAGCCTGTGAAAGAACGCTTTCAACACATTCCTGCAGGAAATGAGCGTAGTTGTAACAGGGAATTACGACATCAACACGTTGCAAACTTGTTCCTCCGCAGGCAATTGTTTTGTTCGGGGCATTTCATGGAACCCGAATTTGGCGTCGTCTCACTCTTACATATGCTTCGCTCCTCGATTGACTCGCGCCAGGGTAGAACTTCGAGCTAGCATCGCCGATTTCGTGTAGCCCCACACAGCTCTCAACAAGGCGGATCGGGCAAGCAGCCGGGAGCCTGCACGCTTCAAGCTGCTCTGAACGCGTTCCCGATGCGTGAGCGCGAAACGGGTCCGGGATCGAAACGTATCGTAAAATGCAACGTTCGGACTTAGGCTTCCTGATTTCCAGGGCTTCACGTTGGTCACGAAATGAACGATCGCGAGTTTCTGTTCGAGCGCGATACGGGCGATGACCTGGGTGGGCTCGAACTGAAAATTCCAGGCGCGATCCAGGACTTTCCACTTTCCCGCACAGGCGACGTTGAGGGCGTCCTGATCCGAATATTCCGTGGTCGGAAAACGATCGAGATAATCCAGTGATCGCTCCGATATTCCCTCCGCCCGCCATTTCGCGAGGTCGATAAGGAGGATGCCGGCGTTGAAATAGCGTTCGACCCGAGGCCCGCCTGTGCCACCCGATCCGATGCTCACCACATTATCCAACCAGTAATCCGGCACGGCGCCAATCACGGCCTCACCCAGATCGATATTCCAAAGCTGTTCGAGTGCATCCAGCACAAGGATGTCGCCATCCAAATACAAAGCCCGATTGCAGGTCTCGGGAAGGAACTGCGGCAGAAGGATCCTCGCAAAGGTCATCTTCGAGACGCCCGGTCGCGTCGAAAACCCGCTTGCGAAAGACAAGGTGCCGATGGGATGCCACTGGATGACTGTCGAATTTGCCGGCAGAGAATCGAGTATCCTCCGCTTGGTTTCCTCGCCTATTCCCTCATGAATGACATGGATATCCAGGGGCCATGCGCTTCTGTTATTCTCGGCGACCGATCTGAGAGCGGTCGCCAAGGGAACGGCATAGGCTGCGTCGACTGCAAAGACGATTGGCCCTAACCGCTGTATTGCGCCCACAGGGGCTCCTGTTGGTATGCTATGCACATTCATGTTTCCGGCACCATCCCATCGAAAAACGCGCTTCGCCTTATGATCGACGTTGCTGTTCACGTCCCGATCGATGCGGCTTCCTGAACGGGAATGCCGACGGCCGGGGTGGGCAGATGGGTGTAAGCCGGTTGCGGTGTCCGGACGCCAGGCATGCTCCTGGTTCCGCCAGAGAGCTTCCACTCGAAATAGGCGATCGTCTTCTCAAGACCTTCATGCAGGTTCACCGTGGGCTGCCAGCCCAGGTCCTGCTTTGCACGACTGATGTCCGGCTTGCGTTGCGTCGGATCGTCGACTGGCAGCGGCTTGTAAACGATGCTTGATTTCGAACCCGTCATCTCGATCACCATTTCCGCCAGTTCCCGCACCGTGAATTCCCCGGGATTGCCGAGGTTGATAGGTCCGGTAACGCCATTCGGAGCGCCCATCAGACGAATGAAGCCTTCGATCAGATCGTCGACGTAGCAGAATGAGCGCGTTTGCGTGCCGTTGCCAAAGATGGTGATCGGCTCGTTTTGAAGCGCCTGAACGATAAAGTTGGAGACGACGCGGCCGTCATTGGTCTGCATGCGCGGCCCGTAGGTATTGAAGATTCGCGCCACCCGGATTTCCACGCCGTATTGTCGATGGTAGTCGAAGAACAATGTTTCGGCACACCGCTTGCCCTCGTCATAGCATGCCCGCGGCCCTATGGGATTGACGCTGCCTCGATACTCCTCGGGCTGAGGGTGAACTGCCGGATCGCCGTAGACTTCGCTTGTGGAAGCCTGGAAGATCTTCGCCTTGGTGCGTTTGGCGAGGCCGAGCATATTGATGGCCCCGTGCACATTGGTTTTGACCGTCTGAACGGGATCGACCTGATAGTGGACCGGRGATGCCGGACAAGCGAGGTTGTAGATCTCGTCGACCTCTACATACAGCGGGAAGGTAATATCGTGGCGAAGGATCTCGAACCGCGGGTCGTCGAGAAGGTGCAGCACGTTATCGCGCGATCCGGTGTAGTAGTTGTCCACTGCGAGAACATCATTGCCCTCCCGCAACAGTCTTTCGCACAGGAATGATCCCAGAAAGCCGGTGCCGCCGGTTACCATAATTCGCTTTTGTCCGTGCATTGGTGTGCTCCGTTGTTGATGGTTGCCCCGCAGAAGCGAGGATCGTCAGTAGGCTCCCCTGCGCTTGAAGACCGCAGGAATTGTGCTGAGAAGAATTTGGCAATCGAACCACAGGGACCGGTTGTCGATGTAGAACTCGTCGAGTTGCTGCTGCAGCTCGATATCCGCATTGCTTCGTTCGGATATCTGCCAGAGGCCCGTGAGCCCCGGCGTTACGGAACGGCGCTTGTCTCTAAATTCACCGTCCATGGCCAGGAGATGATATTCCGGGAAAGGACGCGGTCCGACGATGGCCATCTCACCTGCAATGATGTTCGCCAACTGCGGGAGTTCGTCGAAGCTCGAAGAGCGCAGGAGATGTCCGACAACCGGCAGGACGCGTGGATCATCCTTGAGCTTGAAATGGCTCAACCACTCGGCCCGCATAGCAGGGTTTTCGCGGAACAGTGCTTCGAGACGCTGCTCCGCATCCTGATACATCGTCCTCAGTTTCAGAACGTGCACAGGCTTGCCGGACAGCCCTTCCCTGGTATGCCGGAAGAAGACCGGCCCGGGATCGATGGCGTAGATTGCGGCTGCCGCAATTGCGATGAAAGGCGAAACCACGATCGTTGCCGGGATGGCGATGGCGAGATCGAGTATCCGCCGAACCAGGTCCGAGTTGACCGAACTCCCGGCTGCCGTCAGGCGAATGCCGATCTCTCCGCCGACATCCGCAGGTCGCAAACCGCTAACCTTGAGGCTCGGCGTATCAGACAGGAGGATGACTTCGGCGAACTTCCGGCGCAAGGCGGTCAGATCGAGCGCAAGCGAGCCAGTGTCCCCTGCAATCAGCGCAATGGACGGACCCCCATCAGGCGATGTTTCCGACGCCTCGGAGGACAGGTACTCCGGCTTGATGCCATACTGCCAATGGTCCTGGAAATGCGCCATGAGCGCGGGGATGAGGTTGCGCCCCCCTATGATCACCGCGCGCTCCCCCCAAATTCCGAGCCTCCAGCACAGGCTTCGTGCGAACCAATGCATGAATGGCTGAACAATCAGTGCAAGGGCGAGAAAGCCAATGATGGCCAACAGCATCCCGTCCCCTTCAGGCAGGATGATTGCGCCGAATGCCGTCAGGGCAGCCACCTTGAGGGCCGCTATCGTGCGCCGCCGCAGATGTTCGTGGTCGTGCAGCCGATATCCGGGATAGAGGCCGGCCGACGCATAGAGAACGATCGACGCCAGCGCTGCGAGGCAGAAGGCACGCTCCATCACCGTGCCCGCCGAGCCACCAGGAAGAAAGGACAGGAGAGCCAGGTAAGCGACCAGATAGCTTGCAATGTCGCCCGCAACGAGGAATGACAAGGTTGCAAGCCGAGGAAGCCGGCGTGCAATGGGCGAATTCAGCCATGACTGTCCCGAAGGATCGGCGGTCCTGGCTGCTACCGGCGGCACGGAACCCGTCGGAATTGCCCGCGACGCCATGTCATTTGTGGCGGATGCCTTCGATGGACCCGATGTCATCGCTGACGGCGCAAATGAGGACATGATGTTTTACTCCTCTACGGCCTTTGTCCCGACGCACCCGATCCAGAAACCGCGTCTTCGATCGGGAACTTCCGAAGGCCCAGTCTCTGGAAGGCAGTCAGTGAGATGAAGGTCGGCACGACGAGCGCGTAGCGCCGCCACAGCCGTCGCGGCTCGCATAGGAGGCGAAACGCCCATTCGAAGCCGCTTCTTTGAATGACCCTTGGAGCCTGCCGCTTGAGGCCGGCGTGGAAGTCGAAGGCAGCGCCGACACCGATCAGCATCGGCGCCTCCAGACGGTCGCGCATGCGGGCCATCCAGAGCTCCTGCTTGGGACTGCTCAGCCCTACCCAGATGATATCGGCGTCTGATCGATTGAGCCGGTCGGCAATATCCGCCTCCTCTTGCATCGACAGCTGGCGGAAAGGCGGTGCGTAGGAGCCAACGATCCGTGCTTGCGGAAATTTTGCGAGAAGTCGCGCCTGCAACTGCTCAAGCGTTTCGGCTGTTGCACCGTAAAGGAAGTGGCGCAAACCTTTGGAGCTGCCGGCATCGAAAACGGACAGCATGAGATCCGGTCCGTAGACCCTGTCACTTTCAACATGACCAGCGTGTTTCAGTGCCCATACCAACGGCATGCCGTCAGGGGTTACGAGGAATGCCCGGTTATGAATGGACCGAAGCTCGGGATCCTTTTGACAACGCACGACACCGTGTGCGTCGCGAACGCATACATATTCCTTCCTGCCGTCTTCAATTGCCTTTTGGATAAGTCCGGTCGCGCTCTTGAGATTGACCGCGGAAACTCGAACACCAAGGACATTCGTCCACTTCAGGGAACTCTTTACATCACGGACCGAAGGTTGGTTTCTGTCTGCCGGTGAATTTCTCATGACCTACGCTTTTGCCAACTGAAACTGTAGTCAGAATATGCTGGCAAGCTCGCGGCCTCCATACTTTCAGATCCAGCTATTGGACGTAGAAAGACTTCACATTTCTGGCTCCGCATAGAAATAAATTACAATATTCGAAGTAAGGCAGTATCCCTGGGGTACGCTTGATTGCTCTTTTTGATAAGCGTTACCCCGAAAAGAGCGGTTTGACCTTCGCGGAACCGCGGAAGACAGTCGCTTTAGCGCGGCCAAAGCTGGGGAGGTTTGAGCGCGACAAAGTCGGGAGAGCGACAATGATGAATTCAATAGGGGTGAATTCAATAAACGAATTACCGATGCCCGCCGGAGGGCCTACAAAGGTCCCCAACACGACCAGCCAGCTGCAGAACGATTTGGCGTCCGATGGCTATATCGTCATCAGAAATGTCCTGACGTCTGAGCAGGTGGGAAGATTACGGCAGGTTGCCAAACAGTATCTAAGATCCGGCGGCAAATATCTGTATGGCGGCAAATTCCAACTTCACGCCATGTATGTCGTCGATGATATCGCCAGGTTTATGACTTCCGATGCAATCCTCAATCGCCTCAAGGAAATTACGCGACCGCTCGATGTCGTTCTTACAGGCGAATGCGATCTCATGATCAACACTACATCGTCGTGGCACAACGACGTCCCTCACCATCCTCGCTGCGTTGACGGAAGTATTTTCTCGGACGAGAGCTTCAGGGTCTACAAGATCGCATTCTATCTGCAGGACCAGGACGAGAACTCGAACGCCACGCTGAAGGTACGGCCAGATCCCACCTCAAGGGTTTGGTCCAGAGCCTGCCAGCAAAGGGGCTCGGCGTGCGAGCGGGCGATGCGATCATCTTCGACGTGCGCATCGAACATGCTGGACAGATGCCGACATTGATCGACAAGAGCCTGCGCAGGTTCTTCGAGCGGATCAGTCCACTGCTCCGCCTGGATGTTCAGAAGGCATTCACCGTGACGCGAGCATTCATTCGACGGCTCGGCAGAACGCCTGATCGTGTCGCGGTTTTCATGACGTTCGGTCCGTCGGATGCAGAAACCTACTCCTATGCCGAGGAAGGCCGCCATCGCCATCCCGGTGTTCGCGGAACGCTCAGTGTGGACGTACAGGCACGACTCGCCGCCAACAACATTGTTCCACCGATTATCGGGGCGCCTGTCTAACCGCACGAACCGCCAGGCACTGACCTCAATTTCCGCAGACCTATGACTGCGCACCATCAAAACGGTGCGCAGGATCACACCCGTCGCGTGGTGAACCGCTGTCGGTGGCGAACGGCGCGGCGTTCTCGATTAGCGTCACCGCAATCTTGATACCGTTGCCGCCGACGGCAACATGGGCCGGCGAGATCGAAACAGCCTCGCCATAGCCCGACCACGTCCGTGACGAACTAACCCCGATGGTGGCGGCATCTACACCTAAAGCATGCGCCCACTACCCAGGGACCCCGGCACGCCTACGTCTTCGGCGGCCCCCTCCCTCAAAGGTTGACGGCCAAGGGATAGGGGATTGCCAATAAGAGCAGATGTTACGCGTGTCCAATCACCGGTAGCTTGGAAAGGAATGCATAGCGCAAAGGCCATGGCTGGGCGGTAGCATCTGGTGACATAAGGCAATGATTCCGGCGCAGGCTGATTGTTCGTAGTTGACGCTTAGAGGGTTGGGATTCCTATGGTTTCGCGTTCTGGTCCTGGTTCTGCATATTATGAGATGGAAGCGTTACTCGCCCCGACATCGTTGGCGGTGACCCCTTTGGCTCCACGGGAGATCTTATCGGACTCGATCGTAGTCACGTTGCTGCATCGCGGTGCAGTATCGCAAGCGGCTTGAGAGGGTGTCATGGAGCGACCGGGCATCAGCGTTCTTATCAACAATTACAATTACGGCCGCTTCGTCGGACAGGCGATCGACAGCGTCCTGAGCCAGGAGATTGCCGACGTCGAGATAATCGTCGTCGACGATGGATCCAGTGACGAGTCGCGTTCCGTTCTGGAAGACTATGACAGCCGGGTGAAGGTGATCTTTCAGGAGAATTCGGGACAGGCTGCAGCGATCAACACTGCCGTGAAACTCAGCAGCGGCGGCATTCTCTGTTTTCTGGACGCTGATGACTGGTGGGCGCCGGGCAAGCTGGCCGCGACGGTAGCGGCTTTTCGCTCGCATCCCGAGGTATCGCTTGTCTATCACCGGCTTCAGCCGACTTCGATTGATGGCTCACCAACCCTCAAACCGATCCCACGAACCCTGTGTTCGGGAGACTTGTCGCCACAGCTGACCAAATCGGCCGGCTGGTGGCCCTTCCCGATGACATCGGCCATCTCCGTACGACGCAGCACATGGGATGCCGCAGGGCCTATTCCCGAACAGTTCAGCATATCCGCCGATGCATGGCTTACGGGTATCTATCCATTTCTGGGCGACGTGGCTGCCTTGCCGGATTCACTTGGGTTCTACAGAATTCACAACAACAACTGGTACCGGCCGATCGATGATGCCTCCATGCTGAAGCGACGAATGGCGCATTGGCAACGGAGTGTCGAAGCGACAAACCGATTTCTCTCATTCCATGATCTGCCGGCGAGGCTCAGTCTGGCGGATCACTATCCCTATCAGATGGCAGCAGCGGTTCTGGATGGCGTCAATGCGCGCACCCGGATCAGGCTTGCTGTCGAAGGGCTATTTTTCGCCGGAGAGCCGAACCTGTTGCGGCGGACACGCGACGCGTTGCGTGGCGCCTATCATCTTCCTCGTTCCGGCCGGGACTTGAGCTTATCGGAGGCAGCGGAATGAAGGCGCTGCTGCTGGTTTCCGAGTTGGAAGACTACACCATATCATTCGCGAGCGGCGTCGCACGGCACATGCCGGTCGTCCTTGGCGTCCCGCGCCGGCGCTACGCGCATCTTGCTTCGTGGTTTGATCCTGCCGTCGATCTTCACCTTCTGGACTGGCCACGGCATCGCTCGCTTGCCAATCCGTGGTTCCTGCATCACCTCACACGTCTCATCCGGCAGGAGAAACCGAACCTCATTCATCTCCTGAGCAATTCCACGCTGTGGCTGAACTTTGCCGCGCCGTTTTGGCGCCCGATCCCGCTCGTGACCACCGTCCATGATGTGGAGGTGCATCCCGGCGATTCCGATACCCGCACACTGCCCGGCTGGGCTCCCGAATTGATGGTAAAGCAGTCGGGGCATGTCGTCGTGCACGGCGAAGGGCTGAAGCGGATGGTCCTCGATCGATACTCGAAAGCCCCGGACCACGTGCATGTCCTGTCGCATCCTGCCATCCATCGCTATGCCGACCTCGCTCGGCGGCAGAAGATGACCAGGAGTCCCGCCGACGGAACTATCCGCGTCCTGCTCTTTGGACGGATTTTCGCTTACAAGGGCCTGGAGCATCTGATCCGCGCCGAGGCCATGCTCAAAAATGCGCTCCCCAATCTGCATGTTACGGTCGCAGGCCGGGGCGACGACCCATGGATCTTCCGGTCGCTGATGGGAGAGGCCGGCCGCTACGATATTCGCAATCGTTTTATCGAGGACGCAGAAGTCGCCCAGCTTTTCCTGGATACCGATATTGTCGTCCTCCCCTATACCGAAGCGTCCCAAAGCGGCGTGCTCAACCTTGCTGCAGCGTTCGGCAAGCCCGTGATCGTTACCGACGTGGGCGAATTGCGAACGACCGTTCAGCCCAACGGACTGGGAATGGTGGTTCCACCAGGGGACGCGGCAGAGCTCGCAAAAGCCATCCGGACATTGGCTGACAATAGCGAGCTTAGAAACAATCTCGGCGCCAACGCGCTCGCATGGGCCACAGGACCGAATTCGCCGGAACAGGTCGGCGCCCACGCCGCAGCCCTTTATCGCGAGGTGGTCGGATCATGCTGATGAAGGTACTCGCGGATGATCCCCAGATGGCGATGCGGAAGAGGGCAAGCGTCCGCCACTATGTTCCAGGTGGCTGCGAGAACGGCGGCGGCATCGGCAGGCTGGTCGGTTATATAACCAGCACCGCTAAAGAAGGCGGGAGCGAACACGCCGTCACTGACACCAGGGGCTTCCGATGGTCCGCTGCGACGTCGTCTCTGCGCCTGCTGGGCGCCATCCTGACAATGGCGAAGGATCGAATCCTCGATCCGACACGCATTCACCATATCCATGTCGCAGGCCGCGGCAGCACCTCGAGAAAGCTGATCCTGACCGAGGCTGCCCATTTGCTGGGGTGCTTTCACATATTGCACCTGCACGACTACGACTATGCCACCGACTTTGCTGCACGCTCGCCGCGTCAGCAATCGCTCATACGCCGCATGTTTCAACGTGCTGATTGTGTCGTGGCGCTGGGCCAGCGGGATCGCGTGACGCTCGCCACGCTTCTGGGCGTAGACGAACATCGCCTTGTGACCGCTCACAATTGTGTCCCCGATCCCGGGGCACACAATGTTCGTGCGGGCGAGCCGCCGTTGATCGTGTTCCTCGGTCGGCTGAGCGAACGCAAAGGCGTTCCGGAACTTCTGCTCGCCCTCAGCCATCCTGTCATGAAAGAGCTTCGGTGGCGGGCCGTACTGGCCGGCGACGGGCCTGTCGAGGATTATCGCTGTCAGGCTGCAAACATGGGCCTTTCGGGCCTGGTGGACATGCCGGGATGGCTTGGCGCCGACGAGACACGAGCACTCTGCGCGCGCGCTGATATCCTGGTCCTGCCCTCACATGCCGAAGGCCTCGCAATGGCCGTGCTCGAAGGGCTTTCCCACGGACTTGCTGTTGTCACAACCCGTGTCGGAGCGCATGAGGAGGTCATTTCCGACGGCGAAACCGGTGTCTTCGTCCCTGTCGGAGACAAGGACGCCTTGGCCGCAGCGCTGGCCAAACTGATTACCGATCCAGATATCCGCAGCCGCCTCTCAGCCGGGGCGCGCGCTCATTATCTCAACCATTTCAGTATGAAGGCGTATATGCGGTCGATGGAAAACCTCTACGAAACCATCTCCGCGCAACCTCAAGCAAAGGTTAGCGCACAATGACAATTTCAACTTTTCCGCCAGACCGCAACGTTCCGCTCCCGGCCGTCCATTATGAGCCCCGGTTTCAGGCGGAAATGAAATCGGAGGAGTTCGACCTGACGTCTGGGTTACGCTTGATCCGTCGGCGGCTTGTTATGATCGTTGCGGTGATGATGGTGCTGATGGCGGCGTCGATCGTGCTGATCTCGGGCTTGAATCCGAGCTATCACGCCGCATCCCGGCTGATGATCCACAAACCGCTGGCAACTGCGCTCAGCACCGGCGATGCCGGCAACAATGCGCCGGTGAACGTCACATC